>JAJDTB010000033.1 GCA_022827345.1 Gemmatimonadota bacterium | reverse complement strand
CCCAGGTCGTCTCCTCGATCTCGGCCAGCATCGCGCGCGCCCACTCGGTCCGCGTGTCCAGCTCCCCCAAGGTCTCGATCCGGTCCTGGATGCTCGTCGCCAACCAGCGCATCGTCGCCCAGCTTCCGCCGAAGAAACCGATCCAAAGACTCAGGCCGACGATCAGGGGCCGTTGCCACGCCCTTGCCAGCAACTCGCGCATCCGCCCGGTCGCCTCCTCCGTATCGCGCTCGATTGTACCGAGCGCGTTCCTCGCGACGCGCCGCGAGTTCTCTGCGAGCCGCTTCAGCTCGCTCGCGGTCAACTCCTCGATCTCCCTGCGTTCGCTCTCCAGCCGTCTCCGCAGCCGGTCGGTCAAATCGTTCGCGGTCGAAGTTCTCTCCATACAGTTCTCCTTTCAGCCGCCATCGGTCTCCGGTCTCGGGGTCCAGCGCGGTGAGGTAGTCCTTGCCTTGGCGCGGCACTTCAAGACCCGCGTCTTGCAACGCGGCGACAACATCGTGGCGGTTGCTCACCATGCCGTGCTCGACGCGCTGGATCAGGTAGTCCCGGAGCAGGTCGCGGGGTAAGGCTTCGAGCCGAAGCCCCGTCCGCAGTTGCGCCGCTTCGATGTAGGCGCGGTGGCCGGGCTGCTGCACTCTGGCCCTGGCCGGATCGTCCGGACGGCCCCAGCCGTGCTCGCGGTTGAAGGCGTCGCGGAGCGGATCGAACGTCTTCCGCCAGCCGGGAGGGGCAATGTTGAGGCTGCGACCGGTCTCAAGGTCGCACCGGGCCGCGAGGACGTGGACGTGGGCGCCTCCGCCCTCCTCGCGGTGAAGCACGGCCGCCCAGGCGTAGCGGTCGGGCTCCAGCCCCGCCCAGGCCGTCTTCTCGAAGGCGTCCAATACCGCCTCGAGCTGCTCGTCGGTGGGGCGGTCGTCCGGCGCCCAGGCGATCACGCCGGACGTGTACCTGTGCTCGAACTCCAGCGAATCGGCGACCGCGGCCACCATGTCGGGGTTCCCCCGCAGGACTTCGACGCCCTCGCGCGGCTTCCCGGCTGCGTCCTGCTCTCCGAGGAGGTACTTGGCCGCAGCCCGCGCCGACCCGGTCCCGTGCGCGAGAAACTTAATGTGCATCGTCGCTATCCGGGCTCTCGAAGCGGGCCAGCGCCGTAAGCGCCCGCTCGATGGCGACGAGGCGGGCGAGCACCTCGACGGCCTCGGCCGCCCCCTTGTGGCGATTGGCCCACCGCGCGATCTGGTTCAGGTTGTTTCCGATCCGCGAGACCTGTCGGGTGCGCTCGCGCTCGACCTCGGCCGCGCGGGCGGTCCACGTCCGCGTGCGGGCCATGGCCCGCCGGATCAGCGCCGACAGGGGCACGCCGGCGGCCTTCGCCTTGGCCCGCCAGTCGGCGGACTCGGTCGCCGTTACGCGGGCGGTGACGACGGCGGTGCGGTGCTCAGGCATCACGCCGCACCGGCACGGGGGGAAGGGGGCGGAGCCCCCGTCCGCGACCTCCACGGGAGCGCGATTCGTGGGGGGATCGAAGGGGGGGCGGAGGCCACCCCTCGCCAGCCCCCGTGTATGACACGGGGTAGGCTGGCTGACCCACCTTAGTGGCGTCCGAGAAGCCCTGCGGTGAGCTGTCCCACGGTCGTGGCAGGCCACCGCCTTCGCGGTGGCGGAGCACCCCCGCGAACCGTCCCGAGAACCCGTTCAGCGGGCCTCGCGAAGCTCGGTCGGCGGCGGGATGGAGGCTAGCGATGCGGTACCGTCCATGTACCCCCGAAGCCGGAGCGGCGACTGATTCCGCCAGCGCCCGCGTGGATCGACACGGGGATCAGTTCGGTCGTGGGGTGGATCAACCTGACTACTCTTCTCCTCCGTTTCGCCTCGTTCGGTCGCGCTGCTCCACATGCTTCGGTAGCCCGAAGGGCGATATCTTACGGATTCCATCCGCAATTGGTTTCAATCTGGGAGGACGAGTATTCGGGCCGGGCGGGGCGAGACGCTCGGAAACCGGACTTGACGGCGGGAAGTCGCCGATTCGCGATGGAGCGGACGGAGCCGCATTTGATCGTGCCCGGGCTTCGGCCTGGACGTGGGTGGCTCAAGCCGAGATTCCATCGGGAGGACCGGCACCCTCACGACCAATTCCGACTAACCTCCTCCGCGAATGGTCCGTCGCCCCACGAAGGGTCTTGGCCGGGGAAGCCCGTTGGCGGCTCGGGGCCGTCATACCTCCACTGATCGGGCGGCGGTCCGGTGGCTCCGATAGCGAAACACCAGCCTGTCACAGTCCGCCGCCACGCGTACCACGACTGACCGTCTTGGGCGACATGGAGCGTGATGCCAGATTCTCGGGGCAACCCGTGGCGCGTGAAGTCGTCGCCGAGGACCCTGAGCAGGTCGCGACGGTAGCGGCCGCCGTTTCTTTGGTGCCATCCCATCTGGCAGGTCGCCAACCAGAGTAGAGCATCAATCGTTTCTGCGAACTCCCGGCGGTCCAGCCGTCGGCCCTCGTCGTCTAGCTCCTGAGAGCCGCTGTACCGGCGTAGGCGTTCCTCCTCATCGGTCTTCGCCTGTTCCTTGCGGCTCAGGGTGTCGAGGAAGTCCCCGACCACGTCTCGTGCAGCGGAGAACGTCTGGGCTTCACCGAGTTTCCCAGTGAAGTGCCAGTAACCCGCGAGCTGTCTGACAGCACCCGCGCGGAAATGAAGGACGGACAGTAGAGCCAGACGGGATCGCCAAGCTGACCATCTACCTGCGTTTCCCCGGCTGATGCGGCGAAAGACTGCATCGTAGGCGACATAGATGCTGAAGAGGTATAGGAACGGCACCAAACCGGCCGTCAGCCACACCGGAAGCGCGAAGTCGAGCACCAACTCCCGTGCGTCGAGCTGGCACCAGCCCAAATGGATCTGCCGTGCCGAATATGCGATCACCGCAAGCCCGATCGCAGCCAGCACCCACTCACAGAGCACCTTCGCGGGCCTGTATTCCGGCTTCTGGCCGGCCACCGCAACCATCAGACTTGGTATGGCCACCACCATCTGGAAGACGAGTTCTCCGGGCAGGCTCATCACATACAGGTTCACAAAGAACTCAACGAAGGCGACCACGCCGACCGTCGCTAGAATCGTTCGCCGAAGGAAGTGCAGGTCGTCGCCGTCGGAGTCGAGCCGCGCGCAGTTGAATAGGAGGACCGCCGCAGATCCGAGCGTCCACAGGATCGTGCCCTTGGCAAGAACCGGGCTCCAGACCGCAAGCCGTAAACCAACCCAAAGCTCAAGGCCGACCCAGACCAACATCGCTGCGACGGGGAGCAGGATCTGGGGCTTCAGGAACGTCCTGACGACCCCCACAGAGCCCTCGCGCACGCTCTTCTTCGAAAGAGCCCACAGAAGGAAGGCACTGACCCAGATCAGACCGGCTATTTCTCGGTTGTTGAGCATCGGATGGAGCGGCTGGAGGTAGGCTCAGAAGCGGCGCAGACATCCGGGGTCTACGTATGTCGCCGCGCTGGCCTTCAAGCTGAGTTGATCGGGGGTGTGCTCGCGGTTCGGCACCCGGGCATCGGCGATTCGCCGATGTCGCCCTGCTGCCACCGAACCCTATTTCCTACGCCCGGTATAACGGCGCGACGGCGGGGAGGCGCCTCGGTCAGCTTGTGAGCCGTGGCGAGGCGGGTCGAGATGGTGACGCGTGGGATCAGGGGCCGCCGCGAAGCGCACGCGGAGTCCAAGCAGCTATCGTCTGATACACATGGTCACCGTAACCGGGATCCGTGTCGTCAAGATACTTCACGATGTCAGGCCGACGTTCTCGGACCGCAGGATAGACCGCTAGCGGGAACCCCGGACCTACCAAGTCGGGTTCTTCCTCTGCCAGCCCCTTGGCGACCTGGCGGATGCCTTCCTTCACCCACGCGGGCGTGTCTGAATCTGACATTGATTCTCCCCGATCTTGGCGACCGCTTCGGGCCATCATGTCCGTCCTAAGCTCGATCTTGGCCATCACGTTGTGAAGGGAGCCCAGACTGGTGTTGATGGACTCCAAGAGTTCCGTCACCTGCGCCAGAAGCGCGAGGTTGGCTTGTTGCCAGGTGTTCCCCGGTGGCTCACTCGATGACAGAAAATCCCTACGGATGCCCTCACGTTCCTCCTTCCGCCTCTGTTGGGCCTCAGCCCGCGCTTGTTCTCCACCGCTTCGGTACATCGGTCCATTCCTCCGTTTAGTTCAGGTGGGAGTCACTCTCCCTTGGCCGAGCCGCCAAGTTCCTTCAACCGTGCATACACGCTTGTCGATGTTCGCGAGCGTGACCTTCGCGTCGGACCTGTCCAGCTTCAACGTGAAGTCGGGCGGGTCCTGGCCAATCGGAATCCCGATGGATGGGCCTTCCGGCGCGAACTTGACACGAGGGACATCGGCGACTTGAGCCAAGACGGAGGTCGGTATCCTCACCATTTCGTAGAGCCCCTTCTTCTTGAACAGCCGCAGTTGAATGATGGCATGCACCGTGGCCGTGTACTCCGCGAACAACTGCTTGGTCTTCTCCTCTCGGTGGGAGGCACTGCGGGCGTCCTGAATCCACGCCGCCTCGCACAGCTTGGAGATGTGTAGGGTCCCGACCCGCAGATTCTTCGCTGCCGTAGACTTCAGGCTAATCCGGAGTCCGTCCATCTCGACATCCCAAAAACGCTGCCCTTCGGGTGCTTTCCGGATCTCGTGACCTCCGGCGCGTGCCGCCCGCACAAAGGCCGCGTCAAACGAGGTCATCGCGAGTGGGGCTCTCAGAAAGTAATGGTGAATCAGGAGGGTCGTTCGGAACTCCTTCTCGAATCGCTTGCTGAGGAATGGCGGCGGCGGAGCGGAGGGGGCGTCGGTTGGGAACCTCAGTTCGGGAAGCGCGTCGGCATCCGGGGACGCCGGGAACGTGGCCTCGCAGGGACCTCGCATCGCCGCAAGCAACTCGTCGAGGTATTTCTGTTCCGTGGGGTCCGGTGGGCTCGTCATGCCGCTTCCCGTATGAGATCGGCGACTTGCAGGCTCGTTCCGGCCAAGACGAGCGCTGGGATGCCGGGTCGCTCGTTCGTCAGGATCCAACGGCAGAGGTGCGCGAGCTGATAGGAAATCAGCGGGGGAACCGCGTCCCCGATATGACGATAGGTGTTCGCCAGCGACGAGCCGTTGAACCGATAGTGGTGGGGGAACCCATTGAGGACGGCCATTTCCGCAACCGTGCAAAGCCGATCCTGTTCCGGGTGGGCGTACCTCCCGTTACCGATATGGGCGCACTCTCGCTTGATCGTAGGGGCGGGCCTGTCCCACGCCATCCGACCGTAGACGTCCGGCCAAGACCCAAATCTTCCGGCCTCCGCAATCCTCTTCATGGATCCGGTCATGAGTTCCTCAGCATCAGGATGGTCTAGCAGGTCCATCCAAGAGCCGCCGTCACGGGGAATGGCGGCCATCCGACGCTTGACCGTTTCTGATCCGAACCCCGGGTAACGCTGGTCCGCACCCTTCGCTTCCGAGGCGACCGAGAGCGCCCGGCGAACGGTCTTGGCGCTGTCCTTCACGCTCCAGCCGTCCCACAAGCTCTCCAGCGTGTACAGGGGCAACCCTTCCTTGGCGGCGATCACGATGGCCCGCTCGCGGACTTGGGGGAGCCCGAACCGGCTTAGCATGTAGTTCCGCCCGAACACGCTGTACCCGCTGTCCTCCAGACATTCGCGGAAGGCGCGGTAGTGGTGCTGGAAGTTGCCGCGTATGAGTTCGCGCGCGTTCTCCATCACTACGATGTCCGCTTCCAGGGCGACGGCAAAGTCCGCCGCCTTGGAAACGAACCCGTTTCGGCAATCGTCCCGCAGGTGATTCTGCGGGTTGGTTCGGGTGAACCCCGTGCAAGGCGGACACACGCTCAAGACATTGACCGCACGCTCGCCGATTCCCAGTACGCCGCGCACGTCGGTCGGAGCAACCTCCCCGAGGTCGATCCGCCTGGGGTCGATTCCGATGTTGTTTCGGTACGTGGTGTTGCATTGCAACCGGCCGTTGCCGGACGTGGGCTTGCCGATCTCTGCGTCGGCCGCGCCGATCATCTCGAATGCGCCGTGTGCCTTGAAGCCGTAGGACATACCCCCGGCACCGGAGAACAGATCAACGACCGCGATCGGCCGGTCCGCGCCGCTCACGGTGTGCCGTTCCGGCTAGGACCACGGGTGCGATCCGCGTCGAGCCAAGACGCGATACTATCCACCGCATCCGGTTGCCGCAGGTCACATTCCCACACCACGAGGACGCTCCACCCGGCCGCTTCAAGTTCACCCCTGCTCTTGGCATCCCGATCCTTGTTCCGGCCGATCTTCGCTTCCCAGAATTCTCGTCTGGTGGCGGGTAGTGCGCCTGACGGACATGCATGCCCGTGCCAGAAGCAGCCGTTGACGAAGATCACAGCCTTCCGGGATGGGAATACGATGTCGGGGGTGCCCGGCAAATCACGGCGATGCAGCCGGAATCTGTAGCCTCGGGCGTGCAGCTCTCTGCGAACGAGTAGCTCCGGCTTCGTGTCCTTGGAGCGAACCGCAGCCATCATCTTGCTACGCTGCTCACGCGTGACGCGATCCAAAGCTCAGCCCCTCCGATTACCGGTGGCTGTCGAGGGCCGCATTGTGTCCTCCCAACCGCCGCGCGCGGCCGCCGCACCATCGTCCCGCATCCGCCGAGCCGTCAGATCGGCGGCCCTTGACGGAGCGAACAGGACATGCTGCGGGCCATCATCGGTCACCGGCGAGGTCCTTCCCCGGTCGGATTCCCGCTCAGCGGCCCGAATCAACTCGAAGCCAATCCGTCGGATCCGATCCCCGCGAAGCAGCAGGGCATGACCGACCGCGTGGATGCTCTCGGCACGGGGTCGTCGGGTTCCGGCTTTCCATGCGGCGAGGGACTGCCAACTGAGACCGGCCGACGCCATCATCTTCTTTCCGGAGTAGGACGCAGCGTCCGCCGCTCGCGACAGAAGGCTTCTCAGATCCGCGCTGTGACTTGGAGACTCGGTCTGCAAACGACTCCTCCATGAAGAGGGGGTGTAGAGCAACCTATCTACGATCCATTCTGTAGACAAGAACCTCTACACCCAAACCCAGCCCCTTGGGCTATTCGGCATTCCACCCCTCGGCCGCCGCCGAACCCACTCTCAGCCGACTCCCTTCCCGCGACCCAACACGGCTGCCTCGCGGTGAGGCTGTTCTCCTGCTGCGTCGCGAGACTTCCGACGACTGTCGATCTCCGCCGCCGCCCGGCCCACGCGTAAGCAGACCGCGGCTTCCCCACGAACCGCCGAGACGATCTTGGGCTTTTCCGACCGCCGTTCTAGGGGCTCAGTGGCCATTTCCGGAAGGATCCACTCATTTCGGGGTAGATACGGGTCGCAGAATCGCCCCAGATCGACGATCGCCGGTCTCCGAGGGGTACGGGTAGGGCGGAACGCGACCGCACGGCGCAGCGGATCCGGGTCGCCCTCACCATAGGACGTATCGCGCGAGATCGGAAATCGACTACCTTGAAACTGGTGGTTGGTAGCTGACTGGGCGAGACGCTGACGGCGCGCTGTGAGGGGCCGCCGCTACGCACCCATCCACCATCTGATCACGATCACTCCGAGCATGAGAGGTCACCGGAATGGCACAGCACCCGACGATCACGAAAGACGTTCAGGCTCTCATTGACGTAGGAACTGGTTTGGCGATGGAGGGCCACAGCCAAGAGGCGGAAGTGCGCGCTGCCGCACTGGACGACGCTGGGTTCCGACGGGCGGCGCGAGAAATCAGGCGGATCATTGCAGGGCAGAAGTGATCTTGAGGAGGGTCTGCAATGAAGAGGCTGGTTCACACCCACAGGCAGCGACACAAAGGCTGGTACGTCAACGCCAAGCACTACGAACGACATTTTCTGAGCGGCGAGGTAGAGCAGAGCGTGGAGATCACGATACGCCCGGGGAGGGCAGTCTTGGCTCAGATGCCACCCGGCAGCTCGTTCCGCTCCGGGGGGTTCAGCAACATCGCAGAAGCTCTTAGAGAAATCGATCAGCAGGCGGGCGCCCCTTGACCTTCCCGTGGGAACTGGTCCCGCTATTTGATCCGATTTTCCCGCCTTGGTGGCACGGCCCAACAGGATCCAGCCCAGTGGCAGGAAACGCAGATCGTGCAGTCCTGTATGACTTTAGACGATTTCCTGCCGGGATTCTGGCTACCTCCAGTCCGCTGGTCCGATCGACGTGCTCACCACGGACGGCCGCTACCTCGGCAGCTATCCCGGCGATACCGCCATGCCGGCCGCCTTCGGTCCGGGAGGGCTGCTGGCTTTCGTGGAGCGGGACGGACTCGGGGTGAATATGGTGGTGGTGAAGCGAGTGGCCGCAGCTCCATAGGCGGCTTTGGGGCGTCTGCGTGAGGAGAAGGCGCCCGCGTCAGCCCCGGTCGAGTCGATACCGCCGCCGCAGCTCCGACTTCAGGATCTTCCCCATCGCGCTCTTCGGCATGGCTTCGATGAAACGGAACTGGCGCGGCACCTTGTAGCCGCCGATGAGTCGCCGGCAATGCGCGATGAGCGCATCCGGTCCGTCTTCGGAGACCAGGCTGGATCCGGGCGCGGCAACGATCACCGCAAGAACCGCTTCCCCCCAGACTTCGTCCGGCACCCCGATGACGGCCGCCTCAACCACGTCCGGGTGCGCGTAGAGCGCCGTCTCGACCTCGGCGGACCAGACGTTCTCGCCGCCGGTGATGATCACGTCCTTCTTGCGATCGAGCAGGTACAGGTAGCCCTCCTCGTCCAGCCGTCCCACGTCCCCCGTGTGGAACCACCCGTCGCGGAAGACCGCCGCCGTTTCCTCCGGCCGGTCGAAGTAGCCGCCGGATACGTTGGGACCGCGCGCCACGATCTCCCCCGCGGCCCCGGCCGGCAGGCGGTTCCCCCCGTCGTCGTCGATTCGAAGCTCGACCCCGATTACGGGGCGGCCGACCGACCGCAGGCGATCCCCACCCTCGAGTCCTGCCAAATGCTGGTTCCAGCCGAGGGTCGTGAGGATCGGCGAGGTCTCGGTGAGTCCGTAGCAATGCACGAGTTCGACCCCCGGAAACGCTTCCACCGTCCGGCGGATCCAGGCGGGGTCCATCGGGGCGGATCCATAGGCGATCCGGCGCAGGCTCGAGATATCGAAGTCGCCGATTCCGCCCGACCGGATGGTGCGGATGAGGAGGGTCGGCGTGAGCAGCGTGAACGTGGCGCGGGTCTTTTGGACGGCGCCAAGGAATGCCTCTGAAGTGAAGTCCGGAAGGTAGGCGTGCGCGCCGCCGAGAAGCGACAGGGGCGTGCCGAGCAGGTCCGCGGAGTGGAACATCGGCGCGACGTGCAGCATCAGGTCGTCCTCGGCCGCCCGGAACGGCGCGAGAAGCTGAAGACCGTTGGCCGCGATGTTGCGGTGGGTAAGGCGCACTCCCTTTGACCGGCCCGTGGTTCCGCCGGTGAACAGCAACAGCGCGTCGTCGTCCAGCCCGCTCGCTCGCCCCTCGTCCTCGGGCGAAGCGTCGCGCAGCGTCTCGTAGTCGGGCTCGCCGACCGGGTTGTTGTCGGACCCTATCCACAGGAGCCGCTCCCGGCGTCCTGCGGAAACAAGTTCGCCGGCGAGGCTCGCCCAATGGTCCTCGACGGCCAGGAGCCGCGGTGAGATCCCGTCGAGGATGTCGGCGATCTCGACCGGAGCGAGCCGGTAGTTGATCGGCACTGGAACCGCGCCCATCCAGTATCCGGCGTGGATGAGCTCGGCCTGGCGCGGGTCGTTGCGGCAGATGATGGCGAACCGGTCCCCCGCTTCCACCCCAAGCGAACGCAGCGCGCCCGCGGCTCGCCGGACCCGGCCGACGAACCCGGCCCAGGTAACAGCCGGACCTCCGGCAAGCGGAACCACCGCCGTATTCGTCGGAAAGCACCGCTCGGCCCGCCCGAGAACCTCCCGGAGCGTGATCACCTACGCGAGTCCTTGCTTTTCGAGAAAAGCGACTGTCAGGGCCACGCACTCCTCCGGCTGCTCCAGTTGGAGGAAGTGCGTCGTTTCCGGCACGAAGTCGTACTCGATCGACACCAATTCGCTCACGTCCACGCTCGGAAGGAACGAAAACGGTACCGTGGGATCCGCTCCGATGATCTTGGTGGGACAGGCGAGGTTCGCGATATCCGCCGCGACCGCCGAATCATAGAGCTGCTCGAAAATCCGGGCCTCGTAGGCGGGCGGACAGGACAATTGGTACCCTGTTCCTCCATCGGCCGGGCGAAGGGTAGTGTGGGCTATCCACTCCGCCGCGCCAGGCCGAAGACGCTCGAAGGCGCGCGCGGCCAGGAGGCGCTCCGCATACTCCTCGCGCGTTGCGAAGAGACTCTGGCGCTTGCGGGCTCTGGCCGCCAGTTGGCGCGCCACTTTGCGGATGTCCTGGGACTCCCGTGCGTCGGCACAGGTCGGAGGGTCGAACAGGACGAGAGCCGAAAACGGTCTGCCCTGCGTTGCCTGCAGGACTGCCGTCGACGCCGACATCGAATGGAACACGCCGACCATGGGCTTGCTGCCGAAGTGCAGGTCGATGGCTCTCGCGACGCAGGCGTTGTCCCGTGCGAAGACGGGCATCTGGTGCGCCTTCAGGTCTCCCACCGGATTCCAGCCGTGATTCCGAAAGTCGTAGACGACGACATCGAACCGCTCCAGGAGCAACGACCAGAACGGAAAGTACGAATCCGCGGAGAGTCCGTTGGCATGGCTGACGACCAGGCGAGGACCGTCGGGATTTCCATGCCGCCTCAGGACGATGGGAGCATCGCCCCATCCTCGCGTCTCGCAGACCCCGAGCGGCTCCGGAATTGTCCACGGGGAGGGCATGTTGCGGCTTTGCGCGTCCTGTTCCGTAGTGTCGATCTGATCCGAAAGCCCCGCTCCGGTGTTCTCACGGATCGGAAGCCAGATCGAATTCACCGATGATTCGTCCATCGTAGGAGTGGCCGATTGGGACTGTCAATCGGCAGGGGTGCTGTTCTGGGCGCCGCCCGGCTTCAATGACAGAAAACTGACAATAACCTGTTGTCATGCGACCAAAGTAGTCATTGGTGCCCTGGTAGTGGAGACCACGGGGGGACTGGGTGAGGCGTTGAGGGTGCGGAGGCAGGCTTCCGGTCGCTGCGGTCGATCTCCTATTCCGGTGCCGTCCCCCCGGACGAGCCTGCCGGCGTCGCCGGATAATCCTCGGGCTTTCCGGTATCCCCACGCTGAATGACGAAGTCCCGGCGGTCGCGATAGAAGCGGGCGCGATTCAGAACGTGGTCGCCGGCTTCGAGATCGATGTCGCTGCACTCGACCATGATCCAGTACTTGTGGTCGTCGAGGAAGAGGTACCGGCGCGTCTGGTGGAAGAACCGGCACTCGACGCCCTCGCCCCGCTCGATCCGCTCGCAGAACGCGGCCAGCAGCTCCTCCTGTCCATCCTTCCTGGAGACCACGTACTCGTGGGGCCAGGTCTCGCGGTAGGTGACAGCTTCACGCCAGGGTGCCTTGGCGATCAACTCCATGATGTGCGGCCGCTGCCGCGTTGCTTTCTCCTCGTCCACGTCCCCTCCTCGTCCGTGCTGACAACTGTAAGTTGACAAGCGTATAGATATTTCCGTAACTTGTCAACCACTCAGTCACGCGAAAGAGGAGAACGGCATGTTCGGGCAGCGGCTTCGGCTGGCCCGCAAGCGAGCAGGACTTTCCCTGCGGGCGCTTGCCGAGCGGATGGACCCGAAGGTCACCGCGCAGGCGATCAGCAAGTACGAAGCGGGGAAGATGATGCCGTCGTCGGCTGTCCTCGTCGCCCTCGGCAAGGCACTCGATGTTTCGCTGGACTTCCTGATGAGCGCCCAGGTCGACGCCCTAGACGGCCTCGTGTTCCGCAAGGACTCCGGCACCTCCGGCCGCGACCGGGCCAGGGCCGAAGCCGTCCTGATCGACAACCTCGAGCGTTACCTGACCATCGAGGAGGTCCTCGGCATTCCCCCGGCGGGCGACCGTTTCGAGCACTGCCATTGCGACTGCGTCGCCACCGTGGACGAGATCGACGACGCGGCCGATCAGCTCCGCGAGGCATGGGACCTCGGCATGGATCCGGTTCCCAGCCTGTGCGCCCTCCTGGAGGAAAAGGGGATCAAGGTGGTCGAAGCCGACCTCCCCGAGCACATCAGCGGCCTGGCGTGCCGGGCCATGCGGAAGGGCAGGGTCGTCGCCGATGCGGTCGTGGTGTCCAGCCGGACGAACGTGGAACGCAAGCGCTTCACCCTGGCCCACGAACTCGCCCACAAGATCATCCGATCGACCGGAAACCCGGGCATCAGGCTGGAGGCGGCGATGAACCGGTTTGCGGGGGCGTTTCTGGTGCCGGGGCGGGATCTGCTGGAGAAGGTCGGCGGCAGGCGTCGGCGCGTTACGTACTACGAGATTGCCCGGCTCAAGCACACGTACGGGGTGTCGGCGGCGGCCATTCTGGTGCGCCTGGGTCAGGTCGGCGTGCTGCGTCCCTCCGCGATTCGTCGCGCGTTCGCGACGTTTGCCCGCGGCTGGCTGACGACGGAGCCGGAGCCGATCGGCGACGACCAGGGATTCGGGGCGTTCGAGAAGCCGCAGCGGTTCAGGCGGCTGGTGTGGCGGGCGGTGGGGGAGGAGCTGATCTCGCCGGTGCGGGGGGCAGCGCTGCTGGGTGAGTCACTGGAGGTGGTGGAGTGGCAGATCAGTGGGCCGGTGGCGGGGTGTGAAGGTGCGGCGCTCATGGATCGACGACCACCACCCAACCCACGGGCACCGGACAGTACCGAAAAGTGGATCAGGGCGTAAACGGCAGCCGCCGAACCACTCCCGGCGGCGGCGGAAACCAGCCTACCGACTCGCTTCCCGGAGCTTCCTGGTTTCGGCCAACAGTTCTGGCCAGAAGTCTCGCAACACTGTCCAGGCGACGTAGTGATTCACGCGCTTTCGGGCTGCGGACAAGGTCTCCATGATGTCGTCCCAGGCAGGAAGACTGTTGGTCTCCATCCCGATCATGCGGTCAGAGTATTTGCCGAACCAGAGATCGAAGTCGGGATAGTCGCTCTTGGACCGCCTCGACTCTTCCTCGTCCGTAAGGTATCTGAGAGAGATGCGGAATAGCTCCCCGTCGTAGGTCACCCGTATTCCATCGGGGACGTCGTACGGGGAGATGAAGAAACCGGGCTCCATTTCCAGTGCCTCTACTTCATGAGGCTCATCGTAGTCCATGGGCTCTACCGGAATCCATTTCTCGTCCATCATAGTTCCCCCATGATCCGTCCAAGCACCTTGCCATGGCAAGTACGGTACTCGCTCGAGGCTCGTTGTGAATTCAGGGTCGGATTCGTGCTGTCCAGCACGAGTACGCCCCAGCGTTGTCCGTCCGGCTTGTTGACTGGAAACCCTGCAAGAGACCGGCTGCGCGGCAGGTGTTCGCGTACCCATTCCGGCGACACATGAGTCTTGTCTGCATAGTCCTGTACGAGCGAGTCATCGGGATTCTCTCCAAGTTCAGGGAGATCCTCGACCACTATGCCCCCCTGGTTGACGGCCCAGGCCCGCCCTGCAATCCCTTCGGCCAGACTTGCTTCGTCGGGAGCCATGAAGCGGGTGTGCGATTTCTGAGAGGTGTGACCCGGCCTCGCGACAGGTATGAGCCACCCGTGCCACGGCCACTTCTTGCGAAGCGCGCCCGCCCACCAAGGGTGCTTGTGCGCGAACAACGTCACTCGGTGATCGGCGTGATCACCGCGAGCACTGCCAAACAGATTGTCTCTGAACTGGCTGAGCACCTCGTCGAGCACCCGCCTGAGCTTTGGACTGCCCGCCCTGTTGATCCATGCGGCAAGCAACCACGTGCCGACAACAGTGCCTGCAAGGATCACTGCCCACCCCCACTGATGGACGGTATCCACTACCAAGCCCCATATGGGATGCTTGCTCTGGGGCGCCTGAAGGATTGCCGAACAGAATACGACGCCCGCGCTCAAGACCGCACGGACTCCTCGCAAGACGCCATCACGTCGCGCCGTTGGCGGCCGCAGCTTCATCGGGACTCGGCCCTGGGACGAGTGCTGGACAGATTCATCGGCTCGATACTATGTATCCACCCTTGCGCCGTCAATGTCTGTACTACCGGGGTTGACGATCATGACTTGCTCTTTCGTGCGGAAGGCGAATAGTGCGGAAATCAACGGGTGGTCAGCGTGTGGCTACATACAGTAGGATCGGACCTGGGGCGGTTCCATAGCTCGATGGGACTGATTTGCGGTTGATCGCCAGCGTCGCCGGGCAGGAATGTCAACCGTACCACACATCAGGTGAACTGAACTTTACATTTCCGCTGCTACCCCCACGGGTCCAACGGAGGCCCCGCCGTCCGCAGGCGAAGCTTCGTCCACATGGCCGAATGAGCCCCGCACCTCGACGCGCTCCGCCTCCTCGAGGTCGAGCGTCAAAAGGACACCGTCACCGTCATCGATACCGTCCGGGCCGCGCCCAGCCAGGCGGCGTTCTCGGTGATGGCGGACAGATAGGGGCTGTCGAGCAGGTTGTTCGCCACGATCGAGAACTCCGTCGATCGGAAGAGTTCGCTCAACGCTTCGCCCCTGAAGCTGATGTAACCGTCCAACACCCAGTATGCGTCGGTGTACCAGTCCGCCGTCAGACTGACGCGGCGCGGTGCCGTGTATTTCGCGGACAGCCCGCCACCCAGGGGTCCGGTGCGGTCGAGGGACACGACCCACAGCCGGGGCGGCACCCCCGCGACGTCCGTGCCGGGAACGATGCCCTGGGTTGCATCGATGGCCGGATCGTCGGTCCCGACGTACTTGGAGTCGTTCAGCGTGAGGGCGGAGTAGAGCGATGTTCGATCCGACATCGCCGCGGTGGCGGCCAATTCGACGCCTCTGGTCTCGATGCCGCCCGCGTTGAAGTAGGCCCCGCCACCCGGGATGAGGTAGTTCGGCCCCGCGGGCGTCTGCGGGCCCAAGTAGAAGATCCGGTTGTCGAAGTCGATGGAATACAGGGTCCCGCTCAGGGCGAGCCGGTCGCCGGCGTACTGGACGCCGACATCGACGTTCGACGCGGTCTCGGGCTCGAGGCGGTCCAGACTGCGGCCCGGCACCTCGAGCAGGTTGCTTCCGATCGCGCGGAAGTTCTCGGCGTAGCCCAGGAACAGGTCGAGCCCTTCGACCGGCGTCTCGTAGGTGACGCCGCCTGAGAGGAGCAGCTTCGAGTCGGAATCGACGTCGAGGTCCCGATCGATGCCGAACTGGTCTTCGCGCGACACGGAGACCAGGAATTGCTTGACGCCGGCGGTCAGTTCGAACGAGCCGAAGTACACCGTCTCCTCCACGTACCACCTGAAGACGTCCTGCGGAAAGTCCCACTCGTACTGGTGCCAGTAGGCCTGCTCGTCCCCCTTGAAGTTGATCGCCGGGTCCAGGATGCGGTGCCAGTCGCGGCCCAGATGGCGCCGCGAGTCCTCGTACCAGATGCCGGCGCGCAGCGCGCTGCCCCCTCCCGCGCCGAACAGAGCGGACCACTCCCCGTCGATGGTCGCGCCCGTCCGGTCCTTCCCGTAGTGGCTGTGGCGGAACGACTGAACTGCGGTTGCCCCGGGGTGGCATGCCGGATCGACCTCCGGTCCGCCCGATCCGTAGTAGTTGAAGATGTAGGACGACGTGCACCCCGGCGTCGGTCCGACGGCCGCTCCGTTGCTGTCCACGAACCGGATCACGCCGAGCTGGGTCCCGCCCTGCACCGGCGGAAGGCCCGCCAGCTCCGACTCGGGTCCGCCCCCGTCGTCCACGATGTCCACGATGTAGGGGGGCAGCCAGTCGCCGCGCCCCCGGTTGCGGTGGTGGTAAGCGCCCGCGCTCAGGGAGATCAATTCCGAGACGGACCAGTCGGCGCTCAGGTAGGCGAACGTGTTCCGGCGCCGTGTCTCCCAGCCGCGCCGATAGAACTGGTTCAGGTAGGGCACGCCCGGCCAGTGGCCGATCAGCCGGTCCCAGCGCGGGTCGGCGCGGAAATCGGCCTCGCTGTAGAGCCGCTGGTAGTTGTTCTCGTCGATGTCGTCGTACGAGAAGTAGCCCGTGAGTTCCATGGGCCCATCTGAATACACGAGTTTGGCAGCGATATGCTCCCGCTCGTTCCTGGCGGAGCCTTCCATCCAGTCCGTCGCCTCCTGACGGATCCCGGCGACCCAGGCCCGCGCCGTGCCGCCGAGCAACGATCCGGTCTCGACCCGTGCGGCTATCCGCTG
Organism: Gemmatimonadota bacterium; assembly: GCA_022827345.1. Classification (GTDB taxonomy): domain Bacteria; phylum Gemmatimonadota; class Gemmatimonadetes; order Longimicrobiales; family Gaopeijiaceae; genus Bin94. Next base: position 14,784 of record JAJDTB010000033.1, on the reverse strand, counting down.
GCCCCCGTTCTCGCCGATCGTGACGGATGCCGTCTGGCTCCGTTCCGCCGCCGGGTCGGCCGTCAGGAAGTTGAGCGTTCCGCCCAGCGCCTCGACCGACCGCGAGGCGATGTCGGCGGTCCCCTGCGACACCTCGACGCCGCCGAGGTTCATCGGGTCGACGAACCGGTTGGCCTTCGCGCCGCTCCAGTAGTCCGACGTGCCGTTGGGGAAGCCGTCGATGGTGGTGCCGATCTGCACTTCGTTGATGGTCGACTGGAACCCGCGCATGACCACGTTGCTCGACCAGTCGTCAAAGGCGTACGCGTCCCCCTCCTGGACCGAAACGCCTGGAAGGTTGTCGATCACCGACGTCACGGCCGTGATGCTCGATTGCTGCCTCATCATCGGCTCCGCGACGAGATTTCGGGCGAAGACCGCGGGCTCCTCGGCCACCACGCTGATCGGATCGAGCAGGAAGGCGGGCTGCAGGACAATCGCGACCGTTTCGACGGCACCGGCGCGGACGGTGACCTGAAGCTCCCGGGCCGCGTAGCCGAACAGGGTGGCGGTCAGGATGTGGTCGCCGACGGCGAGATCGATCAATGCAAAGGCGCCATCGGCATCCGTCACGGCTTCCGTGTCGACGTCGGCGCCGGACGCCGTCACCACGACACCGGGCAAGGCGTTGCCGCCCGCGTCGGTAACCGTGCCGCGGATCGTACCCGTTGTCTGGGCGGCAGCGCCCGACGCGGCCAAAGCCGCAACAGAAACGGCGGCGATCGAAAGTCGGACGATGCGGCGACCGAGCGAAACCACTGTCCCCGGATACATGGCGCCTCCCGGCAGCTGGGCCGTCATTGAAGTTGTCGACCTCTCAAAGATACACAGCGACCCGCCTGCCGCGACGCGATTCCGGACGGGGAAATGTCAACTCGCGCCGAAATCACCACCCCCACCCGGATCCCCCAGCCCCCGCGCCAGGCACAGCCGCCGGATCTCGGCCATGGTGGACTCGTTGCCCCAGATCCATTCGCTCTCGAGGGTGGCGTAGGCTTCGCGGAGTTTCCCGGATGCTCCTTCCATGTCGCCTTCGGCCAGGAGCACGGCGCCCTCCGTTCGCGTCCGGACTGTCGGATCGAAGGCGAGCAGTGCGCTCTTGCCCGCGCCCTCGAGCCGGCTGCGCGCCGACGCCCCCACCGCCATGACGGCCGCGTATGCATCCGCGAACTCACCGGGACGCACGAGCTTGAGAATCCGCTTGCCGTCGTTGACGAACTATCGTTGAGCACTGCACCTGGCGTCACCGCCCCCCACGTCCACGGAATCTCGTGTAGGTCTGGCGGATCACGCTGCTGACGCGTAACGTGCTGCGTGCTTTTTATGTCGCTATTGGCAATGCAAATGTCGTGAGTCCCCAATGGCAAACAAACCCCGACCGACATCCGTAAGTCGTTACGCCGAACACCGCCACGCTCACGGCGCTGGGCGCCACCGTCCAGGTTTCCGCGCAAGTAGCCGACCAGAACGGACGGCCCTTGCCCGGAACGGCGGTTGCGTGGTCGAGCAGCCAGGCGACGGTCGCGACCGTGGACGCGGGCGGCCTCGTTACAGCGGTGGGCAACGGGACGGCGGTCATAACGGCAACCGGGGGATCGGCGACAAGTGTCACGTTCGTGTCAACACTGCCAGACCGGAGGACCTTGTGACTGCTCAGAAGAAGACTCCAACCCGCAACATGCGCAGGGCGATCCTCGGCGTGCTCGTGCTGGGACCGGGACTCGTTGGTTGCGATGACCCGGTGTCGCCGGGCGACTCGGTCGTGGTGGACATCTCGGAGACTGCGACCGGGGCGTCGGTCGGTTCCGTCCGGGTCGAGCAGACGGCCGATGGCGCCCGCTTTACGCCGAATCTGACCGGCCTCACCCCCGGCGAGCACGGGTTCCATGTGCATGTGAACGCCAGTTGCGGGATGGCCGGACAGGACGCGGGCGGCCACTACGACCCGCAGAACACCGGGCGTCACGAAGGTCCCAACGGGAACGGTCATCTCGGCGACCTGCCGACGTTGTCGGTCAACTCGTCCGGTGCCGCGACCACTCCGGTGGTCGCTCCCCGAGTGCGGGTGCGCGATCTCGACGGCCGTTCGCTGATGATTCACGCAGGTGGCGACAACTACTCCGACACGCCCGCGCCGCTCGGCGGCGGCGGCGCGCGGGTTGCCTGCGGGGTGGTGCCGACCATGGGGACATAGTCCACCCCCATCCCTTACGTAGGAGGCGACGGAAGCGCTCGCGGCGATGGGCCTGACCGCTTCGCAAGCCGTCCGGCTGCTGTTCCATCGCATTGCTGTCGACCAGGCGTTCCCGCTCGAACTGAAGGTCCCAAATGCGGAAACACGAGTCTCTCGCGTTCCGGTCGATACGACATGCATCGACGATGCAGACCAGCCGAGCGGTTCCGTCTACTTTGCCCGGGCCGGTACGCATGCACAACTGTTCGAGTGAAGGCCGATGGCACAGCGCCTGCACGGATGACTCCCGAGGTGCGAGGGCCACTCAAGATGGTGGAGGGAGGCAGGAGAAGAGGGCGACCGCGGCAGTCCCGGTCGAGTTGGACGTGCCGACCTGGAACGATCGGACACCGGCACGGGGGGAGGCTGACCGTCCCACGCGCCCTTGGTCTAAGCGCGAGACACTTTCGCCGCGAGATGAGGCTTCCCCACTCTTCGCGGAAGCTATCCGACCAGTTCGATCTTCAGATTGAGACCCACCGCTCTCGCTGCCGCAGCGAGGTACCCTGTGCTGCCAAATGGTCCTCGAAAGACGAGCCGATGCGGCCCTTTCTGTTCGTTATGATGTGATCTCCGTCGATGCGACGGCTCCCTTCGTCCAGGCCGAGGAGCCAGTCCCTGACCGGCTCATTACCGCCGGGGTCTGATAGAACACGGCTGGGAGTTTCTTCGGCTTTGGCAATCGTACCTCATTCGGCCATGTGTACCGTGTTTGGTACAATCCGTCAAGCCGGGGATCGCGGTGACGCGAAATATTGCTGGTCGGTCCATGGTAGCGAGACGCGGGCTTGACGTTCACGCTGATGTTTGTGACTATGTATATGTCAATGTTCATTGCCTGCTGACCTACGGGAGGATCCATGGCGACAGCTGTAGCTCGGAAGCTCGATAGCATCAGAGAGTCCGGTGGCATCAAGGGTCGAGAGATCGCGCAGCTTTTGGAGACTACCCCACAGACCGTTTCGCGTTGGCAGACTGGCCGATCCACGCCGCGGCCGAACAGCCTTACTCGGCTTCTCCGGCTGGAGTGGTTGGCCGGCCAGCTTGGCCAGGTGTATCCGCCCGGTGACGCGCGCGTCTGGCTATTCAGTCCACATCGTGACCTCGGTGGAGAGCGGCCGGTCGACCTCATCACGGACGACAGGATGGATGAGGTTCTCGCGATCATCGATCGCCTGCAATCGGCCGCGTACACCTGATTCACGAAGGGCACATGGCACCTCATCGGCCGTTTGATCCCTCGCTTCTTGACGCCATTGAGGAGAGTGTCGTTGAATGGCGTGGGAAGGCCTACAGACAGGTGTTCGAGGGAACCGATGTCCTCCGCGCGAATATCCGTGGCGCCCGGTGGAACCCACCTCCGAGCGCCCGCGACCCAGGCGACAATCTCGTGGTCTTCGTGAACAACATGGCTCCGACCTACGGTGCCGGTGGCCCAAGAGGTGTACCTGCCGACGCCATGAGGTGTAGGACCTCGGCGAGGATGCAAGGGGACGTTGCCAAAGCAGGTTGTTCAGCGCTCCCAATCGCTCGCTCCAAGGTGATCGGCATGGAATGGAATCACTGATCGGCATGCGACGGAATCAGCACCGAAGGCTGCGTATCGTGGATCAAGTGTACCGCATAGCGGAGCTGCATGCCCTCGCCGATCACGCCGCCGAGCCGCCCCCCGCGTGCAGTATCCTCCGCCAGTCGCCCGACAGACGCTTCAACTCCTTTGCCTGAAGCCACACCTGCCCGCCTGCTCGGTGTACCTGGCCATAGGCCCAGCGGGCGATCGAACGGGTCGCCGGCCAGTCGTGCACAACCTTGCGCTCGTCAAAGCCCGCCTCCAGTTCGTCTCGACGGGTGCGGTTCCGCTCGGTCCATCGCTGGAGGTGCTCCTCGGCCGCGAGCAGGTCCGACTTGCTGGAGTTACACCCCTGATGGGTCAGGACGAAGTTGTGGCCCAGGTCCAGCGGGTATCGTCGCCAAGGGATGAAGTGGTCGATGGCTCCGCCCCTCATGATGGCGCGCTCACAGTAGAAGCAGCGCCCCTCCTGCAGATCCCGGAACAACGGACGGTACGTCTCAAGCGAGGTGCGCGGCGCGCCGAAAAGGAATGACCGCAGATCGGTGACCTGGCCCAGCAGTCCGGGGTTGCATCGCTGAACGAAGTGCAGCCACCCGCCCTGGATCATGTCGATGATCATCGGATAGAAGGCCCGGAGGCAGTACGCGACTCCCGGTTTGAGCCGAATGAACCCGCCGGTGCCAACGTTCTCGTAAAGGAAGTCCAGCTGTTCGGAGCCGACCGTCTGCAGTTTCCAGAGCGGCATCACCTTGACCGTCCGCTCGACCTTGCGATGCAGCTGTCGCCAATCCGAGTTACTCCTCTCGAGGTCGATGAGAGAGCCCTCGTATTGGCTGTGGTGCGCCGCCACTTCCCGGACAATCGCCGCCTGCCGGCCCGTGTTCTGTTTCAGGACCTGCGTGTAGTCTTCGGCCGGATACGGGGCGACCTGACACCAGTACAACCGGACGAACTGCTCCGCGATCTCGGACGTGGACAGCTCCAGCTCTGCCCCACTTTCGTCACCCTTGACGAGACACAGGTCGGCGATGGCATGGAGCAAGGCGAACTTGTAACTGGCGACAAAGCTGCCCTCGTCCATCAGCCGCTGGAGTGATCGGAGGAATGAGAGCTGCTCTTCGGCGGTGGGCGGTCCGGGCACGTTCAAGAGTCCCAGTACGCCGCATGTTGGGGCATGACCCAGCGGATGCCGCCCCTCGGATCTGCCGCATCCCCGTCGAAGCGGGGGATGACGTGTACGTGCGCGTGGTCCACGGTCTGACCGGCGGCTCGACCGTCGTTTAGTCCGATATTGAAGCCGTCGGGCTTGTGTTTCGACTGAAGGTCGGACCTCACCCTGGCCACGAGGGCCCAGACATCGGCCTGGATTCCGGGGCTGTGGGCGAACAGGGACTGCGAGTGGGCTTTGGGGATCACGAGCGTGTGGCCGCGATTGACCGGGTATCCGTCCCGAATGGCCACCGCGTGGCATGACTCGGCGAACACGGCATCTCTGGGGATTTCGCAGAAGGGGCAGCCGACCTGTGGGTGGGGCGTCCGCCGTGAGGTGCTGGCAGGCGAGCGGGCCTCCTGTGGCCACCAGATGGCTCCTTCGATGCGTTCCGTTGGCGCCTGGGATTGGGTGAGTGCGCAGATCTCAGCCACATGGCGGCTCATGACCACGGCCGAGACCGCGGCGTCGAAGGCGTCCTCGGAAGACGCGGCCTTGCGCTGGAGTGAGATATCGATCTCGGGGAAGCGCTCGGTAGTCAGGTACTCGCACCGCGCGTCATAGCTGGACTTTGTGACCTCGCCTGTGAGCAGCCGTGGATAGATCTCGAGCACCAGTGGTGTGTGGACCCTGTGGAACGGCCAGATCGAGAATCCCGCCGCATGGAGCTTCGCCAAGTAGGGCATTCCTCGGATCGAGCCTGTGCCGACCGCGCCCGCGCCGCCGATCTGGAAGACGCTCTTGGGGTTCACGCCCTTCTGTTCAGCCGTACGCTTCTCCGTGCAGCGAAACAACTCGCGATCCTTCGGCCTGGGGCATCCAGGCCTACCCCAAAACGGGGGCTGGCACTCTTGCAGCCAATCCTCGCCTTGATCAGCAACCACGCCCCAGACCTCCTCTATAGACGTCGCGCCCAGATCCTCCGCAAACCAGCGAGGGAAGGAAAACGCGAAGTCCAGTCCGACGACCAGATCGGGATCTCTGGAGGCCTCGGCGATCAGATGCTTGACGACTTCCTCACGATCGCGCCCCGCCTCCAGGCGGGTAAGCCGTCCGCCGCAGACCTCGGCCAGCCAAATCTTGGACTTCGCTCCGGTCCTGGCTCCGGACCAATCGACGGCGATGACGCGTTTCATGGAACGCAGTCGCCAGTGCGCGGCGAGTGTCCTGGGAGACCAGTCCGTCGCCCCGCACGGCGCCCACCCGCCGGCAGGAGGAACGACATGTCAACAACACTATACATTTGGTAAACTTTAGATTACATGTTTGGCCGAATTCGGCGGCGCCGACAGGTCGATCCGTAACAGAGGCTCAATCTCCCGCAGCTTCTCGCGAGGCACCCGTCTCAGGAGAAAAGCCACCAGATCGTCCTGCCGCGGCTGCCCGAACACCATGCGGTAGACCGCGAGTGACCGCTTGAGCGCTTGCAGTTGAGATGCGTCCCAGCTCAGCGGCAGTGCAGGGACATGACGCTCGATGTGCGCGCCGTCGGCCAGCGGGAACAGCCAATACGGCACGAGCCCTCCACTGTCCGCCGACCCTTGCCGCGCCGCTTCAAACATGGCCTGCCACACATCCTTCGCGCCGCCGCCAAGCACCGCGGCGCCGTGCTTGGCCGCGACGTTCTTCCGCACGGCGTGTCCCTTATAGCGGTGGACACGGCCTTCGCGCTGCTCGAGGTCGACGGGGTTTGACGGCAGGTTCCAGTGCATGACGGCGTGGCAGTAGGCGTGGAAATCCAACCCCTCCTGGCCGACCGACGTGGATGCCAGCACGAAGGGCCAGAATGGCGAATTGAAGGCCTGACGGACCTGACCCGCGCGTGCGCCCGCGCGGCCATCGTCGGCCTCTTGCGCACCGAAGCGCATGGCGAAGTGGTTACGCATGCGGTGGCGCTTGATGCGCACGGTGGCGTCGGCGCGCCGGAACTCGTCTACGCGCGGGGCACCGGTGCGAAGCGACAGCGCAGCCGACACCGCGTCGGCCAGCCTCTTCCAGGCCTTCTCGTTGTCGACCGCAAACAGGCCTTCAAGATCGCGCAACGTGTGGACGTACTCGTCCAGCACTGCCTGCAGATTCCCAACCGCGCAGTAGTCCACGACCTGTCGCCAATATGGGGTGTTGTCATCTCTGGAGCGCTCGCCCCGAATGAGCGCCGTCGCCTCCGGGAGGTTGAACAGCTTGCGGAAGTTCCAGGCGATCCGCGCGGCGGCATCCCGGGCCGCCAGTGCCGACCACGCCTCAGAACCGGAAACTCGCGTGAGTGCCCTGAGGGCGCTCGTCGCGGGGCCGGCCACAGCTCGCGTGGCCAGGGCGTCGGCAAGGTCCGCCGGGGGTCTTCCCAGTTCCCGCGAACCTTGTTCCAGTGCCTCAATCCCTTCGTTGACAAGCTGCCTCGCCAAGCTGACGTGGTCTGCCCAGCGTGACTCATCGTCATCATCACCTTCCGCACCGGTCCACTGACGTGCGAGGTCCCCGCGGCCGAACCAATCCCTGGTCGAAGCCTCGTGCTGCTCGAGGTCCAGCAGGATCGGGGCCACCCAATACCAGCTCTCGTCTTCGTGCACGGCACCGAGGTACGGCTCCGTCACCCTGGCCAGAAGCGGCTCGAGTCGCTCCCGCGCCCGGGCAACGGCATCTGCCAGGGTCGCCCCGTCTTCAGGCACCGGAATGGGATCCCCCAGCTCGGCGAGGGTCGGACTCGGGTACAGGATCGCGAGCACCGGCATTCCCGTGAGACCCTGACGCTCCTGCGAATACGCGAACCGCAACAGCGGTCGCCGCTTTCTGCGCTGCTTGGATGTGTTGCGGATCGACTCGTCGAAGCGCGGGAAGATGCGGCGCTCAACGTCGTAGCTCACGACACCCGCGACAGCCTTGGGAACAACCTGCCAGGTCGAGAAGATCAGACGCTTGGAGAGCTGGTGCTCGCGTGCCGTCCTCCAGGGACCCGACTCCGCGTAGTAGGGAAGTGCAGGCGGCAACCACAGAAGCCTCCATGCTTGGCCGCGTTCCATCCACTCGAGAAGACTACGCAGGCGCGCGTTGGCCGGGTCGAGTTGCGCGTAGGCCTCGACCTCTTCCCACGAAAGGGAGACCCGTCCGCTGTCTGTCAGGAGCTTCGTGAGGCCATTGTCGGGCGACATGTCCAGCCTCGCCATGACTTTCTTCTTGAGCTGATAGTGATCCATGAAGCTCAGGAGGTAGGGCGCCGACTTCCAGTATTCGAGGACACGCGGCTGTCTTACCTCGCGACCGATCTTCTCCAGCGCCAGAAAGTCCTGCACGTCTTCCGCCGTAAGAGCCAATCCCGCGCACGGGACTTCGCGCATCATCCCGTCCGATTCCGTGGATACCCGCAGCCGTTCGGTCCGCGACATGACCCGCCGGAGTTGCTTTTCGATCCGTCTCTTGATCCGAACCAACGGCTCGGTCCCGGACTCGATCCGGTACATCGCCTGCCGGTAGTCGTCCAGAAGTCCGCGGAGATCGCCGCTTTCCTTCAGCTTGGGGTCCAGGAACTCGACAGTGCGCAGAAAGTCCCGGTAATGGTCGTCTTCGGCACTCTCGTGATGGAGCGTGTACATCCGGTATGGTGTGGCCGAGAGGAGCAACAGACGAACGTCGGCTGTATCGTCGGAGTAGTTGAAGAGGTGTCTCGCCAGCCTTGATGTGGCATCCCCTCCATCCAGCAGGTGCTTGAAGCGCTGGAACTCGTCAAGGATCACGAGATCGGGTTCCAGCGCGGTGACGCAGACCTCGGCCAGCATCGCGCGAATCTGGCCGATGAACCTGATCTGCCGCTTGCGATCGGCCCATGGGATCCGGCTTCGAGTACGCCAGAATCGCTTGCATAGGTCCTCGTACCGTGCCCGCAGATCCTCGCCTTCCATGAGAAGACGTCGCTTGAATGCATCCCCGAGATCGTCGTCGATCCGCCCCGAGCGCTTGAAGTCGTTCAACCTCCAGCGAAAGTGTCCCGTCTTTCTCACATATCCTTGAAGGACATTCATGGGTCCCTTGCGGTGATCCGGCCAAACACGCTGCAAGAGGTGATAGAGCACGACGCGCTCTTCCGCGGTCCCCATGCTGCTCCTCAGATCAAACGAGGTGCCAGGCGTAAGCGCGAGATAGTTGACCCTGTTCGCTTTCAGGTCGTGAAGCTCCCGTGGCAGTAGCCCGAGCCGCCCAGCCCGGACAAACCTGCCGCTGCCGATCTGAAGCCTGCGAACGTTCTGTCTGGCGATCTGCGCGTTGGAACAGATGTAGACGATATCGATCTGATCGACCTTGTCGTCACCTTCCCAGAGGTGGTCGATTACCTTCGCGATTACTCCGCGAGCCACGAGGGTCTTTCCAAGACCAACCTCGTCGGCCACCAGAAAACGACGGGTCGAATCCGGCGCCGTGTACAGGCGCTCGAAAGTGTACTCGACGGTGTCGCGCTGGAATCCCTTGAGGCCGTCGAGGACGGCGTTGGGGTCGGGACGCTCGCCTGCACGCTGTGGGCTCATGACTTCTGCGCCTTTCGCGCCGCCCACACGGGTTCCCATATCTCCTCCAGGCCCTCCGGCAGGAGACCTCTACCCTCCGGCGTCTTCTCAAGGTCGGCAATCAGCCGGGCCGCGGCGTCGATTTGTCTCGGGTTCTCGCTCAAGCTCCGGAGAAGTGCCTCCAGCAGCGTTCCTTGGTCCCAACTTCCGAAAGTTCCCCGCGTGTCCTTGCCGCCACCACGCGCTACCTCCACGAACGCCGACACGTCCGCGCCCTCCCCCATCAGAATGAGGAGCAGAAGCTGGAGAACGCGGCTGCGATCCTTCAGGAGCGAGCGCAACAGGCGCGGCTTACGATCCTCAGGTGCTCCGACCAGGTCGGCTGTCACCACGAATCGATTCTGCACTTCGTGTTGCCCTTCGCTCAGCGCGACCTGGAACGCGAAAAATGCGGTCAGTGCTTCGAACGAGAGTCCCTTGAAGGTGGCGATTCCGTCGCCGGTGGCGGTCTGGGTGACCGTGCCAGGACCCGCAACCTCCGCGCCGCGAATCTGTAAAGCCACTTCGGCGGAGAGCGTCACTGGCCATACCTTGATCTCCGCCCCGGCGGGTATGTCCGGAAGGGCGCCGGACAACGTCAAATCCCAACGCTGCCCCTCATCCACATCGCGCGCCGTCGCGAGCAATCGGGTAGCACCCAATACCCGTGTCAACCGATCGGCGCGCCGCTCCAGGTTACGTTGCAGGTCGTCAACGGCGGGGACGGAATCAGGCACCTGGTACTCTTGCAACAGCGACCGCAGAGTCTCGAGTTGCGGATCATTTTCGACGCCCAGGAACGCGTTGATGCCGCAGTTCTTTTTCTTGCCAACCAGTTCAACCAACAACTCCACGTTCTGCTGGAATGCGGCACCCGTCGCGTTGGCTGAACCGGTAAAGAGCCTTGCCTCCGGGCCGTTCTCGAAAAGAAACAACTTGGCGTGCAGCCCCACGAGTTCCACTTCGTCATTGTGGGGTGATGACTCACTTTCGGGTGGCGACCCATCAACTGGCGGTGGCCCGTCCGCTTCTTCCTCTGCCGAGCTGCGTGAGTCGAGGCTGGCACCGGGCGAAAGCACGTAACACGTCTCCGGCAGGCCCTCTCTTCCCAAACTGCGGACAACATCCTCAAAAGCCTCCGGCCGCGAGATCAGAACCTCGAGCCCATGATCATGCACAAGATCTTTCACGGTCGAGCCGACAAGGAACGGCGACACCACCAAGCTGCGCTGTACCTTTGGGAAGGGCCATCCACGCCGGCGCGTCAGGCCGAAATTGTGTATTCGGAAGTCACTGAACTGATCGGGTGGTCGGAAGTCGACTCTCCGGACTTCGTACGCCATCCGGCTGATCTCTTTGCGCAACTCGGCCGGCAGCGATCGAGTCGCAAGCGCCGGAAGGGCCAGAAGCAGGTCCGCAAAGGGCTTGTTCCGCCAGTAGCCGCGTTGCCGCTGAGTCAGCTGTCCCTCAAGGCAGAGGCAGGTATCCCACGCCCTGGCGAAAGTCAGGTTGCGGGAGAGGCAAAGGACCCGGTAGATCGCCGGCCGGTCGCCCCCCTCGAAGTTGAGCACCCAGACTTTCGGATGGAAAATCCCTCCTTCCCGCCGCGCTTCGACCTCGAACACTGAGGCTTCGAGATAAGCCATGAGGCGCTGTTGCGGCTTGGGCACGCCGATCGCGCCGGCCTGGCAGAAGAGCGTGACCTTCTCGGCATGTCGCCGGAGAGCTTCGAGCAGCGCCACAGGATCGGCCACGGGGGCCCCCTTTTCGTCGTGGGCGTCGAAGAAGGTGAAAGCGAGGGGCGCCGTGAGCAGCGCCATCAGGTCCAGCGTGAAACTGGTCCCCACGGCCCGCCGCAGGCGGTAGCCGGTCGGGGGGCGCAGGCTTTCGAGGAGGAGCGTCCGCTCACGCGTTCCCAGCATCGCCCTCGCTCCTCGCCAGCCCGTCAAAGATGTCTTTGAGAACACGCTTGGCTGGACCCCAACGGTAGCTTAGTCGCCCCGTGCCGGATTCCCCACCCCACAATTCAAGGCGCCGCGGGTTGGTCAAACGGGCACGGCCCCGCTTCAGGCGCGTCTCACGATCCCTCACGAGCGTCCTTGCGTTGGCGTTGTCGCCGATGCCCTCGGGCCCAGCTCCCTTCAGATTCTCGATCCAACGCTCGACAAAGTTCCGGGTCGGGTACCTGAGCGATCGGTCCTGGGTCCGGACGACTTGCCACACCCCGTCCAGTTTCCAGTCCTTGAGGGCCGACTCAAGTTCAAGAACTTCGTCCGTCCACTTCGCCAGCCTGCGCCGATACTTGTCCTGCCATTCGTCCCGCTCCTTGAGCTCGGCGAGCATGAGGTTGTAGAGAAGGGCCGCTCCCTGCATGCAGGTCGCGAAGTGCCTGGCGTCCCGAAGATGTTCCCGCAGAACCGGTGACACCTCGTCGAGGTCGTCCAGGTCCCACGGCCATTCGGCATCGAGATCCTTACCGTCGGCACGGCCCGCAAGTACCGCCAACAGACTCTCCGATTGCCGGGTCTGAATACGCTCCCTCAAGTATTCGGCGTCCTGTCGGCGCAGTGCAACCGAGACGTTCGCCCTCGGGAATCCGGATGGTGGCTCCGGAAGGTGCGGGTGCCAGTTCATCGGCGGCGCCCTTCTGCCCTCGGGATCTCGGCGCGTGTTCTGAAACTGCTTTTTTCGCCGGCGGAAGCCATCGAGGGACCGAAAGTACGCCCATTTGTGCCCGGAAAAGGTGCGGATGCCCCAACTTCCAAGGCCGCCCCAATAGACCTCGCTCGGAAGCCGCTTCAGGGCGTCGCCAGCCTGGGAACCAAACACCCCCCAGGTGTCATTCCCCTCGCGCAACCATCGATTGAGGTGCAGTTCTTCCCGCCGAGCCCGGCTCTCGGCTTCGCTCGACGCTACACCCAGTCTCTCCAGTCGCTGGAAAGTCCACGGTATGAGCAGGAAGTAGCATGCCCGAGTCTGAAGTGTGGTTGTGCCGGGGAAGAACAGATCCGAGTAGCTGTTGCCGACGCCCGCCAGCCCGAGCTCGTCGACCGTGCCCGTCTCCCGGAACAGGTCGATGACATCCAACGTGCGACGCCGGTCACGCTCGGAATAGTCGAGCCAGGTTAGTGTTGATGCCATGTTGGTTCGCGCAGTCGCTCCGCCAGACGAAGTTGGTGGCCGTGCTTCCGAAAGGTAGCGAGTCAGAGTTAAGACAGCGACTGGTCCGACGTCAGGGAGAGTGGAGGCAGGCTGAGGCTGGCCTGGTATGAGACACAAGCCACTGGTTTCGCTATCCTGATCGGCGTATCCCGAGGGCCGGAAGCGTCATCATCCTTCCTTAAACCACAGAAAGCTCCGTGAATGAACTATCTCCATGTGGTACTCCCAGGCGTCAAGCCACTCAGAGGCGAAGTCCGGGCGAGTGGCGGGCTGTTCGAATTCCGGTGCGCTGGCGCACGATGTTACCACGTCGATGCGTTGAACGCGCTTGCCAAGGGCGTGGCACTGGTCGCGAGGAGCTTTGGTGCTTCAGAATGGGATGCCAAAGTACGGCTTATTCCCCACGGCGACAAAGCCCTAATCGATTACTTGCCAGTAGAGGTCCTGGCGGCGTGTGTCCCGACGACGGAAACCGTTTTGGCAAACTTCCTTGAGCATTTGCGCGACCGCAACATCGTTCGAATCGCTACCTTCCCTTCCCAGGTGGAGCGCCATGAACATTTCTGGACACTAGCTTCGGACTACCTGAGGTCGGAGTCATGGGGAACAATGGTCGCTCTGGTCGGCGACATCACAAAGCTCGAAGTCGACGCGATTGTCAATTCGGCGAATCGCTCACTGGTGGATGGCAGTGGCGTAAATGGTGCTATCCACTCGGCTGCCGGCCCGGGCCTGCTCAGTGAATGCCAATCCCTGAACGGTTGTCACACGGGCGACGCAAAGATCACTGGCGGCCACCGTTTGCCAGCGGCACACGTTATCCACACGGTTGGCCCGGTCTGGTCCGGTGGCACCTTCGACGAGGATCGCCTTCTGGCACAGTGCTATCGTCGGTGTCTGGAAGTGGCCGTCGAGAATGAACTCCAGACGATTGCTTTTCCGGCGATCTCGACCGGGGTATTTGGATTCCCGGTTGAACGTGCTGCGGAAATCGCGATCCATACTGTATCGGATTTCTTGAGCACCTCGCCCGGCATCCAGGAGGTCGTCTTTTGTTGCTTCAGTGAGCAATCTGCGAAGGTGTACCGGGCCGAGTTGGGTGGTTTCCGTTGAACCGCTACCCCCACCGCCGGGCAGGCTTCACAGGCCGGGCAGAGCAGCAGATCGTTCTGCTATCGAGCCTTCGACCTGTTGCTTTAGCTCTCCGACAGCCGTCTGGTTGCTTCGACGGCGCGCGCGGTGTCCCGGTCCGCGCGTCGGATGCGCCCAGCCGGAGTGGAGCGTTTGGCCGCGCCTCCGACACCGGCGCAATCCGCTTCTCGCCCTCGCTTGGGCGGTTCGAGATCAGGATGTCCGTGTAGCTTAGCCTGTAGCCTTGGCCCAATGCCCGGGTGTCAGAGAATTCCATCGTACGGCCTACCGCTGCGGCCACCTCAAGAGTGCCACGTTCCTGGCTAGATTGGCCTTTTGCTGCCCGTCGTCCACTTCCTCGAAACCGGCCTTCCGCAGCCGGGCTTCGCGCTCCTCCCGCCGCGCATCGATCGCATCCCCCATCGCTTTCGCCCTCCGAATCACGTCCTTAGCGGTCGCTTCGTCGATCAACTTCTCACACAGCAGTTCGAGAAGGCTCCGGTCCCTGGGCCCAACCGCAGACCTCACGAAGCGCGGGAAGAGCGGGTTGTTGGCCGACACCCGACATTCCACCAGCAATTCCACCAGCGTCCGAATCCTTGGACCTGCCCCGTTTTCACGGACGATTAGTTCTTGGGGTTGATGGTGTGTGATGTGGTTTGTGCTTTCGCCCTTCCAACGGTGGCGAGGGGCAACGAGCGACGCTGGAGAAGCGAGCGAGGACGAGAAGCCCGGAGAGCTTCCGTCGCCCCGGCGCTGCAGGTTCGCTTCAGGCCGCATGGTTGAGTTTCTCGAAGTTCACGGGCGACGTGTAGCCGAGCGCCGAGTGCAGGCGGCGGGTGTTGTAGAAGCCTTCGATGAAGCGGAAGACTTCGCGCCGCGCCTGGCTCATCGTCGCAAAGCT
>JAJDTB010000005.1 GCA_022827345.1 Gemmatimonadota bacterium | reverse complement strand
GGGTGCGGTACGCGACGCTGCCGCGTGGCACGCCGGTCCTGACGGCCTTCACCGTGGACGGGCGGCCTTACGTAGAGCTGTCGAGAAGGTGAGGAGGCTGCATGACCGAATTGGAGAGGCAGTTGACGGAGGCCTTGAAGACGTTGTCCGCGCAGTCCGGGACGGAACGGCGGCGGCAATCCGAGCAGGTCGAAGCCTTGCGGCGGCGCGTCGAGCGGCTGAGCGCGGAGAACGAAGCCTTGCAGCGGCAAATCGAGCGGCTCGACGGGCAGGTGACACGCTTGGCCGAGTACTACGGGACATCCGCCGCCGCGAGACCGAGAGGCCTTCGTATCTGATTCCCCGCCCGGGACCGGATCGCGATCAGGGTCCGAGCCGCTGACGATGGCGTCCAGTCGCTTGCCACCCGAACGCCACAAGGCCCGGCGCGCCGCCGACCGTCCGTCTGGCGGAGAAGCCTTCCCGAAGCGAAGTTTCAACCGCGCAGATCGTGCGGTCCATCATCGGAGGAATCGAATGATGGCACGCACGAAACGAAGTCGGCGGAGCTACAGCGCCGGCGAGTGGGGCCGGAACCGGGTCCGGGTGTTTCCGGATCCGAAGACCGGCATCTACCAGATCGAGTGGCGCGAGAACGGACGAAGGCTGAGCCGGTCTCTGAAACACCGAGACTGGGGCAGAGCCAAGCGGCAGGCGGACGAGGTTGCCGCCGGCTTGGCGGTTCACCAGCCCAACGGCAAGAAGGACGCCGAACCCGAGCCGCTCACCCTGGGAGGGCTTTTTGAAATCTACGGTGAGGAGGTGACGCCGACGAAGGCCCGGAAATCGCAGCAGCACGACCGGGCCGCGATGCGGACCTTCCTCGACTTCCTCGGGCCGAACCGAAGACCCGGGACCCTGTCCCAGCGGGATTGGGACCGGTTCATCCGGGCACGCCGGGCGGGAAGCGTCGGAGGGAGCGGCCAGCCGGTGTCGAATCGGACGATCACGCAGGACCTGAAGTTTCTGAACGCGGTCCTCAACTGGGCCGCCAAGTCCAGGGACGAGCGGGGCCGGTTGCTGCTCGACTCGAACCCGCTGAAGGGGCTCAGGACGCCCAAGGTGAAGAACCCCACCCGGGTCGTGCTTTCCAACGAGGAATACGAGGCGCTACTGAAGGTGTCCCGGCAGGTCGGCTGGAAGTTCCACGTCGCCCTCGTGCTCGCGCACGAGACGGGTCACCGGATCGGTGCCATCCGCCAGTTGCGGTGGGCTGACATCGACTTCGAGGACCGGACGATCCGGTGGCGGGCCGAACACGAGAAGACGGGATACGAACACCGCACGCCCTTGACCGCCGAGGCCATCGCCGCGTTGGAAGAGGCGCAACGCAGCTATCCCGGAACCGGGGAAGATCCGGTGTTGCCCGCGTCCCAGCGTCCTTGGAGATGCACGGGCGAGTCGCCGGTCGGCGACTGGTGGAACAGAGCCGAGACGCTCGCGGGACTGGAGCCCAAGGCGCAGCGGGGCTGGCACTCGCTCAGACGCAAGTTCGCCAGCGACCTGATGGATCAGCCGCTCAAGGTGCTCTGCGAGCTTGGCGGCTGGCGGGACATCAAGACCGTGCTGCGCTGCTATCAGCGTGCCGACACGGTGCAACTCAGGAAGGCCTTGGATAACCGCCCGAGGGTCCGGGGCTGAGTCCCAAGTCGATTCGGCGGGAACCGAACAACGGGAACCCGTCCGGCGAACCTCCTAAGTTCAGCATTCACAACGAGATGTGAATCCGTTAGCATCTATCCCCCGGCCAGAGGTTTTCGTGAAGCGAAAACACATCTCGCTCCTCCACAAACCGCAGAAACCAGCGCCCCCGTGGGGCCGGCTGCCTCGCAAACCTATCCCGCGCACTTCCACCGGACAGCCGACGCTTCACCCGAGCCAGGACGGTGCGACCGAACCCTAGCGGAAAACCCCCGGCCACGCGACCTTTCCCTCGCGCAGATCGTGCGGTCCATCACCGAAAGGAATCGAATGATGGCACGCACGAAACGAAGTCGGCGCAGCTACGGCGCCGGCGAGTGGGGCCGCAACCGGGTGAGGATCTTTCCCGACCCCAAGACCGGCCTCTTTCAGATTGAGTGGCGCGAGAACGGCCGAAGGCTGAGCCGGTCGCTGAGACACCGCGACTGGGCGCGCGCGAAGAGACAGGCGGATCAGTTCGCCGCCGGGTTCATCGACGCGCCGAGCGGCAAGGCCGAAGCCAAGCCCGAGCCGCTTACGCTGGAAAGGCTCTTTGACATCTACGGCAAGGAGGTGACGCCCGCGAAGGGCGCTCATACCCGGCAGCACGACCGGACATCGATGCGGATGTTCCTCCGTTTCTTCGGACGGAACCGCGACCCGGCCACCCTCTCCCAAAGGGACTGGGACCGCTTCATCCGCGAGCGCCGGACGGGCAGGATCGGTCCGAGCGGGAGGCCCGTCGCGGATCGAACCGTCGAATACGATCTGAAGTTCCTGATCGCGGTCCTGAACTGGGGGTCGAAGTCCCGCGACGAGCGGGGCCGGTTGCTGCTCGACCGGAATCCGCTCAGAGGGCTCAGGACGCCCACGGAGAAGAACCCGACACGGGTGGTGCTCGCCGAGGAGGAGTACCGGGCGCTCCTGAAGGTGTCGCGCCGGGTGGACTGGCGGTTCCGCGTCGCGCTCGTACTCGCACATGAGACGGGCCACCGAATCGGGGCAATCCGCCAGCTTCGCTGGTCGGATGTCGACTTCGAGGGCGGAACCATCGTCTGGCGCGCCGAGCACGACAAGTCGGGCTTCGAGCACGTCACGCCCGTCACTGGCGAGGCCTTGGACGCCTTGAAGGAGGCGCGAAGTTGGAATCCCTCGACCGGGGATGCCCCGATCCTG
>JAJDTB010000057.1 GCA_022827345.1 Gemmatimonadota bacterium | reverse complement strand
CTGCGCCGCTGCCAGGGCCGCACAGCGCGACCGCGAGGTGCAATACGCCGCCCGGCGCCGGCGTTATGCCGAACGGCGGGCTCAGGGCCGCTGCGTCGGCTGCGGCGCGCCCTCGCCGGGGGCGGCGCGCTGCGAGCCCTGTTCGCGCAAGCACCGCGAGGGCTCGGGGGCGTTCCGCGGCATCCCGCTATGGGACCCGAGCTGGACGGTGATCGAGATCGCCACCGGCGAGCATCTCGGGACCTATGACAGCGAAATGGACGTCGCGGCCTGTCTCGCCTTCGCCAGGCTCTCGCGCGACGAGGTCGAGGTGATCGCCGACGCCAGTCCCATGGCAGGCCTGACCGCTCCCCGCTGGTGAGCCGGCGGCGGCGCGGCGGGGCTCTCCCCGCTGCGCTGCCGGCCCGCCGTCCGCCGCCGTCCATACATATCGCCGGCCCGGCGTCCGCCGGTCTGCCTGGCCCTGCAGAAGGAGCAACCGTCCATGACCGCCTGCATTCCCGACGCGCCCACCTTTTGTTTCGCACCCATCGCCGATGAGGACGGCGAGCCACCGCAGATCCGCATTCTCTTCGAAGACCTCCCCGTTGCCGTCCCGACCGCGCTGGTCTGCCTCACCGCCGAGGACGGAGTCGCATTGGCCGACAAGCTGAACCGGAAGCTCGGCTTGGACCGCCCCGCCTGGACGGCGCTGGCCGCGCGCTGCCTGCGCGCCGCCGGGGCGGGCAGCACCGCCATCCACTGACCGCCGCGCCGCCGTGACCCTCGCCGCCGGTCCGGTGCGGGCGTCCGGCCGGGAGAGGCGGAGGGAAGCTTTCGCGGGGGGCGTGTCCGGCAGGGCAGCCGGAGGGAGTCCGGTCGCCTCGCCCCCGGATCGGTGTCCGGGGCAGGTTGCCGGGCCGATCAGCGGCAGAGGAGTTCGCCCCATGTTCCAGTCCGACCATTCCCCCGACCTTCCCGCCGGCATCATCGCCGAGCTCGGCATCGACCCGGCCGCCGTGCGCGAGGCGATCGAGGACGAGCGTGCGATGCGCTGTCCGGAGCGCCCGGCGGTCTATCCCGAGCGCAGCTTCGCCCGCCTCGCCCCGGGAACGGCACGGCACCCTCCCGGCCCCGGCTCCCCGGCTGCTGGAAAGCCTGCGCCACCACCTGCTTGGGGGCGAGACCCACTACCCCGACCGGCCCGGCATGGTCGAGTTGCGCCGCCTTGTGGGTGCCGCGCTGCCGGACATCGGCCACCCGGAGAGGGGCCCCGACGGCGTCCTCATCACCGCGAGCGAAGGCGAATCGCTCTTCGTCACCCTGCTCGGCCTGGGCGCGGGGAAGGGGACGCGCTTCACGGGAAGCCCCCCGGGACGGCATCAGCCTCTCTTCGACTGGATGGGACTGGCCAGGGCCGACTCGAACGCCGCCGCGACACTTCAATACCGGGACACAATCGAAGTCGGGGCTGCCGAACGGACGCCTGACAGCCCCCTCGACCATTCCGTGCCCTGTGTCCACGCCACCGGCAGTTCTCTGTTCGGGTCACCTGGCCGGACCTCCCGGGTCGACGTTCCCGCCAGCGTGATCGTGATCGGCTCCCTGGACGGTCTCGGCCAGATGCTCCCCTTCAGACTCGGCTTCGTGGCTGCCGAGCCCGCGACCCTGGCCGGCATCACCAAGTGGAAGCAGGCGTCGTCGATCTGTTCGCCCGCACCTTCGCAGCGGGCCGCGCTATGGGCGCTGGGGGCGAGGCCGTGACCGGGCCTGCCGGCTCCGCCGCCCTCCGCAAGGGAGAGAAGGGCACGTCGCTGCGCTACCGCATGATGGCGCTGGCAAAAACGCGCGAAGGCGTGATTTCGCTGGGCCGCGGAGATCCCGACATCGACACCTCTGCGGCCATCGTCGAAGGGGGGCTCGCCAGGTTCGCGGAGGTCGTGCCTGTCGAGACGGGCCCCGTCCGCGGGCTGGCGGAGCTCCGCGAGGGCATCGCGCGCCGCTACGCCCGGGAGAAAGGCGTCGAAATCGATCCCGACCGCGAAATCGTGGTCACCAACGGTGCTCAGGAGGGACTCTTCCTGGCCATGCTGGCGCTGGTCGATCCGGGCGACAGGATCGCCTGCCAGGATCCGCGCTACAGCTCCTACGACCAGGCGATCGGGGTGGCGGGGGGCGAGATCGTCCCGGTTCCGACCGGTGGGGATCGTCCGTTCCTGCTCGGAGGGGGCGAGCTGCGCCAGCACGCCCGCGGCGCCAGGGTGCTCGTCTTCGTCAACCCCTCCAACCCGACCGGCGCATGTGTGGAAGGCGACGGCGTCGAGGCGCTCGCCGCCGCTGCCCGAGACCTCGACCTGATCGTACTCTCCGACGAGATCTATGAGGACGTGGTCTTCAACGACACGCCGTTCCGCTCCTTCCTGGCGGTCGACGGCGCGCGCGAGCGGACCGTCGTGCTGTCCGGCTTCTCCAAGGCGTACGCGATGACGGGCTTCCGGGTCGGCTACCTGATCGGCCCGCCCGCGTTCGTCGACGCCGTCGAGGCGCTCAAGACCACGACCTCCGGCCCGTGTCCGGCCTTCTCGCAGTACGCCGCCGTCGCCGCGCTCGAGGCGGATCCCGACCCGCGCCCGGCCTACCTGGCGCGCTACCGGGCCCGCCGCCGCGCGCTCCTCGACGGCTTCGCCCGCATGGGGATCCCGCACGGCCCGCACGGCGGCGGCCTCTTCATGTGGGCCGACGTGTCGCGCTTCGGAATGGACGCGGAGACCTTCTGCTACCGCCTCCTGGACGAAGCCGGCGTGCTCATGTTCCCCGGCAACGCCTTCGGCCGCCGCTGGCGTGGGTGGGTGCGGGTCTCGCTGCTGGCCCCGCAAGCGCACATTCTCGAAGCGATGGAACGGATCGAGGGATTCGTCGGCGGACTGGGATAGCCAGCCTGGGGAAACTGCCCCGCGCCACACGGGCGGCGATCCACAAGACTGCCGCCAGCGCGGGACCGGCGCGTCTTTGTTATCATGGGGCACACGTCATCCTCGCGCCCGACGCGCGCGAACAGCTGCCTACCCGCCCCAAGAGGACCAGAGGACCGAAATGACACTGCGCATCAACGATGTGGCCCCCGATTTCCAGGCCGACACGACCGAGGGCCGCATCAGCTTCCACGACTGGATCGGCGATGGCTGGGCGATCCTCTTTTCGCATCCCAAGGACTTCACGCCGGTGTGCACCACCGAACTGGGCACAGTGGCCGGACTCAAGGCCGAATTCGAGCGGCGCAACTGCAAGGTGCTGGGCATCAGCGTCGACGGCGTCAGCGATCACCACGCATGGTCGAAGGACATCGAGAGCTCGCAGGGGCACGCGCTCAACTATCCCCTCGTCGGCGATCCGGAGCTGAAGGTGGTGAAGGAGTACGACATGCTCCCCGCCGACGCGGGCGACACGAGCGAGGGCCGCACCCCGATGGACAACGCCACCGCGCGCTCGGTCTTCGTCATCGGCCCCGACAAGCGAATCAAGGCCACACTGACCTACCCGATGAGCACCGGCCGCAACTTCGCCGAGATCCTGCGCCTGCTCGACTCGATCCAGCTGACGGCCGCGCGGCAGGTGGCGACCCCCGCGAACTGGGAGGACGGGGACGACGTGATCATTCTGCCGGCGGTGTCCAACGAGGCGGCCCGGGAGAAGTACCCGGACGGCTGGGAGGAGCCGCTGCCGTATATCCGCATCGTGCCGCAGCCGGAATAGGGGCGGCTTGCGCGCGGGTAACGGCGTCCGGCGTCCAGATCGGCCGCCCGGTCGCCGGTTCCCGTCGCCAGAGCCAACCCTGACGTAACGTCAGGCCGTCATGAACGAACTGCTCATCGCCGGCGGCACGGTCGTCACCGCCGACCATATGGGACCCGGCGACGTGCTCGTCCGCGACGGACGCATCGCCGCGGTTGGGCCCGATCTCCACGCAACCGGGGTGCTCGATCGCGACGCATTCGAGCATCAGGGCGGCCGGATCCTCGACGCAAGCGGCCACTGGGTGATGCCCGGCGGCATCGACACCCACACCCACCTCGCCCATCCCATCGACCGCCTCGGCATCACCACCGCGGACGACTTCCACTCGGGCACGATAGCGGGCGCGTGCGGCGGCGTGACCACGATCGTCGACTTCTCCCTGCAGCGCCGCGGCGAGTCCCTGATCGAGGCGCGCGACCGCCGCCTGGGCGAGATCGAACCGGACGCCGTCATCGACTACAGCTTCCACACGATCGTGACGGATGTGCGCGATGACGTACTCGCTGAAATGCCTGTTCTGATTGAAGATGGCTTTCCTTCCTTCAAGGTCTACATGACCTATGGGGACAAGATCGTCCACGACGGCGGGCTGCTGGACATCCTGGAGGTCACGGCGGCCCATGGCGGGCTGGTCTACGTGCACTGCGAGAACGACTGCGCCGTAACGCACCTGATCGAAAAGCACCTCGAGACGGGCAGGACCGGGCCGGCGTTCCACAAGTCGAGCCGCCCGCCGGTCGTCGAGGCGGAGGCGACCCACCGCGCGATCATGCTGGCCGGGGTAGCGAAGGCGCCGCTCTGCATCGCGCACGTGACTTCGGCGGGGGCGGCGCGTCATGTGGCGGAGGCGCGGGAGCGCGGCGAGGCGGTCGTGGCGGAGACCTGTCCGCAGTACCTGGTCCTGGATGACTCGGTGTACGACCCGGACGGGGGATTCGAGGTGGCGAAGTTCGTGTGCAGCCCCCCCATGCGCAGCGCGCTCCACCGCGACGCGCTCTGGGATGCGCTGGCCTCGGGTGCCGTCCAGCAGGTGTCGTCGGACCACGCCCCCTTTCACTTCCGCAACCAGAAGACGACCGGACGCGACAACTTCACCCGCATCCCCAACGGCTTGCCGGGCATCGAGACACGGCTGCCGCTGGTCTTCACGGGAGGCGTGACGGCTGGCCGGCTGTCGCCCCAACAGTTCGTACAGGTCACCGCGACCAACCCGGCGCGCATCTTCGGGCTGCACCCCCGCAAGGGTACGCTCGATGTCGGTGCGGACGCGGACATCATCGTCGTGGACCCGGAGGCGGAGGTCGAGATCGACGCGGCGGGGCTGCACTCGCGGGTCGACTACAGCCCGTATCAGGGGATGAAGGTGCGCGGCTTCCCCACGTGGACGCTGTCGCGCGGCGAGGTGATCGTCGACCGCGGCGACGTGGCGGCCCCCCCGGGGAGGGGTCGGCGGGCGGAGCGGGGGCCGATCAGTGCGGAGGCGCTGCCCTGACGATCGACCGGCCCGGTGCCTCGGAGCTCTCGGCAGCTCGTGGACCGCGACGCGACACTATCCGTTGGACGCGTCTCCAGTCCAGGAATTCTCCCGCACCTCCTCGATGATCCCGAAGAAGCAGCACCATTCGCCCGCGAGCACCGCCGGGCGCGACCGCAGGCCGAAGACCACGCCGTCCACGGGTGCCGCCACCTCCGCCTGCACTTCGCCGTAGAGGTCGTACACGCGCCCGAGCGGCGTCCCCGCCGGAATCTCCGTTTCAAAAGGCACCTCCGCACCGCCGACCCACATCCCCGAGGCCGGAGCCAGCAGCGCCTGCTGGTGTCCCATCCGCAGCCGGGCGGCGTAGCGCGCCTCCCCGTCGAGCATTCCGTAGTGCCGCAAGACATTCGCGTAGCTTCCCGCCAGATCCTCGGCCACCGCGTGAAAATCCAACGTCAGCGTCCGGCAGTTGCCGCCGAGTTCTACCGTGATCCCCGCCTTGCCGAGCTCCGCGATCTTCGATGACGGATTGGCGCCGCCCACCCCGCTCCGGAACACCAGGTCCCACTGCGGTCCCATCGCCGCCGCGAGCTCCAGGCTGGGCGGATTGTCGGACGCGAAGATCATGTGGGCGAGGTACGAATGCTCGCCGCCGGAGTGGATCGCGATCTGCAGGTCGCAGGCGACGCGCATCGCTTCCCAGTGCGCCCACGCCGCCCGCTCGGTGGGGTAGCCGTCCGGCCGCCCGGGATAGATCCGGTTCATGTCGTGCGAGAAGGTGTCGAGCGGGTCGCCCCGCTTTCCGGCCTCGAATGCGGGCACGTTCATCGCGGGCACGCCCACGACGGTGCCTCGCAGGTCCGCCGGGCGAAGACCCGCGAAGAGCTTGAAGATCGACAGCGCGCCCTCGGGTTCGTCGCCGTGGGTCGCTCCGTTGATCCAGAGGACAGGACCGTCTCCCTCGCCCCGGCAGATCAGGACCGGAATCTCGCGCAGCCGCCCGGAGGCGTCGAGGCCAACCGGGATCGCTCCGCGTACACTCGTGCCGCGGGCCGCCCTGGCCGTCCCGACCGCGAATTCGTCAGTCATCACCCCTCCAAGTTCAGCGGTTGTCCTGGCCACCCGCCGGCTCTCCCACGCCTGGTCAGCCCGCGTCCTGCACCGGGCGAAGCGAGAACGCCACCCCCAAATCGGCGGCGAGCTCGCGCAGCCCGGCTACGGTCTTCCGGTCAACCGGCACCCCGCGCTGCAAACGCCTCCGCGCCCGCCGCTGCTCGGCTTCACCGGGAAGCTGCACGCGACGGTCCGGATCGATCGGGGGCGCCGTGAGCACCTCGGCGATCAGCGCTTCGAGCCGTTCCTCGAACCGCGCACGCGGCATGAACGCGTCCGTCGAGACCGCGATCATCGTGTGCGCGACGTCGTAGTCGAGATCATCCTGGAATACCTGCCCTCCGAAGAGCGAGCCCGTCAAGACGCCCGTCAGGATGTCGGTGACGAGGCTGAGGCCGTAGCCCTTGTAGTCGCCGATCGGGAGCATGGGACCGTCCATGGCAGCCTGCGGGTCGGTGGTGCGGGCGCCGTCGGGGGTCAGCGCCCAATGGTCCGGCATCGCCAGCCCGGCCCGCTGCAGCCATCGCATCATGCCCTTGCCCGATTGCGTCAGGGCCATATCGAGGATGATGGGATCGCGGCCGTCGCCGCGCGGCACCGCAATCCCCCAGGGGTTGGTCCCCAGCACGGGACGGGCGGATCCCCACGGCGCCATCTCCGCGCCCGCGTTGGTCATGGCGATGCCGATCAGCCCCGCCTCCGCCGCGCGCCTGGCGTGATAGCCCGCGATCCCGAAGTGGTTGCTGTGACGCACCGCCACCATCGCCACCCCGGCCGCCCCCGCCATCTCGATCGCCCGGTCCATCGCACGGCGCGCGGCCACGTAGCCCAGACCCTTGCCGGCATCGAGCAGCGCGGTCGCGACCCCCTCCCTGACCCACCGCATCGACGCGTCCGGCCGGATCCCCCCGTTCCGCATCCGCCGCGCGTACCGGAACAGCTTCTCGAAACCCTGCCCCTGCCCCGGATGCCACCAAAGCGACGCTGTCACCACCCCGTCGGCGTTGATGCGCGCTTCCTCGTCGTTCGCGCCCAGCGCCCGCAGCACCGACTCCGCGAAGTGGCGCATGGAGGATTCGGTGAAGCGATCTACCAAGACGCGGTCGTCGAGTTGGTAGGTGATGATGGTTTCCTGTTGCCCGGATGGTACGGTTGTGGCCCCATGCCGTTCAAACATGGTGTGCCGGCACACCCCGTCCAACCACCGGCACCCCGGAAGTCCTTCCAGCTACTCCCAGAGGTCGATGCACACGCCGTCCGCGAAACAGATCATGGCGATGTGACACACTTGTCCCATCCGGGCATCCCCCTGTCCCTGCCCGTTTCCGCGGAACCACTCAGGGAATCAGCCTCCGTGCCCGCGGCCGCACGATGAACAGCCCCTCCCGGCGGCTCGACAGGAGCACCGTCCCGCTCTCGAAGTAGGGGTACACGCTCCAGGTGCCGTCGAACCCGGCCTCGTCCTTGCCCCACGGCGTCGTGTCGAAGTACCCCAGCTCCGCGGGATTCTCGGGATCGCTGATGTCCAGCACGCGCAGCCCGGCACGGTTGTTCGACATGTAGAGCCGGTCGCCCTTGACGTACATGTTGTGATCCGTGGCCCGCGTGGGGTTCATGTACTCGCTGAGGAGGAGAGGGTCGTCGAGGTCCTCCAGGTCCCAGATCAGCGTGCGCGTGGCGTCGACCAGGCCGCCCACCTCGTCGAGCTCGTCGTTCGAGTAGAAGTAGCGGTGGTCCTCGGTGAGCCAGCCCTGATGGGCGTAGGCGACGTTGGGATAGTCGGCGGCGGCCACCGCGACCGGGTTGTCCTTGTCGGTCACGTCCGCAATCGACAGCGCGGTCTCGTTGGAGTTGACGCAGATCTCGCGGCCGGCGTAGTCCTCGTCCGGTCCGTGATAGATCACGCACTGGGTGTCGTGCGAGTTGCCGGTGTTGCGGCGCCCCGTGTTGGGATGGGCGAAGCATCCCGCGAAGACCGGGTTGAGGGGGTCGTTGATGTCGACCATGTGGGAGCCGCCCCCGCAGGTCTCGCCGCCGTCCGACGAGCCGACCAGGTAGGCGAAGCCCGTCTCTTCGTTGATCGCGATGTTGTGCGACGACGCGATGCCGTCGTACATCGCGGTCGCCTCGTACTCGCGCGGCTCGGTGACATCCCGGAGCTGGGTGAGGTCGAAGATCTGCATCCCGTGCTGGCCCGCGCCGTCGGCGACAACGAACATGTGGTCCCTGAAGACCTTCATGTCGCGCCAGCTGTTGGCCCGGCTCCCCTCGGTCATGGCCAGGTTGCCGAGATAGCGGGGGTTGGACGCGTCGGTCACGTCGACGAACGCGGTCCCGTCCATCCTCCCCACCAGCGCGTACTCCCGCCCCGACTCCGAGTCCGTCCACCCCCACACGTCGTTGAGACGCGCGCCCCGTCCCGCGCCCAGTTCCCCCCACGGGACGAACGACAGCAGGTCCACATGATCGCAGTCATAGCCCGCGGCATCGCCGTCGGCGCAGGGAACCTCGCCGCCGCTGATGGCGGGCAAGGGAGCGTAGTCGACCGTGAGGTACCCGGTGCGGGCCCAGGTTCCGGATTCGTTGGACAAGACCGTGACGGCTCCCAGTCCGAAGTCGGCGGCGGGGTTGCCGAATGCGGCGATGCCGTCCGCGAACTCCAGTTGCTGGCTGCCGACCACGGTCCGGCCATCACCCGCATCGGCAATCTCGGTGACGCCGGCCAGGATCCATTCGTCGTCCTCCCGGGTGTAGGAGGACAGGAGCATTCCGCCGCCCACCAGGAGCGTAGCCCCGTCGGTCCCCAGCGACAGGCCAAAGCCGCCGTCCCGATCGTCCTCGGGCGACAGCGTCCCGATCGCCGCCCACGTGCCGTCGGTCCTGGCGAATCGGTGCAGTACCGGCTGCTCGGAACCTCCCATCGTCAACTGACCCACAAGGATCTCATCGCCGGCGACCGCCACCGAGGTTCCGAACATCACGAGTCCCGCAGCGTCCGGGTCAGGCGGGGCAAGCTCCGTCGAAGACCCCCAGGATCCTCCCTCGCCACGCTCGAACACATGGGCCGCTCGGCCCGTCGCGCTCGCGCTCGCCAGCAGGTTGTCGCCCAGGGCGAACTGGTTTCCAACGTCGTCGGACAGCGCTACCGTGGCGCCCGGCGACCAGATCCCATCCTCGCCGAGACCAAATGTCGCAAGCACGCGTCCGTCTCCTTCGCGGGCCGCGACTGCGATCATCTCTCGGCCCGAAGCCATCAGCGACGCGCCGAAGCCATCCAATCCCGTGCCCCCGATCGTCTGGATCGGCTCCGCGTTGCCGGTCCGGACCTCCGCGAGGCTGTACACATAGACGCGCCCTTCGTCTCCGCCGTCGGCCCCGACCAGCAGGTGATCGCCCGACCGGGCAAGCGCTCTGCCGAAACCGTCCTGCACCGCCGGCTCGGGCGCGCGCAACGACCAGACCTCGGTCCATTCGCCGTCGAAGGCGTAGCCGCGCACGGTGCCGGGGTCGCGCTCGTGAGCGGCCTCGCCGACCAGCACCTGGCCGTCGGCCACGAGAACGGCTCCACCGAATGCCTGGGCCGCGGTCGGCGCCGGGAGGCCAGCCGACAATACGCCGAGCGCGAGCGCACCCGACACGCTCAGGACATTCAGACGGCGCAGGCGAGAGAGCAGGGAAGGAGCGGAAAAGAGACAACGCATACCAACCTCCGGAAGTCGATCAGGGGGCAGCCACAGTGAACCACAACGGAATCTACGTTCGGCGGCCCCGCAAGGAATCCCCTCGCCGGTGCGATGACATCACCGGTCCGCGCTCGGACGGACCATCCCGTGACCCTGCGTCACGCCCGCGACAACGAAAGGGGCAACCGCTACGCCAACTCCACCAGCTCAACCGCCATCCCCGGCAACTCGTCCGGGTGGACGAAAGCAACGGCACCCTCGTCGAACCGGTGGATCGTGTCGTCGAGGATGCGAACGCCGCGCTCGCGCAACCCGGCCACGTCGCCTTCGATGTCGCTCGTCTCCAGCGCGATGTGTTCCAGCCCCTCGCCGCGCTCGCGCAGGAACCGCCCCGCCCGCGACGCCGGATCCCGGCTCTCCAGGAGCTGCAGCGAGCACCGGTTGGGGAAGTCGATATACGCCTCGCGCATTGCCGGGCTCTCTTCTCCGGCCGGATCCGTCGCGGCCAGACCGAAGAAGCGTTCGAACCGCCCGCGCGCATCGTCCAGGTCTCGCACGCAAAGCCCGATATGGTGCAGGCGGGTCAGCGCCATCGCGGTGCTGATCGGCTCGCCCACGGCGTCGGGCGGGTAGACCCAGCTCCGCTCGTGCGACTCGATGAGCTCTACGGTGAGCCCGGGCAGCTTGTCGGGGAATACGAACGCCTCGTAGCCGTCGTTGGCGTCCAGAATCCGGTCCTCCCAGACGCCCACACCGATCTCGCGCAGGTGGTCGACATCCGCCTCGATGCTGTCGGTCTCGATGCAGATGTGCTCCAGACCCTCGCCGCGCTCGCGGAGGAAGCGGTGGACGCGCGTCTCCGGGTTCCAGTTCTGCACGAGGTGGAGCCAGCACTCGTTGCCGAGGAGGATGCGCGCGTCGAGCTGCATTCCCCGGCCCTGATCGTCCCGGAAATCGATCGCGGGCAGGCCAAGGACACGCTCGAAACGGCCACAGGCCTCGTGCAGATCCCGCACCACTATGCCGATGTGCTGCACACGGAGGATCATCGCCCGGCACTCCCCCGGGCGGGGTCGTTCCGGTGCACCCGCCCCGCGCGCATGACGAAGACGACCCTCCCGAGGGCCTCGATGTCGGCGGACGGGTCGCCCTCCAATCCAATCAGATCGGCCTCGAATCCTTCGGCGACGGTGCCGATCGCATCGCCAAGCTCCAGCGACTCGGCGGCCAGGCTCGTCGCGGAGACGACCGCGGCCATGGGGTCCTGCCCGCCCTCCTGCACGCGGTAGGCCAGCTCGCGCCAGTTGTGGCCGTGCGCCCCCGCGACCGCGTCGGTCCCGAAGACGGTCCTGAGGCCGGGGACGGTGAGCGCCTCGCGGAAGACCTCCAGCGCCACCGGCACCGCCGCCCGCATCTGCGCGAACCCCTCTTCGGTGTAGTTGCCGATGCCGATGTAGCGCTCGGCGTTGGTGAAGTAGTTGTCGAAGATGACGTGGATGTGGGGGTCGTAGTAGAGGCCGCGCTCGGCCAGGAGCTCCAGGGTGGGGCGGTCGAGGAGGGCGCCGTGCTCGATCTGGTGACAGCCGGCGAGGGCGGCGCGCTTGGCGCTTTCGGAGCTGTGGGCGTGGACCACCGCGCGGAGGCCGTGGGTGCGCGCCTGGCCGCAGGCGGCGTCGAGCTGTTCCTGGGAGAGGGTGGGGGTGCCGCCGACGCGGATGCTGGCGGAGGCGAAGATCTTGATGACGTCGGCGCCGGCCGCGGCCATCTCGTCGACGTGCCCGCGGATCGCCGCGGGGTCGCCGGTGCCGGCCGTCACCGGGCTCACCGAGGTGATGATGCGCGGGCCCGGCAGGGCGCCGGCGGCGATGGCTTCGCGCATGGGGATGTCCTCGGGGCCGCCGAGGCTCTGCACGGTCGTGACGCCGCTTTGGAGCATGCTCCAGGCGTTGGCGGCGGCGTAGAGGACTTCGTCTTCGGGGGTGTCGGTGGATCCGGCGGTGTGGAGCCGGCCGGTGTCGCGGTCGAAATGCCAGCCGAGGTGCACGTGGGTGTCGATGAGGCCGGGGAGGAGGGTGGTGCCGGAAAGGTCGTAGACGAGGCCGTCCGTGGTTCCGGCATCGGCCACTGCTGCGATGCGTCCATCGCGCACGACCACCTCGCTGCCGGTCAGCGCGCCGCCGCGGCCGTCCAGGATACGGTCCGGGCGCAGGACGATGGTGGCGGCGGCCGGCGCCGCACCTCCGCTGGTGTCGGCCTCTCCGCCGCAACCGGTCACTACCCATGCCGCGGCCGCCACCCACGCCGCAGCCGCGATCAACCGTCGATTGATCATCCTCAGGTGCATCCTCTGGCCGAAGGTCATCCGTCGACTCGGTCTCGGGGCAAGCGGTTGACCACCGCACCCGGGCCGAGTCGTCGTGGCTCGTACTCTGCCAGCCCGCGCGCCGGGCGTCAAAAGGACCAGCGGCGATTATCTTGCGTGCACGAAGGCGTGAACTCGACTTTCACGTCGAGTGTTCCGGCGTCCCCGGCGCCGGCCACCACCGCAATGTCACGAGGATCCATCCCATGCGAACCGGCTTGAGCACCCTGCTGTTCCTCTTCCTGACGGCCTGCGGCGGGCCCCCGCCTGCATCAACGCCCACACCGCCGCGAACCGACCGGGACGTTCCACCGGCCGCGGCCGACGCGGCAGTCCCGGCCGAACCCGTCTCGCCTGCCGCCGCCGCCCCCGCCACCGCGCCCGCGCCCGCCACCCCCTCCTGGACCGACACCGTTCAGGCCGGCGCCTTCGACAACGGCAAGATGTGGACCTTCGACGCCCCGCCCACCGCCTACCTCACGGAGACCTACGGCTTCTCGCCCGACGACGACTGGTACGCCCGCGCCCGCCTCGGCGCCCTCAGGATCCCCAACTGCTCGGCCTCCCTGGTCTCGCCCAACGGGCTCGTCATGACCAACCACCACTGCGCCCGCGACTTCATCACGCAGGTCGCCGAAGAGGGCGAGAACCTCCTCGACGACGGCTTCTACGCGGCAACGCTGGCCGACGAGCGCCCGGTCACCGACTTCGACGCCGACCAGCTCATCGAGATCGTGGACGTCACCGCCGAAATCCGCGCGGCGGTGGATGCCGTCACCGACACCGAGGCCCGGGGCGCGGTGCGCGACAGCCTCAGCGAGGCCGTTTCGGAGCGGATCGCGGCCGAGCGCGGCGGCGAGGACGCCGGGATCGAAGTCGAGATCGTCTCGCTGTACAACGGCGGCCTCTACTCCGCCTACGTCTTCCGCCGCTACAGCGACGCGAAGCTCGTCATGGCCCCCGAACTGCAGCTCGGCTACTTCGGCGGCGACCCCGACAACTTCACCTACCCCCGCTATTCCCTCGACTTCGCCTTCTTCCGCCTCTACGGCGACGACGGGCGGCCGCTCGGCACCGACGACCACTTCAGCTGGAGCGCGGAAGGCGCTACCGCGGGCGACCTGATCTTCATCATCGGCAACCCGGGCAGCACGTCGCGCCTGCAGACCGTCGCCGAACTCGAATACCGCCGCGACGTGGAGACGCCCGCGCTCCTGGCCTTCCTCGACTCCCGGATCGAGGCCATCCAGGGCTACCTCGAGGGGCGCGAAGACGAGCCCGGCATCGACGAGGTGCGCAACAGCGTCTTCGGACTGCTCAACTCCCAGAAGGCATACCGGGGGATGTTGCGCGGGTTGCAGGACCCGTACGTGATCGCGCGCCGGGCCGCGGCCGAGCGCGACTTCCGCGAAGCCCTCGCTGCCAACCCGGCCTTCGCCGAGACCTACCTGCCGCTCTTCGACCAGGTCGCGGCGGTGCAGGAGCAGAAGCGGACCGTGGGGGCCGAGGTCAGCGCCTTCGCGGCCTTCGGCAGCCCCGACTACGAGGCGTCGGTGGTGCTTCGCGGCCTTGCCGCCTTCCAGTACCTGATCGGGCAGCAGCAGGGCGCCACCCGGGAAGAGCTCGACGGCTACCTCGACGAGCTGCGCGGGGTCGAGAACCGCCCCGCCGAACTCGACGAGGCCCTGCTGCGCGCCCGCTACGAAGACATGGCCAGTGCATTCGGTGAAACCGATCCGGCCGTCGGCATGCTCCTGCAGGGACGCAGCCCCGAGGTCGCTGCCGCATCGCTGATCGCCAACTCGTTCATGGCCGACTCGGCTGGCGCG
Organism: Gemmatimonadota bacterium; assembly: GCA_022827345.1. Classification (GTDB taxonomy): domain Bacteria; phylum Gemmatimonadota; class Gemmatimonadetes; order Longimicrobiales; family Gaopeijiaceae; genus Bin94. The sequence continues at coordinate 57,915 of JAJDTB010000057.1, read as the reverse complement.
GAGGAAGCCCTGCTGAGCGGCACGCTCGACCCCGCATCGGAGCCGGTGTTCGCCTTCCTGCAGGGCATCTTCGCCCGCTTCGGCCCCTACCAGGGGGTGATGTCCACCGCGTTCTCCGAAGAAGAGGAAATCGCAGCGCGGCTCGGCCGCGCCCACTTCGAGGTCGACGGCACCCGCGTCCCCCCCGACGCCACCTTCTCCCTGCGCCTCGCCGACGGCGTGGTCTCCGGCTACCCCTACAACGGCACCGTGGCGCCCACCCACACCACCTTCTACGGCCTCTACGACCGTCATCACTCCAACCCCGAGTCCGACGAATGGGCGCTGCCGGAGCGCTGGCAGAACCCGCGTGCCGACTTCGACCTGTCCACACCCCTCAACTTCGTCAGCACGGCGGACATCATCGGCGGCAACTCGGGCTCCCCGGTCGTGAACCGCGACCTCGAGATCGTCGGGCTCGTCTTCGACGGCAACATCCAGAGCCTGCCGGGCGACTACATCTACCTGCCGCAGCTGAACCGCTCGGTCGCCGTCGACGCGCGCGGCATTCTGGAGGCTCTGGAGGACATCTACGGGGCCGCGAGGATCGCCGAAGAGCTGACAACGGGGCGTCTGCGCTAGCACCCGCCGCCAATGCCGTTCCGCCGCCCCCGCCCGGGCCACCCCTTCTTCGGTGGGGCCCCGCTCCTCATCGCGCACCGCGGCGGGGCGGCGCTGGCGCCGGAGAACACCATGGCCGCCTTCGACCAGGCCGTGAACAGGTGGGACGCCGACATCCTCGAGATGGACGTGCGCCTCACCGCCGACGGCATGGTGGTGGTGATCCACGACCCGACGGTGGACCGCACCACCAACGGAACCGGCCCGATCCGCGAGATGACCTGGGCCCAGGCTCGCGACCTGGACGCCGGCTACTGCTTCCGTGACCCCGAGGGCCGGCATGCCTATCGCGCCGCCGGCACGCGAATCCCGCTCTTCGAAGAAGTCCTCGCCGCCCTTCCCGATACCCGGATCATCGTCGAGCCGAAGGCCGCCGAGGCCGCCGAGCCCCTCGTCCGCGCCATCCGGGCCCACAACGCCGAGGACCGCGTGCTCATCGGCGCCGAGTTCGAGGTCACCCGGGCCGGCGCTCGCGGCTATACGGGCCCCTGGGGCGCGTCCCGGCGCCATGCCGCCCGGTTCTGGTTCCTGCACCGGCTGCGCCTCGCCGGCCGCTGGTACGCTCCCGCGGTCGACGGATTCCAGCTCCCCGAACGGTCGGGCCGGATCCACGTCGTCACCCCGCCGTTCATCCGCGCGGCGCACGCCGCGAACATCCCCGTCCACGTCTGGACCGTCAACGACCCGGCGGACATGCGCCGCCTCCTGGGCTGGGGGGCCGACGGCATCATGACCGACCGGCCGGACCTCCTCGCCGAAGTGCTCACCGACGTCGCGGGCCGTCCTCCCGCGCCCGCGCGGCTCCCGGGACCCGGCCAGTGAGCGCGCTCGACGAACGGCTCGCCGCCCACCTGCACGCCACCGGCCTGCTCGAAGGCGCAACCGGCGTGGTCGTCGGCGTCTCCGGCGGGCTGGACTCCATGACCCTGCTGCACCTCATGCGCTTCGGCGCCGCCGCGCCGCCGATCCCGGTCCGCGCAGCCCATATCGATCACCGCATGCGCCCCGGCAGCGGCACCGACGCCGAATGGGTGGCGTCGACGTGTGCAGAGTGGGGGGTGGAGTGTGATGTACACAGGGCGGCCGAGCCGGTCACGACCGAGGCCGCCGGACGGGCGTTGCGCTATCGGTGCTTCGAGGAGGCGAGGACGCGCCTCCACCCCGGCGCGGTGACGATGACCGCGCACACAGCCGACGACCAGACCGAGACCGTCCTCTTCCGCGCCGCGCGGGGGAGCGGCCCACGCGGCCTTTCTGCGATCCGGCCCCGCCGCCCGCCAGCCGTGGTGCGGCCGCTGCTCCCCTTCCGGCGCGCCGAACTGCAGGCCTTCGCCTTGCAGCGCGAGATCCCCTTCCGGGACGACCCCACCAACCGCGACCCGCGCTGGACCCGCAACCGCCTCCGCCACCAGGTCCTCCCGGCGCTGGAGGAGGCCGTCCCGGGAGCCGCCCGCGCGCTGGCCGCCCTCGCCGACACCGCCCGCGACCACGTCACCGCCCTCGACGAGCTTCTGGACGCGCGCATCGCCGCGCTGGCCGCCGGCGAACCGGGCCACACCGGCGAGCCGCCCCCCGCCGGCCCCCGACCCGCCGCCCCCGAATCCCACGAACTCTCCCTCGACCGCGCCGCCCTCGCCGCCCTCGCCGACCCCGTCCTCGCCCTGATCCTCCGCCGCGCCGCGGCCCGCCTGGGGGGCGACCCCGGCCGCACCGCCACCGCCGCCCTCGTGCGCTTCGTGCGCGAAGCCCGGAGCGGCCGCCGCGTCGCCGTCGCCGGCGGCGTCACCATCGAACGGCATCTCGGCACGGTGCGCATCCATAGGCCCGGGGACCCACCCGCGCCCAGCGACGACGACGCCCCCACACCCACCGCCACCGGACCACGCGTGTACATCGGTGTCCCCGAGCACCGCCACGACGACGATCACGAGGACGACGACATCACATCCGGCGCCGGCGCCATCGCGTGGAACGACGGCTCCGCCCGGGTCGCCTGGGGCCCCGCACCCCGCCGCGGCTACCCCCACGTGGCACACTTCGCGCCCGGCGACGAACAATTCCCCCTGGTCCTCCGCCCGTGGCAGCCCGGCGACCGCGCCCGGATGCCGTACGGCCACAAGAAGGTGAAGAAGCTCCTCCTCGAAGCGCGCATCCCCGCCCACCGAAGGAACCGCCTCGTCGTCCTCACCGACGCGTCGGGACTCGTCCTCTGGATCCCGGGCGTAACAGAGCCTGCCGCCCCCCGAACCGCACGGACGGGTCCGACCTGCTGTGTCGAGGTATCTTTGCACGATGACAACTGAACAGCTTGGACCCCAGCCGCTGCGAAGGATCGTATTCAGCGAAGAGGACATCCGCAGGCGGGTCGCCGAACTGGGCCGCGAGATCGGCGCCTGCTACACCCCGGAAGACGACCTGCTCGTACTCGGACTGCTCAAGGGATCCTTCATCTTCGTCGCCGACCTGGTCCGCCAGATCCCGCACCCGATTCATGTCGACTTCATCGTCGCCGGGTCGTACGGCAAGGGGCAGGTGAGCAGCGGCAAGGTCCAGCTCATGTACAACCCTCGGGCCTCCATAGAGGGTCGAAATGTCGTGCTCGTCGAGGACATCGTCGACAGCGGCAACACGCTCAGACGGCTGATGCCCGTGCTAATGGAAAGGAACCCCGCGAGCCTTGAGCTCTGCACGCTGCTGCACAAGCGGCTGATTCGCCTCCCCAGGGAAGCCAAGTGGGTCGGATTCGACGCGCCGCTGGAGTTTCTGGTGGGCTACGGGTTGGATTTTGCCGAGGATTTTCGGCACCTTCCCTATATCGGCTCAATCTGATTCGCGGATAGACATATGTCCGAACAACAGAAAACACCCCAGAAGGACCCGAAGCTGAAGCGCGTGTCGCGCGCGGCGTCCGTCTGGTTTCTCTTTGCGCTCATGTCGGTGCTGATCTTCCAGTTCATGCGGGGAGACGACCGCACGGCAGGTGAGATCACCGTCTCCGAACTGTACCGCCAGATCGAGAACGACAACGTCCTCGAGGTCACCTTCCAGGGTGAGACGCGGGTCGAGGGCGAACTCAAGAACACGATCACGGTCGACGAGACCGACGTGAACGAGTTCGTCACCGAACTTCCCGCGGCCGAGGTCACCGCCGAGCTCGTCGGGCTCATGCGCGAGAGGGAGGTCGAGATCACGGCACGCTCGCGCGGGCTGGGCTGGGGCACCCTGATGATCTCGATCCTGCCGGTCTTCCTCTTCATCGCCTTCTGGATCTGGATCTTCCGGGCCATGCAGAGCGGGGGGAACCGCGCGTTCCAGTTCGGCCGCTCGAAGGCGCGGATGATCAGCCCCGACACGCCCCAGGTCACCTTCGCCGACGTGGCCGGCGCCGAAGAGGCGAAGGTCGAGCTCGAGGAGATCATCGAATTCCTGAAGGACCCGCCCCGCTTCTCGCGCCTGGGCGGGCGGCTGCCCAAGGGCGTGCTGCTGGTCGGTCCTCCCGGCACCGGAAAGACGCTTCTGGCCCGCGCGGTGGCGGGCGAGGCGGCCCGTCCCTTCTTCCAGATGTCAGGCTCCGACTTCGTCGAGATGTTCGTCGGCGTCGGGGCGTCGCGGGTGCGCGACCTCTTCGAGCAGGGGAAGGCACACGCGCCGTGCATCATCTTCGTGGACGAGATCGACGCCGTGGGACGGCACCGGGGCGCCGGTCTCGGCGGCGGCCACGACGAACGCGAGCAGACCCTCAACGCGCTGCTGGTGGAGATGGACGGGTTCGAGGCCAACGAAGGCGTCATCCTGCTGGCCGCCACCAACCGGCCCGACGTGCTGGATCCGGCGCTGCTTCGCCCCGGCCGCTTCGACCGCCAGGTCGTCGTCGATCTTCCCGACGTGAAGGGCAGGGAAGGCATCCTGCGCGTGCATGCGAAGAAGCTGCCGCTGGCGGAGGACGTCGAGCTGTCGCTGGTCGCCCGCGGCACGCCGGGCCTGAGCGGGGCCGACCTCTCCAACATCTGCAACGAAGCCGCGCTCTTCGCGGCTCGGCGCGGGGTCGACCTCGTCGCCATGGAGGACTTCGAGCAGGCCAAGGACAAGGTCATGCTCGGCACTGAGCGCCGGAGCATGGTGCTCACCGACGCGGAACGGCGGCTGACGGCCTTCCACGAGGCCGGACACGTCGTGATCGCGGTCAAGGTTCCGGGTCTCGACCCGGTGCACAAGGTCACGATCGTGCCGCGGGGGCGCGCCCTGGGGCTGACCGCCTCGCTACCGGAGGAGGACCGCCACTCCCACACCCTGGACTGGCTCAACGGCCAGCTGGCGATGCTCTTCGGCGGCCGCGTCGCCGAGGAACTGGAGTTCGGCCCGGAGAAGGTCACAACCGGGGCCGGCAACGACATCGAGCGCGCCACGGCGATGGCGCGGCGCATGGTCACCCGGTTCGGGATGTCCGACCGCATCGGCCTGATGGCGGTGGGAGACAGCGACCAGGAGGTCTTCCTGGGCCGCGAACTGGTCCAGCGCCGGGAGGTGTCCGACCACACCGCGCAGCAGGTGGACGAAGAGGTGAAGCGCATCCTCGACGATGCGCATTCGAGGGCGCGAACGATCATCGAGGCGAACCGGGATCTGCTGGAAGCCCTTGCGCTCGCCCTTCTGGAGCGGGAAACCCTGGACTCGTCCGAGATCGATCTGCTCTGCGAGGGCAAGGCGCTGCCCCCCGTTACGAGCGACTTCGAGTCGGACCAGGAGTCCGTGCCCCTTCCCGGGGCCACGCCCCAGCCGGCATCGGTGCCGCAACCGGGACTGGGCGGTGCTGACCCGCTGCCGTCACCCGGCTGAGTCACCTTCTCATTACACTCCGAGTGGCGGATCCGCCGTCGTCCCATGCCGAGTCCAGCGGTGGAGTGGCAGCGAGCGCCGATTGCGGCAGCGTCCGCTCCAGCAGCTGCCTGAGCCGATTCCCGTCCACCCCCATCTCGATGCTGCCGCGGTACGCGATCGAGATGCGCGACGTCTCCTCGCTCACGACGATCACGATGGCGTCGGTCTCTTCGCTGAGGCCGAGGGCCGCGCGGTGGCGCGTCCCCAGCGAACGGTCCCGCACCGGATTCTGCGTCAGGGGCAGGATGGCGCCGGCGGCCTTGATCACGTCCCCCACGATGATGACGGCACCGTCGTGAAGCGGAGACTGCGGTGCGAAGATCGTGCCGAGCAGCTCGGGCGACAGCATCGCCTCCACACTGCTGCCGGTCTGCGCGTACTCCTTCAGCCCGGTTTCGCGCTGGACCGCCACGATCGCCCCCACCCCCGACTGCGCGAGCTGCTCGACCCCCTCGACCAGGCGGTCCACGATCCGCTCCTGCCGCGCCGATCCCAGCATCCTCACCAGCCGGGTCTGGCCCAGACGCGCGAGGGCGGCGCGCATCTCCGGCTGGAACACCACCAGCGCCGCGATCGCGCCGTACTGGAGCAGTGCCTCGATGAGCCGGCGGATCAGCGACAGGCCGAAGATCACCGACATCAGGTAGAGTCCGGCGAGCAGCAGGATGCCGAAGAGCATCTGCATGGCCCGCGTCTCGCGAATCAGGAGCAGGATCCTGTAGATGAGCAGCGAGACGATCGCGATCTCGACCAGATCGGTCCATCCCGGGCTCAGGAACTGCAGCTGCTGAAAGAATCCGTTCATGACTCTGAACAGTAACAGCCGACGGAAGGCCGCGGTTCCCGTCATATCGATGAACGGGGTGGCGCCAACCGCGCGCGCCCTGCACGTTGTCGTTGACTCGAACGCGCGAGCCGCCTACATTGGCGCCTGTTCCGCACTCCATCCAACCTGGCTCAACGGAAGCAGACGTGGAAACCTACGATCTACTTACCCTCTTTGCAGACGGCGGATTGATGATGTACCCGCTCGTCATCTGTTCGCTCATCGGCCTCGGCGTCATCATCGCCAAGACCTGGACCCTGTGGATCGCCCACCGCAGCGCGGTCCGGGTGATCGAGGAAGTCGAAGAGGCGGCGATGGGCGGCCGGGTGGAGGAAGCCATCGAGATCGCGGCTTCGACCCCGGGTCCGGCCGCTGCGATCCTGCTGGCGGGGCTGCGCCGGATCAAGCACCTCACCCTGAACAAGGGCGAGCTGGAGCAGGTCATCTCGACCACCGGCGCGATCGAGCTGAGCTTCCTGGAGCGCGGCCTGGTCGTCCTCGCGACGATCGCCAACGTGGCCCCGCTCATGGGATTCCTGGGCACGGTGGCGGGCATGATCGTGGCCTTCGAGTCGATCGCCGCCGCGGGCGACGTGAATCCGGCGACGGTTGCGGGCGGAATCAAGGTGGCTCTGCTGACTACGGCGGCGGGGCTCACCATCGCGATTCCGGTCAATATCGGCTACAATTATTTCGTGTCGAGGATCGACAAGCTCGTCGTCGACATGGAGGAGAGCACCCAGAAGATCCTGAACATCGCCTGGGACATGGAGCGCGAAGGAAAGCTCAGGGTTCTGTCCTAGGCTTGGCAGTTTCGGGGCGGGTTCCACTGGCGGAACCTTTGGCCCCGCAGGTGGTAGCAAACAACAAGGCGCGGCAAACAATCGGACGGGAGAGCACCCATGGCGGTTCTCGGCGGCAAGAAGTCCAAGGTCTCTGACGAGATCCCATCCTCGTCAATGGCCGACATCGCATTCCTCCTTCTGATCTTCTTCCTGGTCACGACGACCTTCCCGAAGGACAAGGGGCTCGCGATCGTCCTGCCCGAGCAGGGCGAGGAGCAGGAGGTCAGCCAGAAGAACATCCTCCACATCCTCATCAACCCCACGGGCGCCGTAACGATCCGGCGGGGCGAGAGTCAGCAGGAGCAGACGGTGCGTCCGAGCGACGTGGAGGCGATCTGGCGGCAGGACGTGGCCCAGAACGAGAATCTGATCGCCGCTGTAAAGACCCACCCCGATGCACCGTATCGTTTCATGATCGATGTCCTGGACGCCCTCCAGTCGGCGGGCTCCGAACGTATCTCGCTGCAGGTCCTGGAGTAGCGCGCAATGGTCAAAGGCGGAGGGTTGCAACGAAAGTCCAAGGCATCGCAGGAGATTCCATCCTCCTCGATGGCGGACATCGCGTTCCTGCTTCTGATCTTCTTCATGGTCTCCACCGTGTTCCAGAAGGACACGAACCGCCCCATCGAGTGGGCGCAGGCCGAGGCCACGGAGAAGATCGACCAGAAGCAGAAGAACATTCAGAACATCTGGCTTGATCCGAACGGCGACGTCTACATCAACGATGTGGCGACGGCGATGGAAGAGGTCAGCGCCATCATCGCTCCCATGTACCGGGTCAACCGCGAGCTGGTGGTGTCGATCCGGTCGGACCGGACGGTGCCGTACCGCTACATCGACGCGGTGCAGCAGGAGCTGGTGGCAGCAGGTTTATTGAGGGTCGTGTTTGCGACCGAGTTGGAACAGGACATGACGAGGGAGAGACGATGAGCGAGCAAGTCGAACAACAGTCAATCATCACCGAAACCGCCAACGACCGCTTCAAGAGTTCATTCTCGACGTGGTTCTGGGGCTCGATGATCACGGCCACGGTGTTTCATTTCGTGTTCTTTGCCTTCCTCAACTTCGGTGAGCCCGAAGATGTGAGCATGAGCATGGACGAGATCATCACCATGGACATCCCGCCCGAGATCGAGATTCCGCCGCCGCCCGAGGCGATCGCCCGCCCGGCCACGCCGGTGGTGACGAGCGCCACGATCGACGAGGACATCACGATCGCGCCGGTCACCTTCGACGAGAACCCGGTCGAGAACCTGCCGCCGCCGCCCGACGAGGTCGAGACGGACATCGGAGCGGCCCCGGTCTTCACGCCGTATACCGTGAAGCCCGACTATACGAACGCCAACGAAGTGCGGAGAGCGCTCGAGCGCGAGTATCCGCCGCTGCTGCGCGACGCCGGGATCGGCGGGACGACCATCGTGTGGTTCTTCATCGACGAGCAGGGCGTCGTGCAGAACCAGGTGGTGCAGAATAGTTCCGGGCACCAGGCGCTGGACGACGCCGCGCTCCGCGTGGCTCCGGTGTTCAAGTTCACCCCGGCGCTGAACCGCGACAAAGCGGTTCCGGTCTGGGTGCAGCTTCCGATTACCTTCACTACCAAGTAGCGCGCTCGGCCGCACAAGCGCGGGAACGCCCCGCCGGCCGAGTGGCCGGCGGGGCGTTCCCTTGTCCGGCTGCCACCCCACCCGTGTTGCGAAGCGAATGACCGGGCACGACCCCTACCACCATGCTGTCGCGGAGAACCTGCCGCGCGTGCGCGACCGAATCGCCGCGGCCGCCGAGCGGAGCGGCCGCGATCCGGGCGCAGTGCGGGTCGTGGCGGTCACGAAGGGCCATCCGCCCGGCGCGATCGAGGCCGCGCTGGCGGCGGGGCTGCGCGACATCGGCGAGAACCGCGTGGAGGAGCTGCAGCGGAAGGTGCCGCTCTTCGAGGCCGAGCCGGTGACCTGGCACGCGATCGGCCACATCCAGCGCCGCAAGGCGGCCGGCGCCGCCCGCCTCGCGGCGCTGATCCACAGCGTCGACTCCCTCCGCCTCGCCGAGAAGCTGTCGCGTCTCGGCGTGGCGGAAGGGCGGCGCATCCCCGTCCTCGTCCAGGTCAACGCCTCCGGCGAAGCCACCAAGGGCGGCTTCCCGGCGGCGCGTGCCCCGGACGAGGCGGTCACCGGTATCGCGCGGGTGGCCGAGCTGCCGGGCCTGCGCGTCGACGGCCTCATGACCATGGCGCCCTTCGTCGCCGACGAGGCCACCGTGCGCGCCACGTTCCGCACCACCCGCGCCGTGCTCGAGGCCGCGCGGGGAATCGACGGGGTCGAGGGGCGCGAGCTCTCGATGGGCATGTCGAACGACTACGAGATTGCCGTGGAGGAGGGGAGCACGATGGTGAGGCTGGGGACGACGCTGCTTGGCAGGCGGCCGACGTAATCACACACCCGTCAACGCCGCGGATCTCCCGCACTTCCGGCCCTTCGGCAACAGTGTGCGGAGACCCCCATACCACTGAGTCGAACCGGGTTCCGCGGCGGGAACCTTCTGCACCCGGAACCGGTACCAATACCCATTGCGACAATGCAAGGGGTCGCAGCCGAACTCCAACGAGGTCCGACCGGGAGAAGACGATGAACGAACAGACCACGCTGCAGCATTCGACGTCCGCAAGCGCGAACAATCGCTTCAAGAGCTCATTTTCGTCCTGGTTCTGGGGTTCGACGATCGCGGCTACCGCGGCGCACTTCGGCTTCTTCGCCTACCTGGAGTTCGGAGAGCCGCCCGACATGAGCGTGAGCGTGGAGGATCCCATGATCATCGTCCCTCCCCTCGTCGACCCTCCTCCTCCCGCGCCCGAACCGATCGTCCGTCCGGCCACCCCCGTGGTGGCGACCGCCGAGATCGACGAAGACATCACGATTGCTCCGGTGACCTTCGAGGAGAACCCGGTCGGAGAGCTTCCCCTGCCGCCCGGTGAGGTAGTGGCGGACATTTCGTCCGCGCCCGGATTCACTCCGCGCACCGTCGAACCTGCCTACATCAACGCGGGCGAGGTGCGGAGAGCGCTGGAACGAGAATACCCGCCCCTGCTGCGGGACGCTGGAATCGGCGGGACCGTCAAGGTGTGGTTTTTCATCGACGAGAACGGTGTCGTGCAGAACCAGCTGGTGATGGAGAGTTCCGGTCACGAGGCGCTCGACGCCGCCGCGCTGCGCGTGGCGCCGGTCTTCAAGTTCACTCCGGCGCTCAACCGCGACCAAGCGGTTCCAGTCTGGGTGGCGCTTCCGATTACCTTCAGAGCGAAGTAGCGCGCTCGGTACACCCACGTGCGGGAACGCCCCGCCGGCCGAGTGGCTGGCGGGGCGTTCTCTGTTCGGGAAACAACTACGTGAGCCCAAATAGCGAAATGGACCGCATCCGCGAAGCCGCGCTGGCCGTGCAGAGCCGGGGGGCGGCCGCCCCCCGCGTGGGGATCATTCTGGGCACGGGGCTGGGGGGGCTGGCCGACGCGATCGAGGTCGACGCCGCGATCGACTATGAGGATCTGCCGCACTTCCCGGTGTCCACCGTCATGTCGCACCAGGGCAAGCTCATTCTGGGGACGCTCTCGGGCGTGCCCGTGGTGGCGATGCAGGGCCGCTTCCACCGCTACGAAGGCTACTCGCATCAGCAGATCGTCTTTCCTGTCCGCGTCATGCGGCTGCTCGGCGCCGACACCCTGATCGTCTCGGCGGCGTGCGGCGGCATGAACCCGCTGTGGAGCCCGGGGGACCTCGTAGTCCTCGACGACCACATCAACTTCATGGGCGACAGCCCGCTGATCGGGCCCAACCTGGACGAACTGGGTCCGCGCTTCCCGGACATGTCGGTGCCGTACGATCGCGAGTTGCGAGATGCGGCGGCGGCCGTGGCCATGGAGCAGCGCATCGCCGTGCGGCACGGTGTGTATGTCGCCGTCCCGGGACCCCAGCTCGAAACGCGCGCCGAGTACCGCATGCTGCGCGCGATGGGTGCGGATGTCGTGGGCATGTCGACCGTGCCCGAGGTCATCGCCGCGCGCCACATGGACATGCGGGTGCTTGCCATCGCCGTCATCACCGACCAGTGCCTTCCCGACGCGCTCGATGAGGTCGACATCGAGAGAATCATCGCGACGGCGACCGCCGCCGGGCCGAAGCTGACGCGAGTGGTCGCAGGGGTCGTAAGCCGCATGGCCGACGAGCCGGCTGTTCTCCGCGGCTTGGATACCCCCGCGGCCGGGCAAGCCCACCCCGCGGGCGAAGGCGCAGGTGACCCCGCCTCGGAGCCCGTCTCCTGATGCGCTTCCCCGAACGCCCGGCGACCCTCGTCGCGCTCGAAGAGGCCGTCCTCGAACGCTGGCGCGAGGAGGACACCTTCCGCCGCACCCTCGAGGCCACCGCGGACGGCGAGCAGTTCGTCTTCTACGAAGGTCCCCCCACCGCGAACGGCCGCCCCGGCCTGCACCACATCATCAGCCGCGCGATCAAGGACCTGGTGTGCCGCTATCAGACGATGCTCGGCCGCCACGTCACGCGCATCGCGGGCTGGGACACGCACGGGCTCCCCGTGGAGATCGAGGCGCAGAGACAGCTCGGCATCGAGGACAAGCGCGAGATCGAGGAGCGGGGCATCGCCTGGTTCAACGAGCGCTGCAAGGAGTCGGTCTTCACCTACAAGGACGAGTGGGAGCGCTTCTCGGAGCGGATCGGATACTGGCTGGACTACTCGCGGCCGTACGTCACCTTCCATGCCGAGTACGTCGAGTCGATCTGGTGGCTCCTGAAGCAGATGGCCGACAGGGGGCTGCTGTACAAGGGCCACAAGGTCGTGCCGTGGTGCCCCTCCGACCAGACCGTGCTGTCGTCCCACGAGCTCTCGCTCGGATACCGCGACGTGAAGGATCCGTCGCTCTGGGTCACCCTCGAACTCCTCGACGGAACGGGGCGGCACCTGCTGGTGTGGACGACGACCCCGTGGACGCTGGTGTCGAACGCGGCGTTGGCCGTGCACCCGGAGATCGAGTACGTGGAGGTCCAGGACGCCGGCAAGCGGCTGATTCTGGCGCGTAACCGGGCAGAGGCGCTCTTCGGGGAGGACCGGATCGGCGATGCGGTGCCGGCCGCGGAGCTCGTGGGGGCGAAGTACAGGCGTCCGTTCGAGTTGATTCCGGCCGACCGGGTGCGGGGGCGGGCGTGGGAGATCGTCACCGGCGACTTCGTGTCGGACGAGGAAGGGTCGGGGATCGTGCACATGGCGCCCGCATACGGCGCCGACGACTACGACGCGGGCAGGGAGTTCGGCCTCGCGGTGATGGAGCCGGTGCAGAGCGACGGCACCTTCGCGGCGGACCTGCCCCTGATCGGGGGGAAGTTCTTCAAGGACGCCGACGAGCACCTCGTGCGCGACCTGGAGGAGCGCGGCCTGGTCTTCGCCTGCACGAGCGAGTCGCACTCGTATCCGCACTGCTGGCGCTGCGACGCCCCGCTGGTCTACATGGCCCGGCACAGCTGGTTCGCGCGCACCTCCACGTTGCGCGACGACCTGCTGGCGAACAACGCACAGGTCAACTGGTATCCGGCGCAGGTCGGCGAGGGGCGCTTCGGGGAGTGGCTGAAGGGGAATGTGGACTGGGCGCTCTCGCGCGACCGTTACTGGGGGACGCCGCTGCCGGTCTGGGTGTCCGAGGACGATCCGGAGAACGTGGAGTGGATCGGGAGCTTCGAGCAGCTCGCCGAAAGAGCGGGGGGGCTGCCGGAGGACTTCGATCCGCACCGCCCCTTCATCGACGAGATCACCTGGCGCTGCCCGGAGACGGGATCGGTCATGCGGCGCAGCCCGGAGGTGATCGACGTCTGGTTCGACTCGGGCGCGATGCCGTGGGCGCAGTGGCACTACCCCTTCGAGAACGTGGAGGAATACGAGCGCCACTTCCCGGCGGACTTCATCTGCGAGGCGGTGGACCAGACGCGCGGATGGTTCTACTCGCTCCACGCGATTTCCACGATGCTCGGCCTCGGCCCGGTCTTCCGCAACGTGATCGTCAACGACCTGATCCTGGACGCGCAGGGGCGGAAGATGTCGAAGTCGAAGGGCAACGTGGTCGACCCGTGGGACGCGGTCGCGGATCACGGCGCCGACGGGGTGCGCTGGTACATGGTCACGGTCAGCAACCCGTGGCTGCCGACCCGCTTCGACCCGGACGGCGTGCGGGAGTCGGCGGCGCGCTTCTTCGACACGCTGCTCAACACGTACCGGTTCTTTGCCCTGTACGCGAACCTGGAGGACTGGGGCCCCGAGGTCGCCGCCCCGGAGGCGCCGTCCCGGCCCCCGCTCGACCGCTGGCTCCTCTCGCGGCTGAACCGGCTGATCCGCACGGTCCGCGCCGAACTCGACGGCTACAATCCCACGCGCGCCTACCGGGCCGTGGCCGCCTTCGTCGACGGCGAGCTCTCGAACTGGTACGTCCGGCGCTCCCGCTCGCGCTTCTGGGGCAGCGCCGATGCGGCCGACTCGGCGGCGGCGTTCGCGACCCTGCACGAGGCGCTTCGCGTAACGGCGTTGCTCATCGCGCCGGTCACGCCCTTCACCTCCGACTGGCTCCACCGCGCGCTGACGGGCCGTTCCAGCCACACCGAGCCCTTCCCGGAGGCCGATGAAGCGCTGATCGACGGCCCCCTCGACACCGACATGGCCCGCGTCCGCACCCTCAGCACCCTGGGCCGGGCCGCGCGTGAGGAGGTGGGCATCCGGGTGCGGCAGCCGCTTGGACGCCTCCTCGCGGTGATCCCCGGCGCGCCCCCCGCCGACGATGTGCTGGCGTTGCTGCGCGACGAGATCAACGTCAAGAGAGTCGAGTTCGCGGCCTCGTCCGAGGGGCTTGTGACGCTGGCCGCCCGTCCCGACTTCCGTGCGCTCGGCAAGCGCTTCCGCAAGCTCACCCAGGAGGCGGCCGCGCAGGTCCGGGGCCTGGGTGGCGAGGCGTTGGCGACCGTGCGCGGGGGCGGCACCGCGCGCATCACGGTGGCCGGCGAGTGGCACGAGGTCGGCGCGGAGGAGATGGAGGTGGTGGAGGAGGCGCAGGGCGACTGGGTGGTGCGCAGCGAGGGCCGCTGCACGGTCGGCCTCGATCCCGTCATCAGCGACGAGTTGAGGATGGAGGGGCTGGCGCGGGAACTGGTCAGCCGCATTCAGCGACTGCGCCGCGACTCGGGCCTCGCGGTGACCGACCGCATCCGCCTCGGGATCGCCGGCGGAGACGTGGTGCGTTCGGCCGCCCGCGAGCACGGCGAAGCGATCGCGCGCGAGACCCTCGCCGTCGCGGTGGAGGTGGGTGCGCGGCTGGACCGCTACGACCACCACAAGGAGGGCGGGCTGGACGGGGAGGCCGCGGGGTGGGGGCTCTCCGTCGCGGCGGCGCCTTGACCCGGCACCGATGGGTCGCGGACCCCGGCGCCGGCGGTCGCGTCGACAGCTACGTGTCCGAAGCGCTGGGTCTCTCTCGCAGCCGGGTGGCGGCCCTGTTGGCGGCGGGCGACGTTCTGGTCGATGGCCGCGTACCGAAGAAGTCCGAGCCGGTAAGCCCCGGCGAGGAGCTGGAGGTGCGGGTCCCCGAGCCGGTCGCCGCCACCGCCGAGCCGCAGGATATCCCGCTCGAGATCGTGTTCGAGGACGGGGAGCTGGTCGTCGTCGACAAGCAGGCCGGGATGGTGGTGCACCCCGCGCCGGGGCATCCCGACGGGACGCTGGTCAACGCGCTCCTGCACCATGTGGGCGACCTGGCGGGGATCGGCGGGACGCTCCGTCCCGGGATCGTGCACCGGCTGGACCGCGACACCTCGGGGCTGATGGTGGTGGCGAAGAGCGACCGTGCACACCAGGCGTTGTCGGCCGCGCTGAGGGTGCGCAGCGTGAAGCGCACCTACCTGGCCGCGCTGTGGGGGACGCTGAGCGAGCCTAGCGTGGTGGTGGATCAGCCGATCGGGAGGCATCCGCGCGACCGCGTCCGGATGGCGGTGGTGGCGGGGGGGCGGCGCGCACGCACCCGGTTCCGGCACCTGGAGCGCTGGGAGGCCGCATCGCTGTGCGAGGCCGAGCTCGACACCGGGCGCACGCACCAGATCCGCGTGCATGCGGCTGCGGTGGGCCACCCGGTCGTGGGCGACACGCTGTACGGGGCGGGGCGCGAGCGCGGGTTCGCCGGGCCGCAGCGTCCGTGGGCCATGGCGCTCGCGAGGCGGAGCGCGCGCCAGTTCCTCCACGCGCACCGCCTGGCGTTCGACCACCCGGTCACCCGCCGGACGATGAGCTTCGAGGCCCCGCTCCCGCCCGATCTCGCCGCGGTGCGCGACTGGGCGCTGGCCGGGGCCTAGGATGGGTTGGGCGGCGCAGCGGCGGGTCGGAATCGCGGCGCTCATGTTGTGCATGATTATTGTGCATGCACCTCTTGATGGTGCAACAGTGTCGCCTGCACAACAGGACAGCACATCCCTGTGGCGGACCCTGGAGGGCAGATCCGTCACCGCCCGCTACCAGGGGCGCGATTCCCTGAGGGCTGCGCGCGCAGTGGCGACGCTGGACGCCATCGGAGAGCTTCCCGCCCTGAGCTCGCGCAACGGCTCGGTCGATCTGCACGTCACCCTCACCGTCGCCCCAACCCGCGAGGTGATGGATTCGCTGGTGGGCGGGCGCGTTCCCGAGTGGGCGGGCGCCGTGGCGATCTCCGAGCGAATGGAGATGATCGTGCCGAGCGGGGGCCTCTGGCCGGGGTCGCGCGAAGAGGAGGTGCGGGTGCTCCGCCACGAGTGGGCCCACCTCGCGCTCGCCCACGAACTCGGCCGGCTGCGGATCCCCCGATGGTTCAACGAGGGCTACGCGGAGTGGGCGGCCGGCAGCTGGCGGGACAACGGAAGCCTCAACCTGGGTCTCGCGCTGGCGTTCGGGGACACGCCGCCGCTCGACTCCCTCGTCCTGGGCTGGCCACGTGACCGCGTATCGGCGGAGGTGGCCTATCTGCTGTCGGCGTCCGTCATCCAATACCTGGTCGAGTCGAGCGGCGTCGAGGGGCTGGAGGCGTTCATCGCCGAGTGGAAGCGCGGAAGTTCATTCGACGGTGCGACGCGCGTCGTCTACGGCGCGACTCCGGGCCAGCTCGAGACCGATTGGCGCGGGTGGGTGAAGCGGCGCTACGGGTGGCTGGTGGTGCTCTCGCACTCGGCGGTCTTCTGGACGGCTCTGGTGGCTGCCCTGGCGGCGATGTTCCTGGTCCGGCGACGCTACCGCCGCGAGCAGATGGCGCGCCTGCGGGCGGGCGAACCGCCGGACACGCCGGAGTACTGGGCGGAGGGCTAGCTAGGGCGGCCCGCTCCGGGCGGCTTCCCCGTTGACCTCCGTCCCCTGTCTCGGTAGCGTCCCATAATGGCGCGACAAAGGCAGAAACGCGGCTCCGAGCCGACGCTGAAGTTCTCGAAGATCAACCTCTGGTTCGCCGTCGGCGGATTGGCGACGATCGGTCTCGGCTACTACCTGCTGGCGCAGGGCTCGATCACGTTGGCCCCGGTCCTCCTGGTCCTGGGCTACGTCGTGCTGCTGCCCCTCGCGATCATCCTCTGATGGGCGGCCTGTCGCGGGGCCTCCTGCCCCTGTGCGCGCCAGGCCTCGCCGCCGCGCTGTCCCTCGGCGCTGCACCACAGCTTGCCGCGCAGGAAGCAGAGTGGAGATGCCCCGACCCCGCATCGGTGATCGCCGGCATCGAGGGCACCCTCGCGCACGTCCGCTACCTCGCCGATGACCGGCTGGAGGGCCGTGCCGTCGCGACCCGCGGCGAGCGGTGCGCCGGCGACTACATCGCTGCCCGGTTCGAGGCGCTCGGCCTGCAACCGGGCGGGGAGGACGGCACGTGGTTCCAGAGCTGGACCGTCACCAGCGACGCCCCCCACGGCGGCGCGGTGCACGGCGAGGCGCGCAACGTCGTCGCAGTCCTGCCGGGCTCCGACCCCCACGGCACGCAGTCGCTGGTAATCGGCGCGCACTACGACCACCTGGGGCTGGGCGGCTTCGGCTCGCTGTCGCCCGACCAGGCGGGGGAGGTGCACAACGGCGCCGACGACAACGCATCGGGCACGGCAGTGCTGATCGAGGCCGCCCGCGCACTCGCGTCCGGACCGCCACTGGCGCAGGATGTCGTCTTCATCGCATTCACCGGCGAAGAGCGCGGCCTGTGGGGTTCCGCCCACTACGTTGCTTCGCCGCTCCTCGATGTCGACGCCACGGTCGCCATGCTCAACCTCGACATGGTGGGCCGCGTCCGCGACGGCGTGCTCACGGTGCTCGGAACCGGCACGGCGGAGGAGTGGGAGGCCACCCTCGATCGCGCCAACGCCCGCATCGAAGCGCCCCTCGACCTCCGCTTCAACAGCGACGGATTCGGCGCCTCCGACCACACCTCGTTCTATGCGCGGGGGATCCCGGTCCTGCACTTCTTCTCCAACACGCACCCCGATTACCACCGCGTCGAGGACGACTGGGAGCTGGTCAACGCCGAAGGGATGGACCAGGTCACCGCGCTCGTCGCGGCGGTGGTGCGCGATGTGGTCCCGGCTTCGGGCCTCGCCTCGCTGACCCCGGTGGAGAATGCGGGGAATCCGCACGGCGTCCAATCGGGTGACGCCGGCAGCATGAGCAGCGGCTTCCGGGTGCGGCTGGGGACCATCCCGGACTATTCGCGCGAGTCCGGCGGCATGGCGATCACCGCGGTGCGCGCGGGGAGCCCGGCGGCCGAGGCGGGCATGCAAGGCGGCGACATCATCGTGGGATTCGGCCCGCACGAGGTGGACGATGTCTACGACTACATGGCGGCGCTGGGGGAGTTCGACCCGGGCGACGAGGTCGAGATCGTGGTGCTTCGGGACGGCGAGCGGATGTCGTTCAACGTCGTGCTGGTAGCCGGGGGAGGCTGAGGGGGCAGTCCAGGGCTGCGGACCACGTCATCGGGCCGGGTCGTGTCCGGTCCGCAGGCTCCAGTTTCGAGGATGGGAATCGGCCGGAAACCGACTGCCACCAATTGGCCCTCGTACCCTTGCAAAGCACACCCGTCTCCAGCAATTTCCATGGGATGAGTGTCTGTTAACTTAACGCACGTGGAGTACAGATCCGCCCACTGAGACCGTATTGGCCAGCATGACGAAACTCGTCCCAGCGCTCCTGCTCGCAGTGGCTGTCCCGTCGATCCTCGCTACGAGGAGCGACGCACCCCCCGATCGCGACCAGCGAGGGGGCGTTTTCCATGTGGGTGACTTCGCGGCGGCGGGCAGGGACGCCGCCAGCGACGACCTAGTCCAGCAGTATTGCGTGCGCTGCCACAACGAGCGGCGACTGCTCGGCAACATGTCGCTCGAGGAGTTCGACGCCGCCAATCCGGTTGCCAACGCGCCGATCGCGGAAAAGATGATCCGCAAGCTCCGGGCCGGCATGATGCCGCCTCCCGGGGTCAGCCGCCCGCCGCAGGAAGAGATCACGGCCTTCGTCACCCGGCTCGAGCAGGACCTCGACGGGGCCGCCGCGCGCAACCCGAACCCGGGGAGCCGCTCCTTCCAGCGCCTCAACCGTGCGGAATACGCCGCGGCGATCCACGATCTCCTCGGCATCGACATCGACGCGTCGGCCTACCTTCCGAACGAGACCGTCAGCGCGGGCTTCGACAACATCGCCGACGTGCAGAACCTGTCGGCGACGCTGCTGGAATCCTACCTGACCGCGGCCAGCGAGGTGAGCCGCCTGGCCCTCGGCGACGCCAACGCGACGCCATCCGAAGCCACCTACGAGGTTTCGCGGTACGCCGAGCAGCGCGAGCACGTTCCCGGCGCGCCCTTCGGGACCCGCGGCGGGATCTCGGTCATGCACAACTTCGTGGCCGACGGGGACTACTTCTTCCGGCTGGCCTTCCAGCACGAGTCGACCGGGAACTTCTTCGGCCAGACCGCGCCGTTCGACGAAGAGATCGAGGTGTCGATCGACGGCGTCCGCGTGGCGCTCATCCCGCTCGACCGGTGGATGCACCGCCAGGATCCGGGCGGCGTGGAGGTCGTCACCGAGCCGATTGCGGTGACCGCCGGGCCGCACCGGGTATCGGCAGCCTTCATCAAGGTCACCGAGGGGCCTGTGGAGGACCTGACTTCGCCCCACGAGTGGTCGCTCGCCGACAAGAAGATCGGGTACTCCTACGGGATCACCGGCGTGCCGCACCTGCGGGACATGACGATCGGCGGCCCGTACAACGTCACCGGGATCACGCGCACGCCGGCGTGGGAGCGTGTGATGACCTGCCGCCCGTCCAGTCCCGCCGATGAACCGGGCTGCGCGCGCAGGATCGTCGAGGGGCTCGCCACGCAGGCCTTCCGCCGCCCGGTCACCGGCGCCGAGGTCGATGGGCTCGTGGGCCTGTACGAACAGGGCGCCGCCGAGGGCGGTTTCGACATCGGCGTGCGGACCGCCCTGCAGGGGATCCTCGCGAGCCCCGATTTCGTCTTCCGCTTCGAAGAGGCGGAGGCGGGCAGCGCGGCCCCCGGCGGGATGCGCCCGATCAGCGATGTCGCGCTTGCCTCGCGCCTGTCCTTCTTCCTGTGGGGACGCCTCCCCGACCAGGAGCTGATCGACGTCGCCGCGGCCGGCGGTCTGTCCGATCCCGACATGGTCCAGGCCCAGGTCGAACGCATGCTCGCCGACCCCCGCGCCGAGGCGCTGGGCACCCGCTTCGCCGCGCAGTGGCTGCGCCTCCAGGACCTGGACAAGGTGCACCCCGACGCGCTCCGCTATCCGGATTTCTACGACCAGCTGGCGCGCGACATGCGCCGGGAAACCGTCGCCTTCTTCAACGGCCTGGTGCGCGACGACGGAACCCTCTGGGATCTGCTCACCGCCGATTACTCGTACATGAACGAGCGGCTGGCCAGGCACTACGGCATCCCCGGGGTCTCCGGCGAGAACTTCCGCCGGGTGCAGTACACGGAAGATGCCAGGCGCGGAATTCTGGGCCACGGCAGCATCCTCACCCTCACTTCCCACGCCAACCGCACGTCGCCCGTGCTGAGGGGGAAGTGGGTGATGGAAGTGTTGATGGGAACGCCACCGCCACCGCCGCCGCCCGACATTCCGGAGCTCGAAGCGACCGCCGAAGCGACGGACGGCCGCTTTCTCACGGTGCGCGAGCGACTCGAACAGCACGCCGCGAATCCGACCTGCAACTCCTGCCACCGCTTCATCGACCCCATCGGTATCGCGCTCGAGAACTTCGATGTCACGGGGACATGGCGGGTGCGCGACACCGGAACGCCGGTCGAGACGCTGGGCGAACTCTACGACGGGACGCCGCTGGATGGACCCGGCGACCTGCGGGAGGCCCTGCTCAGGCGCCCGGAAACGCTGTCCAGGAACTTTACCCGGAATCTGATGGCCTACGCCCTCGGGCGGAGGATCGAGTACTACGACATGCCGGCCGTGCGCAGCGTTGCGAAGGCGGCCGGAGAAGACGGCTACCGCCTGTCGGCGTTCGTCAGGGAGGTGGTGCGGAGCGATCCGTTCCGGATGACGAAGGCCGACGTGGTGGTGGAAGAACCCGCTGAACGCGAGGGGTCCCGCTGAGGGCCAACCGAGGAGACAGAATCACATGCAATATCTCACGGGTGCAACGATTCCCCGCAGGACCTTCCTGAAGGGTGTCGGGGCCTCCATTTCGCTTCCGTTCCTCGACGCGATGGTGCCGGCGGGACGGGGCTTGAGCGCGGCGGCCGAGGGTCCGACCCGGCTGGTCGCAATCGAAATGGTGCACGGCGCGGCGGGCAGCAACGCCTGGGGCCGGACGCAGAACTACTGGTCTCCGGCCGCGGCCGGTCGCGACTTCGATCTGTCGCCGAGCGCGCTGAGCCCGCTGGAGTCCTACCGCGACTACCTGACGATCGTGAGCGACACCGATATCGAGCCCGCCGAGGCTACGAAGCCGAAGGAGATCGGTGGCGACCACTTCCGTTCCAGCGCGACCTTCCTCACCCAGTCGCATCCGCGGCAGACCGAGGGATCCGACATCTTCGTCGGGGAGTCGCTCGACCAGATGTTCGCCAAGCGCTTCGGGCAGGACACGCCGATCCCGTCGATGCAGCTCTGCATCGAGAACGTGGACCAGTCGGGCGGGTGCGCATACGGCTACGCGTGCGTGTACACCGACACGATCAGCTGGGCCTCGCCGACCGATCCGCTGCCGATGGTGCGGGATCCGCGCGTGGCTTTCGACCAGCTCTTCGGCGCGGGCGGGAGCCCCGAGGAGCGGGCCGCGCGCCGGCGCGTGAACAAGAGCATTCTGGACTTCATCACCGGGCGGGTGTCGCAGCTGAAGCGGCAGCTCGGGCCGGCCGACATGATCCGGCTCGACCGATACCTCGAGCACGTGCGCGAACTGGAGCGGCGGATCGAGCAGGTGGAGCTGCAGAACGCCAGTGGCGAGGGCCGCGAACTGCCCGAGGCGCCGGCCGGTGTGCCCGACTCCTTCCGCGAGCACGTCCAGCTGATGTTCGACTTGCAGGCGCTGGCCTTCGCGTCCGACGTGACCCGGGTGTTTTCGTTCAAGATGGGGCGTGATTCGTCGGCCCGCGTGTTCCCGGAGAGCGGCGTCGAGAAGCCGTTCCACCCGGCGTCGCACCACGGCGGCAACGAGAACAACATCACCGACTTCGCGCAGATCAACCGGTATCACGTGGGGATGCTGCCGTACTTCCTGGAGAAGCTCGAGAGCACCATGGAGGGCGACGCGCATCTGCTCGACCGGACGATGATCATCTACGGCTCCCCGATGGGCGACCCGAACATCCACAACCACAAGCGCTGTCCGCTCTTCGTGGTCGGCGGCGCGAATGGCGGGCTGGAGGGCAACCTGCATCTGAGGGCCGCCCCGGGCACGCCGATGGCGAACGTCATGCTGAGCCTGGCCCACAAGCTCGGGCTCGACGACATGAATCAGTTCGGGAACAGCACCTCCGACTTTTCCCTGACGGTTTAGTCGCGCCGATGAGAGCGACGCGAGGGACGCGAGGAACGGCAGTCCGCGGGAGGACTCTGCGCATGAACGGGTGGGTTTCCGTGCTGCTGCTGGCCGCGTTGGTGCCGGTGTGGCGCGGCACGGACAGCCCCGTGGCCGACGCGGCGATGCGCGGCGACGCGGCGGCGGTTCGGGCCCTGATTGCGGACGGCGCGGACGTCGACGCGGCCCAGGGCGACGGCATGACCGCGTTGCACTGGGCGGCGAGCAATCGGGATCCGGGTCTGGCCGGCGTGTTGCTGGCCGCGGGTGCCGATGTTGGCGCGGGAACCCGGATCGGGCACTACACGCCGTTGCATGTCGCGGCGCAGGCCGGGGCGGGGGAGGTAGTGGAGATCCTGCTCGGCGCGGGGGCCGACCCCGAAATGCCCCTCACCGCGGGCGGCGGCGCGCGTCCGCTTCACCTCGCGGGTGCCTCGGGCGACGTGCAGTCCGTCGCGGCGCTGGTGGCTGCGGGAGCGGATGTCGACGCGACCGAGGAGTCGTGGGGGCAGACCGCGTTGATCTTTGCCGCGTCGAAGGGCAGGGCCGCGGTCGTGCGGACGCTGCTGGAGGCGGGCGCCGATCCGGCCGTCCACACCAGCGTCATGGATGTCACCTCGCGCGCCGTGTACGATCGGATCGAACGCTCCGAACGCAACCGGCGGATCCGGGAGGGACAGCGGTGGGGACCCGAGATCGCCGCCGAGGTGCGCCTGGCGCATGAGGAGGAGAGCCGCCGCCGCATGCTCGCCGAGGCAGCGTCGGCGGAGGAGGCCGAGACCCGCATGATCGAGGAGCCGGAGCCGCTTTCCTACGGCGAACTGGTCGGTGGGCACGGCGGCCTGACAGCGCTGCTGCACGCGGCCCGCGAAGGTCACTCCGAGACCGCGCTGGCGCTCATCGAGGGCGGCGCCGACATCAATCAGGTCAGTGCGGGCGACGGCACCGGTCCAATGCTGATGGCCACGATCAACGGCCACTACGACCTCGCCATGCGCTTCCTCGAACTCGGGGCCGACCCCACCGTCGCCAGCGACGCGGGCGCCACCCCCCTGTTCGCGGCGATCAACACGCACTGGGCGCCCAAGTCACGCTACCCCCAGCAGCACATCTACATGCAGCAGGACCACACGTACATGGAGGTCATGCGGAAGCTGCTCGAAGCGGGAGCCGATCCCAACGCGCGTCTCGCCAAGCACCTCTGGTTCATGTCGTACAACTTCGACCTGTTGCAGATCGACGCGAAGGGCGCGACACCGTTCTGGCGGGCGGCTCACGCGCTGGACGTGGAAGCGATGAAGCTGCTGGTCGCGCACGGCGCCGACCCCTCCATCCCGACCGAGAACGTCCCGTCGCGGCGCTACGGCAGGGGAGGGGACGAGACCGATCATTCCGGGCTGCCCCCGGTCCCGGTCGGCGGACCCGCGGTCTACCCGATTCACGCGGCGGCCGGGGTGGGTTACGGCCAGGGCTTCGCCGGCAACGCGCACCGCCACGTGCCCGATGCCTGGATTCCAGCCGTGCGCTATCTGGTCGAGGAGCTGGACGCGGACGTGAACGCCCGCGACAAGGACGGCTACAGCCCCGTGCACCATGCGGCGGCCCGCGGCGACAACGAACTGATCCTGTATCTGGTGGAACAGGGGGCCGACGTCACGCTGGTCAGCAGGCGGGGTCAGACGACGGTCGACATGGCGAACGGGCCGGTTCAGCGCATCCAGCCGTTCCCCGAGACCATCGCGCTGCTCGAGAGTCTCGGCGCGGTGAACAATCACAACTGCGTTTCCTGTTGAGCCGGCGATGCTGAAGTACGTGGCTCCCGTGACGGCGGCCGGGGTTGTTGCTGTCGGTGTCGGGTTGTCGCTCGGCCCTGTGTCCTCCGTCGGGGTCGCGCGCGAATCGGGTGATCTGCTGCGCGCGTCGTCGGGCCACGCACTCGCTGCTCTCGTGGATGACGGATCCCCCACCGACAACGAGGTCATCCGGCAATACTGCGTGCGCTGCCACAACGAGCGGCGCCTGCTCGGCAACATGTCGCTGGAGGAGTTCGACGCGGCCGACGCGCCATCGAACGGCGAGCTCGCCGAGAAGGTGATCCGCAAGCTGCGTGCCGGGCTGATGCCTCCGCCCGGGACAAACCGGCCCGGCGACGAAACCCTGCTTGGTCTGGTCGAGTCGCTCGAGGGGCAGATGGACCAGGCCGCCGCTGCGAACCCGAACCCGGGGCGCCGCACCTTCCAGCGCCTCAATCGGGCGGAGTACCGGGCGTCGATCCGTGACCTGCTCGACCTGGAGATCGACCCGGGCGCGTTCCTCCCGCTCGACACCAAGAGCGCCAACTTCGACAACATCGCCGACGCGCAGCTTCTTTCGGCCACCCTGACCGACGGCTACCTGAGGGCCGCGGCCGAGATCAGCCGCCTGGCCATCGGCGACCCCCACGTCACGGCGAGCGAGTCGACCTACCGCGTATCGCGCTGGGACTCGCAGGCGGAGCGGGTGGAGGGCGCGCCCTACGGCACCCGGGGCGGGGTTTCCGTGCGGCACAACTTCCCCGCCGACGGCTACTACGGCTTCCGCGTGTCGTTCCACCACGAGACCACGGGCGCGCTCGTCGGCAACGGCCGCAACGCGCTTCACACCGAGGACGGCGAGCCGGAGCTGATCGAGATCTCGATCGACGGCGAGCGGGTGGCGCTCCTCGAGGTCAACCGCTGGATGCACACCTCCGATCCGGACGGGGTCAACATCCGTTCGGAGCGCGTGTTCGTGCAGGCGGGACCGCGTCAGGTGTCGGCCGCGTTCATCCGGCGCTCGGAGGGGCCGCTGCAGGACCTGATTTCACCGCACGACTGGTCGCTGGCGAGCACGAGCATTGCCGGGACGTACGGCTTCACGGTCCTGCCGCACCTGCGCGACCTGGCGATCGGTGGGCCGTACGACCCGCAGGGCGTCTCGGACACGCCCAGTCGCGCAGCCGTGTTCTCCTGCCGTCCCGCGGATGGGGCCGGCGACGCGCAGGCCCGCGATTGCGCGCGGGAGATCGTCACCCGGCTGGCCACCCGCGCCTACCGCCGCCCGTTGACCGACGCCAACCTGGCCGGGCTGATGGGTCTGTACGACGCCGGCGCCGAGGCCGAGGGCTTCGAAGGCGGGGTGCGTACGGCGCTCGAGGGAATGCTCGCCAGCCCGCACTTCATCTTCCGGATCGAGGAACCGACCGCGGACGGAGCGGGGCAGGGCGCCTACCGGCTCAGCGACCACGACCTCGCCGCCCGGCTCTCCTTCTTCCTTTGGGGTACGGGGCCCGACGAAGCGCTCATGGCGGCGGCTCGCGACGGCCGGCTGTCGGATCCGGCGGCGCTCGGCGACCATGTCCACCGCATGCTGCGCGACCCCCGCTCTACGGCCCTTTCGACCCGGTTCGCGGGCCAATGGCTGCGCCTGCAGGACCTCGAGAAGATCCAGCCCGACGTGCGCGTCCAGCCTGACTTCGACGAGCCGCTCAAGCGCGCGATGCTCGAAGAGACCGAGACCTTCTTCGACAACCTGGTCCGCGAAGACCGCTCGGTGATGGACCTCTACACCGCCGACTACACCTTCGTGAACGAGCGTCTGGCACGCCACTACGGGATCCCCGACGTGGCGGGGGAGCGCTTCCGGCGCGTCGACTACGTCAGCCCTGAGCGGCGCGGCCTGCTGGGTCACGGGAGCATCCTCACCCTCACCTCGCACGCCGGGCGCACGTCGCCGGTTCTGCGCGGCAAGTGGGTGATGGAAGTCCTCCTGGGCACACCGCCGCCTCCGCCCCCGCCCGACGTCCCGGAACTGGAGGAGGAAGCGGTGGAGGACGGCCGTCTCCTGACGGTGCGCGAGCGGCTCGAGATGCACGCGGCCAACCCGACCTGCAACTCCTGCCACCGCATGATCGACCCGATCGGCCTCGCCCTCGAGAACTTCGACGTGTCGGGCGCGTGGCGCATCAAGGAGCAGGGCATGCCGGTCGACGCGGCCAGCGATTTCTACGACGGTACGCCGATCGCATCCCCGTCCGACCTGCGCGCGGCGCTGCTGAAACGGCCCGAGCCGCTGGTCCGCACCTTCACCGAGAACCTCATGGCGTATGCGCTGGGGCGCCGATTGGAGTATTATGACATGCCGGCCGTGCGCAGGATTGCCCGCATGGCCGCCGAAGAGGATTACCGCGTATCCGCGTTCATCGTCGGGGTGGCGAGCAGCGACGCCTTTCTCATGAAGGCCGCGCCGGTCGTGGTCGACGAAGAACCGGTGAACGGAAACGGAGGCTGAACGCGATGCACGTCATTACCGGACGGCACCTGCCACGCCGGACGTTCCTGCGCGGCCTCGGAGCCACGGTTGCGCTGCCCTTCCTGGACGCAATGGCCCCGGCGCGCGAACGGTGGGCTGTCACACGGGCGCGCACCGCCCTGGACCGCACCCGCCTCGTCGCGATCGAGATGGTGCACGGCTCGGCGGGCAGCAATGCCTGGGGCGCGACCCAGCACCTCTGGTCACCCCCCGAAACGGGCCGCGGCTTCGACTTCGGCCCCAGCGTGCTGAGCTCCCTCGAACCGTACCGCGACTACCTCACGATCATCAGCGATACCGATGTGGAGGGCGCCGAGGCGCGCAAGCCCAAGGAGATCGGCGGCGACCACTTCCGCTCCAGCGCGACCTTCCTCACCCAGGCCCACCCCAAGCAGACCGAGAGCTCCGACGTCTGGGTCGGCCCCTCGATCGACCAGCTGTACGCCCAGCGCTTCGGCCAGGACACGCCGATCCCTTCCATGCAGCTCTGCATTGAGAATGTGGATCAGGCCGGCGGGTGCGCGTACGGCTACGCCTGCGTCTACACCGACACCATCTCGTGGGCGGCCCCGGACCAGCCCCTCCCCATGGTGCGGGACCCGCGCGTCGCCTTCGACCAGCTCTTCGGGGCGGGCGGCACCCCGGAGGCGCGCGAGGCACGGCGGCGGTCCAGCGCCAGCATCCTCGACTTCATCGTCGGCGAGGTAAACGCGCTCAAGCGGGAGCTCGATCCCGTCGATGGGCAGCGCGTCGAGCGCTATCTGAGCGATATCCGCGAGATCGAGCGGCGGATCGCGCGCGTGGTGGAGCGCAACGAGAGCGGCGAGCAGCGCGAGCTTCCCGGCGCCCCGGCGGGCGTGCCCGATTCCTTCGAGGAGCACGTCAAGCTGATGTTCGACCTGCAGGCGCTCGCTTTCCAGGCCGATGTCACCGGGATCTTCTCGTTCAAGATGGGCCGCGATGCCTCCAGCCGGGTCTACCCGGAGAGTGGCGTCGACAAGGGCTTCCACCCGTCGTCGCACCACGGGGGCCGGCCCGACGCCGTCCTCGAATTCGCCGAGATCAACCGATATCACGTGGGGCTCGTCCCCTATTTCCTGGACCGGCTGGCCGGCATCCAGGAGGCTGACGGCAGCCTCCTCGACAAGACCATGCTGGTCTACGGCTCGCCGATGGGCGATTCCAACGTGCACAACCACAAGCGCTGCCCGCTCTTCGTGGTCGGAGGCGCAAACGGCCGCATGGACGGCGACCTGCACCTGCGTGCTGATGCCGGAACGCCGATGGCGAACGTCATGCTCAGCCTGATGCACAAGCTGGGGATTGACGACATGAAGAGCTTCGGCAACAGCACCGGGGCCTTCCCGCTTTCGGTATGAGGACCGTATGAAGAGGGCGCGCGTCGACCTGATCGGAGCCGTGCTGCTGGCCGCGCTGGTGAGCGTGGCCCCGGCACCGCGCGGCGAGTCCCCGGTCGCCGACGCCGCCATGCGCGACGATGCGGTGGCCGTGCGGGCCCTGCTGGCCGACGGCGCCGATGTGAACACGCCCCGGGGCGACGGCATGACGGGGCTGCACTGGGCGGCGCTGCACGGCAACGTGGAGATTGCCGGCCTGCTCATCGGCGCCGGTGCCGATCTCGAAGCGGCGACCCGCATCGGCGCCCATACGGCCCTGCACGTGGCGGCGAAGGAAGGGAACGGCGAGATCGTCGCGATCCTGGCCGAGGCGGGGGCGAATGTGGCCGCCGTCACCGAAACGGGAGCCAGCCCGCTTCACTTCGCCGCGGCGGCGGGGGATGTGCGTGCCGTGTCTGCGCTGCTCCAACGCGGCGCCCCTGTCGATGCCATGGAGCCGGAGTGGGGGCAGACGCCGCTCATGTTCGCGGCGGCGCTGGGCCGGACGGGCGCTGTCGAGGCGCTGCTCGAAGCCGGCGCCGACGCCACGATCACGGCCCGCGTGATGGATCTCGTCGAGCGCGACATCCTCGACCGCGCGTCGGAGCGGCGGCGGCGGACGGAGATCGCGGCGATGCGCGGCGGCGCGGACGCACTGAGCTATCCGGTCGAGTCGGGCGTGGCAGGCCGGACGCCGCAGGCGTCGACCGCCCCGGCGACGTCGCGTGAGGAACAGGCCAGACAGGCCGCCCAGGAGGCGTTGGAAGCACGGCGCCAGACCGGCGAGCCCATCCCCCTCAACTACGCCGACCTGGTCGGCAAGCACGGCGGCCTCTCCGCGATCCACCTCGCGGCCCGCGAGGGTCAGACGTCCACCGTCATGGCGCTCCTCGACGGCGGCGTCGACATCGACATGCCCAGCGCGGCGGACAACATCACGCCCATGCTGATGGCGGCGATCAACGGCTACTTCGACCTCGTCGCCGACCTCCTCGAGCGCGGCGCCGACCCCAATCTCGCGAGCGACGCAGGGGCTACCCCCCTGTACGCCGTCCTCAACATGCATTGGGCTCCCAAGGCCCGGCATCCCCAGCCGCTCGAATACGAGCAGCAGGAAACCGGCTACCTGGAGCTGATGCGCACCCTGCTCGAAGCCGGCGCCGACGTCGACGCCCGCCTCAACCGCACCCTCTGGTTCACGACCTACAACCGCGACCTCCTCGGCGTGGACCGCACCGGCGCCACCGCATTCTGGCGCGCCGTCCACGCGACCGATGTCCCGGCCATGAAGCTGCTCCTCGAGTACGGTGCCGACCCCCACCTGCCCACCATCAAGGTGCCGCAGCGCAGCTTCGGTCCCCGCAACGACACCGACGCTTCCGGTCTGCCCCCCGTTCCGATCGGCGGCCCCGCGGTGTACCCCATCCACGCGGCGGCCGGCGTGGGCTACGGCCAGGGCTTCGCCGGCAACTCCCACCGCCACGCGCCCGACGGCTGGATGCCCACCATGCGCTTCCTGGTCGAAGAGCTCGGCGCCGACGTGAACGCGCGCGACCTCAACGGCTACACCCCGGTGCACCACGCCGCCGCCCGCGGCGACAACGAGATGATCCTCTACCTCGTCGACAAGGGCGCCGACGTCACCGCTGTATCACGGAGAGGCCAGACCACGGTCGACATGGCCAACGGACCGGTGCAACGGATTCAGCCGTTCGTGGAGACTGTGGCGCTGCTGGAACGGCTCGGGGCGAAGAACAACCACCGCTGCGTGAGCTGCTAGGGCGCTCCCACCCCCGCGTACCGCACCCCCGTCAAATACGCCATCTCGCGGTTCCAGGTCGTGAGGTCGCGAGCACTGAACCGGTCCAGGCGATCGTGGCCGCAGGCCCGGGCCAGGATCTTCATCAGTTCCACCGTGGCGTTCAGGTAGTTGGCCAGCTGCTGCGCGGAGGCGTGGATCTGCAGCCGGGCCCGCAGGTCCTTCTTCTGCGTGGCGATCCCGACGGGGCAGTTGTTGGTGTGGCAGGCGCGCATCCCGAGGCAGCCGATCGCCTGGATCGCCGAGTTCGCGATGGCCACGCCGTCGGCGCCGAGCGCCATCGCCTTGACGAAGTCGGACTCGGTGCGGAGGCCGCCCGTGATGATCAGCGTGACGTGACGGCCCACGCCGCAAGCGTCCAGGTGGTGGCGGGCGCGGACGAGCGCGGGAATGGTCGGCACCGAGATGTTGTTCTTGAAGATCTCGGGGGCCGCGCCGGTCGCGCCGCCGCGCCCGTCGAGGATGATGTAGTCGACACCGACGGCAAGCGCGAAGTCGATGTCGTCCTCGATGTGCTGGGCAGACATCTTGAAACCGATCGGGATGCCGCCGGTGCGGTCACGAACCCCTTCGGCCAGTTCCCGGTAGTCCTCCGGCGTCACCAGGTCGGGAAACCGTGACGGGCTGATCGCGGGCGTTCCGGGCGCCAGCCCCCGCACCTCGGCAATCTTGCCGATCACCTTTGTACCGGGCAGGTGCCCTCCCGTGCCGGTCTTCGCTCCCTGTCCACCCTTGAAGTGAAGGGCCTGCGAGCGGCACGCCCTGTCCAACGACCACCCGAACTTCCCCGACGCCAGCTCGTAGAAGTAGCGCGAATTGTTCTCCTGCTCCTCGGGCAGCATCCCGCCTTCGCCCGAGCAGATCCCGGTGCCGGCCCTCTCGGCTCCCGTCGCCAGCGCGATCTTGGCCTCCTCGCTGAGGGCGCCGAAGCTCATGTCGCTCACGAAGATGGGGATCTCCAGGCGCAGCGGCCGCCTGGCGCGCGGCCCGATGACCAGCTCCGTCCCGACGGCCGCATCGTCCGCCAACGGACGCGCGGCCAGCTGAGCCGTCAGGATCTGGATGTCGTTCCAGCGCGGCAGTTCGGTGAGCGGCACCCCCATCGCCGACACCACCCCGTGGTGGCCCACCTTCTCCAGCCCGTTCCGCGCGAGCTCCTGGATGTAGTGGTTGTGCGGCTCTTCCGGCGTGCCGTGCACATCCGCATGCAGGCCCAGGTATTCGTCGCGCCGGTAGGCCTGCGGGAACCGGTCGTGCCACGCCGCCACCTCGGCCTCGTCGACGAAGACCGCGTCGGCGTCGTGATCGACCCAGGCTCCGAACTTGTGCAGTGCTTCGTCGGGGTTGTACGAACTGACGCCCGTGTCGAAGCGGTAGTCCCAGTTGTGCACGCCGCAGATCAGGTCGTCGCCGCGGATGTGGCCATCGGAGAGAAGCGCGCCCCGGTGAAGGCATCGCCCGTACAACACCGAGACCTGGTCGTCGTAGCGGATGACCACGAGGTCCACATTGGCCACCAGCGCGTAAGCCGGACTGCGGTCGTCGAGTTTGCTCCAGGTGGCGACCTTAACGGCGGTCGCAGCCGCGGATAGCATGGTCATGGCGTGTCCTCCCGGATGTCTTGCTGATTGTCAAGTCAGGGCAGGGGACTAACGCCGTTCGTGGTGCTCCTCGTAGTGCTTGCCGAGCCAGTCTTCGCCGTAGTCGTTGCCGGGGTCACGTAATGATACTGTGCACATGGTTCGCAGGGTTCCCTCCGACAGGCGTTGTTGATACTTAACATAAAGGTTTAGTGTTGACGAAAGTACGGTGTCCGACCGACACTTGCCGTTGTGCTATCGGTGCGCAACGCGGACCGGTGCGATGGGTTCCCGCGCGCACCTTGCGGGCGTGGTGCCAGCGTGCAGCACAACTCCTCCCGCCCCGGTAACGCCTCCTCGGAGATCATCGCCTTGATTCTGCCACGTCCGCTGCGCCGCCCTCTCCTCACCCTCCTGCCCTTCACGCTTGCGATGCTCGCCGCCGGCTGCGGCCTGGAGGACCTGATGCTTGCGTACGCGTGCACCAGGCCCGCCAACGAGATTGTCGCGGAGAACTGCCTCGAGGGGCATCCGGCGACCGAGTGGGACATCAACGGGTACGGTGATCCGAGCATCCAGGGGTTCGGGACGGAGATCGCGATCGCGCAGGGGGAGACGGTCGAGTTCAAGGTCGACACGGATTCGGACGACTACCGGATCGACATCTACCGCATGGGCTACTACGGCGGGATGGGCGCGCGGAGGGTGGACTCGATCGAGCCTTCGGCCGCGCTGCCGCAGGAGCAGCCGGAGTGTTTGCGGGGGCCGATCCCGGTGTTGGGCGAGGACGGGGGGATGGACACCTGGCCCGCGCCGCTGGTGGACTGCGGCAACTGGGCGGTGTCGGCGTCGTGGCGGGCGCCGGAGGACGCGACGTCGGGGATCTACTTTGCGCGGCTGGTGCGCGAGGATCCGGTGGAGGGTTGGGTCAAGAACGACCGGTTCGGGCCCACGCCGCTGCCGCCGACGGGGCGCGACTCGCTGTGGGAGGCGGACGGCTTCCGGGCGGTCATGCGCAACGCGCTGCGCGAGCCGCGGGCGAGCCACGTCTACTTCGTGGTGCGGGACGACGACGGCGAGTCGGACATGCTTTTCCAGACCTCGGACCTGACCTGGCAGGCCTACAACCGTTACGGCGGGCACAGCGTCTACGGGCGGCTTCATCCGGAGCGGCTGCGGCTGCACGGCGGCGAGCCGCGGGCGCCGAAGGTCAGCTACAACCGGCCCTTCGAGACGCGGCACTACCGGGCCGTGAACATGCCTTTCAACTCCGAGTATCCGATGGTGCGCTGGCTTGAGCGGAACGGCTACGACGTCAGCTATTCGTCAGGCGTCGACACGGACCGGCGCGGTGGGGAGCTGCTGGAGCACAGGGTCTTCCTCTCGGTCGGGCACGACGAGTACTGGACGGGGCGCCAGCGCCGGAATGTGGAGGCCGCGCGGGCGGCTGGCGTGCACCTCGCCTTCTTCAGCTCGAACGAGGTCTACTGGAAGGTGCGCTGGGAGACGAGCATCGACGGCTCGGGGCAGCCCTACCGCACGCTGGTGACGTACAAGGATTCGCAGGACCACCGGCGCGGCTCGACCCGGTCGAGTGGACAGGGGAGTTCCGGGACCACCGGTCGATCAACGCCGAGGGGCCGTGGCCGGAGAACGCGCTGACGGGGACGCTGTTCACGGTGAACGCCTGGCGGAACGACCCGATCGTCGTGGATGCGGAGTTCGCGGGGCTGCGCTTCTGGCGGAACACGGCGGTGGCGCGGCTGCAGCCCGGCGAGCGCTACGTCTCGATCAAGGGGATTCTGGGGCACGAATGGGACTCGGACATCGACAACGGGTTCCGGCCGCCGGGGCTGTTCCGGTTGGCGGCGAGCACTTTCGACAACGTGCTGTACTGCGTGCACCCGGGGCGGGGGTGCGAGGCGGGGTCGGCGACGCATCACGCGGTGATGTACCGGCACGAGAGCGGGGCGTTGGTGTTCGGCGCTGGGACGCTGCAGTGGTCGTGGGGGCTCGATGCGCACCACGACAGCGAGACGGGGGTGCCGCCGGAGCGGCAGAATACGGTGGATACGCGCGTGGGGGTGGATCCGCACGGGCCTGATCGCGTGCTGCAGCAGGCTACCGTGAACCTGTTCGCGGACATGGGGGTGCAGCCGGCGACGCTGGAGGAGGGTCTGGTGAGGGCCGAGGCTTCGACGGACGATGTGGCGCCGGCTTCGGGGATCGACTCGGTGGCGTTCGTGCGCAGGGGTGATGTCGTGACCACCTACCTGAGCGGGTCGGCCGCGGACGGCGGGGGTGGGGAGGTGGCGGGGGTGGAGGTGTCGGTGGATGGTGGGGCGACGTGGCACCCGGCGGAGGGACGGACGTCCTGGCGGTATGAGTGGGAGCCGGACGCGGGGACGAGCGAGGTTGCGGTGCTCACCCGGGCGGTGGACGACAGCGGCAATCTGGAGGCGCCGGGCCGGGCCAGGAGGGTGGAAATCCCGTGGTCGTCCCGATGAGGTAGAGATGGCAAGGAGGCGGGTGCGATGAAGAGGCTCACGTTGGTGCACGGCGCGCTGGTCGCGCTCGCGGGTTGCGACGCAGATCCCGATGCCGGCCTGGTGGTGGACCCGGGTGCTGGGGCGCCCCCGACGATCGAGGCCGAAGCGGTGCTGAGCGTGGGCGTTGTCACGGGCGATACGCTGCAGGAGTTCGACCGGGTCGTGTCTCCATTCGTCCTCCCGGACGGGCGGCTCGTCGTGCCGTTGGGAGGGAGCAGCGAAATCCGCATGTTCAGCCGGGAGGGGACGTTCGTCGGGCGGCTGGGCGGCAGTGGGGAGGGACCCGGCGAGTTCAGGTATCTCTCGGCTGCGTGGCCGCGGGGGGACACGATCGAGGCGTTCGACAGCCGGTTGCGACGGGTCAGCCGCTTCCTGCCGGACGGCACGGTGGAGGTCGTGGCGATTCCGACCGGCGCGTACCCCGACATGAGTGTCGCCGTGGGCCCGCTGGGGGAGGGTTGGGTGCTGGGTGGAGTCGTGGCCGCGGGGCACGGCGAGCGCGACAGGATTCTGGTTCATCGCTTTGACCGGGACGGCGCCCACCTCGGTGAACTCGGCTCGCTCGAGGGGTTTTTTCGCTACGCCTCTGCGGGTGGAGGCAGCCCGCATCCTCTGTCGCCACGCGCGGTGTTCGCCTCGGATGGGACCCGGGCCTATCTGGGAGACACCGAGGTGCCGTCCATCCGCAGTGTTCGCAATGGGGGAACGGACAACGAGATCGCGTGGGAACCGGCTGAATCGATCTCGGGTGAAGCCGCCCTCGAGCAGGTGATCGAGGTCGCGCTGGCGGAGGGTTCGGCAGATCAGGGGTTCTTCACACGCGAGAGACTTGAAGTCGCGCCCGTCCCGGCGCGGGTGTCGGTGTACTGGGACTTTCTGCCGGACCGGGAAGGGTTCCTCTGGGTCCAACCCTACGAGCCACTGGATCATGCCTTCGCGCTGGGGGCCAGTCTTGCCGGGCGCAGCGGCAGCGGGGGTCTGTGGTGGGTGTTCACTGCGGATGGCCGTTACGCCGGACCTGTCGGGATTCCGGAGGGTCTGGCGTTGACGCAGATCACGCGCACGGCCGTGGTCGGGATCCGTCGCGACGCACTCGGGGTCGAGACGGTGCATGTTCACCGAGTGAATCGATAGAGGCGGGACAGCAGCTGGGCCGGCCCCCACACGAAACGCAATGTAAAGCAAACATTACATAATGTAAAGTAAACAATACAAATCTGCCCGATTCCCTGGAGGTACCGATGCGATCCGTCTACACCGTTGTCACCGCGCTCGGCGTCGTCACGCCGGTGGCGGCCATATGCCCGGCCGCAATGGACGCCCAGGTCGTGCGCGTCGAGGTCGAGGAACGTGTCCCCTTCGCCGGCGGGCACGCGTTCGCCGAGACCGGACCGTACGAGAAGATCGTCGGCCGGCTCCACATCGAGGTCGACCCGAACGACCCCGCCAATGCCCGCGTGAGCGACCTGGGTCTGGCGCCGACCAACGACCGCGGACGCGTCGAGGTCTGGACCGACTTCTTCCTGCTCAAGCCCGTCGATCCCGGTCGCGGGAACGGCCGGTTGCTCTACGACGTGGCCAACCGCGGCAACAAGGTCGCGCTGGGGACCTTCAACGGCGGGGGCGGGAACGATCCGGCCACGCTGGACGACGCCGGTGACGGGTTCCTCATGGAAGAGGGCTACTCGATCCTGTGGAGCGGGTGGAGCGGGGACGTGCTGGCCGGCAACGACCGCGTTCAGATCGGGGTGCCGATCGCTCGCAACGCGGACGGAAGCGCCATCGTCGGAAGCATCTACGCCGAGATGGAGTCGACCGTCTACGGGCTGTACATCGCGAACGTGATCGAACCGGGCAGCGACGCCGCGATGCGGAGGTACCACAGCCTGCCCTTCGACTGGGGAAGTTCGCGGCCCTATCCGTCCGTTTCATTGGATAACGACAGGGCGACGTTGGTGAAGCGGCCGAGCCGCGACGCAAAGGGGGTGGAGATCCCGCGGGACGAGTGGAGGTTCGGCCGGTTGGAGAACGGTGCGGTTGTACCCGATCCGAACTGGGTCTACCTCGACGAAGGGTTCGAGCCGGGCTGGCTCTACGACCTCGTCTACGAGGGGAAGGACCCCAGGGTCACCGGGCTGGGGCTGGCGGCCACGCGCGACGTGATCTCGTTCTTCCGCTACGGGTCGGACACGGAGGGCCCGCGCGCCAATCCGCTGGCGGGCGCGGTCGAGTACGCCTACGGCTACGGAGGATCCCAGTCCGGCCGCTTCCTCCATCACTTCACCTACGAGGGGTTCAACGCGGACCTGGATGGGCGCTTCGTCTTCGATGCCATCATGCCCCATGTCGCGGGCGCGGGGAAGGGGGTTTTCAACCATCGCTTCGGCCAGACCACGCGCCACGGCAGCCATCACGAGGAGACGCTGTATCCGTCGGACTTCTTCCCGTTCAACTCCGTCCACCAGGTCGATCCGGTGACGGGAGCCAGCGGGTCGATGCTCGACCGGGCGCGTGCGAGCGGTCACGTCCCGAGGATCTTTTTCACGCAGACCTCGACAGAGTACTGGTCGCGCGCCGCTTCGTTGCTGCATACCGATGTGGAAGGCACCGCCGACGCCGATCTCGACCCGTCCGTGCGCATCTACATGATCGCGGGGACTGCGCATAATTCGATGACCGGAGGCGTCTATCAGAGTCCGGTGAACCGGGCCAGCACCCGGCCCGTGATGAGGGCGTTGCTCGTGGCGCTCGATCGGTGGGTTGCCGACGGGGTCGAGCCGCCCGAGAGCCGGTATCCGCGTATCGACGATGGCACGCTGGTGGATCTGGCGGCGTTCCGTGCCGGCTGGCCCGCAATCCCCGGAGCCCTGGCGCCGGAGGACTACTACCAGCCGTTCCGACTGGATCCCGGCCCGCGCTGGGCCAGCCAGGGGATTGCCGACCAAGTGCCGCCCGAGATTGGACCGGCGTTCACCACCCTGGTGCCTGCGGTCGACGCCGACGGGAACGAGGTCGCGGGCATCCGCCTGCCGCATGTGGCGGTGCCGCTCGCGACCTACACGGGGTGGAACCTGCGGGACGCGTCGTGGGGCGCCGGCGGCATGCTCACCCGGTGGATGGGGTCGTATCTGGCTTTCCCGCGGACCGAGGCGGAGCGGGCGGGCCTGCAGGATCCGCGACGGTCGGTGCAGGAACGCTATCCCACCCACGAGGCATACGTTGCCGAGGTCGAGCGGGTGTGCCGGGAGTTGATGGGGCGGGGATACCTGCTGGAGCGGGATGCCGCGGTGCTCGTCAGGGACGCTGCAGAACGGTCCTGGTAAACGTCGGGCTGGCAGTCCACGCTCCGACAACAGCAACTCAGGGCTTGCGCGCACACGTAGTGAGCCCCATATCGGAATACAAATTGACATACAAATACGCTTAATCCGTCTGCTCGCGCCGATGGATTTGGAATAGATGTATCGCGTGCGCGACCGCGTACGCACGGCTTTCTCGTATCCGGGAGTAAACGATGTGGATTGATAGTCCCAGCAACCGATCGACACCGCCGCCCCGATGTCGGCGTCGGGGATGGCTACCCAGGGGGCTGCTCGTTCCCTTCCCGGCGGCATGCATCATGGTGCTGTTGGGAGTGGGCGGGCTTCAGGCCCAGCAGGGCAGCATCTCGGGCCTGGTTCGTGAGGATGGCAGCGGCAACGCCCTCCAGGGGGCGCAGGTGACAATCTCGAACCTGCAACGGGGCGGTCTGGCGAGAGCCGGGGGCCGTTTCCTGCTGGAGGACATACCGGTTGGCACCTACACGGTATCGGTACAGTACATCGGTTACGCTACCGCCAGCCAGCAAGTCCAGGTCGTGGCCGGCCAGACTACGCTGCTGGAGTTCAATCTCCGCCAGCAGGCATTTGCACTGGACGAGATCGTTGTGACCGGGACGGCAGGCGTGACGGAGCGTCGTCAGATCGGCCACTCGATCGGCATCGTCGAGGCGGCAGAGCTTGTAGAGATCGCCCCTATCACCACGGTGAACCAGCTGCTGCAGGGACGAATTGCCGGCGCGTCGATTCTGCAGCGATCCGGCAACATCGGCAGCGGCACCACAGTGGCGCTGCGCGGGATCTCCAGCGTTTCCATGAGGTCCACCCCGCTCGTCTATATCGACGGGGTACGCGTGTCGAGGGACGGTGCGCGCCTGAACGACCTCAACCCGGCGGACGTGGAGAGCGTCGAGGTGGTGAAGGGTCCGGCGGCGTCGACGCTATACGGAAGCGAGGCCAGCAACGGGGTGATCCAGATCATCACCAAGAAGGGTCAGGCGGGTGACGCCCAGTTCAACGCCCAGGTACGCCTCGGCTCACAGTTCTGGAACGACGCGTCGGAGTGGATTCCCACGAACGGCGCCCGGGACCCCGCGAGCGGCAACGTAGTCCTGCACCACCCGCTTCTGGCCGAGGAGCAGGCGGGCCGGGAAGTGATCTTCAACGGCATGACGCAGACGTACAACCTGGACGTGACGGGCGGTACCGGTGACTTCGGCTACTATGCCGCGCTCTCGTATCAGGACGACGAGGGGATTGTTCCGAACAACTGGATCGAGCAGATCTCGGGCCGCGTCAACGTTAATGCACTAGCCAGGGAGGATCTGCGCATCACTGCAGGCCTCAGCTACACCAAGGCACAGATCGGCCGCGCACCCGAGGGATTCACCGGTACTCTGGGCTACTTCGGACAGGTGATCTTTGCCAGTCCATTGACGCTGAACACGGTGCGCCGCGGCTTCCTGCAGTCGGTGCCGGAGGAGACGTGGAAGGTGCGCCACCGTGACGACGTCCACCACACGACGTGGAACGTCAATGTCAATCACGACCCGTTCGACTGGTTCTCCCACCGCCTGACCAGCGGTATCGACCTGGTCTATCAGCAGAACGGAAGACTGTTCCCGCGTCAGGAGGACCCGTCAAACCACATGTGGGGCCTTCGCCTGGCACAAGGCTGGAGGGAGGTGGACGAGGGCACCGAACTCCAGACGACGCTGGACTACGCGGCGACGGCGACATTCGACCTCACGTCGGACATACGGTCGGCGACGTCGGCAGGCATCCAGTACTATACCCGCGAGACGCACACCACGAACGCCGAGGGGTTGAACTTCCCCGCACCCGCCCTGACGACGGTGACCACGGCGTCGCAGCGCTTCGCAGGAGAGTTCTTCAGCGAGAACAAGACCTGGGGCGCCTATATCCAGGAACGGTTCGAATGGCGGGATCAGATCTTCATCACCGCCGCGATCCGCGGTGACGACAACAGCGCATTCGGCGTGGAGATCGACCCGGTCATCTATCCCAAGCTGAGCGGTTCATGGGTGCTCAGCGACGCCGATTTCTTCAACGTGAACTGGGTGGACCAGCTCCAGGTCCGCGCGGCCTGGGGCGAGGCGGGCCGCCAGCCCGGCTCCTTCGACGCGATCCGGACGTACGCACCCGCGATCGCGCGAGGCGACCAGCCCGGTGTCCGTCCGGCGAACCCGGGCAACCCCAACCTGAAGCCGGAGCGCAGTTCCGAAGTCGAGTTCGGTCTCGACGCTGAGATGTTGAACGGCCGTTGGTCGGTGGAGTTCACCGGCTACCGGCAGACGACGACGGACGCGCTCTTGCAGAGAAGCGTGGCGCCCTCGACCGGTTTCTCCGGTTCGCAGTGGGTGAACCTTGGTCAGGTGGACAACCAGGGCTTCGATTTTTCCACGACGGTCGTACCGCTCGTGCGTTCCGGCCTCAGCTGGGACGTGACGCTGAATCTGAGCCACACGTCGAACGAGATCGTCGACATGGGCGACATCGACTTCATCAGCCGCGGACGGGGGAACGCCCACGCCGAGGGCTATCCCGTGGGCGGCATGTGGGCCCACAACGTGGTCTCGGCGGATTGGGATCCGGTAACTCAGCGGGCAGTCAACATTCTCTGCGCCAGCGAGAACGGTGGCCCCATGCCCTGCAACCAGGCCGGCGAGGTCTTCCTCGGCTCACCCGGCCCGGACTGGAACGCATCGCTGATGACGTCGATGCAGATCGGGCAGAACCTGAGACTCTCGGCCATGGCCGAAGGATTCTTCCAGATGCGCGTGATGAGCATCCAGGAGTGGGCGCGTGACGAGGTGTTCAGGAACAGCCCGGAGGCGGCCATGCTGGAGCAGAACCCGCTTCTGGCGGCGGCGATCCAGACGTCCAACGCCTACGGCTACTGGATCAACAGGAACGACTACATCCGGATCCGCGAGGTTGCGGCGCACTACACGCTGCCCGGCGACTGGGCAGCTCGAATGGGCGCTTCGCGAGCGACGCTGGGGCTCCTGGCTCGCAACCCCGGATTCCTCTACGTGCACGAGGATGTGGCCGATACCGATCCCGAAAGCCGGGGGAGCAGTGATTTCTACTACCACCAGCGCCAGAACATCTTCCCTCAGCTGACACGGCTCGAGGGATCGGTCCGTGTGTCCTTTTGACGAATGAGAGGAATCAATGCACTGCCCATTTCAAGCATCGACAGAGCGCTCATTCATCATCGAACCGAGGGAACGTGTCATGAATAGAACGAAGCGAAGTGAACGAAACCGGCGCGGAAGCCCCCTCGGAGGGGCCCTGGCCGGGCTCACCGCCCTGGTAGCGAGCATGCTGCTGGGAGCATGCGACCTGGCCGTGGAGCTGCCCGGCGACATCACGGCCGAAGAGCTGGAACAGCCGGAAGATCTTCCTCTTCTGGTCACCAGCGCCGAAGGCGTTTTCGAATGCGCCTACCAGCAGTACGTGCTCCTGTCGGCCCAGCTGGTGGACGAATTCATGAGCGGTGGGTCCGACGGCGCCTACTACATCTACGACCAGCGCGAGATCACCCCGGCGACCGGTACCTACTCGAGCGGCGGCTGTCCCGGCGGCCAGCTTGCAGGTCTCTATACGCCACTGTCGCAGGCCAGGTGGTTCACGGACTCGAACCTCCAGCGTGCCCAGGAAGCCGGATCACAGAGTATGGTCGCGCGGTCGGCTGTATTGGCCGGTTACGCCTACACGCTGTTCGGCGAGGGGTTCTGCTCGGCGGCCTACGACGGCGGGCCGGAAGTCTCTCCGCCCCAAAGCCTGGCGTTGGCCGAAGAGCGCTTCTCCACGGCGATCTCCAGCGGATCGGGAGAGTTGCAGACCCTGGCCTATCTGGGTCGCGCCCGAGCCAGACTCAACCAGGGTGACATGGCCGGCGCCATCTCCGATGCCCAGCAGGTGCCCGATGGATTCGCCTACTACGCGACGCGCTCGTCCGCGGACAACTCCC
Source organism: Gemmatimonadota bacterium (assembly GCA_022827345.1). Lineage (GTDB taxonomy): Bacteria > Gemmatimonadota > Gemmatimonadetes > Longimicrobiales > Gaopeijiaceae > Bin94. Next base: position 16,642 of record JAJDTB010000057.1, on the reverse strand, counting down.
GGCAGAACCACCTGTACGGCAGCAACTGGGTCGACCGGAACATCGAGGTCGATGTGCCCTTCTGGAATCTGGAGTGGCAAGGGGTGCCGGATCCGCGCGTGGAGCTGATCCACACCGGGAATACCGGTCGCAACGGACTGAACCCCGAAGTGCTCCAGACCAAGTACCCGAACTACGATGCGGATATTCCCATCGGACGGTACGCCGAAGCACTCCTGATCATCGCCGAAGCGGCGGGCGGCCAGACGGCGGTCGACAACATAAACGAGCTCCACGCCCGTGCGGGGCTGCCTCCTTTCGCGAGTGAAGACCCCGCCGAGATCATGGCTCAGGTCTACGAGGAGCGGAGGCGGGAGTTGTTCATCGAAGGCCATCGACTGAACGACATGTTGCGGCTGAACATCCCGTTCCCTTCCGGAGCGGATCAGTTCAACGACCGGCGGTACGGTGAGACGACCTGTTTCCCTCTGCCCGACGTCGAGAGGGAAAACAACGAGAACATTCCGTAGACGGTTGGGGAGAGTCGCCATGATTTGACCCGGCAGGCCGGCCCGGCGGGGCGGCGCGGAATCAGGGAGAAGTGAAATGGTCATGACAGGATTTGCCAACCCCGACGATCCGCGCTCAGTGTCCCGACGCTCCGCGGGCCGCCTGCCGGCAGCACTCGTCCTCGCCTGGCTGCCGGGAGTGCTGGCCGCGTGCGACTCGCGCGATCAGGCGTCCCAGCCACCGGCGGTGGTCACAGGCAATGTCGCGGCGGAGACGCTGGAGCCGCGAAACATCGAGCAGTGGGCCGACGGCACCTTCGGCGCGCTGCTGGACGAACACCGGATCTCCGCGCTCGCGATCTCGGTAACCCACGGCGATGAGGTGCTCTTCAAGAAGGGCTACGGATACCACGACTACGCCACCATGCGGCCCGTCGATCCCGACGTGTCGCAGTTCCGTATCGGGTCGCTTACCAAGACATTCTTCGGGACGGCCATCGCACAGCTCCTGGAGCGCGGCGAGATCGCGTCCCTCGACGACCCCGTCAACGACTACCTGACCCGGATCCAGCTGCAGAACCCCTTCGGGGACGACGAGATCACCATACGGGACATGGTCACCCACCAGGGCGGCATGGTTCCGAGGGGATCACGCTCGCCGTTCACTTCGGTGGGCGAGGAGCGCCCCCAACCGCCGCTTTCGGCCGCGGTCCTGGAGGCCAATGTGCCGCCGGTAGTCCGCGAGCCGGGCACGTTCTCCGACTACTGCAATGCCTGCAGTGCCGTCATGGGATTCATGGTGGAAGACATCACCGGGCAGACGCTGGAGGAGTACCTGCGCGAGAACGTGTACGAGCCGCTGGGCATGACGCACACCACACTGGTCAATTCCCTGCAGGCGCCCAGTGCCGACGTGGTGACCCAGTACGCATTCGCTGCAGGCAAACCACCGGTCGCGCTCTCCTATCCCTCTCTTACTCCCTTTATTTCGTACGCGGGCGACGTCAACTCCTCGGCCGGCGACATGGCCCGCTTCATCCGGGCCCACGCCTTGCAGGGCCAGGGCAGCACACCGGCCCTGATGGCGCCCGAGAGCTACGAGATCATGCACCGCTGGGACCGCGGCAACCATCCGGACGCCAGCGGGTTCGGCATCCAGTTCTTCCGTTACGAGTACAACGGCGAGCCGGTGATCGAGCATTACGGGAGCATCCGCTACCGCTCGCTGGAGATCATCATGCTCGACGCCCAGGTCGGAGTCTTCGTCACGATGGCCGGCGGCGGTGAACCGAGCCCCGACGACGTGGCCGCAGCCGACTCGTCGATGGAGCCGATCACCGGACCTGTGCTGGCGCAGGCGTCGCACAGCGGTGTCCGCGCCCTCGTGCTCGAGCACTTCCTCGGACGGCTGCCGGTCGATGAGAATCTGGAGGTGGACGTCAGCCGGTACACCGGCCTCTACCACCGCATCCCCGCGGACCAGGCCGAAGCACCGGGAGGCGCCGGTCGCCTCGTGGAGGACAGCGGTGACGGGGGGCTCGTGATCGACGGGCTGGGGCCCTACCGTCCGTCGGGACCCGAGGCGTTCACCCTCGATGGCCAACTGCCCGTCGAGGCCGGCTTCAGGGATTCCAACCGCTACGTGTTCGCCCGGCAGAGTGACGGGTCGATGCGGATGTTTGCCCATGTCAACGCCGGTGGCTTCGTCAGGGCGGCACGGGACTAGAAACCAGAGGTGCGGGTCAGCCGGCCGCTCCGCACGCCGGATGGACCTTCTGGAGGCACTGCCTGACTGCCGTGCGGACCTGGCCCATGGAGATGTCGGACTGGCGCGCGCGCTCGGCGACCATGACCGCGATGTCGTCCAGCGTTCTGCGCCCGTCTATGGACGAGACCACCATGCGAACCATGGACGCTTCGGACCAGAACAGAGCCTGGCCCTCGAAGGTGGGAACGGGCAGGTGCCGGAAGATGAGCCACGGGGGCGGGTCGTCCTGTTGCCCCGGTCCCGGCTCGTTTGACACGGTTTTCGTAGCAGAGAACGCCAGCACCCACTCCGTCTTGCCGCGGCCGTTGAGCTGTGACACCAGGTAGGGCCCGCTTTCGCTCTTCCAGGGTCCGAGCCGGAACCCGGCGCGCTCGGCCAGATCGAACAGTTCCTCCCTGGCGAAGCGATGCGAGAAGGGAACGTCCAGGCTGTACTTGAGCGGTCCAAGGTTCACCCAGCGCCCACCTGGCATCAGCATCCGATGGAGCGTGCTGATCAGGTCACGCACGTCCTCGGGTCCCTGATCGATGAACCACGGCGTGAGTACCGTGTCGAAGATCCCGGGAGCCAACGGGGGGTCGACGGCGTCCGCCACGAGGAAGTGAAAGCGTGCGTCGTCCACGGGGCCGTTTGGAGCCGACAAGGTCCACTCCTTCACCGCCTGGCCGAGGTCGCCCATCTCCAGATTGGCTTCGCGGATGGTGACGGTTTCACCGTGGGTTACGGCGTGCGCGGCCGAGAAGAGGACCGGATCGAGATCCATCACCATGAGTTCCGCGTCGGGGTACCGGCGGTACAGCTCGTAGGCGAAGCGGCACGCCCCGGCACCCATGACCAGCGTGCGTCCGGGACACCGCCCCTGCAGGACGCTTTCTGCAAGGGCCAGTGCCCGCTCGTTCTCGCCGTCCGCTTCCGGCGCCCATCCCCAGTCCCGGTAGAGATACGGCAGATGGTCAAGGGTCGCGGGTGCCCGGCCGGATCGGTCGCGGACATCGCCCCGGGCCGCAGCCGGCAGATTCGGCTCGAGAATGGCACGGACGTCGGCCAGCTGTCCGGTGATGCCCTCGATCAGCGTCCGGCAGCGCTGCCGGGTGGAAGGCAGAAGGTCCGCCGACCGAAGCTGCTCCCGGACATCCTTCACTACTCGCTCCACCTGTTCCTCGAGCCCGGCGAGCTGGCGCCCGCACGACGCGAAATAATCGAGCGGTTCGGGAAGGAGCACCGGAATGGGCCCCAGCCGGGGATAGACCTGCCCGCACTTCCGGCATCTGACGGCCTGCGGAGCCAGGTCGATCCTCGAGGAGCACCGGGGACAGCGAGCCGCATCGAGCAGGCTGCGTGACTGCGCATCGGCACTACGCTCCTCACCTTTCCTCACAGGTGTCCTGGACATCGGTTCGCTTCGTTCTAAGTGGACTTGTGACTGCGAGAACGCTAGCGTACAATGTTGGTATGCAGTCTTGGATTCAAGGTGTTCGATTGGGGGTACAGTGGCGCCTGAGAGGCCGCAGAAGCGCCTGCCGTCAACGTGCCAAACCGGTCTGGTGAGGGGTCACCGAGTCCTCCCGGGAGGATGGGCCGTAGCGTTGGCCCTTGGCGGACTGGTTTTCATCTCGTGCGCGAGGTTCGTATCGACGTCGACAGGTGGGGCCATGGCACCCGAGGGAGACGGAAGCCCCCGGGTGGTCCAGGCCCCGGAGCCTCCGCCGGTTCCCGTGGCGACGGGTGCCGAAGCGCAGGCCATGGTCGACGGGTACTGCCTGCGGTGCCACAACGATGTCCGCCGCACGGCTTCCCTGGAGCTGGATCAATACCACGCCGCGGACCCTGCGGCCCACCCCGAGATCTGGGAGAAGGTGGCCGCCAAGCTGCGCGCGCGCGCCATGCCGCCGGGTGGCGTGAGTCGGCCCGACGATGAGACCTACGCCGCGGTGGCGGGCTGGCTCGAGTCCGAGCTGGACGCCGCCTGGGCGGAGAAGCCGAATGTCGGCCGCATCAACGCGGTGCACCGGCTGAACCGGACGGAGTACAACAACGCTGTCAACGACCTGCTGGGACTGGACGTCGATGTCGTCGACGCGCTGCCCGGCGACGAGACCATGGGCGGCGGCTTCGACAACGTGGCGGACGCGCTGAGCATCTCGCCGCTCCACATGGAGCGATACCTGTCCGTGGCTCGAACGGTCACCCGGCTGGCGGTGGGGCTTCCTCCGGCCGGTCCCGGCTCATTCCGCTACGCAGCGGACGACGCCATGCGCCAGAACGTAAGAATGAGCGACGATCTCCCGCTTGGTTCCCGCGGTGGTATGGCGGTCCGCCACACCTTCCCGGTGGACGGCGAGTATCGGATCCGGGTGCGTCTCCAGAAGAACTATGCGGGGTACGCGCGTGGGCTGGGGTGGAGACAGGAACTCGAAATCCGCATCGACGGAGAACTTGCGTCCATGCTCGCGTTCGGCGGTGAGGCGCTGCAGCATCGGGCTGTCGCCAACAGCTACGCCGGAGCGGGCGGGGGGCCCGGTTGGCCCGGATCCCCCGAGTGGGAGGATTACGCCAAGTTCGAGGCCGAGGCGGCTCTGGTGGCCTCGATCCAGGTAGAAGCGGGGAGCCGCCTGGTCGGTCTCTCCTACGCCAGGGACATCGGCTACGGTGAGGAGTACCTCCTCCCGCAAGCCCCGGTTCAGACCCGCAGCCAGATCGACTACTTCAACAACGAGTACTTCGGCATGTCGGGCGTGATCGGCATTGAGATCGACGGCCCGTTCGGCCGAACCGATGTGGCCGACAACACACTGAGCCGCGAGACGATCTTCGTCTGCGAGCCCGAGTCGGCCTCGGCGGAGCAGGCCTGTGCCGAAGAGATCCTTTCACGAATGGCACGGCGAGCCTACCGTCGGCCGGTGACCCGCGAGGACACGGACGTGCTCCTACACTTCTTCCGCATGGGCCGGGAGGAGGGCGGGAGCTTCGATCATGGCATTCAGCTGGGACTCGAGCGTGTCCTGGTTGATCCGGACTTTCTGCTGCGCGTCTATCGGGACCCCGGCGTACGCGCGACGGACGGGACACCGGATGCAGACGGTCCGCCGACCGATGCGGTCGTCCACTTTGCGGCCGGGCAGGCGGCGCAGGTCTTCAACGGGGGCGACCCCCATCCGTTGAGTGATCTGGAACTTGCGTCCCGCCTTTCCTTCTTCCTTTGGAGCAGTATTCCCGACGAGACGCTGCTACAGGAAGCTGAGCGTGGCCGGCTTTCCGATCCCGAGGTCCTCGGCGAGCAGGCCCGGCGGATGCTGAACAGCGACCGGGCCCGCGAGACCCTCGTGGAGGATTTCGCCAGCCAGTGGCTGAAGCTGCGCGAACTGGACGACCGGCTCCTGCAGGACGACATCTACCTGGAGTACGACCATAACCTTCGCGAGGCCATGGAAGAGGAGACCAGGCTCTTCCTCGACCACACGATCCGCGAAGACAGGAGCGTCGTGGAGCTGATCGGCGCCGACTACACCTTCGTCAACGAACGGCTGGCCGAGCATTACAACATTCCAAACGTGGCCGGGAGCCGTTTCCGTCGCGTCGAACTCCCCGATCTCGAGAAGCGGGGTGGTCTGCTGGGCCACGCGAGCATCCTGACCCTCACGTCGTATCCGGAGCGGACCACTCCGGTGCTCAGGGGCAAGTGGATTCTCGAGAACATCCTGGGCCGCCACGTTCCGCCACCGCCGGCCAACCTCGACACCAGCCTCGAAATACCCGAGGACCAGGGGACGGTTCGGAAGCCGACGATTCGTGAGCGGCTCGCCAAGCACCGCACGGAGCCGATGTGCGCCAGTTGCCACCGGACGATCGATCCGCTGGGCTTCTCGCTGGAGGCCTACGATGCCGCGGGCGGCCTCCGGTACATCGACGAACTCGGCAACCCGGTGGACGACACCGGTCTCTGGCCGGAGACGGAACAGGAGATCAAGGGACTGGCAGGCCTCCGCGATCTCATGCTGGACAACCGGGAACAGTTCGTCCGGACCGTGACGACGAAGCTCATGCAGTATGCCCTCGGGCGCGATGTCGAGTACTATGACCAGCCGGCCATTCGCAGGATCATCCGGGACGCGGCGGCGGAAGACCATACCTGGTCGTCGATCATCCTGGGGATTGTGGAAAGCCCGCAGTTCCTGATGCGGATGAGCACACCCACGGCTCCGGCGGCCGGGCAATCGGTATTGCAGAACAAGGAATCTGGAGAGGAAAAAAATGGACTTCATCACCGGTAGGCATATCTCGCGGAGGACGGTGCTTCGCGGCGCCGGAGCGGCGCTGATGCTGCCCTTCCTGGAGGCGATGACGCCGGCCCGGCTGACGGCGGTGAGTGGCCCCAGGCGCAAGTCTCCCCACAGGTTCCTCGCCTACTACACGCCGAACGGGCAGGCCATGCCCCACTGGACCCCGACCGGCGAGGGCCGCGACTTCGTCCTCTCGGAGATCCTGGGCCCGCTGGAGCCGTTCAGGAACAGGATCATCATTCCGACCGGAGTGAACGCGTCGTGGAACTTCAACCACGCCGGCGGCCCCACCAGCTTCCTCACCGGCATGGTCGGGAGGTCGCTCGGCGATGTCGAGGCGGTGGACAACACCGACATCATCGCCGCGGAGTCGATCGACCAGATGCTGGCGCGCGAGTGGGGCAGGGAGACGCAGCTGGGCTCCCTCGAACTGTCCCTGGACGGACCGCCCAACGCCGGTACCTGCGCCATTCTGAACTGTGCATATACCCACACGATTTCCTGGCGGAGCCCCACACAGCCGCTCCCGATGGAGAACCATCCCCGAACCGTATTCGAGCGGCTTTTCGGCGATACCGGTACGACGGATCGCGAGCCGCGGGAGCGGCGCCTGCACCAGCAGAAGAGCCTGCTGGACTCGGTCAACGACAAGTTGCGGGCACTGGCGCGCGAGCTGGGTCCGCAGGACCAGCGCAGCGTGGAGCAGTACACGGAGGCGGTGCGCGATGTGGAACGGCGGATCCAGGTAGCCGAGCAGCAGCTGGACGTCGACCTCCCGAACATGGAGCAGCCGCAGGGGATTCCGGAGACGCTGGAGGACCACCTGGAACTGCTCCTGGACATGCAGATCCTGGCCTATCAGGCGGACATCACCAGGGTGTCGACGATGATGATCGGGCGTGAAGTGAACGCGCGGCCGTATCCGCAGATCGGTGTGCCGGAGGCGTGGCATCCGCTGTCGCACCACGGCAACCGGCCGGACATCGTGAAGTACCTCTCGAAGATCAACCGCTACCACGTGGAGCTCTTCACGCGTCACCTGACCAAGCTGAGCCAGACGCCGGACGGGGACGGCTCGCTGCTGGATTCGATCACCGGGCTGTACGGATCGGGGATCTCCAACAGCCAGCGTCACGCCGGCAACAACATCCCGCTGGTCGTTGTGGGCGGCGGGAACGGCAAGCTGAACGGTGGCCAGCACATCAGGTACGAGGGCGGACCGACGCACGCGAACCTGCTGGCGACGCTGATGGACAAGATGGAGATGCCGATGGACAAGATCGGCGGCAGCACCGGCCGGCTTCCCATCGACACCCTCGGCGAACTCTGAGCCGACGTGGCGGGCGATGCCCATCTTCGAGTACCGGTGCCGGGAGTGCGGTGAGCAGTTCGAGTGCCTGATCCTGCGCTCGTCCGGCCCGCCCCGGTGTCCCGTCTGCGATAGCCGCGAGCTGGAGAAGCTGATCTCCCTTCACGTGGTCAGCTCCGACTACACCAGGAAGCGCGCGCGGCAGAGCGCCCGGGCGCACGCGAGCGGGATCCGCCGGGAAAAGCAGCATGAGGATCACAAGGAGTTGCATGAGCATCTTACGGAAGACCACTGAACCGGGCTGGAACTCCAGGGAGGCGGCCATGAGCAAGGGGTCAATGTGGCTGGTGGCGGGAAGCCTCGTCATCGGCGCGGGGCTGGCTTGCCAGGCCGCCCCCGACGCCGCACCCACACCCGGGCAAGCCACCGGCTACGAACTGGTGGAGGGGTGGGGCGGCTCCCGCGAGGAAGTGGGAACCGTAACGGCCGTGGATGTCGACGACGACGGCAACGTCTACGCCTTCCGGCGCGATGCCAACGATGTGTGGAAGCTGGACGCCGATGGAAACCTGCTGGAGCAGTGGGATCAGGACTTCGCCCAGTGGGCGCACGGAATCCGGGTCGGGCCCGACGGGTCGATCTGGACCGTCGACGGGCAGGGGCACCAGGTCAAGAAGTGGAGCCATGACGGCCGGGAACTCCTGATGACCCTGGGCGAATACGGAGTGGCCGGCGAGACCCCTGATCTCTTCAATCGTCCCACGGACGTGGCCTTTGGCCCGGACGGGGAGTTCTTCGTCTCCGACGGCTATGGGAACAACCGGGTGGCCAAGTACGATGGCAACGGCCGTTTCGTCACGGCGTGGGGCGAGGCGGGCACCGAGCCGGGACAGTTCAACCTGCCGCACACCATCGTTGTCGACGCACGCAACCGGGTGCTCGTGGGTGATCGCGAGAACGCGCGCATCCAGATCTTCGACCTTGACGGCAACCTCCTGGAAATCTGGGAGCATCTGGGCTCGCCGTACGGCCTGTCGATCGATGACGGTGACCGGCTCTACGTGGCCGACCTCGTGAACGCCAGGATCTGGATCGCCCGGGCCAGCGACGGCGAGCTGCTGCGCACCATCGACGATACCAAAGCCATCCACTGGGTCGCAGCAGACGGGCAGGGGAGCGTCTACGCATCCACTCCGGCGCCGTCCACGGGCCAGTTCTGGGACGATCCTTCCGAGGTCTGGTATCTGAGGAAGTATCGGAAGGTCGAAGACAGGTGATCACACGTGCCGCGATCGCGTCAGGACTCACGATCCTCCTGGGACTCCCGACCGCCACCGCCGGCGCACAGAACGGGGCCCACGCCCACATTCTCCAGGTAGTCAATCCCGAGGCCACCTCGGTGGCGGAACTGGGCTTCCTGCGGCAGGCCGTGGGAGAAGCCGGCACCGCGGCCGAATACGCGGCCTTCGCCGCAGGCGGTCAACAGCGACCCGGCGACCTCCAGGCCATGAAGACCCACGCGGGCAACGTGCTTCACGCTCTGGATCCCACCCGCAGAGAGAGCGGCCCGGGCCTGGGTTTCGGGCTCTTCGAGGCATCCCGGAACACCATCGAACACATCCGGATGGCGGCCGATTCGCCCGATGCGTCGGAAAATGTGCGGACACACGCAGCGCATGTGGTGAGTTGCGTGCGCAACACCCTGGAGCGCGCCCGCAGGATGCTGGAGATCACCGAGGGCATCCTGGCGACGGAGTCCGCGGAGGAAGCGGAACAACTGTCCGACGAGCTCAACACCCTGGCCTTCCAGCTCCGGAACGGCGTGGACGCGAACGGAGACGGGCTGGTCACATGGCACGAGGGGGAGGGCGGTCTGTACGTGGCACAGGAACACCTGCAAATGCTGATGAGAAGAGAGGGGATCGGATGATGCTGTCCCTGGCACTCATGGCGGTCCTCGCCGCGGCGGGCGACCCGCCTCCGGTGGTGGAAGCCGCCAGGAACGGCGACGAGGCGGCTCTGCGCGCGCTGGTCGAGGAAGGTGTGGACGTGAACGCCACGGCGGGCGACGGTTCAACGGCGCTCCTGTGGGCCAGCCACCGCGATCTGCCCGAGAGCGTGGAACTGCTGATCGAGGCCGGTGCGGATGTGAACCGGGCCAACGACCTGGGTGCGACGCCGCTCTGGGCCGCCGGCGAGAACGGCGGTGTGGCGGTGGCCGGGCTGCTGTTGGATGCCGGTGCGGATCCGAACCGGGCATTGCGCCACGGAGAGACGCCCCTCATGGCCGCAGCACGGGCGGGGAGCGCGCGGGTGGCGGAGATGCTCCTGGAGAACGGAGCGAACCCGGACGCCACGGGGCCGCGGAACCAGACCGCACTCATGTGGGCGGTGTTGAACCTCGCGCCTGACGTGACGAGGGTCCTGGTGGAACACGGAGCCGATGTGCACGTCCGAACGGTGGTCACGGTGGAGATGAGGGCGCACGAACCCCATACGCACATTCAGAACCAGGGTTGGTTCGAGCACGGCGGCAACACCGCCCTGCTGTTCGCAGCGCGGGTGGGCGATGTGGAATCGGCGCGGCACCTGGTGGCCGGCGGTGCCGACCTGAACGACAGATCCGGGTTCGGCGTCAGCGCATTGGCCATGGCCGCCTACGCCAACTTCCGCACTCAGGTAACCGAGCCGACCTTCTCATCGGGCGGTCCCTACACGGTGGGCGGCCGGGAGGGATTTCGTCCCGGGCGCTTCGGAGACCTCGTGGAGTTCCTGCTGGAGGCCGGCGCGGACCCCGACGCCGGATCCGAGAGGTTCACGGCACTGCACGCCGCGATTCTGCGCCACGACCAGCGCTCGGTCGACCTGCTCCTGGAGCACGGGGCCGACTTCAGCCTCCCGATTGCGACCTTCACACCCCATCAGCGCGGGTCAAACCAGGCCTTCTACTTCCACAACGGCTGGATCGGCGCCCGTCCGGTATGGCTGGCCGCCCGTTTCGGCACGGCGGGCATCCTGCGCAGCCTGCTCGAGCACGGCGCCGACCCCCGGTTCGTCCACCGGAGCGAGTACTTCGCCGGCAGCGACGGCGCCCTGACCTCCGGGATCTTTGCGGCGCGGCAACTGGAGATCACCACGGCACTCATGGCGGCCGTGGGCATGGCCAACGCAGGAAGGCCCTGGGTCTACCAGTTCGTCTGCACGCCGGAGCACGAGCGGGAAACCCTGGAGAAGGTGCAGCTGCTCGTGGACGCGGGCGTGGACCTCGCCAGGACATCCCCCGAAGGCCTCACGGCGCTCGACCAGGCCAGGGCACTGAAGTACGAGTCGGTCGTCGAAGCACTCGTCGCCGCCGGAGCGCCCGCGGGCGCAGGCCAGGAAGATGCGGAGTACGACTTCCTGAACCGGAGGCAGAGGGGAGGCTGCCAGTAGGCGTCCCCCGGCGTCTCAGTGCCCGGCCGCCATCCCGTCCATTCGTGGTTCCGAGGCGGCCGCCCATCCCCGCTCCAGCCGCATGATCGCCTGCCCGCCGCCGAAAAACACGCCCTCGGGGTCGGCCAGCACGTGCCCCATCGCTTCCAGCTGTCGGCGCACCTCGAGCGGGACGACAGGCTCGATCGCCACTCGATTCCCGTCCAGGTGATTGAAGCGCGCAGCGTCCAGCGCCCCCTGCAGGTCCATGCCGAACTCCACGAGGTTGAGCAGCACCTGGACGTGGCCCTGGGGCTGCATTGCGCCGCCCATCACCCCATAACTCAGCCACGGCTCCTCCCGTCCATCGGCCGCCGTCTTCGTCACGAAGGCCGGAATGATCGTATGGAACGGCCGCCGTCCCGGTGCCACCGCGTTTGCGCTCCCTGCGTCGAGCGAAAACCCCACGCCGCGATTCTGCAGCGCGAATCCGGTCCCCGGAACCACCACGCCCGACCCGAACGCGCTGGCGATGCTGTTGATGAACGACACCATGTTGCCATGCCGATCGGCGACGGTGAAGTACGTCGTCTCGCTCGCGGTGATCGCGGTTCCGGGATCGGCCCGCTCGATCGCGCGCTCCGGGTCGAGCAGCGCCCTGCGCGAATCGATGAACGCGTCGCTGAGCAGCTCGTCCGGTGAAACCTCCATGGTGGACGGATCGCCGACGAAATGCTCCAGGTCGGCGTACGCGAGCTTCTTGGCCTCGATGAGGTGGTGCAGGTACGCGACGGAATTGTGTCCCATGGCTTGCAGATCGAACGGCTCCAGGAGTCTGAGGATTTCAAGGGCGGCGATCCCCTGGCCGTTGGGCGGCAGTTCATGGAGGCGATAGCCCCGGTACGGGACGGAGATAGTCTCGACCCAGTCCACGCGATGCGACCGCAGATCGTCCATGGTGAGGAAGCCGCCCAGCTCGGAGACGCGCTGCACGATCTCTTCACCCAGCTTCCCGCCATACAGCACGTCCGGCCCGCCCTTTGCGATGAGGCGCAGCGTGCGCGCGAAGTCGGGGTTGCTGAACCATTCGCCCGCGCGCGGAGCCCGCTTGCCGTCGATCAGGAAGGTCGCCCGCGCGCCCTCGTCCCGGCTGAGCATCTCCTGCGCGCCCTCCCAGAAGTCGACGATGACCGGGCTCGCCGGGAATCCCTCCTCCGCCATCCGGATCGCGGGCTCGAGCGCTTCGGCGAGCGAGATCGTGCCATGGGTGTCGAGCAGCGTCTGCCAACCTGCGAGGGCGCCGGGGACGGTGATCGTCTCGGCGCCCGAGCGAGGCATGCTCTCGTGACCTCGGTCAACCAGCTCTTCCCGGGTCATCAGCGCGCCGGCGCGTCCGCTCGCGTTCAGTCCCACCATGCGCTGCTCGTCGGCCAGCCAGACGATCGCGAACATGTCGCCGCCGACGCCGGTCATCATGGGCTCGACCACGTTCAGCATGGCGGCGGTGGTCACGGCGGCATCGATCGCATTGCCGCCGCGCTGCAGCACGGCCAGCCCGGCACCGGTAGCGAGTGGCTGGCTGCTGGCGACGACCCCATTCGGCGCGTAGACGGTGGAGCGGCCCGCCATCGTGCCGGAGCGGTCCGGCTGGGCATGCGCGACCAGGGTGGGACTTGCGGCGAGGGACGCAACGGCGAGGACGGCGAAGATGCGCATGACGAGCACTCCTTGTGCGCTTGGGTTGCGGCACCCGGGATGGTCCGTCAGGCTTGGACACAAGTCTCGCCGCCGCAGTGTACTGGCCTGACGCAAGGTACGCCGCGGCGGCACGGTTTGGAAAGCTGCGATCAGGCGGTCGCGGCGCTCTGCGAGCTTCTTCGGGGCACTCCATGACACTCCACGAACTGCTCGACCTCCACTACTGCGCGAACGGCGACGAAATGCTGCGCCGGATGCTCGCCGAGGGCGCCGACCCCGACCTGCGCCACGGACCGCGCGCGGAGACGCCCCTTCACGTGGCCACCCGGCGCCGGCGTGCCACGGCCATCGACATCCTGCTGGCGCACGGCGCCGACATCGACGCCAGGACGGCCGGCGGCAAGACCGCATATGCGCACGCCGTCCGGCGCGGCTTCGAGGAGGTCGCCGACCGCCTCGTAGCACGGGGCGCCAGCACCGAACTGAACGAAGCCGACCGATTCGCCGTTGCGGTCGTGAACGGACGCCTCGACGCAGCGCGGGCGATCCTCGAAGCCCACCCCCGCGTGGCCCGAACCGGCAACCCCGAGGAAGACCGCCTGCTGGCGGATGTCGCCGGCCGCAACGACCGGGAGCCCGTGACGTTCCTGATCGAGGCGGGCGCCGACCTGAACGCAAGAGGTCTCGACGCCGGCACGCCGCTGCATCAGGCCGCCTGGTTCGGCCAGCCCGGCAACGCACGCTTGTTGATCGATGCCGGGGCGCCCCTCGACGTCTTCAACGATGCCCACGAATCGTCGCCCCTTCATTGGGCCGTCCACGGCTCCCGCTTTTCCGGGGGCGCCGAAGAGCGACAGGACGCCTATGTTGCGCTGGTCGAGATGCTGCTCGCGGCCGGATCCAGCCTGCACTACCCGGGCGATCCGGACGGCGACGCGTACAGAAAACGACTCCTGAAAGACGCGACGCCGCGGGTCCGCGACGTGCTGCAACGGGAGTTCGCATGAACCACTCACTTCCGGAGGCGACGATGACTCCCCGAATCCGCTCCCCTCGCCGAAGCCGCTTCGCGAGCTCGCCCGCCGCGCGCCTCCTGGTGCTCCTTGGGCCAATGGCCGTCGCCGCATGCGAGCCTCAGCAACGGGCCCCCAGCGCGCTACCCGACATCCCAATCACCGAATCCGTCTACACCGACCGCGCCTTCGAGAGCCGGCTCATCGACGCCACCCGCGACTACGTCCTGCACGCAATGCGTGCGCACGGCACCCCCGGCCTCAACCTCGCCATGGGCTACCGCGGCGAGCTCATCTGGGAGGCCGGCTTCGGGTGGGCCGACGTGGCGAGCTCGAAGCCGATGACGCCCCAGACCGTGTACCACTCCGGCTCCCTTGGGAAGACCTACACGGCCACCGCGATCATGCACCTGGTCGACCGGGGCGTGATCGCGCTGGACGACCCGGTCAGCCAACACCTGCCCTTCGAGGTGCACAACCCGCTCGGCGACCGGGACGTCACGGTCCACGATCTGCTTACGCATCGCTCCGGGCTATCCGGCGGCGGCGCCAGGGGAGTGTGGGACAAGCCCGTGCCGCTCGAAGAGGCACTCCGCGCAAGCTACGCCAGCGACACAAGCCCACTGCTCGGGCGGACGACCCCGTTCTGGATCGGCAAGGTCGGCACTCAATACAACTATTCCAACCCAGGCATCGCGACGCTTGGACTGATTGTGCAGACGGCCAACCCGGACGGGTTGTCGTTTTCGGACTACGTGCAGCGGCACATCATGGACCCGCTGGGGATGGAGTCGTCACAGTATCCGCCCGCTCAGCACGAGGACTACGTGCGGCCGGACATCTGGGAGAACATGAGCACGGGCTACGCGCGCATGGGTTCGGCGTGGGTTCCGAGCGTGCCGCTGTACTTCAGTCACTACCCGGCCGGCGGCGTGGTGGCGAAGCCCGCCGATCACGTGCGGCTGCTGACGGCCATGATGAACGGCGGCGAGTACAACGGCTACAGGGTGCTCGCGGCCGAGACCGTCGAGGAGATGCTGACGCCGCAATACGAGGACGAGCTTGCCCCCGGGGTGACCAGCGGCCTGGTGTGGCGGCTCAGTGACTACGGCACCCGGCGTTGGTCGTTCGATCATGCGGGCGGTCACATGTTCGGCTGGAGGACCGAGGGGTTTGCGTGGCCCGAGCTCGGGGTGACGCTCATGGTGGCGCACAATCAGTGGAGCCTGCCGGATCCGTCGCCCGAGGGTGGCATGATCACCGGCTTTGTCGAAGACTGGCTGATTGCCGAGCCGCCGGATGTGGAGTTGACGCCGGCGTCCGAGGAGTGGGCGTGGAAGGTGTCCTACGTCCGGGGCGTCATGTACGCGGCGATGTTCAGGATGTATGTGGGGGTGGAGGGGGACATCCCGCCGGACGGGCTGGAGGAGGCGATCGCGTCCACGCGGGTGCGGCCGGGGGGCAGGGAGGACTGGGATCCGGACGGGTTCCGGGCGGGCTTGGCCGATATCGGCGAGGCGGGATTCGGGTTTGACGAGGTCAACGGGTTCTGGGCTTCCGCGGCGAGCCGGGTGACGGTCGAGGAGGCTGAGGTGATTCTGCGGGAACTTGGCGCGCGTTTTCCGGGGTCGAGCGCCATTTTCTTTCCGCCGGCGCGGGGGGAATCGCAATAGTTAACTAGAATATTTAGTATCGAAGAGGGCGAGCGCGTTTCAGCTGGAACGCTTTTCGCGCCTGTGGTGCGCCTTGGTTCCCGGATGTAACTATCATATTAGTATAGTGCCCCCGATTTTCTTGGACAGTACTTTAGCAAGCCATCCGGGGTCCAAGGGAGCGGAGGCACACGATGTCTCGGAGTACGGAAGAGCAGGACAGAGCGGGCGGCTTGGGGAGGCCGGCCGGCCTCCCCAAGCGGTGGAGCGCGCAGCGGAAGGCCGAGGTGGTGTTGCGGTTGCTGCGCGGCGAGGACATCGGCGAGGTGAGCCGGGAGATTCGGGTTGCGCCGCCGGAGCTGGAGCGGTGGCGGCGGGAGTTCCTGGAGGGCGGCCAGCAGGGCCTGAAGAAGAAGAACCGGCCGGGAGGCGAGCTGATGCGGACCCGGGCGAAGCTGGGGGAGATGACGATGCGGGTCGAGTTGCAGGCGGAGCTTCTCGAAAAAAGGGGGTTCGGGGACGAGCTGAGGAAGCTCTTGAGGCGCATGGACGGGTGAGTCCGGCGACGAGGCGGAGGTATCCGCTGACGATGGTGTGCGAGACGTGGAGGGTCGCGCGTTCGAGCGTGTACGCGTTGCGTCCGAGACTCGGCAATCCGCCGGAGTCCGATCGCCGACAGCCCGGGAAGCGGGGCCCGAAGACGGCACTGAGCGACGAGGAGCTGGTGGAAGAGATCCGGACGGTGCTGAAGGCGAGTCCGTTCCTCGGCGAGGGCCACCGGAAGGTGAAGGCGCGGCTTGCGGCCAAGGGGATCCGGGTCGGCAAGAACCGGGTGCTCCGCCTGATGCGAGAGCACGGGCTGCTGGCGCCGGTGCGACGCGGGCATCCCCGCGGAGACCGGACCCACAGCGGCCGGATCCGGACCGAGAAGCCGGACGAGCTCTGGGGCACGGACGCGTCGCGGTTCTGGACGAAGGAGGAGGGCTGGTGCTGGCTCTTCGCGGCCGTCGACCACTGCGCCTC
>JAJDTB010000049.1 GCA_022827345.1 Gemmatimonadota bacterium | reverse complement strand
GCGAGGGCGAAACGGCAGGCGGACGAGTTCGCGGCCGGGTTCGCCGGACCCGAGATCGTGGGCAAGGCGGAAGCCGAGCCGGAGCCGCTCACTCTGGAGAGGCTCTTTGACATCTACGGTGAGGAGGTGACGCCCACCAAGACGAGGCGGGTCCAGCACCGGGACAGGATCGGGACGGCAATGTTCCTCGACCTTCTCGGTCGGGACCGACGACCCGAGACCCTGTCTCAAAGGGACTGGGACCGCTTCATCCGCGAGCGCCGGGCGGGAAGGATCGGGCCGAGCGGGAAGCCGGTGTCCAACCGGACCATCGAGTTGGACCTGAAGTTTCTGCTAGCGGTGCTCAACTGGGCGACGAAATCCAGGGACGAGGAGGGGAAGCTCCTTCTCGACTCGAACCCGCTGAGGGGTCTCAGGACGCCGAAGGAGAAGAACCCCGCCCGGGTCGTTCTCTCCGAGGAGGAGTACCGGGCGATGCTCGGGGTGTCCCGGCAGGTGGACTGGCGGTTCCACGTCGCGTTCGTGCTCGCACACGAGACCGGACACCGCATCGGGGCCATCCGCAACCTGAGGTGGTCCGATGTGGACTTCGAGGGCCGCGAGGTGCGGTGGCGCGCGGAGCACGAGAAGACGGGATACGAGCACGTCACGCCGATGACGGACGAGGCGGTGGCGGTGTTGGAGGAGGCCCGGGACGCGAACCCCGGAAGCGGGGAGACGCTGATCCTGCCCGCGACGAAGGATCCCTCGGCGAGCATCGGCAGGGGACGGACGGGCGCTTGGTGGCGCAAGGCCGAGCGGCTGGCGGGACTGGAGCCGAAGGCCCGGCGGGGCTGGCACTCGCTGAGGCGCAAGTTTGCCAGCGACCTGATGGACCTGCCGCTCAAGGTGCTCTGCGAATTGGGCGGATGGAAGGAGGCCCAGACGGTGCTGCGCTGCTACCAGCAGGCCGACGCGGTACAGCTTAGGAAGGCGCTGGACAGCCGCGCGAGGGGTCGCGCCTGACCCAATCCAAATCGGCGGGAATCATTCAGCGGGAACCCGACCGCCGAATCCCGTAAGCTGCACGATCACAACGACATGGGAATCGGAAAGCTCATGTCGCGTAGTCAGGGTGCGCGGGTCCCTGGTTCTGGAAATCGAGGCGGTCCTTGACCTCGTCGATGACCTCGATCGGAGACGGGCCGATCCCGCCGGTCTGCATGTAAACGCTGCCGGCGGAGGCGGGGATCTGGGCTCGGGCCCGGGCGACCCACGCGTCCTGTGCGAGCGTGTTGCCGCGATGGGCACCGGCGACTTCCGAAACCCCGGCGCCAGCCGTCTTGCCGTGCAGCGCCGCCAGCCGGCCCACCGGCACCATGGGCGCCACCGCAATCGCACGCCCGGCCTGGCCGAGAAAGCGACGTCGGGTGTGGCTCACTGTCCGGCCCTACATCACGAAGAATCGGATCCCGAACAGCGCCGCCACCGTCACCACGGCCGCGTTCAGGTCGGACCCGCGCCCGGCGACCACCTTGATGACCACGTAGGTGATGAAGCCGAAGCCGATTCCCGTCGCGATGGAGTAGGTGAAGGGCATCGCCAGCGCGGTCACGATCGCCGGGACGGCTTCGGTCAACTCGTCCCACTCGATGTTGCGCATCGCTCGGGCCATCACGCAGCCCACGAACAGGATCGCCGGGGCGGTCGCGTAGCCGGGGACGGCTGTCGCCACCGGAGCCAGCAGGATCGCGCCCAGGAACAGGACGGCGACGACCACGGCGGTGAGACCGGTGCGGCCGCCCGCCCGCACACCCGCGGCGCTCTCGATGTACGAGGTCGTGGTGGACGTGCCGAGCAGCGATCCCACGATCGTCGCGGAGCTGTCGGCGACCAGAGCGCGCTGCAGGTGCGGAACCTTGCCGTCCTCGTCGGTCAGTCCGGCCTCGTTCAGCACCGCGACCAGCGTGCCGCTCGTGTCGAACAGGTCCACCATCAGGAACGCGAAGACGATCGCCAGCAGGCCCACCTCGAAGGCAGCGGCGACGTCCAGCTGGAAGAACGTCGGCGCGAGAGAAGGCGGTGCCGCAAGCAGCGCAGCGGGCGCATCCGACTGCCCCGAGAGCCATCCCACCCCGGCCACGATCAGGATGCAGATCAGCACGGCCCCCGGAATCTTCCGGTGCTCGAACGCGACGATGCCGAAGAACCCGAGAAGCGCGAGGATCACCGGCCATTGTGCGAGGTTCCCCAGCGCGACCAGCGTGGCCTCGCTTCCCACGATCACGCCCGCGTTGCGAAGGCCGATGATCACCAGAAAGAACCCGATCCCCGCCGCGATGGCCACCTTCTGCGAGCGCGGAATGCTGTTCACCACCCATGCGCGCACCGGAAGCACCGAAAGCACGAGCATCAGCACCCCGGAGCAGAACACCGCACCCAGGGCGACCTGCCAGGTCAGCCCCAGCGTTCCCACCGCGATCGCCGCGAAGTAGGCGTTCAGACCCATCCCCGGCGCCAGCGCAATCGGGTAGTTCGCGTACAGCCCCATCACCAGCGACCCGAACGCGGCCGCCAGGCAGGTGGCCACGAGCACGGCCCCCGAGTCCATCCCCGTGCCGCTCAGGATCAGCGGGTTCACGAAGATGATGTAGGAGAGGGTGAGGAAGGTGGTGCATCCGGCCAGCACCTCGGTCCGCACGGACGTTCCGCGCTCATGCAACCGGAAGAAGTTCATCGGTGGGGTCCGCTCCGTGGCTGGGAGCGCGGGGCTCCTAGGGTCCGAGTGTTGAGATCGGGATTATCCCGACTTCGCCGCGTCGCACATGACCGTATCCGTTGGGTACGATCACCGCCAGAGCGGAGGGCTTGCCGCGGCCACCCTTCTCCATGCGGAGAGCCAGTCGGCGAAGGTTGGCCATTCCCTGCTCCACCCATCGGTCGCCGAGCTTGACCTCGAAGGCGGCCCAGCGGCCGTCGTCCGTCTCTACGACCGCGTCCACCTCCAGTCCGTCCTTCTCGCGATAGTGGAAAACCTCGGCTTCCAACGTCTGGGCGTAAACCCGCAGGTCCCGGATTACCATCGACTCGAACAGGAAACCGAAGTAGGCGAGGTCGTCCATCAACCGCCGGGGGGAAGCGCCTAGCGCAGCCACCGCAAGAGAGGGGTCGACGAAGTGCCGTACCGGTGTCGTTCTCAGCGTGGTCCGAGACCGCAAGTGGGGGGCCCAGGCCGGTTGGTCCTCCACGATCATCAGTCGCGTGAGGGCGTCGAGGTATTCGACCGCTGTGTCGTTCTTCATCATGACGCCGTTTTCGTGGACATCGCGGATCAGCGTGGAAACGGCGGCCGGTGTGGCCACGTTCCGGGCCAACGACCGGAGCAGACGCCCTACCTTGATGGGGTCCCTTTGCCGTCCACTCACCCTGGAGATATCCGCGCGACGGATCTCATTGAGAAAGTCCCGGTTCATTCGCAGGCACTGGACCAACGGCTTGCCGTACTGGCCCGGCCAGCCCCCACGGCATACCAGCTCTGCAAGTTCGGGAACGGCCAGGCGACTCTGATCGGAGCGCTGTGTTTCGCCGTTGAGCAATTGCTTCAGCGAGACTTCCCCTGACGAGTGACAGGTCTCAAGGAGAGTGAGCGGGCGCATTCGCAACCGGGTCAGACGACCTGCGCCGGTGTGGCGGGTGATATCGTCGGCGGGGACTGCCGACCCTGTGAGGATGAACTGTCCGGGTAATCCGCGGTCATCGACAGCGCGCCGGATGTGATTCCAGATGTCCGGCTCTGTTTGCCATTCGTCAATCAGCCGTGGAGTTGCGCCACGGAGGACGGTTTCCGGATCTACAGAGACCAGACGCCGGGCATTGCGGTCAACATCCAGTAGCACCTCGCTCGCTGCCATGCGCCGAGCCGTGCGGGTCTTTCCGCAAGTCTTTGGGCCCTCGATGACGACCGCGCCGGTTGCCGCAAGGCGCTCGATGAGCTCGCCTTCAACGATTCGGGTAAGGTATTCCATGACTGAACGTTAGCCGTTGCGAGTGACGTCGTGCAACCGCCAACGGGTAATTCGGCGATCATCCAGCGGGTAATTCGGCGACTATACAACGGGTAATTCGGCGATCGTCCAGCGGGTAATTCGGCGAAACTGAAGAGCGACACGACCAGCCGAGGAGCAACGCAGTAGCGTAGCGATCCAGACCGGATGCATCGCCGGTCGAATGCCGCGGGGATTCCACGGGCTCCTAGCCCACGGAAGGCGGAGAGCGATCTCCCGTCCTGTGCCGCACGTAGCTCTCGAGCACGCGGTTCATCCTCGTCTGGTAGCCCCTCCCCGGAGCTTTGAAATAGGCCAGCACGGAGCGTTTGACGCGCATCGTGATCTGATCAGTGCGGTCAGGCTCGACGATCACCGCCCGCTCCCAGAACTCGTCGTCCAGTTCGGGGATGTCGCTGAAGTCAATGTCCTCTTCCTTAACCGCCGCGATTTGCTCGGGAGTAAGGGGCTTATCGTAGCGTGCGCTCATGATAGATTCTCCTTTCCTTGGGCGATGCCGGGCGGGCAGAGATGAGACGGATACGCCCATGGCGCTCGGTGTGGACGACTACGATCAGCGCTCCAGGCTTCACCTGGCCAATGCTGATGTTACGGTCCTCGCCGTAGTTTGGCGCTCATCGGCCGAGGTTGCGACGCGCCCGTTGAAGATTCGCTTGGCGGTGTCGAACCCGATGCCGTGCTTGCGGATGTTGCTCTGATTCTTGGCCTCGTCCCATTCGAATTCCATCAACCAACAATAACTACGTAGTGTAGTTGCAACAACCTTTAGGGCCAGGGTAGGGAGATCTCCTGCTCCAGAACCCGAGACCTCCGGGGCGTCCAGGAAAAAGCCGTTCCCGGCCCATCCGGAGCGACCCCCCGACTTGACGCTCCGTCCACCCCAACGGACTGTGTTTCGAAGCACGCCGTCCCCGCGACGGCGCCAACTTCCCCGCCACCCGAGACGATTCCCGATGCGCACCAAGTCCGACCGAATCCTCCTCGCCCTCACCCTGTCCTGCCTGGCCGCCACGGCCTTGCTGGCGCTCCCCACCCCCGCCTCCCCCCAATCCCCCGACCCCTCCGCCTACACCGCCCTGCAGTGGCGGCACATCGGCCCCGAGGGCAACCGCTTCTCGGCGGCGGCCGGGATCGTCGGCGATCCGCACACCTACTACGTCGGCGCCGCGTCGGGCGGCATCTACAAGACCACCGACGGCGGGGTGCACTGGGACGCCATCTTCGACGGTCTGCCCGTGCAGTCGATCGGGTCGCTGGGTGTCGCGCAGGCCGATCCGAACGTGGTCTGGGCCGGGACGGGCGAAGGCAAGATTCGCAGCCACGTCTCCATCGGGCAGGGCGTCTACAGGTCCACCGATGCCGGGGCCACCTGGACGCTGATGGGACTGGAGCAGACCGGGCGGATACCGCGCCTCGTCATCCACCCCACCAACCCCGACATCGTCTACATCTGCGCGCTCGGACACGCCTACGGCCCGCAGCCCGAACGCGGCGTCTTCCGCACCACCGACGGCGGTGCCACCTGGGAGCACGTCCTCTTCGTCGACGAGGACACCGGCTGCTCGGACATCGCGATGGACCCGACCAACCCCCGCGTGCTCTTCGCGGGCACCTGGCAGCTCGAGATCCACACGTGGGGGCGGACCTCCGGCGGACCCGGCGGCGGCCTGCACGTCTCGCGCGACGGCGGAGACACCTGGACGAAGCTGAACGGACCGGACAACGGCATCGGGCTGCCCGAAAAGCCCGTAGGGAAGGTGGCGGTGGCGATCGCGCGCTCCAACCCCGACCGCGTCTATGCCATGTTCGAGACCGGCGACGGCATCCCCTGGGAGGGCCGCGAGACCGAGGACGGGCAGCTCTGGCGCTCGGAGGACGGCGGGCGCACCTGGACGCTGATCACCCGTAACCGGAACGCCATGGGGCGCCCACACTATTATTCGCGCGTCGTGATTTCGCCCAACGACGAGGACGAGGCGTACTTCCTCACGGCCTCGTTCACGACCTCGACCGACGGCGGTCGCACCCTCGACGTGACCCCCCGTCCGCAGGCGCCCGGCGGCGATCACCACGACATGTGGATCGACCACACCGACCCCGACCGCATGATCGTCGCGCACGACCAGGGCCTGTCGATTTCGATCAACCGGGGGAAGACGTGGTTCCGTCAGCGCCTCACGAATGCTCAGATGTACCATGTGACGGTGGACAACGCGATCCCGTACAACGTGCTCGGCAACAAGCAGGACGAGCCGACCTACCGCGGCCCCAGCAACAGCCGCATCCAGGGGCAGCGCCGCATCACCGGCATTCCGCGCGGCATGTGGCACCACGTGGGCGGCGGCGAGAGCGGCTGGGCCACCCCGGATCCGACCGATCCGAACATTGTCTGGTCCTCCGCATCCGGATCGGGGATGGTGGGCGGCATCGTGGTGCGCTACGAGGAGGACCGCCGCCAGTACCGCGCCGTCGAGGTGTGGCCGGAGCAGAGCCGGGGGGCGGCGTCGGGCGTGCGCTACCGTTTCATCTGGGACGCGCCGATCCACATCTCGCCGCACGACAACAACACCGTTTACGTGGGCAGCCAGCACGTGCACCGCACCCGCAACGGAGGACAGAGCTGGGAGGTGATCAGCCCGGACCTGACGCAGAACGACCAGAGCCGCATGGGGCTTTCGGGCGGTCTGACCGGCGACAACATCGGCGTTGAGTATGCGGGCACGGTATTCGGCATCGCCGAGTCGCCGGTACAGGAAGGGCTGATCTGGGCGGGCACCAACGACGGGCTGCTCCAGGTCACCCGGGACGGCGGTTCCACATGGACGAACGTCACCGCAAACATGCCGAGTTTGCCGGAGTGGATGGCGGTGCGGTCCATCGCGGCCTCCCGCTACGACGCGGGGACGGCGTACGTGGCCATCGACGGCCACCAGGCGAATGTACGCGATCCCTATGTGTACCGGACCCGTGACTACGGCGCCTCGTTCGAAAAGATCACCAGCGGGATTCCGCCCAGCATGCTGAGCTACACGAAGGTGATCGCCGAGGACACGAAGCGGCAGGGCCTGCTGTACGTGGGAACCGAAAACGCCATCTACGTCTCGTTCGACGACGGCGACAACTGGCAGCCGCTCCAGAACAACCTGCCCGCGGCGCCGGTGTCGGGTCTCGTCGTGCAGGAGCACTTCGGCGACCTGGTCGTCGGCACCTACGGCCGCGGGTTCTGGATCCTGGACGACCTCACGCCCCTCCAGCAGCTCACCCCCGAGGCGATGGCCTCGTCCTCCCACCTCTTCGCCCCCCGCGACGCCTACCGCTTCCGCGCGATCACGCCGCCGTCGGTGCCCTACAGCGATCCCACCGAGGGAACAGACCCCGAATACGGCGCGTCGATCAACTACTGGCTGGCGGATGCGGCGGCCGAGGCTCCGACCGTCGAGATCGTGGACGCCGCAGGCGATGTCGTCCGCACGCTCACCGGCACCAACAACCCCGGCATCAACCGCATCCACTGGGACCTGCGTGACGAGCCCAACGGTCCCATCCGGCTATTCACGAGTCCCATCTACGCCGACCACATCGCCGTCGGCGAGGAGGGCCGCCCCGCCCCCGGCGGCCAACAGATCTCGATCCTGCAGCCGCCCGGCCGCTACACCGTCCGCCTCAACGCAGCCGGCCAGACCCACGAGCAGCCCCTCACCGTCATCAAGGACCCACATTCGGCGGGAAGCGAAGCCGACATCGCGGCCCAGGTAGCCTTCATCCGCGAGGTCCGCGACGACGTGGTCGAGGCGGGCGAGGCCGTCCACCGCGTCGAAGCGATCCGCGTCCAGCTCGCCACCATGTCCCGCTTCGCCGACGACGAGACGCTCACCGAGGCGATCGCCTCACTGCGCGACCAGCTCGTCGACCTCCAGATGAACATGGTCGACCTGCGCCTCACGGGTCAGGGCCAGGACGGCGTCCGCTTCGAGGCCAGGCTGCTCCAGAAGCTGGGCTACCTGACCGGCGCGATTTCCGTCGCCGACTTCCCGCCCACCGACCAGGAAATGGAAGTGAAGGTGCTGCTGCACGAGCAGCTGCAGGAACACCTGGCGGAGTTGGAAGCCCTGCTGGCCAACGAGGTGGCGGCGCTCAACGAGATGCTGCGGGCGCGCGGGATGCTGATCATCGCGGACGGGGGGTGAGGGATCCTGTTACTCGGTTCCGGGTAAGCTGGGTGTCGCGCAACTCCTGGCCCTGTGCGGGAACTACTTGACAGGCGATATTGTAAAATATTGTATGACGCGCCTGCCAACCACCGTTCGCGCTATCGTTTTGCCAAAAAACGTCCCCACGACCCGGAGACTACAGCCATGCGGATTGATGTTCCCCTCTCCAACGCGACCACCCGGATCTCCCGGGACCGCTCCAACCGCCCCGCGCTCGCGACCCGCGCCGCGGCAATACTCGCGCTCGGCGCCATCGCAATCTCCGGCTGCAAGGACAGCATGACGGATCCGGAGATTCCCTTCACCGAGCTGATCGCGAGGGACAAGGCCGCTGACGGACGCGCCGCTCGGTGACTGGCACGGCGTGGTCACCGACAGCACGGGAGAGGTCACCTGGCTGACGCTTCCCGCCAACGGCCTGGAGGGGACGCTGCCTGCCGAACTCGGAAACCTGCGAGCGCTGCAATACCTCGGACTTGCCGACAACGAACTCAAGGGACCTGTTCCGGCACAGTTGGGAGATCCGACTCAGCTGACCGGCGTGTTCCTGGCCAACAACCGGCTCTCGGGGGCCATCCCCGGCACCTTCCTTCAGCTCGAGGAGTTGCGGGTCCTCGATTTCGCGGACAACCCGGATCTCTGCATGCCGAAGACCAGCGAGTTCGACGAATGGGCCGCTGACGTGGCGCAAGTCATCGGCCCGAACTGTGCCGAGGGTGACCGGACAGCCTTGAAGGAGCTCTTCGAGGAGACCCGCGGACACGGCTGGGCCGATACGACCGGGTGGCTCGGCGACGGGGTCCTGGACGAATGGTTCGGGGTCGACATCGACTCGCTCGGCCGGGTGTCCGCACTCGGCCTGGCAGAAAACGGCCTGACCGGAATGCTGCCGGAAGTCCTGGGCAAGCTGGCTGTCCTGAGCAGCCTGGACGTCTCCGGAAACGGGCTGGCGGGCGAGCTCCCCCGGTCGTTGATGGACCTTCCGCTCCAGGCGTTCCGATACTCCGAGACCAACCTGTGCGTACCCCACGATCAGGAGTATCAGGAATGGCTGCAGGCCCTGGGCCAGCACGAAGGAACGGGGGCGAACTGCACTCCGGAGGCGCAGCGCGAGGCCCTCATCGCCTTCTACAAAGCCACTGACGGCCCGAACTGGACCCGCAACGACAACTGGATGACCAACATTCCGATCAGCAATTGGCACGGGGTCCGGGTCAACCGCGCGGGCGACGTCGAAGGTCTCTTCCTCGGATACAACGGCGTGCGCGGGACCATCCCATCCGAGATAGGCGGATTAACGGGCCTGCAGGTGCTGAATCTCAACGGCAACTGGGGGCTTACCGGCCCGCTGCCCGCGGAGTTCTTCGAACTCTCCGGCCTGAGGGAACTGCACCTCTACAGAGTCGGGCTGGGAGGTCCGCTGCCGCCGGAAATCGGCAAACTCACCGAACTCAGGAACCTGATGTTGAGATACTCGGCTCTGGCGGGACCCATTCCCGCGGAACTCGGGCAGCTGGTCAAACTGCGAGAGCTCAGAATGAGTCAGAACGACCTGTCCGGCCCCTTACCTCCCGAACTGGGCAACCTCCTTGATCTGGAATACCTGGGTCTCTGGCAAAACGACCTGACCGGCGATCTCCCGGCCGAACTGGGGAATCTCACGAAGCTCGAATACCTGGACCTCGAGCGAAACCGGTTGACGGGCAGCATCCCGGCCACGCTCGGGGATCTGGCGAGTCTCGAAGTGTTGTGGCTCGCCGACAATGCGCTGACGGGAGCCATTCCACCAACCATCGGAAACTTGAGCAGCCTGGAGCGCGCATACCTGCACGCCAACGACCTGAGCGGCGCCTTGCCATCGGAGCTGGGTGGGCTGACCAGCCTGGAACAGCTCTGGCTCGGCGACAACGCGGGGCTTGCCGGTCCCCTCCCTGCCAGTCTGCAGACTCTCAACGAACTCGAGCTCCTGAAGGCCGGGGGCACCGATCTCTGCATAGCGGCCGACCCGGCGCTCCTGGCGTGGCTGGACGGTGTCGAATTCCAGCGCGTGGCCCACTGCGACAGCGGAGGCACCGCAGTCTATCTCACCCAGGCGGTTCAGTCACGCAAGTTCCCCGTGCCCCTCGTCGCCGGCAGGCCGGCCCTGCTGCGGGTGTTCCTCTCCTCGCCACAGGCCGGCGGAGAGAAGATCCCGCCGGTTCGCGCCACCTTCTACCACGGAGGCACAGAGGTGCACACGGCCGAGATCGCGGCCGGGACGATGCCGGTCCCGGCCGAAATCGACGAGAGCGCCTTGGGACTGTCGGCGAACGCCAATATCCCGGGCGACGTGATCAGGGACGGATTGGAGATGGTGATCGAAGTCGACCCGAACGGCACCCTCGCTTCCGGCACGGGAATCGCAGACAGGATCCCGGAGTCGGGCCGCATGGCCGTGGATGTGCGCGAAATGCCCGATTTCCGCCTGACGGTGATCCCGTTCCTGTACGAGCTGAACCCCGATTCGGCGATCCTGGAGATCACCGCCGACATGGCACGCGACCCGGAAGGGAGCGAAATGCTGTCCGCCACACGGGACCTGCTTCCGATCGGCGGTCTCGACGTCAGACGCCATGATCCGGTGCTCACGTCGAGCACCAACGGCTTCCAACTGCTGCTGGAAACCGAAACGATGCGGCGCATGGAGCGCGGACCCGGCTACTGGATGGCCATGCTTTCGCCGGTTCCGACCGCGGGCCTCCTCGGGGTTGCGCTAGGGATACGCTCCTGGTCCAGCTATTCGATACCGCTGCCGCACACCGTCGCCCACGAGCTCGGACACAACATGGGTCTCTATCATGCGCCATGTGGAGGTGCCGGAGGCCCGGACTTGCTGTTTCCCGACCATAACGGCCGGATCGGCTCTTGGGGCTACGATCGGGAGCGCGCGCGACTGATTACCCCGCACGCCCCGGACCTCATGTCCTACTGCCGCGGCGGATGGATCGGCGACTACCACTTCTCGAACGCCCTGCGTCACCGCCTGGACGTCGAGCCTCCAGCGGCCGCGAGCGCCGCGCCGACTAGGACCGTGCTGGTGTGGGGCGGAGTCGACGCGGATGGCGACCCGTTCCTCGATCCGTCGTTCATCGTCGATGCGGTGCCGTGGGTGCCGCCGCCGGGAACCGAGTATCGCCTGCGCGGGCGGACGGCCGCCGGTGACCAGGCCTTCTCACTGACCTTCGACATGCCGGAGATTCCGGATATCGACGACGGGCGCACCGGGTTCGTCTTCACCATTCCGGTGTCGTGGACGGGCGACCTGGCCAGCATCTCGCTGGTGGGCGCTAGCGGATCGGCGACGCTGGACCAGACGACCGATTCGCCCATGACCATCCTGCGCGACCCGGTCACGGGGCAGGTGAGGGCTTTCCTGCGCGGGCAGGAGGCGGCGGCGATGGTGGTTGACGGCGGACAGCCGGGGTTGGAGATGCTCTTCAGCCGGGGGATTCCGGAGTAGGCGGACCCGGGGCTGGTTGTCCGCCAGAAAGGCGCAGAATTGGCCGACAACCAGCCCCAGGGACCGTTTGTCGGCCAGAATCGGCCCGAATTGGCGGACAAAACCGCTCTTATCGCGTCTCCAGAATGCAGTACCGGTACAGCTTGAGCGTTTCGCGCCAGTCCTCGGGGTAATCGGCGACCATCTCGCCCTGGCCAAACTCCTCGGCCAATCCGGCGAAGGATCCGTCCTCGGCGACGCGTAGCGGCGTCTCCTCCTCGAACACCGTCAGGTCGGCGAATCCGGTGGGGAACGAGGCGCCCATCGCCTGCTCTACGCCTTCGAGCCTCCGCTGATCCTCGTCCGTCTCGAACTCGCGGTTCTGCAGGTCGACCGCGAAGTAGTCGAAGGCGATGCGGAAGGTGCCGATCGCACCGGCCAGCCGGTTGAGGAACGGCATGATCAGGTGGGTGGGCAGGTACATGGTGTTGCCCTCCCAGACGATCAGCGTGGGGGCGGCCGGGTCGAAGCCGAGCTCGTCGAGTCCCTCTGCGATGTCGACTTCCAGGTAGTTCCCCAGCACCGAGGGAAGCTGCTCGATTCCATGCCGCCCGAGCATGAAGCGCTTGAACTCGAGCACGGCCTTCTGGTCGACCTCGAAGAAGGCGACGTCCGGGTTGCCGTAGAGGTGCCCGCGCATGTCGAAGCCGCCGCCCATGAGAACTACCTGGCGCGCCCCCGCCGCGATGCCGCGCTCGATGAACCGGTTGAAGTAGCGGGTGCGGAACCGGACCATGGTGGTCGACGGCGGGAAGGCCTCGTTGAGCTGCCGGGCCGCCCCGAGGGCCCGCTCGTTGGAGAACCACTCGGCGTAGGGGTCGTTGAAGAGCGGGTCGGACTGCTCCTTCTCCATGGCCCGGATGGACGCGATCACGAACGCGGTCGCGCCGATTTCATTGATGTCGATCATTGGGGTCCCTGGGGGAATTGGCGAGTTGAGGCTGATCCGTGGGACGTGCCGGAGCTCCGGGAATCCTCCCGGCGCCGGCCAGCCGGCACAACGCTAGCCAAAGCGACACGGCCCGGTCAACGGAATCGGGCGCCGTCGGCCCAGGCCCGGCGCCTCGCCACTCTCGGTGCTCGCGCCCCTACGGCGATCTGCGCGCGATCACAACCCCGGCCAGGATCACCGCCGCGCCCGCCAGCTGCTGCGTTGTCGGCGTCTCCGCGAGCCACAGCCATGCGCTGATCAGTGCGATAACGGGCACGAGATTCTGGTAGATGGAGGTGCGGTTCTGCCCGATCGTGCGCACGCCCCGGTACCAAAGCAGGTACGCGATCCCGATGGCGAAGACGCCCGCGTAGACCACGCCGAGCCACGCCGTCAGTGAAACCGTGCTCCAGTCGGTGCGGACCAGGTCCGGGACCCCCGCCAGGACGATGAAGGGCAGGCCGGCCCACAGCGTCCAGGCGGTCATCTGGAGTGCGCCGCGCCGCTTCACCATCCGCCGTCCGAAGACCGTGTACGCGCCCCACGAGATCGCCGCGCCCAGAACGAGGAGGTCTCCGAGGCGCGCCGCGCCCATTTGCTGGCTGCCCCCGGTGATGAGCACGACCATCCCCGTCAGGGTGGCCAGCACGCCGGCGAGGACCCAGGGATTGAAGCGCTCGCGGCCCATCGCCGACGAGATCACCAGCACCCAGACGGGACTGGTCGAGAGGAGGAGGGCGGCGTTGCCGGTGAGCGTCCAGTCCAGCCCGAGGATGAATCCCATCTGGAAGGTCACGTGGCCGACGATTCCCAGCAGCAGGACCGCGGGCCAGTCCTTGCGCGGGGGCAGCATCTGCCGGCCGGTGCTCCGCATCAGCACCCACACGGCGGCCGCCGCGCAGGGGAATCGCAGGGCGTTGAAGGCCAGGGGCGAGAGCTCCACGAGACCGGCTTTGACGACCGTGAAGTTCAGCCCCCAGATCGTGGCGGTGAGGGCGAGGCCGAGATCGACGGTCCAGCTGTGGCGGCGGCGCGGGCGGCGCCGGGCCCGGCGGCTAGCGGCCGAGTTCGCCGAAGGTCGCATTCTGGAGCGCGTATTCTCGCCAGTCGTCGTGGTCGAAGTGCCACCATTCGGCTTCGTAGACCGAGAACCCCTCCGCCTCCATCGCGCGGCGCAGGATCTCGCGCTGCCACCTCTGCCGCGAGGTCCCGCCCGGGTAGTTGGGGAACGACCGCGGCGAGAACTCGTCGTAGGTGCCGACCATGTCGGCGGGCTCGCCGGTCGCGAGGTCGTACAGGTTGAGGTCGATCGCCGAGCCACGGTTGTGGCGCGAACCGCTCGCCGGATCCGCGACGAAGAGCTTTTGCTCCTCGGGGGTGGCGTCGAAGAACATCCTGGTGACGTACCAGGGGCGGTAGCCGTCGTGGAGGAGGAGGCCGAAGCCGTGCTCGGCGAGGGCCAGGTGGGCGCGCGCCACCGCTTCGGCGGCGGGGCGCTGGAGGAAGACGCGCGGCTCGTCGTAGAAGACCGACGACATGAAGTTGTTGGTGGTCGAGTACCGCACGTCGAGGAGGATGCCGGGCTCGAGGGTGGCGACCTCGACCAGTTCGGAGTCGCGGAAGGGGCCGGGCTCGTCTGGCGGCGATGCGGCGAGGGCCTCGGCGCGCAGTTCGGCGACCGGGCGCACGGGGTCGATGCGGAAGGTGCCGCCGGCCTCGGTGCCGACATCGCGGCGGGCGAACGCGACGGAGGCGGCCTCGACGGAGGTCGCGCGGTCGTCCTCGTCGCGGGAGAACACGAGGTGCTCGCCGTGATAGAGGCCCCAGTCGGCGGGGAAGGCGTAGATGTCGCGCGAGATCTCCTCGAGCGGGTACAGGAAGAACCACTCGATCAGGGCGTGGAGCTGCCCGTTGCGTTCCAGGATGTAGAGGACGTTGTGGTCCGGGCCGTACTCGCCGATCAGGCCGTTCCAGTGCGCGGGGGGCAGGTCGGGGCGGCCGGCGGGGGGCTGGCGGGGCAGGGTGGCGAGGGGGTCGCCGCCGGGGCCGAGGGGGAGGAGGGCGGTGGTGGCACCGCCGTCGTGCTCGCGCACGAAGCGGGTGCCGAAGGCGATTCGGTCGTCGACGATGAGGGTGTCGCCGCGGGCGCGGATCTCGACGGTCGCCCCGCCGCGCGCGGGGGTCATGAAGAGGCTGCCTTCGCGGGCGTCGAACTCGACCGCGCCCGAGCCGGTGCCGTAGGTGCCCTCGAGTTCCAGTGCGAGGGCGGGGGCGATCGCCGCCGTGCCGCGGGTGGGGGTGGTGGGGAGGGGCTGGCCGTCGCGCGCCGCGAGCATGAGCTGCAGCGCCGCGTCGGCGACGCGGGTGGTGATCGTGTTGGTGCCGTCGACGGCCGAGACGACGACGACGCCGAGCCGGGAGCCGGGCAGAAAGGCGAGCTGGGTGGAGAAGCCGTAGATGGCGCCGCCGTGGCCGAGCTGGAGTTCGCCGGCGCGTTCCTGGACTGCGAAGCCGAGGCCGTATCCGGTGGTGGCGCCGGGGGCGGCGAACTGGGGCTGCCACATGGCTTCGAGGGTCTCGGGGGCGAGGAGGCGGGCGGGTGGGGTGCCGGCGGCCCCGTCTGCCAGCTCACCGCGCCGGAACATCACTCCCATGAAGCGCGCCAGGTCGAGAACGGTCGAGTACATGCTGCCCGCCGGCGCCATCCCGAGTTCGAAGGTGGGGGCGTCGAAGAGGCCGCGATCGAATCCCCACATGTAGGCGCGGGCGAGGTCGTCGACGATCCCGGGCTCGGGGGTGAAGGCGCTGCTCGTCATCCCGATCGGGTCGATCACCGTGCGCTTGACGTAGTCGGCGAACGGCTCGCCCTGCGTCACCTCGAGCGTGTATCCGACCACCGCGATCCCCGCGTTCGAGTACTTCGTGCGCGCTTCGGGCTCGTAGATGAGGGGCGTGCCGTTCAGGCTGGCCACCGTGGCCGTGAGGCTCGCGCCGCCGTCGTCGAAGTAGTTGCCCGCGGGCGGCTCGCGGATGAGCCCCGAGCGATGCGACATGAGTTGCCGCAGGGTGATCGGCGTGCCCGACCGGTTGTCCGGCGCGAAGTCGGAGAGGTAGGTGCGCACCGGCGCATCGATGTCGATCTCGCCCTGCTCGGCCAGCTGCATGACGGCGATGTCGGTGAAGAGTTTCGACACCGAGCCCACCCTGTACACCGTCTCGGCGGTGGCGGGGACGCCGGGGGACTGCTCGCCGAAGCCGGCCGCCCAGGCCACGCCTTCTTCGTCGACCAGCGCGATGGACATGGCCGCGAGGCCCTTCTGGCCGCGCTCATGCTCGATCATCGTGGTGAGGGCGGTCGCGACTTCGGTGTAGTCTGCGCGGGCTCCGCTCGCCGGGGCGGCATTGCCCGGCGCGTCTCCGCACGCCGCGAGCAGGAGCGTGAGAAGGACCGCACCCGCGAACCCGACGTTGATCTTCGTTTCCGCTGCGACGCTCATTCGGTCCTCCGTGTCACTCGTGTCTTCGGCGGCGGACTCGCGTGGGCCGCGTGCGATCCCGGGGCTCCGGCACGCACTTCAGTGCCAGCGCCGGCGGCTCGATTCCACCGTGTAGAGAATGTAGTCCCTCAGCCGACACGCAGCGCCGTGATCGATGTATGGAACGGTCACCACTCCCGACGCGAGATGCACCTCGACGGTAGCGAGCCCCTTTCGCCGCTGCAGCGGAGACCGGCGCACCGTCACGCCCTGAACCTTGCGGAAGAGGAAGGCGTCGACCTTGCTCCCGATCAGGCCCCGCCGGCTGGCCAGCCCGTCTTCGTCGTGCAGATAACCCCGTCGGCGCCAGCACTGCAGGGCGATCAGCCCGGACAGAACGACCCACCCGGTCCACCAGACCGCCACGGGCACGATCCAGGCTCTGGCGGGCCCCGACCACACCAGTGGCGCCAGCGCCCCGGCGGCGATCGGCACGACCGCGATCCGGATCATGAGCGCGCGGACATAGTGTTGCGAGACGCGCATGAAGGCCGGGCTGGAAGGCACCAGGGTCAATCCTCCCCCCTCCGCTCCGAACACCTCATGCCTCAATTGCTCCGCCAGCGGGGCCTCGATCAGCGGGACGCCGAGGTTCTGGGCGATTTCGAGGTTCGAGGGCGTGTCCGCGCCCTGCATCGGTACGGCTCCCGCGGGAAGCGCGCCGAACCGGTAACGCCCAAACCAGCGCATGACGATGTTCTGCGACAGCGTCAACTGCTGGATCTTGGCCGTTTCGACAACGACTTCCTTCTGCGTGAGGAGGCCGCCGCGCGTGCGGTAGGCGGTCCCGCGCCGCCACAGGGTGAAGTCGTGGTGACGGAGCAAGGCGCTCGCCACGGCGCCGAGTACGAACAGAACGACGATCGCGAGCACGATGGCCGCGACGGCGAAGATCTGGCTCGGCGTCCCCAGGCCGGCCAGGGAGTTCCACACGGACTGCACCGCGCCGCCGATCAACCGCTGGACGGGCTCGGCGGCCTCCGCCAGGACTGCGAGCGCACCGGCGAACACCAGGGCCGTTCGGTCGGCGAGGCCGATCCGGAACATGTCGGCCGCGGTCAGCCGGAGCAGAAGTCGATCGCGGGCCGCCGTCCGGCCGCTGCCCATTGCGGGTGTTCGAGCAGCCTCAGCCCCGCTGGGCGAGTCGATAACGAGGCTCGTCGCAGCGTCCGAATCGTCTGCGCCCGAACTTTCTCGCCGCGATCCGTCCACCCTCGTGCGCAGCCAGTCGGCCATGCCGCCGCTCACCGCAGGAAGCCGCCCCTCGGCCACGATCGTGCCCGCGGTGTCCAGGCGAATGGTCACCAGTCCCAGGATCCTGTCGACCAGTGAGCGTTCGACGTTGATGCCCTGAATGCGGTCGAAGGGCAGGTCGAGCGCCGTTCGCTTCAGGACGCCCTGGTGGATGAGGATTCTGTCGTCTTCGAGCCTGAACCTGAAGAACCAATAGCGGAGCAGCGCGATGGCTCCGATCGCGAGCACGACGAAGAGGATCGCCCAGCCCATGGAGAGACTGTCGGGAAGGAATTCGAAGCGGGTCAGGTAGGCGATGGCCCCGAGGGACGCCGCCGCCTGCAGGTAGTTCCCGGCGATCGTCTTGACCGTAGTGCCGAGGAAGAAGACGATGGCGAAGGGCGACGTTCGCCGCCATACGCCGAGGTCAGGCCGGCCCGGCAGCACCGTCGTCCGTCGCTTCATCGGTCTCGGCTTCGATCATGGCCGAGACATGGGCGCGCAGGCGCTCGGCGGTATCCCTGCCGAGGCCGCGGATCTTGTGAGCACCGCCTCCTGCCGGGAACACCGACAGATTCGCGAGGCCGAATCGGCGGTCCAGGGGCGTGCTGTCGGTCTTGGTGTGCTGCACCCGGTTGAACGGCACCGCGCGCACCGAGCGCCAGAGGACGCCGGACCTGTACAGGATGTCCCGCTGCCGGACCGCGTAGCCGCGCCGGGGCACGGCGATGGCCGGCCAGATCAGCGCCCGCAGTGAGAGCGCGCCGAACACGCCCCAGGCGAGCACCGGCAGCCAGGGGGCGGCTCGAAGCAGGACCGCCATGGGCCCTGTTGCCACCATGTAGTGGAGGGCGGCTCCGATCCCGGCGAAGAGCGCGACCCGGATGAAAACGCCGAACTGGAGCCGACCCACGAAACGCGGGTGCAGCGGCTGCCAGTCGACGGCCTTCGCCGAGGGCAGGGATTCGGGCGGCAGTTGGGGATTGGCGAACATGCGACAGCTCAACGATGGTATGCACATCGGAGCGTCCCGTTCCATATCGAGAGCGGCCGGAACCTCGCGTCTGGATGTGCTGGTTGCACTCAGGGAGATAGTGCGCTTGCTTCGGACTCGGGACAACCTCCGGCAGGTTGTGACCCCGAGTGCGGAGAGAGCCGCGCCGCGCGCAGCCGGGCAGTCGGGCAGGAGCGAGCGCATGACCCAGGACGAGTACATCCGCCACGATGCCACTGCGCTCGCCGCGCTGCTGCGGGCGGGCGAGGTCACCGCTCTGGAATTGATCGAGGTCGCGGTGCGGCGGCTCGAAGCGGTCAATCCCGCGATCAACGCGGTGGTGCGCCGCATGGATGACGAGGCGCGGGTACTCGCCGACAGTATCAACCCCGCCGCGGTCTTCGTCGGAGTGCCTTTCCTGGCCAAGGACCTGCAGAGCGGCTACGCGGGGCACCCGACATCTGCGGGCAGCCGGGTGGCAGCGGATCTGGTGGTCGAGGAGGACACGGAACTGGTGCGCCGCCTGCGCGCGACCGGCGTCTCCATCCTCGGCAAGACCAACACGCCCGAGTTCGGGCTGCTCCCCTACACCGAGCCGGTGTTTTGGGGACCCTGCCGCAACCCGTGGTCGCTGGATCGCACGCCGGGCGGATCGAGCGGCGGCTCCGCGGCGGCGGTTGCGGCGGGCATCGTGCCAATGGCAGGCGGCGGGGACGGTGCGGGCTCGATTCGTATCCCGGCATCGTGCTGCGGGCTGTTCGGGCTGAAACCCAGCCGTGGGCGAGTCCCTTCGGGCCCGCGCGACGCCGAACCGTGGCGCGGATCGGTGACCGAGCATGTGCTCACCCGTTCCGTTCGCGACAGCGCCGCAATGCTCGACGCAACGCACGGGCCCGAGTCCGGAGCACCCTACCGGATCGCGCCGCCGGAACGTCCCTTCACCAGGGAAGTCGGCGCCGATCCGGGGTGCCTGCGGATTGCGTGGACGACCGTCCCGTGGATGGGATCGAGCGATCCCCACCCGGACTGCGTACAGGCGGTAGCCGATGCGGTCACGCTGCTCGAGCAGCTCGGCCACAGTGTCACCGAAGCCACGCCCCGCTTCGATGGCAAGGCGTTTGCGCGAGCCTTCATGTACATGGTCGCCGGGGAAGTAGGCGCCGAGTTCGGCGACCTGACGCACGATCTCGGGAGGCCGCCCCGCCGGAGTGAAGTGGAGCCGCTCACCTGGGCGCTCGGCCTGGTCTCGAAGGCGGTTTCCGCCAGGGAGCTGGCGAGCGCGCTCCGCTTCCTCGAGCGATGCGGCAAGGCCGTCGGGCGGTTCTTCACCGACTACGACATCCTGGTCACTCCCACGGTGGCGACGCCGCCACCACGGATCGGCGCCCTGCCCCCGAGCCGGTTCGAACACCTTCAGCTCGGCCTGCTGAGCGCGCTGGGGTCCGGCAACCTCATCAAGGCGGCCAGGGCCCTCGACCGAATTGCCGAGGGCGCCTTCGAATTCCTGCCCTGGACGCCGGTCTTCAACGTCAACGGACAGCCGGCGATGTCGGTGCCTCTGCATTGGAATGCCGCGGGGCTGCCCGTGGGCGTGCACTTCGCGGCCCGGGCCGGCGCCGAGGCTACGCTCTTCCGGCTTGCCGGACAGCTCGAGCGCGCGCGGCCATGGTTCGACCGGGTCCCGGAAGACCTGTCGCAGAAGAGATAGCTGCGCTCCCTCCGAGCCGCCGGGCATGCCCTGTCCCAATCGAGCATTCGACTGTCCCGGGCAATCCCCGCGGAACCGTCGGACGCGCGTTGCCCTTGCCGCTCCACCCGGCCGAATCGCACCTTCACGCTTCACCCGCACCTTCCGGAGGGACCCCATGCGCGCACCCAACTCGCCCACTCGTTCGCCCAGTCGAAACACGCCCGCAACCACGCTGGCCGCGTCTTCCGCCATCCTGGTCGCAGCCCTTGCAGCCTGCCAGCCCGCCTCCCAACCCCCGGCCCCCGGCGACGGCTCCACCACCCAACTCCGCATCGAGGTCACCCACGACGCCTCGCTCCACGACGGCCCCCTCACCGGCCGCCTCTTCGTCGTCTTCGCCCCGGCCAACGACCCCGAGCCGCGCATCGCCGGCTACAACTCGGCCCGCCAGCGCAACGGCCAGGTGCCGATCTTCTCCGCCGACGTCGAACAGGCCGCCCCGGGCGACGCCATGGTCATCGACGCCGGCGCCGACGGCTACCCCTACCGCCGCCTCGGCGGCCTCCCCGCGGGCGACTACTGGGTCCAGACGATCCTGCACGTCTACACGCAGTACGAACGCGCAGACGGCCACACGATCTGGGCGCCCCAGGACCAGTGGGAGGGACAGCGCTGGGCCTTCTCGCCCGGCAACTACTTCAGCGAGCCGCGCCGCGTACGCGTCGATCCCGCCAGCGACGACGTCATCCCGTTCGAACTCACTGGCGAGATCCCCCCGATCGAGGTCCCGCCCGACACCGAGTGGGTGAAGCGCATCAGGATCCAGAGCGACATCCTCACCGAGTGGTGGGGCCACCCCATGTACCTCGGCGCCGTAATCCTGCTGCCCCGGGGCTTCGACGAGAACCCGGACATGCGCTATCCGCTGGTCATCGAGGAGGGGCACTTCCAGCTGGACCCCGTCTTCGGGTTCACCACCGAGCCGCCGTCCGGCGGAGCGCTCTTCTCGCAGATGAGGCGTGAGGCGGGCGGCCTGCGCGAGTCAGGCTACGAATTCGCGCAGGCGTGGATGGGCGACGACTTCCCGCGCGTGGTCGCGGCGGTATTGCTGCACCCGACGCCCTATTTCGACGATTCCTACGGCCTCAACTCCGCCAACAACGGACCCTACGGCGACGCCATCCACGAAGAGCTGATCCCCTACATCGAGGAGAACTACCGCCTGATCGGCGAGCCGTACGCGCGCGTCATGACCGGCGGCTCCACCGGCGGCTGGCTTTCGCTCGCCAAGATGCTCCACTACCCCACCTACTACGGCGGCACCTGGACCTACTACCCCGATCCGATCGACTTCCGGCGCTACCAGCTCGTCAACATCTACGAGGACGAGAGCGCGTTCATCGTGCCGGGCTCGGTCCCGGGCGCGCCGGAACGGATGTTCCAGCGCACGGTCGAGGGCCAGCCGGTGGGCAGCAACCGCCAGATCAGCCAGCTCGAGGTGGCGCAGGGCTCGCGCGGGCGTGGCGCCGGGCAGCTCGATGCCTGGCACGCGGCCTACGGGCCCACCGACGAGGACGGCTATCCGCGGCGGCTATGGGACCTGGACACGGGCATCATCGACCGCGAGGTGGCGCACTACATGCGCGACAACGGCTACGACCTTCGCCACTACGCCGAGGAGAACTGGTCACGCATCGGGCCTGACCTGGTCGGCAAGATCAGGATCTTCAACCCCGAGATGGACCACTTCTACCTGCCCTATGCCGTGTACCTCATGGAGGAGTTCCTCGAAAGCACGACCGATCCGTACTACGCCGGCGAGTTCATCCACGGCGCGCCGATGAAGGGCCACGGCTGGTCCCCCTTCACAAATGCCGATCTTGTCCGCCAAATGGCGGCACATGTGGCGGACAACGCGCCCCCAGGGGCCTCTACGGCTTGGATGGAGGGGAGGTAGGGAAGGGCGAAGAGGTCGGGCACGGCTTCCTCGACCGCACCCTGCGGCGCCGACTGTGGACCGGGGCGCCTGCGGGCGTGCGGGGTTGGTGTTGCTCGGGTGTGGTGTATCCACGGGCTTTTCCGTGAAAATCCGCAAGCCATGTGCGGATTTTCACGGAATCGAACCTGGTCACCACATCCGCCGAGCACTGGCCAAGCCCGGCGTCTGGCGGGAACGTAAGGGCCGCGGCACCCTGCGGGGCTCCTAAGGCGTCTGCAGCCTCGTCGAGTCCGGCAGCGGCCACGCGTCGCCGGCTTCGGGCACCAGTCGCCGGCTCCCGATCATGTACCGGAGGATGGCGTCGTATTCCGCGTCCGCCAGGGTGCCGGGTGCCTCGTGTGGCATGGCCACCCGCAGATACCTGTCGAGCTCGCCGACGGTGGTGTAGGACGCGAGGGTGACCGCGTCGAGCTCGGCGCCGATCCCGTTCGGGACGTCGTGGCAGAAGCTGCAGCGCACGGTGTAGGCCCACTCGCCGTCGACCGAGGTGTCGGGCGCGTCAGCTGCCGGGGTGCAGGCGGTGGCCGCCGCGACGACGAGACCGGTGAGGCGGGCCGTCATCCAACCTGCACGAGGTGCGGCAGCGCGACGTTGAGCAGGTAGCCCTTCTCGTTGTAGACGCCCTCGAGCGGCTGGGTGTCGCCGGCGGCATCGGTCGCGCGGGTGCGCAGGACATGCCCGCCGGGTGCGGCGTCCCACTCGAACTCGAAGCGTGACCACGCATGGGGCATGTCCGCCGAGGCCCCGATCAGGCGCGCGGTGGCCCACGGCCCGTCGTTCGCGCTCCACTCCACCCGCGCCACCGGTCCCCGCGGCGAGTAGGCGAACCCCCTCAGCCGCTGCGTCCCGGCGGCAAGCTGGGCGGGGTGCGGCAACGCCAGCGCGCTCTTGACCATCCCCGTCGTGATCGGGGCGCCGTCGGCCGGGGCGTACTGATCGGCCGGCCACTCCTCGCCCGCCAGGACGTACGATGAGGTGTTGGCCCGCACCCACACCTTCTCGGTCGCGACCTCCACGCGCCCCACCCACTTCACGCTGGACGACCCCACCCAGCCGGGCACCACCGCGCGCACGGGGAAGCCGTGATCGGGGGGCAGCGGCGCCCCGTTCATGGTGAGCGCGAGGATGGTGGCCGGATCGAGGGCCTTCGCGACCGGCATGGGACGCTCCCACGCGCCGTCGTCGAGCCCGATCACGTTGACGTCGACCGCGTCGTCGCGAACGCCCGCCAGCGCCAGCACGTCGGCGAGGCTCGGCCCGGTCCATTCCGCGCACCCGATCGCGCCCGTGCCCCACTGGCTGCCGGAAGCGGTCCGCCCGGTGATCGACTGGAAGAAGCCGCGCCAGTTGCCCGCGCACTCGATGTAGGCGATCAGCGTCTGGGTGGGCAGGGCGCGGAGGTCGTCGAGGGTGAGCTGGACCTCGCGCTCGGCGCCGGGGCCGCCGACCGTGAGCACATAGGTGGCCGGATCGATCACCGGCGTCGGCGCGTGGTTGCGCACGAAGAAGAGGTCGTTGGGCGTCAGCAGGCCATCGAGGTCCGCCAGGCGGGTTTCGAGGTTGGTGCCGTGCTGCACGAAGGGGGCCGGGTCCTTGATCCAGATGGGAGCGGGGTCGCCTCCGGCCGCGGCACCAGCGCTCTGGCCGCCGGTCGCGCCGCCATCGCCGGGCGCACCGTCCGGTCCGCACGCCGCCGCGCCCGCGCCAATCGCCATCAGCGCCAGCGCCTCCCTGCGGTTCATCGCACCCCGGTCCATTGCGGTCCTCCGTGTCATGAGAATGTCCGTTCGCGGCTGAGGTTAGAGGCGCCCGGCCCGCCGAGCAACAGTGCCGGCAAGGGGGCCGGGACTGGCCCGAATCGCCCCGGCGGCACAACTTCCCATCACACCATCCCGTGACCGGACTCGCCCCATGCAGTCGGAGGTGCCCCAATGTCCATGCGTCCCCGCTCTCGTCCCGCCGGCGCACGGCCGTTCCTTGCGATGGCCGCCGCGTCGCTCCTCTGGGCCATCGCCGCCCCAGATGCCGCGGCCCAGCGGCCCGCGCGCGTCTACGCCACCATCGACTCGCTGCGCCACATCCAGTCGGTCGAGCCACGCCTGGGACCCCCCGGCACGGTCGTCGAGGTCTACACCGAGAACCTGCCGCCCCAGGCCAGGATCCACGTCGGCGTCGGCGCGATGCGTGCCGGCTTCGAGGCCCTCGCCGAGGGCACCCAGGAGATCTGGGGTGAGGTGTCGGCCACCGTCACGGTCCCCGGCTACGCCGACTGGGCGCGCCCGCTCGTCTTCATCGTCTTCAACGGCGTGTTCAGCCCCATCGGCATCTCGGACCCGTTCCACGTCACCGACGACAACGGGATGGTGCAGCGCACCGGACGCATCACCGACGAAGGGCTGGGGTGCGTCACGCTCCGCGACAACGACCAGTACGTGTACGCCCTCAACGGAGATCCGGGCGACCTGAAGCCCGGCGACGAGGTGGTCGTCGAGGGCACGATCACGCTCAACGGGCCGTGTGGCGGCGCGGACGCGATCGAGGTGGTCCGGTGGACGAAGGGCGGCTGAGTCCACGCGGCGGCCCTGCCACGCCGACCTGCGGACCCATCCACAAAGTCAGGAAGGAATGACCACGATGCGAAGCACAGCAACCTGCCCGCCCCTCGTCCTCCTCGCCGCGCTCGCGGCGGCCTGTGCGGCCCCGGACTCGCCCCCGATGCAGTCGAACGGTCAGACCCACGCCTTCGAACTCGACGCGGAGACGTTCTTTCTCGCCGAGCTGGACCAGATCTCGAACGACTTCGCGGTCACCGTCACCGGCCCCGACGGCCAGGTGCTGCGCGAGGTGGACGGCCGCACGGGCGGAATCGAGACCATCTGGTTCGAGACCGAAACCGCCGGCACCTACGAGGTGAACATCGCCGCGAACGACGACGAGGTCGGCGAGTTCAGATTCAGCGTGCTGCGTTCGGAGCCGGTCGCGACCGACCCCGCCCGGCGGCTCGACCAGCTGATGAGCCCATGGGACGGCGATGACCGTGGGGGCGCGATCGCCGCGGTCGTCGACAACGGCGAGCTGGTACACGTGCACACCGTCGGGATGGCAAACCTGTCGCACGGCATTCCCTGGCAGCGCGGCACGATCTCCAACATCGGCTCGGTTTCCAAGCAGTTCACCGCGATGGGGCTGCTGGTGCTGGAGGGACGGGGCGACATCTCCCTCGACGACGACATCCGCGAGCACATCCCCGAGCTTCCCGACTTCGGCGAGCCGGTCACGCCCAGGCAGCTCCTCAACCACACCAGCGGCTACCGCGAGATCTACAACCTGATGCGGATCGCCGGGTTCGGGGGCGAGGACACCTTCAGCCGGGAACACGCGATCACCGTGGTGCAGCGGCAGCCCGAACTGCAGAACCGCCCCCACACCGAGTGGAACTACAACAACACCGGCTTCATCCTCCTGTCGCTCCTGGTGGAACGGGTCACCGGCCAGTCGTTTGCGGACCACCTGCGCGAGAGCGTCTTCGAGCCTCTGGGAATGCACGACACCCGCATGAAGATGGTGCAGGGCGAGCTGATTCCCGGGAGCGCGCAGGGCTATGCCCCGTTGGAGGAAGGCGGATACCGGACGACGCGCGACCTGCCCGCCTCCGCGGGCGCCGGCGGCGTCTACACGACCGTGGACGACCTGCACCGCTGGCTGATGAACTTCCGGGAGCCCGCCGTGGGCGGCGCCGAGGCGATCGGGGCCATGACCACCACGGCCGTGCTCGAATCGGGAGATTCAACCGGTTACGGCCTCGGCCTCGGCCTCGGCGAGCTCGGAGGACGGACGCTGTACTCGCACACCGGAGGCGACGTCTCGCACCGGGCCTACCTGGGCTACCTGCCGGAGCTCGAGAGCGGCGTAATCCTGATGAGCAACCACGCCGGGTTCGACCTGGGGCTGGGCCCCCGGGTCGCGCGCCTCTTCTTCGCCGACGAGCTGGAGCCGGAAGAAGAGGAGGAGGCGGAAGCGGACGAGCCGGACGCGGAAGGCTCGATGTCCGACGAGCGCAAGGAGGCGATTGCCGGTGACTGGCTCCTCGAGGTGCAGGGCCTGACGATCCCGATGACGGTTTCACTGGACGACGGCGATGTCTACATCGAGTTCACCGGGTTGGACAGGACCGCCGCGCAACCGACCTCCGACTCGACGGTCACGATCGCCGCGGCCGACGCCACCTTCACCTTCCGCGCTGAGCCCGATGGGAGCGTGAACAGCGGAGTGGCGGCCCAGGGCGGCATCGAGATGACGATGCGGCGCGCGGAAAGGACGGATCTCACGGAAGATGGCCTGCGGGGCTACGCGGGCCGCTACTTCAGCGAGGAGCTGGAAACGTTCATGCGCATCGCGGTCGAGGACGGCGGCCTCGTGCTCCACCAGTTGGGCCAGACCCCGCAACCGCTGAGCCATGTGAGCGGCGACAACTTCTCGGCCGAGGAATTCCACCTCAACGAGATCGCCTTCCAGCGCGCCGGGGACGGCGGCGTGACCGGGTTTACGGTCTCGAACGGGCGGACGCGGGGGGTGCTTTTCGAGAAGATGTGAGGACCACGCGCTCGCGCTCGATCTCTTCCCGAAACGAGTCCGGCACCTCATCCCACACCAGGACGTCCACCCGGAAGGGAAGATCGCTCTCTTCGAACGCCTCGCGCAGATCTGACACTTGACGTCGCTGCCGCGCTCCGGTGAGCGCGACCAAATCAAGATCCGACGAGGGTCTGGAGGTGCGTTTCACTCGTGATCCGTAGGCCCACACTTCCGTGTCCGGCAGGCAGGCCTGGATCAGGCGCAGAACGGCTCGGCGCTGATTGGGGGTGAGGTCGATTCCCGAGGTCACTCCCAACTCCGGCCAGTCATCGTCTCGTACAGTTCGGTCGCACCCTGAATGAATCCCGGGATGACTTCGAGGCAGCGAGCCGCCTTCTCGACACTGTAGTCGTGGGCCGTATCCACCCGATGCCGGGCAAAGTCCATCCAGTCCTCCACGGGAGCCGTGAGCAGGTTGTTCTCGTTGGCCAATCTCAGAAGCGGCTTGGGACTATTGGGAAGGTCCGGAACGCCCAACTCCTCGGCCAGGTATCGCTTCAGGACCTTCCAGAGTGAGTCGAAGCACGTCTCGAACCTCTGAATGACCGATTCCGGGACAGCCTCGTGGGTGAGACGCGGGAGCGACGGGTCGAGGTGGCGATAGTTCTCGTACTGTTCCTCCAGCCTCTTCAATGACAGTTGGAACTTTGTGTAGTCGATCATCGCCGTTGGAACATTACCCCACCGGCTCCAGCCTCACGATCGGCGTCTCGCCGTCGCCGCGCGCCTCCAGCGCCACATAGATGAACCCGTCGGGGCCCTGGCGGACATCGCGCACGCGGCCCATGCCGCGCAGGATCGTCTCGCTCGCCACGACCTCGCCGTCCTCGATCGTCAGCCGGTCGATCCGCTGGCCCGCGAGCCCGCCCGCGAAGAGGTTGCCCTGCCACTCCGGGAACTTGTCGCCGGTGTAGAATGCAAGTCCGG
Organism: Gemmatimonadota bacterium; assembly: GCA_022827345.1. Taxonomy (GTDB): domain Bacteria; phylum Gemmatimonadota; class Gemmatimonadetes; order Longimicrobiales; family Gaopeijiaceae; genus Bin94. The sequence continues at coordinate 88,824 of JAJDTB010000049.1, read as the reverse complement.
ACGCGCCGATCGACGGCACCCAGATATGCACCGGCTGCTCCATCCCCTCCATGTGCGTGGCCTCGTGGATGATCGAGCCGGAGCGGTAGTTGACCCCGTAGCCGATGACAGGCCAGCCGTAGTTGGCGCCCGGAGTCGAAACGTTGACCTCGTCGCCGCCCTGGGGGCCGTGTTCGGTGAGCCACACGGCGCCGGAGCCGGGCTGGATCGCGAGTCCCTGGGGGTTGCGGTGGCCGTAGCTCCAGATCTCGGGCCGTGCACCCGCCTGTCCCACGAACGGGTTGTCGTCCGGGATGCTGCCGTCGTCGTGCAGCCGGACGATCACGCCGTGGTGGTTGGAGATATCCTGGGCCGGGTGGGCTGTGAGGTCGCCCACGGTCCGCACCTGCCGGTCTCCCACCGAGAGGAACAGATAGCCTTCATCGTCGAAGGCGAGCTTGCAGCCGTAGTGGCCGTTGCCCGCGGAGACCGCCTCGAAGATCTCGTCGGTCATGGTGAAGCGATCGTTCTCGAAGGTCCCGCGGATCACAGCAGTCGTCCCGCCGGGGGAGTTGCTGTCGGTAGCCTTCGAGTAGCTGATGTAGATCATCCGGTTGGATTCGAAGTCGGGGTGCGGCAGTACTTCAAGAAGCCCTCCCTGGCCTCTTGCCACGACCTCGGGGATGCCGGCGACGGGGTCGGGGAGGAGCATGCCGTCACGGACGATGCGCAGCCGCCCGCCGCGCTCGGTGACCAGCATGTCGCCGTCCGGAAGGAACGCGACCGACCAGGGGACCACGAATCCGTCGGCGACCGTCACCACGCGGTAGTCGTGCAGGGCGGTTCTGACGATGTCGGACTGGCTGCAGGCCGGCGTGGCGACCGCGAGAAGCGCAGTAGAGAACAGTAGAGTTGACGTAGTACGGACCATCGTGTCTGCCTCGAAGCTGAGTGGTTCAGGATTCCCGGTTGGGACCGGGGAAAGGTGTTACCAAAAGCAAGGTTCGCGCCAGTGGCACGGGCCGGTTCCGCGGGGATTGCGCGGGACACCGGCATGTTCCGATGGGACAGGGTGACGCCGGAACCGACCGCGACCGATGCCTCAGTCTCCCAACAGTTCCGACAACTCGCCCAGTTCCGCGTCCCATCCTTCGCCTGGCCAGCTCGTCCGGGTCGGTGATCGCTTCCCACACCCGGTCCACATCGACCTCAAAGTCCACCACCTTCTCGACCACGCGCTCGTTCACTGCAGATCTCCTGGCCATGGATTTGCCGTTGCGGGCTCAGCCACCTGCGCCACCCCCGGCCACCGCGCTCACGGGACGCACCCGCGACAACCGCACCACCAATTCCTGCGACCGATTCCGCACATTCGCGGCCGGCCCCGAATAGGCGTTGCTCAATCCCCGCACCCAGCGGCCTTCCACCTCCGCCACCAGCCCCGAGCCGATGCGAACACCCGCGCCGGCCGCGCCAACCACATTGAACACCGTGGCGTGCTTGTCCACCAGTACCTGGGCGAGCAGGGGATCCTCCCGACTGCGCATCAGGTAGTCGAATCCCGGGCCGCCGGCGGCGAAGACATGCACCGGACCGACCGTCACCGACACCTTCGCCTGAAGCTGGAAGATCACGTACTCGCTCTGCACCTCTCCATCGAGGGCATTGCCGCGAATGTCGCTCAACACGAACCCCCCGCGCCTCGCGAACCCGCCGTCGGCCCGAACTCGGAGGGCGGCCATGGGGGTCGGGACATCGACGAAGGCTCCCACTGCAAAGCCGGAGCGCCGGGCGGTCTCCACCCCGGGATTCCAGACCTGCTCCGAGTCGATGCGCCCCGCGAAGAGGCCGGTCAGTCGTTCCGTCGCCTGACCCGCGGCCGACAGGGCCCCGGTCGCCGACCCGAGGATGACCAGCGCCGACAGCACGGCGAACGACTTCCACCCGGCGCCCCCGCGTCTGCCCGGGGTTCCATCGCTCGCGCCCGCCGTTGCGCCCCCGCCTGAAGTCGGTCCGCACCGGTCCGCGGTCTCCCCGCGTCCGCTTGACGTCATCCTCCGTGTGGCTGAATACATGACTACCTGTGATCGGTGTGATTTCGCCGACCCCGGTTCAGGGCCCCACCCAACTTACCCAACAGGTATCCCATGTCACCCCGACGACGACTTGCCGCACTTCGACCGCAGCGTCTTGGCCTCGCCATCGCCGCCCTGTGCCTCGGCACCGCCGCCCCCGGCGACGCCCAGCAGATCGACCCCACCCGCTACCACCGCGCCGAGCGCCTCCTCGCCTGGAACGTGAATCCGCTCATCAGCGGAGGGGCGGTGGCGCCGCAGTGGATGGCCGGCGGCAACCGCTTCTGGTATCGCAACCAGACGAACGACGGGGCCGAGTTCGTGCTCGCCGACCCGGCCCGCGGCTCGCGCACCCTGCTTTTCGACCACGACCGGCTTGCTTCGGCGATGTCGGTCGCGGCCGACACGGCCTTCGAGGGGCGCAAGCTGCCCTTCCGCACCTTCGAATTCGCGGATGGCGAGCAGACGATCCGCTTCAACGCCAACAAGCGCGGTTTCACCTGCGATATCGGCGCGTACGCGTGCGAGGTCGGCGACACCCTCGTCAACCGCACGCCGTTCGTCCGCTCGCCCGACGGCAGCCTCGAAGCCTTCGTCCACGAGCACAACCTGTGGGTGCGCCCGGCCGAGGGCGGCGACTCCACCCAGCTGACCACCGACGGCGAGGAGTACTGGTCCTACGGCACCACCGCGCCGCGCCCCTCGCAGATCATCGCGGCGATGCCGGCCCGCCCGGTCCTCCAGTGGTCTCCCGACTCGCGCCGCATCGCGGTCCAGCGCATGGACGAGCGCAACGTGGAGCACATGCCGATCTACTCGGCGACCTCGCAGCGGCCCAAGCTGTACACCTATCCGTACGGCCTCCCGGGAGACTCGATCATCGCCGCCTTCGACATACACGTGATCGAGGTCGAGAGCAGGGAGAACCTCAAGCTCCAGACCGACCCGCAGCCGTACCTGACCTTCACCGCGACGGGCATGCGCGACTCGACATGGGTGACGGTGAAGTGGAAGGAGGGCGGCGATCGCCTCTACTTCGTGCGCGGGTCGCGCGGCGGCAAGACCGTCACCCTGTACGAAGCCGACCTCGAGACTGGCGAAGCCCGCCAGATCCTCGAAGAGAAACGCGCCACGCACGTCGAGATGAACCTCGACCTCATCGGCGGCTACCCCAACTGGGACGTCATCGCCGGCGGCAACGAGATCCTCTGGTTCTCGGAACGGGACGGCTGGGGCCACCTCTACCGCTTCGACTCGGGCGGCGAGCTGATCGGCCGCGTCACCGAGGGCGCGTGGACTTTCGGCGACCTCCTGCGCGTCGACGAGGCCGCGGGCCGGATCTACTTCACCGCCCGGGGCATGGAAGCGGGACGCATCCCCACCATGGCCGAACTGTACGCCATCAACCTGGACGGCACCGGGCTCACCCGGCTCGGCGGCGAGGACGCCGACCACACCGTCAGCATCACACCCGACGGCCGCTACTTCGTCGACTCCTGGTCGCGCCCCGACCAGCCCCCCGTCAGCGTCGTGCGCGACCGCACCGGCCGCGTCGTCCTGGACCTCGAAACCGCCGACGTCTCACGCCTCGAAGAAGCCGCCTGGTCCGCCCCCGAGATCTTCGAGTACAAGGCGCGCGACGGCGTCACCACCATGTACGGGCTCATCTACAAGCCCTCCGACTTCGACCCCGAGAAGGTCTACCCGGTCATCGACTACATCTACCCGGGCCCCTTCATCGGCAGCGTGGGGCGGTGGAACTTCGGCGGCGGCACCCTCGGCGGCGCGCTCCGCGGCGACCAGGACGCGCTGGCCGAACTCGGCTTCGTCGTCCTCCAGATGGATCACCTCGGCACGCCTTACCGCTCCAAGGCCATCCAGGACAACTACTGGGGCAACATGGGCGACAACGGCATCCCGGATCACATCACCGCCATCAAGCAGCTCGGCGCCCGCCACCCCTGGATCGACCTCGACCGCATCGGCATCTACGGGCATTCGGGCGGCGGCTTCGCGTCCACCGACGCCATCCTCCGCTACCCCGACTTCTTCAAGGTCGCCGTCTCCACCGCCGGTAATCACGACAACCGCTCCTACCACGCCGCCTACGCCGAGAAGTACCAGGGCCTGCTCGTCCGCGACACGGTCGCCGGCACCGACAACTACGCCAACCAGGTCAACGCCTCCATGGCCGCCAACCTCAAGGGCAAGCTCTTCCTCATGACCGGCGACATGGACGACAACGTGCATCCGGCGATGACCTACCAGGTCGCCAACGCCCTGATCGCCGCCAACAAGACCTTCGACTTCCTGATTCTGCCCGACCGGGCGCACGGGCTGAACGAGCCGTACGTGATCCGGCGGCGCTGGGACTACTTCGTGGAGCATCTGTTGGGGTTGGAGCCGCCGGCGGATTACCAGATTCAGGCGCCGCCGGGGTGAGGGGGGGACGCACGGTGAACGCGAGACCGGGGGTGGCAGAGCTGGTAGGGGATCCGGGATTCCTGCGGTATCACGCGGAGTATGCAAAGCGGCGCGAGTTCAACGCTTTCGACGTGCTGCGCTACGCGGATTACGAGATTCGCCACAGCAATGTGATGGCCTGGCTGCTTGATCCCAGCGAGACCCATGGGATTGGCCGAGGTTTTCTCGAGTGGTTTCTGGGCCAGGTGGGGCTGCCGGGAGACGTCGTTGGCGGGGTCGGTACGCAGCGTGTTTGGGTGGAGCGGGAGCGGCACTATGTGGACGTGATGATCACTCTGGAGAGCGATCAGGGTCGGTGGATTGTCGCGATCGAGAACAAGCCGGGGTGGGCTTCGCGGGAGCACTACGACCAGATTCGCGGATACAACGATGTGTTACGCAAGAAGTATAGGGGCCACTCGATTCGCAACGTGCTCCTCTCCACATCGCGGGAGGGAATCGAAGACGAGCGCAAGATTGCGCACGTGAGTTGGCGGGACGTGCGTGCACAGGTCGAGAAGATGCACGACGCGGGCGCTTTTGGAGAGAGCGAAGTGACCGCCTTCATTCGCCAATACCTCGTGGCGGTCGCCAGGATGATCGGTCCAGAGGAGCGCGACGCCCACTATTTCAGGAAGCTGCTGGACGACCATCATTCCCTGCTGAACGACATGTCCGGCGTGCTTGGCGACGAGGGGGGAGAGGACAAGGTCCGGAAGATGGTGCCGGAGCGTCATGCGTGCTACCGCGACACGGTGTTGCGGCTGGTGAAGGACTTCGGGCAGGAGCCGATGCGGTTGCGGGACGCGGTGCGGGAGATGTTGACGAGCCGGGGGATCGGGACAAAGGTCTGGGGGCGCTGGCTGTACTGGGAACTGGAACCAGCGCAGGCGCTGGGCATGGCCGGGTGTATTTCGTGGGTCCTGGCTTTCGAGTATCGCCAAATCAGTGCGCTGCTGGAGGTTCCACCGCGGTGTCAAAAAGCGCTGAACGACATGCTGGCTTTCGTGCGCGCAACGCCGATTGACCGCCCTCGCCGCGACAGGTATCCGATGAGACCCAAGGGATTCGGCTACTTCGACATCTATTCCCACCAACTCGTCGGCGACGAAATCCTCTCTGGCAAGTCAACCGCGGCGGTCACGGAGGCCGTGCTGGAAGCCGTGGCCAAATTCCTGGATGCGGAGGATTCGGACTACACACGCATCAACGACTACTTCCGGTGCCTGGCGTTTCGGCCCGGGGCCGCGGCCGCAGACGTGGGGCAGGAAGCGAAGTAGGCCGGTACTCGGGGTCAGCCGTGCACGTATCGACGCCTCCGCGCCGAGGTCGGCGCAGGGCAGGGCGTCGCGCCCCCGGCGCCCGCCCGCCGGCCGCCGCAACCCGCACCCTGGCCGACCGCTCCGGCCAACGCACCCGCTCTGGAAGTCGTAACCCTTACATTTCCCAATCCCACCCAACCTCGCCGAACCGGATCGCCATGCCACGCTTTCGCCACGACGCCGCACAGCGCGGTTCACTCCTCCTCGCCGCGACCCTGCTCGCTGCCGGCCTCGCATGCGAGCCCACCTCCCCTCCGCCCGCCCGCATCTCCGAGGAAACCCGCGTCCTCGACACCTATCCCTTCTCGGACCCCAACCCGATCCCCATCCTCGCGAGCGACCGCAGGCTGTACCCCTACCACAACTTCCAGGGGTATTCCCCCACTTCCGAGCCGCAGGAGTGGAAGGTTGTGAAGATGGAGAACGACCTCATCGAGGTGTTCATCCTTCCCGAGGTGGGCGGGAAGGTGTGGGGCGCGGTGGTGAAGGAGACGGGGCACGAGTTCATCTACCGCAACGAGGTCATGAAATTCCGCGACATCTCGCTGCGCGGGCCGTGGACCTCGGGCGGCATCGAGTTCAACTTCGGCGTCATCGGCCACACCCCGGCGACCGCCACCCCGGTCGACTACACGATCCGCGAGAACGACGACGGCAGCGTGAGCACCTTCGTCGGCGCCATGGACCTGCCGTCGCGCACGCACTGGCGCGTCGAGATCCGCCTGCGCCCCGACAAGGCCTATTTCGAGACCCACGCGCTCTGGTACAACCCGACGCCGCTCGAGCAGCCCTACTACAACTGGATGACCGCGGCCGCCTTCGCGCAGGACGACCTCGAGATCTACGTCCCCGGAGGCTCCTACCTGGAACATTCGGGCCGCGAGCGACCCTGGCCCATCGACGAACAGGGCCGCTTCCTGCCGCTCTACCGCAACAACGCCTTCGACGGGAACAAGTCCTATCACGTCGTCGGCGAGCTCAACGACTTCTTCGGCGGCTACTACCACGACGACGACTACGGCTGGGGCCACTGGGCCCGCTACGAGGACATGCCGGGGCAGAAGATGTGGCTCTGGGCGCTCTCCCGCGCGGGCGGGATCTGGGAGGACCTCCTCACCGACACCGACGGCCAGTACGTCGAGTTCCAGGCGGGGCGGCTCTTCGTGCAGTACCAGCCCGGCGACCACCGCAACCCGGTCACCCAGGCCGCCTTCGATCCCGTCTCGGCGAGCCGCTGGACCGAGACCTGGTTCCCGCTGGAGGGGACCGGCGGCATGACCGACGCGTCGCGCGAAGGGGCGATGCACGTCGAGCGGGAGGGGTCGCGGGTGCGGGTCGTTGTCAACGCGTTCGGCGATGTCGACGGCACGTTGCAGGTGTGGTCGGGGGGTGATGAAGTCGCGGCCGAGGCGGTCGCGTTGACCGCGCTGCAACCCCTGGAGGCGACCTTTGAAGTCGCGGCGGACACGCCCTTCCGCGTTGCGCTCCCGGAACTCGATCTCGACTACAACTCCGATCCGTCCGGGCGGATGCTGGACCGGCCGTTCGAGGTGGACGCGGGCGCGTGGTCGAGCATCCCGGAGGCGGACCGCCTGGTCTACGAGGCGCGGGAGCTGGCCAAGGGCCGCCGCTACCCCGAGGCGCGGGCGCTGTACGAGGAGGCCGCCGCGCTTGAGCCCTGGAATCGCGGGGCGCTGCTCGGCCTGGGCGCCCTCGCGCTGAGGTCGGCCCGTTACGAAGAGGGACTGACGCACGCGCGCCGGGCGCTCCAGCTCGACACCTACGACGCCGAGGCCAACTTCCTGGCCGGGAACCTGTACCGCGCGCTGGGGATGCGCGCCGACGCACGCGACGCCTTCGGGTGGGCGGCGCGCGCGGTGGCCTTCCGGGCGGCGGCGTATGTGCAGCTGGCCGAGATCATGGCCGGGGCGGGGGAGTGGTCGGAAGCCCTGGGATATGCCGCGTCGGCACTCGAATACGACGTACAGAGCGTCCCGGGCTGGCAATTGCTGGCGTTGACGGGGCGCCGAATCGGCACCGGCGATGGAGCCCAGCCCGCGCTGGAGCGATTGCTGCGCATGGACCCGCTCCACCACTTCGTGTTCGCGGAGCGGTACCTCGCGGAGCCGACCGAAGACAACCGGCAAGCCCTGATCGGCTCGATGCGCAGCGAATTCCCCGGGCAGTCGCTACTCGAACTGGCGATCGGCTACGCGAACCTCGGCCTCAACGACGACGCGCTCGCTCTCCTGGACCTGGCCGACGAGGTCGGCGGCGGACCGCTCTCGACCGCTTGGAGCGCGTTCCTGCAAAGCGACGCCGCAGGGCTCGAAACCCCCTCCGGCAACGACCTCGCCTTCGTCTTCCCCTTCCGCACCGAAACGCTGCCCGTCCTGCGCTGGGCCGCCGACCAGAGCGGCCACTGGTCGTGGCGCTACCTGCACGGACTCAACCTCTGGGCGCTCGACCGGGACGACGAGGCCGCCGCGATCCTGGCCGCGCTCGGCGACGACCCCGACTACGGCCCGGTCTACGCGGCGCGCGCCTACCTGCTGCAACAGACGCACGGCCGCGACCCCGGCGCCGACCTTGCCCGCGCGGCGGAGCTCGATCCGGGGGACCGCATCCTGCGCATCGCGCTTATCCGCCACACCCAGGACGCCGGGGCGTGGGACGAAGCCGTGGCGCTGTCGGCCCGGGCGCGCGGGGACTTCCCGGACGATTTCAACCTCGCCCTGCTGCACGTGCGCGGCCTGCTGAGCGTGAGTCGTCCCGCCGAGGCGATCGAGGTGCTGGCGGCCACGCACGTCCTCCCGTCGGAGAACGCGCGGGAAAGCCACCGCCTCTACGAGCTGGCCCACATGGCCGCCGCGCTCGATGAGCTGGAGGCCGGCCGCACCGCGAGCGCTCGCGAACACCTGGAGGCCGCGCTGCTCTGGCCCGAGTCGCTGGGACAGGGCCGGCCCTACGAGCCCGACGAGCGCCTGGTGCGCTATCTGCAGGGCGTGGTCGCGGAAGTCGAGGGCGATGACGCTGACGCGCGGCAGGCCTTCGGGGCGGCGGGAGTGGGGCGGGGCAACGCGGGTGCGCTCGTTACCGCCGACGCCGGCCTGTTCACGGAACTCGAAGCGCGAGTCGCGAGCCGGGCGGCGGCGTTGTTGCCGGGCCGGTGATGCTCTCCACAATACTTAACAACTATGTTTAATATCGACGAATTTGCACGGTGGAACGGCCTGTCGGATGACCGCATGGACCAGTTTACTAAACATGTATGTTTAGTATCGACGGGCCCACGCCTCTGGCCCTCCCGCGGAGTTCTGCGCGATCTTACCCTTGAACCGGTCACGGCACATACCGATCCACCACGGAGGCAACGGCGTTGACGAAGTACCTGGCGCTCCTGGCCGTCCTCAGCGCGACGGTGTCGCTGGCGGGATTGAGTCCGTCCCCGGAGTCGTTCGCGGGCACGAAGACGCCTGGCCTGGCGATCCGGCAGCCGTCCGCCCTCGCCCGCACCGGCGCTGCCCACCCCGCCACCCCGCGCCCCACCGACCCCACCCCCGCCGCCCTCACCGAAGTCGTTGACCGCTACTGCACCCGCTGCCACAACGAGCGCAGCTTCCGCGGCAACCTCTCGCTGGTCGATTTCGACGTCGCCGGCGCCGCCGGTCGCGCCGAGACCGCCGAACGCATGATCCGCAAGCTCCGCGCCGGCATGATGCCGCCGCCCGGCGCCCGGCGCCCCACCGCCGACACCCTCACCGCCCTCGTCGAAACACTCGAAGACATCGTCGACGAGGCCGCCGCCACCCGCCCCTGGGCCGGCACCCGCCCCTTCCAGCGCCTCAACCGCGCCGAGTACGCCCGCGTCATCCACGACCTCCTCGGCCTCACCGTCGACCCGGAGGAGTGGCTCCCCGCCGACCAGATCACCGCCGGCTTCGACAACATCGCCACGTCGCAGACCCTGTCCCCCACCCTCATGGACGCCTACCTGGCCGCGGCCTCCGAAATCGCGCGCCGTGCGGTCGGCGATCGCGACGCGGCACCCGCCGCCACCACCTATACCAACCCGCCCACCGTCTCGCAGCACGAGTGGGATCGCGTCGAAGGCGCCCCGTTCGGCACGCGCGGCGGCATCAGCGCGCTGCACTCATTTCCGGCCGACGGCGAATACACCTTCGAGATGTCCTTCATGTCGGGGTGGGGCGAGCGCTTCCACGACATCGACATCTCGATCAACGGGGCCCGCGTCGCGCTGGTCCGCTACGGCGGCGACATCGACTTCCAGGGCCGCAAGGGCTTCCCGGTTCGCACCGACCCGGTCCTGATCCCCGCCGGCGAGCACCGCCTCGTCGCCGCCTTCGTCCGCCGCATGGAGGGCCCCTACGAGGACCTGATCCGCCCCCACGACTGGTCGCTGACCGGGACCGAGACGAGCTACGGCACGACATCGCTCCCGCACCTGATGAGCCTGACGGTCGAGGGTCCGCACAACCCCACCGGCGTGTCCGACTTCGATGCTCGCCGCCGCGTCTTCTCGTGCCGTCCCACGACCGCCGCCGAGGAGCTGCCCTGCGCCCGCGAGATCGTCTCGAGTCTGGCGGCCGACGCCTACGGCCGCGACCTCGACGGCGAAGAGGTGGACGACCTTCTCGACTTTTACCGCCTCGGCAGCGAGGACGGCGGATTCGAGGCCGGGGTGAGGATGTCGCTGGAAGCCATCCTTTCATCCCCCCACTTCCTCTTCCGCATGGAAGGCGAGCCTGCCGGCGTGCAGCCCGGGGAGATCTATCCGCTGGCCCCCGAGGACCTCGCGGCGCGGCTGTCGTTTTTCCTGTGGGGGAGGGCGCCCGATGCCGAGCTGCAGGCTGCCGCGCGCGACGGTTCGCTCTCGGACCCGGCGGTGCTGGAGGCTCAGACCCGGCGGATGCTGGCCGATCCCCGCTCCGAGGCGCTCGGCACCCGGTTCGCGTCGCTGTGGCTGCGGCTGCAGGACGTGGACAAGGTCAGCCCCGATGCGCTGCGGTTCCCCAACTACAGCGAGCAGCTGGCGCGGGCGATGCGCCGCGAGACCGAGCTCTTCTTCCACGAACTGGTGCGCGAGGACGGCAGCCTGCTCGACCTTCTGCGGGCCGACTACACTTTCGTGAACGAGCGGCTGGCGCGCCATTACGGGATCGAGGGGGTGCAGGGCGAAGCGTTTCGGCGGGTCGCGTATCCCGACGACCGCCGGCGCGGGGTCCTTGGCCACGGCAGCGTGCTCGTCCAGACGTCGCTGGGGAACCGCACCTCGCCGGTGCTCCGCGGCAAGTGGGTGATGGAGGTTCTGCTGGGCTCGCCGCCGCCCCCGCCCCCGCCCGGGATCCCCGACCTGGAGGAGACCGAGAGCGCGGTGGAAGGCCGGCCGCTGAGCACGCGGGAGCGCCTGGAGATGCACAGCGCCAACCCGAGTTGCGCGTCGTGCCACAACTTCATCGATCCGATCGGCCTGGCGCTCGACAACTTCGACGTTACGGGGCAGTGGCGGATCCGCGAGGACGGGGCGGAGCTCGACACGCGGGGCACCTACTACGACGGCACCGAGATCGAGACGCCGGCGGAGCTGTCGCAGGTCCTGCTCAAGCGCCCGATCCCTGTCGTGCGGCATTTCACCCAGGGCCTCATGGCGTATGCGCTGGGGCGTGCGATAGATTACCGGGACCAGCCTGCGGTCCGCGCGATCGCGGCTGCGGCGGCGGAAAACGACTACAGGATCTCTTCGTTCATTACCGGGGTAACAGGTAGCATCGCCTTCCGGATGAAGCAGGCAAATGCGGACGGCGACGGCGAACCCGCCGGTATTGACAACCTCAATTGATCGGAGAGGACCAATGAGACGCGACAAGCAACACCACCGAGTGTACCACATCGACAGGCACGTTCACGGCGCGGGTTGCGAGCACGAGGCCGTCGAGCACGAGGGCCACACGGACTACGTGGTTGACGGACGGCTGCACCACCCGCACGGCAAACATTGCGACGATCACGGCGAGGCCTAGACCCCGAGGACAGATGCACTTCTTGACTGGCAGGACGGTTGCGCGCCGCACATTCCTCCGCGGAGTCGGCGCGACGGTGGCGCTCCCGCTGCTGGACGCGATGATCCCGGCGGGTCGGCTCAGGGCGGCGTCGGGCGCGGCGCAACCGACCCGGCTGGTCTGCATCGAAGAGGTGCACGGAGTTGCCGGCTGCAACGAATGGGGCGCCGATCAGCATCTCTTCGCTCCCGCCGCCACGGGGCGGGACTTCGAGTTGGGCGACCTCAACGTGCTCAAGCCGCTCGAGGCGTGGCGCGACCACATGACGATCGTTTCGAACACCGACGTGCGGATGGCGGAGGCGTTCGAGGCGCAGGAGGTGGGGGGCGACCACTTCCGCTCGAGCGCGGTCTTCCTCACGCAGTCCCACCCCCGCCAGACACAAGGGTCGGACCTGTTCTGCGGCACATCCCTCGACCAGCTGCACGCCCAGCGCTTCGGCCAGGAAACCGCGCTCCCGTCGCTGCAGCTCTGCATCGAGCGGACCGACAAGGGCGGCGGCTGCGACTACAACTACTCGTGCGCGTACACCGACTCGATCAGCTGGTCCTCGCCCACGACGCCGCTGCCGATGATCCGCAATCCGAGGGCCGCCTTCGACATGCTCTTCGGAGCCGGCGGCAGTCCGGAGGAGCGGGCGCGCCGGCGCCGGACCCACGGGAGCATTCTGGACTGGGTGGCGGAGGAGGTGTCGGGGCTGAGGCGGCAGCTGGGGGCGGTGGACCGCGGACGGGTCGACCGATATCTCGACAGCGTGCGCGAGATCGAGCGACGGATCGAGCGGGTCGAGGCGCACAACACGAGCGGCGAGGAACGGGAGCTGCCGGGCGCGCCGCCCGGCGTGCCGGATTCCTTCTCCGAGCACATGCGGCTGATGTTCGACCTGCAGGTGCTGGCCTTCGAGACCGACGCCACGCGGGTGGTCGCCTTCAAGACCGGGCGGGACGCCTCCAACCGCACCTTCCCGGAGAGCGGGTCGGACCGCGCGTTCCACCCCGCCTCGCACCACGGCGGCCGCGAGAAGGCGATCCTGGAGTTCAACAAGATCTGCCAGTACCGCACGGGCCAGATGGCCTATTTCCTTCAGCGGCTCGAGGAGACGATGGACGGCGATGCGAGCCTGCTGGACCGCTCCATGATCGTCTGGGGCTCGCCGATGGGCGACGCCAACCTGCACAACCACCGCCGCTGTCCGCTTGTCCTGATGGGCGGCGCGAACGGGCGGTTGAACGGGGGCGTGCACCTCGAGGCCGAGGCGGGGACGCCGATGGCGAACGTGTTCACGACCCTGCTGCACAGGCTCGGCCACACGGACATGGAGCGGTTCGGGGACGCGACGGGCGAGTTCTCACTGGATGTGACGGCGGGGCCGTGAGCACGAGCGGGGCGCGGGGTCGCCGGGGCGGACCCGTGTTGATGCGGTTGATTGGGTTGGCGGTGGTGTCGTGGGTGGTGGTGGGAGCGGCCGCACCCGTGGTTGCCGTGGCCGACGCACCCGAAGCCGCGACGGACTCGCCGGTGGCTGGCGCCGGGGCGCTCGCGGCCGGCACCGAAGTCCCCGCGGCCGCCAGGCGCGGAGCCGCGACGGATTCCCCCGTGGCCGACGCCGCGCGGCGGGGCGACCTGGACGCGGTCCGCCGGCTGCTGCGCGAGGGCGCCGACGTGAACGCTCCCCAGGGCGACGGCATGACCGCGCTGCACTGGGCGGCCGAACGCGGCGACGCGTCGCTCTGCGAAGTGCTCCTCTACGCCGGCGCGAGGGTGGATGCCGGGACGCGCATCGGGCACTACACGCCGCTGCACCTGGCCGCGCGCGGCGCGCACGAAGCCGTGGCGGCGCTGCTGCTGCGCGCCGGGAGCGATCCCAATGCCGTCACGACCAACTCGGGCGCCGCGCCGCTTCACCTGGCCGCCGCGTCGGGCGACCCGGGGGTAATCGCGACGCTGGTCGAGGGCGGCGCCGATGTTGACGGCCGCGAAGGGGCCTGGGGCCAGACGCCGCTGATCTTCGCCGCCGCCGCCAACCGGATCGCGGCCATCGAAGCGCTGCTGGACGCCGGCGCCGACCCCTCGATCACGGCGCATACGGTGGATGTCGACGAGCAGGCCAAGGCCGATGCCGCCGCCGAGCGACGCCTCTCGCAGTTCCTGGCCGACTTCAAGGAGAAGGAAGGCGGCGGCCCCGAATGGCAGCCCACCCCGAGTCAGGTGCAGGCCGCGATCGAGGCGTCCCGCGAGATACAGCGCAAGTGGCCCGACGTGCCCGACCCGGCCGATGACGGCAGGGCGGAGGAGAGCGAAGACGAGGGCGAGGGTGAAGCCGCGGCGGAGCCGGGAGGCAACAGCGAAGGGGAGGCCGGGGGCGGCGAGACGGAGGAGGAAGCGGCGGCGGAGGAAGCGGCGGCCGCATCCGAAGAGGCCGCGGAGCCCGAAGAGGTGACCGAGGGCGAAGGGGCGACCGGAAACGAGGACGCGGAGACCGAGCAGGAAGCCGACCCCTCCGACCCGGGCGCCGAGTCCGAAGCGGACGAGGACGAAGAGCCACGGCCCATGTCCTACGCCCAGATGGTCGGCGCGTGGGGCGGACTCACCCCGTTGCTGCACGCCGTCCGCCAGGGACACACTGCGGCGGTCTTCGCCCTCCTCGAAGGCGGCGCCGACATCAACCAGCCGTCAGGCGGCGACGAGACCACCCCGCTCCTCATGGCGACCGTAAACGGCCAGTTCGACCTCGCGATGCTACTCCTCGAGCGCGGCGCAGACCCCAACCTCACGAGCACGGCGGGCACCGGACCGCTCTTCGCCGTTCTCGAGCGGCAGTGGGCGCCGCGCGCGTCGTACTCGCATCCGACCGAACACCTGCGGCAGAACACCACGCACCTGCAGATGCTCGAAGCGCTCCTCGGGGCCGGCGCCGACCCCAACGCCCGCCTGGAGAGCCATCTCTGGTACATGGAGTACACCTTCGGCGTCCTGCGCGGCAGCGGAATCAACCTCAAGGGTGCCACCCCCTTCTGGAGAGCCGCCTACGCCCTCGATATCGACGCCATGCGCCTCCTGAAGGACCACGGCGCCGATCCATCCATTCCGACCATGAAGCCCCCCCAGCGCCGTCGCCGCCCCCCGCCGGCCGACGAAGGCGCGGGAGCAGCCGAGGAAACGGATCCTTCCGGACTCCCTCCCGTCCCCACCGGCGGTCCGGCGATCCATCCGATCCACGCGGCGTCGGGCGTAGGCTACGGTCAGTCCTTTGCGGGCAACGCGCACCGGCACGTCCCGGACAACTGGCTGGCGGCGGTGAAGTTCCTGGTCGAGGAGTGCGGCGCCGACGTCAACCTGCGCGACCACAACGCGTACACGGCCCTGCACCACGCAGCGTCGCGGGGGGACAGCGAACTCGTGCTGTACCTGGTGGACCACGGCGCGGATGTGACGGTCGTCAGCCGCCGGGGACAGACCACGGCCGATATGGCCAACGGGCCCATCCAGCGCCTTCAGCCATTCCCGGCGACCGTCGTGCTGCTCGAGGAACTCGGGTCGAAGAACAACCACACCTGCCTGTCCTGCTGATTCCCCGTCAGGACGGCTCCAGCCCGAGCGCCTCCGCGATCCTCTGCGCGATCCTCTTTTCCAGCTCTCCCCGTGACTGGCAGTGGAGCGGGTTGCCGCTCACCGCGCGCGGCCGGCCGTAGGCGTCCACCATCGTGAGGATCTCGGTGCTTTCCTCGCCCTTGGCCGTGAGCCTGGTCATGACGGCAAGCGTGACGTCGTACTGGTTGGCCAGCGGGCCCGCCAGGTCGGAACCGCAATCGACGAAGGCGTTCATGCGGTCGCGCTCGATCCGCCTGGCCGAATAGCCCTGGTTCCCGATCTGCATTACGCGCGGATCGGCCTGTTCCACCGGAATCCCCATCTGCTCGTAGACGCCGCCCACGACACCCCACACGGTCGCCGCCGGCATTTCCAGCGTCCGCACGCCGATGCCCGCCTCGTTGTACATCTCTACCGCCTGGTATCCCCCCACGCGCAGCACGTTGCGTCGCTGTTCGGGGAGCGGCGGACTGTCATCGTCGGCACCGCCACCCCCACCGGACGCACATCCGGCTGCCGTCAGCGCGAGCAGGGCTGCCGTTGCCATCATCCCGCGGCGAGTCCTGATCTCCCCGTTGCTCAAGAACATCTTCCCGATCATTGCAGTTCCTCTCAGCCATGGTTGGGTTGACCAGTCCGACATGCTACACCAAATGTACCGGCCGGGTCCGTTTCCGCTTTCAGCGACTGGGCGGCGGTCCGCGCTCCCGCGCCACCGCATCCGACTCGTAGATGTCGATCCCCGTTCGCCGCATCGCCGCCCGCGCCCGCTCCATCCACGAGGATCGCCGCACCAGCACAAGCTCAAGGTACGGTGGCGCCGGGACACCGTCCACGATGCGGATGAAGTGGTAGTCGCCCAGCTCCACCGGGTGCGGGATCTCGTATGATCGCCCTGCCCAGGTGAACCGGATCCGGTCGGCGCGCGCAAAGTCGGCCGTCTTCCACCGCTGCTCGATGTAGACCTCCTCCTCGGCGGCGTACACCCCCGGGCCGATGCGGTCGCCGTGGCGGTAGTACTCCGGGTCGAAGTCACCGCCATCGTGCCGCTGAAAGGTCTGCTCCATCGCGTAGTCGACGCCGCGCAGGTCATCGGTGTCCGCGAGCGACTCCAGGTGGTGGCGGAGCTCGTGGGTCAGCGTCTCCCAGATCTGCTCCGACCAGTCGAAGCCGGGGTCGACCCCGGCCAGCGCGCGAAACGACCCCCAGTAGAGGAGGACGACCGACCGCACCGTCTCGGGTCCCTCCCAACTTGACGGGTACGCCTCGGTCACGCATTCGCCCAGGGTGTACACATGCGGGAAGCGGGGGTGGGTCAGCGCCTCGCGGTGAATGGTCAGCCCATCGACTCCGTCCCGATAGCGCAGCGGGATCTCGTCGAAGACCTGGCGGGCTTCTCTCTCGAAGGCGTCGAACTCCATAGATTACCTTCTCCGCCGGGAGCGCCTGCCCGACGGCGACATTCCCCGGGGGAGGATTGGTGTGACGGAAAGTGGCAGGGGCCGCCAGGCGGCCATGATCTTCATTCTGATCACGGTGTTCATCGATGTGCTGGGCATCGGCATCATCATCCCCATTCTTCCCGAGTTGATCAAGGACTTCGCCGGCGGAAGCACCGCGCTGGCCGGGCGCTGGTTCGGTGTTCTCGCAGCTACATACGCCCTCACCCAGTTCATCTTCGCGCCGGTGCTGGGGGCACTGTCGGACCGCGTCGGGCGCAGGCCGGTCATCCTCATTTCGCTCTTCGGCCTGGGCGTGGACTACATCATAATGGGGTTCGCGCCAACGCTGATGTGGCTCTTCGTCGGACGGCTCGTCGCGGGCATCATGGGCGCGAGCATCACGACCGCCAACGCCTACATCGCGGATGTGTCGAAGCCCGAGGACCGCGCCCGCAACTTCGGCCTGATCGGGGTTGCGTTCGGGCTGGGGTTCATCTTCGGACCCGGCCTGGGCGGCGTGCTGGGAGGGATCGACCTGCGGCTGCCGTTCTTCGTCTCGGCCGGCCTGGCGCTGGTGAACTGGCTGTACGGCTTCTTCGTGCTGCCCGAGTCGCTGCCTCCCGAGAAGCGCGACGCCTTCAGCTGGAAGAAGGCGAATCCCGTGGGCAGCCTCCACGTGCTCGGCTCCTACCCGCTGGTCGCGGGCCTCACGGCCGCCTTCGTCTTCGTCGTGCTCGCGCAGCGGGGCCTCGAGACCGTCTGGGTCCTCTACACCGGCCACAAGTTCGGCTGGGACGAGCAGATGAACGGCTTTTCGCTCATGCTGGTGGGGCTGATGGCGGCGATCGTGCAGGGGGGACTGGTGCGTCCGATCATCAAGTGGCTCGGAGAGCGGCGCGCGATCCTCTACGGGCTTGTGACGGCCGTGATCACCTACCTCGGGTACGGCCTGGCCACGGCGGGGTGGATGCTCTTCGCGTTCATCGTCTTCGGGTCGATCGGGGGCGTGGCGGGGCCGGCGATCCAGAGCCTGGTGGCGGGCGCGGTGCCGCCGGAGGACCAGGGCAAGGTGCAGGGCGGCATCACGTCGCTGATGAGCCTGACGAGCATTCTTGCGCCGCTGATCTTCACCGCGGGGCTGTTCAGCTACTTCACGTCGCCGAGCGCCCCGTTCGAGCTGCCGGGGGCGCCGTTCCTGCTTGGGGCGGTCATGTATGCGCTGGCATTCTGGTCGCTGTTGCGGTTGTTCCGGAGGATGCCGGGGTAGGTTGACGAGAAATGTAAAATACACATTACAACATGTAATGGAAACTATACATTTTCGTGACTCGGTGTCATGTTTCTGCCGGTGATGCTGTCATATGTCTGCCGGTAAAAACGTCATATTCCTGCCGCTATCGCCGTCGTATTTCTGCCGTTACACATTGCTGGATCGATCCGACGAGGTTAGGTTCCGGCGTCGGCCCTACCGATAGGGTCGCACCCACAGCTCCCGCCGTCAGGCTCACCAATGAGGCGATACCTTCCCAGAACCGCCGATCGGGAGATGCGCGAACTCCTCCGCGCAACCGGCTGCGTCGTGATAGAGGGTGTACGCGGTTGCGGCAAGACCACGACCGCGAGGGAGTTCGCCGCGAGCGAAGTGCTGCTCGATGTCGACGAAGACGCCCGCCACCTGGCGGAGGCCGATCCGGCGGAAGTGCTCAAGGGCCCGCCGCCCCGGCTGATCGATGAGTGGCAGCTGCAGCCCGGGGTCTGGAACCACGTGAGACGGGCGGTCGACGATCGGCGTGCGCCCGGCCAGTTCATCCTCACCGGGTCGGCGATTCCGGCGGATGACGCCACCCGCCACACTGGAATGCGTCGCATCGTCCGGCTGCGCCTGCGTCCCATGTCCCTGCACGAGGCGGATCGGTCTTCAGGCGCCATCTCGTTGAAGCGGCTGCTCGAAGGGGAACCTCCCAGTGCCGGGGAACACTCGATTCCCCTCGGGGAGGTGGCCGAACTCATCTGCCGCGGCGGATGGCCCGAGAGTGTGGACTGGCCTCTGCAGCGTGCCCTGCGCGCCAATCGCGGACAGGTGGACGAGGTGGCCCGCGTAGACATACGGGCTGTGGACGGCGTTCGCCGGGACCCGCAACGCGTGAGACTGCTCCTGCGTTCGCTTGCTCGAAATGTCGGCACCGCCGTTGCGACATCAAAACTCGCCGCTGACCTGGGAGGCCGAGAGGACAGGGGGATAAAGCCGCACACCGCTGCGGACTACCTCAATGCCCTCGAGGGGACGATGATCGTCGAAAACCAGCCGGCCTGGGCGACTCACCTGCGTTCGCGGGCGGTCCTGCGCAAGCGTCCGATCCGTCATTTCGTAGATCCGTCCCTGGCCGTGGCCGCGCTGGGCGCCAATCCGGACCGGTTGCTCAGGGACTTCAAGTTCCTCGGGCTCCTCTTCGAATCGATGGTCGTGCGCGATCTCCGCGTCTACGGGCAGGCCGCCGACGCCGAGGTCTTCCACTACCGCGAGGACGGAAGGCTCGAAGTCGATGCCGTGGTGCAGGCCCTCGACGGCCGATGGGCGGCCTTCGAGGTGAAGCTGGGTCCGAAGAGGGTCGAGGAAGGTGCACGCAACCTGCTCCGGCTTGCCGAGCGCGTGGATCAGCGAGTGGCTGGCCCGCCGATGGCTCTTGGAGTGATCGTGGCCAGCGGATACGGATACACGAGGCCGGATGGCGTGGGAGTGATACCGATCGGAGCGCTCGGGCCTTAGGGGCGGTGCCTCAGCGGCCGCGGGCCCATGGATACCCCCCCGCCATCTCCACCCCATGCGCCTCGAACAGCAACTCAACGAGCCGCTGCCACGACCTCCAGGCCGTCGTGCGCCCATACGCCGACTTGGTCTTGTGCGCGATCACCAGGTCGAGCGCCGGAAACACGCTGATCCACTGTCCCACGGCGCCCCTCCCGGAGTAGGCGCCCTCGAAGGGGCCGCTGACCCGCGGGCCGTCGAAGACCCACCACATGTACCCGTACCCGAAGTAGCCGTCGCGCCTGCCCGGCGGGTTCATCTCCTCGAGCGGCGTGATCACGCTGACGATCCGCCGCGCCCACTCCCGCGAGATGACCTGCTCGCCGCCCCACGCGCCCTCGTTGAGCATGAGGTGGCCGATGCGCGCCATGTCCCGCGTGGAGAGCCAGAAGTGGTACGCCGGGTTCCGCGAGACGCTCAGGTCGCCGCTCTTGCGCTGCGCCGACCGGTCCCAGTCTTCGAAGCCGATGGGGATGGCGAGCTGGGCCTGCGCCTCGTCGTAGATGTCGCGCCCGGTGAGTTGCTCGAAGACGGCGCCCGCGGCGTTGAAGTCCCAATTGCTGTACAGCATGTAGGTGCCTGGCTGCTGCGAGCCGCGCGGGGGCGCGTCGGCCAGGTTGTCGCCGGAGTTGGACGCGGGGTGGTAGACGCCTGAACGCGCCGTGACCAGGTGATCGACCGTGGCCTGCCGCTCGATCGGGAGGAGGCCGCCGACATCGTCGACCCCGAGATCCTCCATCGTGGCGTCGAGGTCGATGACCCCTTTCTCCACCCAGTGCCCGTACAGCATCGCCAGGATGCTCTTGCGCACCGACGCCAGGTACGAGAGCTCCTCGATGTCGCCGAAGGAGAAGACGACGCGGCCCTTGTGCGCGACGACCACGCCGGTCGAGTTGGCGCTGTCCCGCAGGAAGGCGGAGGCCCGCCGGAGCGTTTCCCGGTCCCAGCCGTGCCCGGCGAGGTCGGGGCCCCGCACGATCTCCCACGATTCGCCAGGGAAGACGCAGTCGTCGCACTGGGCGGCGAGGGGTGGCGGGGCCGAAACCGAGACCGCCGCGAGGAAAAAGAAGCCCAAGGTCCGGCGCGTCATTGTACCACCTCCATGTCAACTCCCAACTGCCCCAGAAGGAACGCCAGCTCCATCGCCGAATTCCGCACATTCCGGCTGAATGTCCGTCCGCCCGCATGCCCCGTGCGCGAATCATAGTCCAGGATCACCGGCAGCCCGGAACTTGTCGCCGCCTGCAGCCGCGCCGCCATCTTCCGTGCCTGCAGCGGTGGCACCCGCGTGTCCAGGTCGCCCTGCGTCAGCATCACCGCCGGATAATCCACCCCGTCCCGCACATTCTGATACGGCGAGAACGTCCGCAGCACCTCGAACTCCTCGGCCACCGCCGCGTTCCCATATTCCAGCAGGGCGGGCATGTTGTTCGCGTCCGTGAACTGGTAGAAGCGCACCATGTCCAGATCGGGCAGGCCGCAGAAGACCGCGCGGAACAGGTCGGGCCGCTTCGTCAGCGACGCGCCCACCAGCAGTCCGCCGTTGCTCACCCCGCGGATCGCGAGCCGGTCCGGATTCGTATAACCGTTCGCGATCAGCCACTCGGCCGCCGCGATGAAGTCGTCGAACACGTTCGGCTTGTTCTCCAGCATGCCCGCCCGGTGCCACTCCTCACCGAACTCGCCGCCGCCGCGCAGCGTCGCCAGCGCATAGACGCCGCCCCTTTCCATCCACGCCGCGGCCCCGTTGTTGAAGCGCGGCACGTTGCTCGAGTTGAAGCCGCCGTACCCGTACAGCAGCGTCGGCGCATCCCCATCGGGCACAAGCCCCCGCCTGTGCGCCACGTACATCGGTGCCTCGGTCCCGTCCGCCGACGTGTACCACACCTGGCTCACCTCGTATTCCGCAGCATCGAAGGGCACCGCCGACGGAAGCCATGGCTCGGTCTCCATCGTCTCCAGATCGACCCTGACGATACGGGAGGGCGTGACGAGGGATTGAAGGGTGAGCAGCCCCGCCCCTTCACCCCACGGGCGCAGCGTCGCCACATGGTGTTCGGGAACGGGGATTCCCCCGGTCACCGTCCCGTCCAGGTCGTAGCGCACGATCCTGCTGCTGACGTTGTGGAGGTAGTCCGCGTAGATCGCGCCGTCGATGATCTGGTAGCCGGTCAGCAGGTCGCCCGTCTCGGCGATCACCTCGCGCCAGTTGGCGGGGTCGGGGTCCGGGTCGCGCAGATCCACCGCCACCACCCGGTTCTTCGGCGCGTCCAGGTTGGTGAGCAAGTAGATCTCGTCGTCCATGAAGCGCGCCTGGAAGCGCGCCGGAGCGCCCACGCTGATCGGCCGTGGGTCGGTGCCGGCCTCCAGGTCGTGCAGGTAGACGTCCCCGCGCGCCCAGCCGTGCCGCACGTTGTACACCATGTAGCGGCCGCCGGCTCCCTGGCTGACGTTGATGAACGTCTCCGGTCCGTGCCCCTCGCCGAAGAGTTCGGCGTCGTCGGCGAGATTGGTGCCGAGGGTGTGATGCCGCACCCGGGGACCCACTTCCCGCGACCGCCACGTGTAGTAGAAGCCCGTGCCATCCGGGTCGAAGAAGGTCGACCCGTACAGGAAGTTCGGCAGCCGGTCGGGCAGGTCCTCGCCCGTCGCAAGGTCGCGGATCCGGATCTGCACCTCGTCCTGCCCGCCGTCCCGGATCGCGTACATGAGCAGGCCGCCGTCCGGCGAGAAGTCGCGGATGCTCACGCTCGTGGTGCCGTCCGGGTGGATGTCGAGCGGATCGATGACCATCTCGAAGTCGCCGTCCGGGTCGATCGGATCGCGCTGGGGCTCCTCGGGCGCGGGGCGCCGGTAGATCGCGGCGACTTCGCGGTCGGGCGTGCGCATCGTGAAGTACTCGTAGTCGCCGGCCCGGCGGGGGAACATCGGCCCGGGCACGTTCGTCAGCTCGCGCAGGCGCGCCTCGAGGCTCCGGCGCAGCGGGGTGTCGCCGACGATGCGCTCGGCATACGCGTTCTGCTCGGCGATCCAGGCGCGCGTCTCCGGGCTGTCCTGGTCCTCCAGCCAGCGGTAGTCGTCGGTGATGGCGATGCCGTGCAGGGTGTCGACGACGGGCTCGCGGGCGGTGTCGGGCGGGGGTGGGTAGGGGGAGCAGGCGGCGAGCGTGACAAGGAACGCAGGCCGCACCCAGCCTGGGCAGACGGCGTGTAGCACATGAACAGTGCGCAACGGATTCGGTATCCGGCGTCGCGGCACCAATGGAACCGAGAGATACGACATGGTGAACTCCCGCTCGTAGCCGCTGATTTGCGCGGCTTCCCCTGTAGCAGACAGCCGGAAAGTGCCCGCAGTGCCGCGAGTGCCGCAAGACACGTTCTCGATGTCCAGGACTGCGGCGCACGCCGCTCGTCGAGAAGTAGTCCCATCCCGCTATCGGAATGCCCGTGTCTCCTGACGAAGTTTCTCCCGAATGGAGGACCCCACGCCCTTTTTCTGATCCGTGGGATTGATGCCCCTACCACGTTTTCCGCTCGGGAGGCGAAGGTGTCCCGTAGACACGACCAATCGTACAAGCTCCTGTTTTCCCTGCCCATCGCCATTGAGCACCTGATCAACGGACTGATCAACGCTGACCTGGCCGCAGAACTCGATTTCGACAGAGCGGAAAACCTGGCAAGCGAAGGGACGACCGTGCTACCATGGTCTGCCGTCAAGCGCGGCTGAAATTCGGTGCCGAGACGGCCGAGCAACTTGCCAGGCTGCTGGCTGAAATCACCGACCCGGACCGGATCGCTCGTATCGGTGACCGGATTATCATGTGTGATACGGGGGCAGAACTACTTGCCTCGATCCGCAAGGGATAACCAACCGCGGGATCGGTAGTGGCTAGACCTTGGTGCCGGACATCTCGGTCAACTCCCGGAACAGATGACTGATGTGCACCGTCACCGCCCCGGGCCGCCCATCCCCGATCGTCCTCCCATCGATCTCGGTCACGGCGGCCAGCTCGCCCATCGTTCCGGTGCAGAAGGCCTCGTCCGCGCGGTAGGCCTCGGCCAGCGAAAGGTCCTTCACCCGCGCCGGGATGCCGTTGGCGGCGCACAGGTCGAGCACCGTTGCCCGCGTGATCCCCTCCGGACAGGCGACCGCGTGGCCGGTCATCACCACACCGCCGGTCACGATGAAGAAGTTGGTCGCGTTGGTCTCGGCGATGAAGCCGCGCGGGTCGAGCATCAGGGCGTCGTCGGCGCCGGCCGCGTTGGCCTCGATCTTGGCCAGGATCGACTGGAGCAGGTTGGCGTGGTGGATCTTGGGGTCGAGCGCGTCGGGGGCGAAGCGTCGGAGCGAGCTGGTGATCAGGCGCACCCCCGAGCGGTCGTAGACCGGCGCCTTGTGCTCGGCCAGCACGATGAGGGTGGGCCCTGACCGGTTGAGGCGCGGGTCCATGCCGCTGGTGTACTTGACGCCGCGGGTCAGCGTGAGGCGGATGTGGACGCCGTCGTGCATGTCGTTGGCGGCGAGGGTGCGGCGGATCTCGGCGATGATCTCGTCGTTCGTCGGGATCTCGGTGAAGGCGAGGGCGAGGGCGGATGAGCGCAGCCGCGCGAGGTGCTCCTCGAGCTTGAAGATCCGGCCGTCGTAGAGCCGCAGCCCCTCCCACACGGCGTCGCCGCCCTGCACGACCGAGTCGAAGGGGCTGACGCCCGCCTCGTCGCGGTGCACCAGCTTGCCGTTGATGTTGACGATCAGGTCGCGGTTGCGTTCGTCGAAGCGCTGGAGCATGGGAAATTGGCTTGCCAGAGGGTACGGGTGATTCGGGAATGTAAATTACACATTACATAATGACAAGTCTGGTTTACATTCATGCCACACCGGAGCGGTGAAGCAGCACCTCCCGCACGGCCTCGACCTCCGGATCGACCTCGATCGACCGCCGCGGCCGGTCCATCACCCGAGCGATCCCCGGCGGGATCGGCAGCGTCTCCCCGATCAACGGCTCGACCGTCTCCGCGAACTTGGCGGGGTGGGCGGTGGCCAGAACGACTCCGCAAGCAGCCGGGCGCCGCTGCAGTTCGCGCTGCAACCCGAGCAAGCCCACGGCCGTGTGCGGGTCGATGGCGATGCCCCGCCGCCGCCACAGGCCGCGGATGCAGTCGCGGGTCTCGCGGTCGGTCCAGGACGAGCCGGAGAGGACGGTGCGGAGCCGCGAGGCGGCGATCGGGTCAGGTGCGGGTGCGCCGCCGGGCATATCGAGGCCGCCGTGCGCGAGACCCTCGCCGTCACCCCCGAAGAGGTGCACGATCCGCCGGAAGTTGCTGGGGTCCCCCACATCCATCGCGCTCGAGATCGTCTCGACGGATGCGCGGGGGTGGAAACCGCGGCCGGCCAGGTATTCCGGCACGACGGAGTTCTCGTTGGTCGCGGCGACGAAGCGTACGAGGGACATTCCGAGCGCGCGACGCGCGATCAGGCCCGCCGTGAGGTTGCCGAAGTTCCCCGAAGGGACCGAAACCACCAGCTCGGCGTCCGGCGCCGTCCGCGCGAGTTCGGTCAGTGCGTGGATGTAGTAGAAGGTCTGCGGCAGGAGGCGGCCGATGTTGATCGAGTTGGCGGAGGTGAGGGCGATTCGCGCGCGAAGGGCGCGGTCGGCGAAGGCCTGGCGGGCGAGGCGCTGGCAGTCGTCGAAAGCACCGCGGACGGCGACGGCGGTAACGTTGCCGCCCAGCGCCGCGAACTGCGCCTCCTGCCGGGGACTGACCCGTCCGAGGGGGTAGAGGACGACGATGCGGATGCCCGGAAGGCCGTGGAAGGCGTGGGCGACGGCACCGCCGGTGTCGCCGGAGGTGGCGGTGAGGATCGTGACCGGGGGCGCGGCATCGTCGCGCAGCGCGGCCATCGCGCGAGCCATGAAGCGGGCGCCGATGTCCTTGAAGGCGTGGGTGGGGCCGTGGAAGAGCTCGAGGACGTGGGCGCCGGGCTCGATCTCGCGCATGGGGACGGGGAAGTCGAGGGCGTCGTGGATGATGGTGTGGAGGACGTCGTCGGGGATCTCGGTGCCGAGGAGGTGGCGGGCGGTGACGAGGGCGCGCTGGGGGAAGGTGAGGGTGGGCAGGGCCACGCGGTCGGCGTCTGGGAGGGGTGGGAGGGAGGCCGGGACGAAGAGTCCGCCGTCCGGGGCCTGGCCGAGGAAGAGGGCTTCACGGAAGGTCCAGGTGCCGCCCTCCCGGTCGCCGCGCGTGCTGATCAGCCGCATGCGGATCGCGCGGTCACTCGATCTCCAGGATTCGCGCTCCGCCCGCGTGGGCACCCGAGATCACGGTGTCCGAGTCGACGCCGGCGGCGTCGCGGAAGGCCCTGGCCATGGCGGCGGCGACCTGCCCGGCCGCCGGGCGCCCCCGGCACAGCGCGAGTACCGACGGCCCGGAACCAGACAGCCCGACGGCCTCCGCGCCCGAGTCCAGGGCGGCCGCCTTCACCTGCTCGAACCCGGGCACCAGCCGCGCCCGCACCGGCTCGGCCACCGCATCGCACATGCAGCGGGCGATCAGCTCCCAGTCGCCCTGCAGCAGCCCGGCGACCATCCCCGCCGCGTTGCCCCACTGCTGCACGCCCGCCATGAGCGGGATGGTGTCGCTGAGGATCTCCCGTGCCTGTCGCGTTTCGACCTCCATGTGGGGGTGCGCGACGGCGGCCACGAGGTCGTCGGGGGTCGAAAGCGGCACCATCCGCGGAGGCGTGCCCGGCAGGACGAGCACGAAGCCGCCGATCAGCGACGGGGCCGCGTTGTCGGCGTGATTGGCGCCGGAACCCTTGCGCTCGCCGATCATGGCGCACTCGAGCAGCGCCGTGCGGTCCAGCCTGCCGCCCAGCAGCGCGTCGGCCGCCACAGCGCCCGCGACCGCGCTGGCCGCGCTGCCCCCCAGCCCCGACGCCATCGGGATCCCCTTGTGGACCTCGATGGCGACGCCCGCGGCCGATCCGAGCCTGGCGAGCACGCCTTCGACGGCCAGCGCGGCCGCGTTGCGTGCGGGGTCGGTGGGGACGCGTCCGGCGTCCCCGGTGACTGTCACCGAGACGATCCCGGTGCCGCTCGCGGCGCGCACCACGACCTCGTCGCCGGGGCGCTCCAGCGCCATGCCGAAGACATCGAAGCCGCACCCGAGATTGGAGACCGAGGCGGGGGCGAAGACGCGGACGAAGCGGGCGGGGGTGTCCCTTTGAGACATGTCAGCGCCCCGCACCATCGGCCGAATCCCGCCGCCGGCCCCTCCGCTGCCGGAACGGCATGGCCACCATGCCCGGCAGCGTGGCCCACTCCCGCCGCCGCTCCACGTCCTCCAGCCCCAGCGTCAGCGCGCGCGGATCGGCGACCAGCCGGAAACTGCCGAAGATCCGGTCCCAGAACGAGAACACGCTGGAGTAGTTCGAGTCGGTCTCCGGCTGGTAGTCCGAATGATGCACCCAGTGCATCCACGGCGTGACGATGAGCCAGCGCAGCCACCGGTCCGCCCGGCGGGGAACGCCCACGTTGCCGTGATGGAAGAGGATGACGGGAAGCAGCACGGCCTCGTAGACCAGCACCTGGCCGACCGTCATGCCGAGCAGCGGCAGCACCGCGAGCCGCGCGATCGACGACAGCACGATTTCGCCAGTGTGGAAGCGCAGCCCCGAACTGGCGCTGAGTTCGCGGTCCGCGTGGTGCACCGCGTGGAAGCGCCACAGGAGGGGGACCTGGTGGTTCAGGCGGTGCCAGAGGTACTGCCACATGTCGAAGAGGACGAATCCGAGCGCGAACGCCCACGCGCCCTCGACGCCGAGCCAGTGCAGGACGCCGAAGGAGTTGGCGCGGGCCCATTCGGTCGCGACCAGGGTGGCGCCGGCGAAGATGAAGGCCGCCACCACCGCGTTGAGCACACCCAGGACGATGTTCGACGCATCGTGCCGGGCCCGCTCGCGGCGTCCCTCGAACATGGGAATGAGCCCCTCGATCAGCCACATGACGCCGAGTGCGGCGGCGGCCGCGAAGGGTTTGTAGGTGGTGAGCAGATCGATCATTGCATGCGGCGCGGGGGCATCACGAGAGACGCGGACATCACCGGAAAGGTAATCGGGGCGCAGCGGCGGGACGACCTGCGCGCGCCCCAGGTTGTGGCCTCCGCGCTCGCGCCGTCTATTGGGCGGGTCCATCCACCGTCCCCCGACACCCCAGCCGGAGCCGGCCCCTTGCCACTCACCCACAACTACTCGGGCTACAAGTCGTACGAGTATGTGAAGACCAACCGCGACTTCACCGAATACGACCTCATCGAGGGCGAGTCGCTCTTCGAGCCGTACCTCGTGCCGCTGACCCCCGCCGAGGAAGCCCGCGTCACGGACCTCGTCGACCGCATCCTGATGATTTCGCTGCACGAGCACCCGCATCTCATGCCGGCCCGCGCCGACCAGATCCGCGCCTACGACTCCGAGGGCCGCGTGCACACCGCCTACGAGGCGCTCGCCGACTCCTGGTGGGACTGCGTCTTCGACAACTTTCTCGATGGCGCGGCCTGCATCACGTCGAAGAACGGGTGGAAGTGGGACGACATCATCTACGACATGGGGATGCGCTACTGCGACCTGGCGCACCAGGATTTCATCATCAGGTGCGAGCGGGTGGACGACATCTACCGGGCGCACCGCGAGGGCCGCATCGCGCTGATCGGCGCCCAGGAGGGTGCGGCGATGATCGAGAACGAGCTCGACCGCATCGAGATCATGTACGGATTCGGGCTGCGGGTGCTGGGCATCACCTACAGCGAGTCCAACGCGCTGGGCACCGGCCTCAAGGAGACGCGCGATGGCGGCCTGACCTCGTTCGGCCGCAAGGCGGTGCGCAGGATGAACGAGGTCGGCCTCGCGATCGACTGCGCTCACGCCAGCGACCAGACCACGCTCGACACGGTTGAGCACAGCCGGCACCCCATCTTCCTTACCCACACCGGCGCCCGCGGGCTATGGAACATCAAGCGCCTGGCGCCCGACAACGTGATTCGCGCGGTGGCCGACAAGGGCGGCGTGATCGGGATCGAGGCCGCACCGCACACCACCGTCTCGCCCCGGCACCGCCGCCACGGCATCGAGTCCTTCATGGACCACTTCGAGTACGTGAAGGACCTGGTCGGCATCGACCACGTCGCCTTCGGGCCGGATACGCTGTACGGCGATCACGTCGGCCTGCACAACGTGTACGCCGCGGCGCTCTCCATTGACGAGACCCAGGACGCGGGGACCGGTGACGCCCCCGAGCACATCCCGGTGGACTATGTGCGCGGCGTCGAGAACCCGACCGAGGGGTCGAAGAACATCCCGCGCTGGCTGGTCAGGGCTGGGTACAGCGACGAGGACATCGCCAAGGTGATGGGGGAGAACATCATGCGGGTGCTGAAGGAGGTGTGGCAGTGAGCGAGAGCAAGACCCGCGTCCCGATCGTCTCGATGATCCTGATGGCGGTTTTCCTGGTGGGCGGGAGCATCGGGCTGCTGGCGGACTGGCCAGCTGGCCCAGGCAATCTCGACTGGGGAGTATGGGTTGTGTTATATGGGGGATATGGGTATGTGATCGGCGCGGCCATCTTTCACGCCCGCACGGGTCGCTGAGGAGCGCACGAGATCATGTCGACAGCGGCCCTGTACACCGTCATCCTCATCTTCTACTTCTCATGCCTGATGGGGCTCGGGATCTGGTTCAACCGACGCAACCGTTCGAGGCAGGAGTTCTTCCTCGCGCGCGGCGATCTCGGCCCGGCGACCCTCGGCTTCTCCTACTCCGCCACGCAGATGAGCGGCAGCTCGTACATGGGCGCCGTCGGCACGGAGCGCGAGCTGGGCTACAACTTTGCGCCGGCGGGCGTGTCCTCGGCGGCGGCGGCCTGGTTCACCTACATCCTGCTGGGCGAGCGGCTGCGGCGCCTGGCGTCGCGGGTGCGCTGCACGACGATCGTCGATGTCTTCCAGGCGCGCTATCCGGGCAGGGCCGTGGGGCTGACCGCGACCCTGCTGATGCTGATGGCGTTCATTCCACTCATCGCGGCGCAGCTGAAGGCGGCGGGCAACCTCTTCGAAGTGCTCCTCGGGATGCCGTACCTGCTGGGGCTCGTCGTCTTCGGTGGCATAGTAATTCTGTACACCGTGATCGGAGGGATGCACGCGGTCGCCTGGACCGACCTGATCCAGGGCTCGATCATGATCGTCGGCTTCGCGGTGCTTGCGCCGGTGGCGATGAATGCGGCGGGCGGTTTCTCCGAGATGCACCTGCGCTACGCCGAGATCAACCCGGGCGGGATCGGGTTTCTGGGCGAGATGCCGGCGATGTGGGTGGTGTCGTCATTCCTGGTCTGGGGGTTCTTCCAGATCGGCGGGGCGCCCGCGGCGGTCACGCGCTTCCTTATCCCGAAGGACCGGGGGACGCT
Source organism: Gemmatimonadota bacterium (assembly GCA_022827345.1). Taxonomy (GTDB): domain Bacteria; phylum Gemmatimonadota; class Gemmatimonadetes; order Longimicrobiales; family Gaopeijiaceae; genus Bin94. The sequence continues at coordinate 58,616 of JAJDTB010000049.1, read as the reverse complement.
GCGGCGCGCGCTCGTGTTCTCGATCAGCTTTTCGTCCTTCATCTTCATCGGCTCGACGCTGATCGCGATCGCTTCCGGGGTGCTGCTGCCGGACCTGCAGCAGACCGACCTGGCCCTGCCCACGCTGGTGCAACTGCTCCTGCATCCGCTCTTCGGCGGGATCCTCGTCGCGGCTGTGCTCGGCGCCACGATGTCGACGATCGACTCGGTGCTGCTCCTGGCGAGTTCGCTGGTGGTGGAAAACCTGTATGTGCCGTTGGCGAAGAGCGAAGTATCGCAGGAGCGGGGCGTGAAGCTCGCGCGCTGGACGACACTGGCAATCGGGGCGCTTGCGATGACGGTCGCGATCGACCCGCCGGCAACGATTCTGTTCATCGTGACCATGTCCTTCAGCCTGCTGGCGTCGGCGTTCACCTTCCCGCTGCTGCTCGGGATGTGGTGGCCGCGGGCGACGCGCGCAGGCGCCCTGACCGCGATGATCGGCGGGGCCGCGACGTGTGTGGTGTGGTACTGGCTGGGCTACCTGGAGCACGGGTCGTTCGACAACTGGATCGCCGGGCTGTGGCCGGCGCTGGTGGGGCCGGCGGTGTCGCTGGTGCTGCTCGTGGTGGTGAGTCTGGCGACAGCGCGACCGCCGCGTGAGGTGCAGGAGGTGTTCTTCGAGTAGGGTAACTTGCAGTTGGGGTTCCGACTGCGGAGCATGAGTGTGGCGAATATTGACACACCAATCCGTGGAGACCATCTTGACCGATGGCAAACCGACAGACTCGAAACATCTCGCTGCCGCCGTACCAGGACGCTTTCGTAGAGAGCATGGTCTCGGCCGGACGCTACCGCACAGCCAGCGAAGTAGTGCGGCAAGGACTGCGGCTGCTGGAAGAGGCAGAGCACCGACGGCTACTTGAGAAGTGGATCTACGAAGGGCTCGACGAGGCAGAAACGCAGAGAGTCCCTCCAGAGCTATTGAACCGGGCCAAGCAGCATTTTGGTCGTCTGGTGGATACGGCCCTTCAGGACGTAGCGGACGATACAGTTGCCGACGGACCCGCCGCGATGGCGCGGTTGAGGCGGTTGATCGCGGAACGATCCTGAGTGTCGGCTGGCTGGGCTCCCGCGTATGAAACCGACTTCGCCGTAGCTCCTCGATAGCGGATGAGAGGGGGTAGTCCGTTGCAGCCACGGCCTGTTTTCGCCTGTGGTTATCGGGTCGGCCCGGATGTGTGCCAGAGATGCATTCGCAGTTCCCTGGTCCCCTCGTCATACGTCAAGCGACGACCATACTTTGGGTGACAGCCCGGTCGCGTCGCTCACCCGGCTGATCCGGCACCAGGAGCGCCCGCAAGGAGTAAGCCTCATGCAACACCTGCAAATGACCCCGCCTCGCTTCCAGGTGGTGTCAGCCCTGACGTCCGCCTGCGCGGCAATCGTCATGGGCTCTCCCACCCAGGCCCAGCAACCCGCCTGGACCGTCGAGACACACACCGGCCCCGTCCGCGAACTAGCCTTCGACGCCACTGAGGGCACCTGGATGAGCGTTGACATCGCGCCCGACGGCGCCACGATCGCCTTCGACCTCCTCGGCACCATCTACGAGATGCCGGTCGCGGGTGACGACGCCGTCGCACTCACCTCGGGACGCTCCTGGAACCTCTCACCCCGCTACAGTCCGGACGGACGCCGGATCGCCTTCTCGTCGGACCGCAGCGGCAGTCACCAGATCTGGGTCCTCGATCGCGCCTCGGGTGAAGTCAGCCAGGTCTCCGACTGGACCGACGTCAATCTGCACCGCCCCTCATGGTCGGCCGACGGCGACGGCATCCTTGCGAGCGCGGGCGGAGACGGCGTCCCAAGCCAGCTGGTCGCCCTCGATCTCGACGGCGGCATGGCATCGTTGATCACCGGCAACGGCCCGGTCAACGGCGCCCGCCCGCTCCCCGGCACCGGCCGCTTCCTCTTCGAGCACCTCAACCGGGCCCCCTATCCCTTCGGCTTCAACCCCTACGTGATTCCCCCCGGCGGCGCCCGCATCGAGTCCTACGACGAATCCACCGGGGCCACACAGGTCGTCATCGAACGCCCCGGCGGCGCCTTCCAGCCGACGCCCTCGCCCGACGGCGCCCACCTCGCCTACCTCCACCGCGCCATGCAGGGCACCGTCCTCATCCTCATGGAAACGGCAACGCGCGAGGAGCGCATCCTCCTGACCGGCCTCGACCGCGACCGCCAGGACTCCCGCTCCGCATACGGCCCCTACCCGAACCTGGCCTGGTATCCCGACGGCAGCGCCATCCTGATCGGCCACCAGGGCGGCCTCGTCCGCGTCGACACCACCGGCGACGTCCAACCGGTCCCCTTCAGCGCTCCGGTGCGCCGGCAGATGTCCGAAACCATCCGCTTCACTACCGAGATCCCCGAGGAGAACGACCGCACCCGCACCCACCGATGGGGTCAGCGAACGTCGCATGGGATCATCTCCGAGTCCCTTGGCGACCTTTGGCTGCACGACGCAAACGGGACACGCAACCTCACCCGTTCCGCCGCCCACGAGACCAGCCCCGTGGTCGATCCGAACACCGGCGCCCTCTACTTCGCCTCGTGGACCGACGACGCGCTGGGCTCGGTGCACCGCCTGGACAGCCCGACCACCGAATCAACCTCTCGCGCCGCCACCGACCAGCTCACCACCGTCGCCTCCCAGTACGGCAGCCTCGCGCTCTCCCCCTACGGCACCGAGATCGCCTTCGTCCGCGGCACCGGCGGCCTCCAGCGCGGCCTCTGGCTCTCCAACCAGGTCCACTTCGAGCTGGTGGTCCGCGGCCCGGACGGCGAAGACCGCCTCACCGACATCGCCGGCCAGCCGCTCGAATACGCCAACATCGCAGGCAAGATCCCGCCGAACATCGTCTTCAGTCCGGACGGCCAAACGATATACTACACGACATGGGAAGACGGTATTCTTGTGCTAAAGAATATCGCCAGGGACGGCACGGGCAGCCGCACCCTCTACCGCTTCCCTCATTCCGTCGCCGCGGTCCCCTCTCCCGACCTCGAGTGGATCGCGCTGCGCGAGTACCACCGCTCTTTCATCACCCCCTTCGATCCGACCGATTCGCCCATCACCGTGTCCCCGTTCGAGCAGCAGGGCCGCACCTGGCGGGTCGACGCCAACGACGGCGGCTATCTCACCTGGTCCCCGGATGGCAGTACCCTGGCCTGGACCCGTGGCAGCGGCTTCTACGAGAAGTCCGTCGAGGCCATCCTGGCGGGCGCAGAGGCAGGTTCCGAGGCCCGGCGCACGGAGTTGGGGATCGAGTACGACGTCGCCCGCGCGGCCGGCACCGTCGCACTGACCGGCGCCCGTGTGGTCACGATGAATCCTGCGCGAGAGGTCCTCGACAACGCGACGATCGTCGCTCGTGACGGCCGCATCGTCGCGGTCGGGCGGGACGTCGCGGTCCCCGGCGGCGCCCAGGTCTTCGACGTGGCCGGCACCACCATCATCCCCGGCCTGATCGACGCGCACGCCCATCCTCACATCGAGCACTCGTCGCTGCACGTCATCGAGCAGGCGCCGGGGTACCTCAGCGGTCCCGTCGCGTACGGCGTCACCACCATGGTCGAGGTCTACGGCAACGAATACCGCGACGGATGGGTCACCGACATGGTCCGATCGGGCAGAATGACCGGTCCCCGCTTCTTCACCACGGGGTCCATCATCTACGGCCGCAGGCACGGCGGCCGGCTGCGCATGTACCGGCCCATCGAGACCCTCGACGACGCCCGCGAACAGGTGCGCTGGAACCTCGACCACGGCGCGATCGCGGTGAAGGACTACGCCCAGGCGACGCGCAAGCGCCGCCACCTGGTGGCCACCGCCGCCCGCGAAATGGGCCTCAACGTCCTCTCCGAGTCATCCTCCGACCCGCAGATGAACCTCACCCAGATCCTGGACGGAGTCACCACGATCGAGCACTCCATGGGCCTCGCCCCCTTCCACGACGATGTCGTCCGGTTCTGGCGTGGGACCGAGGCGGGCATGACCCCCACGCTCGTCGTCGTCTACAACGGCCCCATGGGCGAGGGCTGGTTCCACCAGGCGAGCAAGCTCTGGGAAGACCCCAAGCTGGCCAACTTCATCGACCCCATGTCGCTCATGCGCATCCGCCGCACGACCCACCTCTGGCCCGACGACATGTACGCCTGGGAGATGGCGAGCGAGTTGCGGAAGCTCTACGACGCCGGCACGTCGATGCACCTGGGCGCGCACGGCCAGATGGTCGGACTGGGCACCCACTGGGAACTGGAACTGTTCGCAGGGGGCGGCTTCCCGCCTGAGCAGATCCTGGAGATCGCGACGATCCGCGGCGCCGAGCAGCACGGCCTCGACGCCCGGATCGGGTCGCTGGAGGTGGGCAAGCTGGCAGACCTCGTGGTGCTCGACGCGAACCCGCTGGAGGACATCAGCAACGCGGCGGCGGTTCGCCTTGTGATGAAGGGCGGCGTGGTGTATTCCGGCGAGGATGCGTCGCGGGTGTGGCCGGATCCGAGTCCGGCGCCGAAGCCGTACTTTGTGCGGGAGGGTCGGTAGGGGGCGGGGCCAGTTGTTTGGGAGTCTCCCAAACTCCGGTCAGGAGGAGGCGGCGCAAAGCGGCCCAAACGCCCAGTTTGTCGAACCACAGGTAGATGCCGACCAAAGCGGCGAACTCGAGCAGGTGTTCCAACATCGCTGCCGTCCCTACAGCTCCCGAGCGGTTTCCGCGCAGTACTCCAGATAGTCGTCGATAGCGGTTCGCATCGATTTCTCCAGCTCGGCCAACGACCGGCCCTCGAAATTGATCCCGTCGCGAGCGTTCACAACGTGTCCGGCGAAGAACCGGTACTCTTCATCGTATTCGAAAACTCCCGTGTAGCCCTTGTATTCGATCATGGTGGAACTCCAGGTCACTTATCGATTGTCTGGCGCCGCGCTGAAGCTCGCACGCGCCATCGCCCGCGAGCAAACCGTCGAAGTCCCGCCGGGAGTGGGCGGCGAGGCGCTCGAAGCGCGGATGCTCGGGCGGTTGGAATCCGTCGAGCCCGCGACCGGGATGGGATGGGACCAACCACGGTCGGCTCCGAATCGGCACGCAACGCCCCACTTCCATGCCGGTATCGCCTACCCGCTCGCATCCACCGGGACCGAACTCACCCAGATCCTCAACGTCGTGTACGGCAACGTCGCGCTCATGAATGGTGTTCGCGTGGTGGACCTCACGCTGCCGGACGAGATCCTGTTCGCGCTCCCCGGGCCGCGCCTCGGCATCGGCGGCATCCGGGCGCTGACCGGCGCTACTGGACGACCCCTTGTCGGTGCCGCGATCAAGCCGCTTGGCCTGTCTCCAACCGAGTTGGCCCGACTCGCGGCCACCTTCGCACGTGCGCGCGTGGACGTCATAAAGGACGACCACGGCCCAAACGACCAGCCCACTGCGCCCGGACCGATGCGTCCGGCGTTGCCAACGCCCGCCGGAGGCATGAAGATCGACGCTGTAGCGGGCACAGCCGCGCGCTACGGGCCGGACACCCTGTTGCTGATCGGCGGGAGTTTGCTGATGCAGAAAGACCTGGAAGGCGCCGCGCGCCGGCTGGTGGCGGCTGCTGCGCGCGCTGCGAACGCGAGCCCGTGACCGGGTCGTTCGTCATTCGCAGCGCCGCGGCCGGCTGGACGGGAGTCCAACCCGCCCGCTACAAGGAGGAAGGCGAAAGCCCCGGCTGTTTCCTGGGCGCCACGCGTCACGCGCTGCTCGGCGCGGCCGCGGAGGGACCGGGCGCCGCCCTCGACTTCGAACTCCGCTACTTCGAACTGGCGCCTGGCGGGTATTCGTCGCTGGAACGGCACGAGCACCCTCACGCGGTCGTGGTGCTCAAGGGGCGGGGGACGGTCCGCCTGGGCGAAACCGTCGAGGAGGTCGGCCCCTTCGATGTCGTCTACGTCGCGCCACACGACGTGCACCGGTTCGCGGCCGACAGTGCGGAGGCGTTCGGCTTCCTTTGCATCGTCGATCGGGATCGCGATCGCCCAGTCGTAGTCGAAGAGGACGACTCGGGGAGCACGGCGCGATGAAGGTCGCCGGCGTCCCCTACCGCGCGATCTTCACCGAGGGTGACGGCACAGAGGTCCGCGTCATCGACCAGACCCTCCTCCCGCACCGCTTCGAGACGATCCGGCTCGACTCGACCGCCGACGCCGCGCGCGCGATCCGCGACATGGTCGTACGGGGCGCACCCCTGATCGGCGCGACAGCGGCCTACGGCGTGGCGCTGGCCATGCGCACCGATCCGTCGGACGCCTCCCTCGAGGAGGCAATCGCTCTGCTGGCCTCGACCCGGCCCACCGCCGTCAACCTCAGGTGGGCCCTCGACGCGGCAGCGGCACTTCTTCGCCCGTCGCCCCCAAGCGAGCGCGCAGCCGCGGCGTACGACTTCGCCGCCCAACTCTGCGAGGACGATGTACGCCGCAACCGCACCATCGGCGAACACGGGCTCCGGATCTTCCGGGAGATCGCGAGCAGGGCGGGCAAGGGCGGCACCAGCCGCGAACTCAACGTCATGACGCATTGCAACGCCGGCTGGCTCGCGACCGTCGACTGGGGGACCGCCACCGCCCCCATGTACCTCGCCCACGACCAGGGCCTGTCCGTCCACGTCTGGGTGCGCGAAACCCGCCCCCGCTTTCAGGGCGCCGGCCTCACCGCCTGGGAACTCGGCCAACACGGCGTGCCGCACACGCTAGTTTCGGACGGCGCGGCCGGGCACCTGCTGAGCCGCGGCAGGGTCGACCTCGTGATCGTGGGGACCGACCGCACCACGGCGGGCGGCGACGTAGCGAACAAGGTCGGCACCTATCCCCTCGCCCTCGCCGCGCGCGACAACGGGGTGCCGTTCTACGTCGCAGCCCCGTCGCCGAGCATCGACTGGTCGATCGAGGACGGCGCCGGCATCCCGATCGAGCAGCGTGACCCGGACGAGGTGACGCGCGTGTGGGGGGTGGACGAGGACGGGGTGGAGAGGAGCGTGAGGGTCGTGCCGGAGGGTACCCGCGCCGCGAACTATGCCTTCGATGTGACGCCGAGGCGGCTGGTGACGGGGTTGGTTACGGAGCGCGGGGTGTGCGAGGCGGAGGGAGCAGCATTGAACAGGATGTTCGGCCGGGCACCCAGTTCCTGAGCCTAAGCTACCGCCGCGTTTTCCGAATCGGCGGGAATCGTAATGATCATCTCGGTGAACTCTCCGGGCTCCGAAAGGGGACTGATCGAGCCGCCGTGCTGCCGGACGATATCGTGCGACAGACTCAGCCCCAGTCCCGTTCCCTTGTCCGTGGGCTTGGTCGTGAAGAACGGGTTGAAGACCTTGTCGATTACGTCCCTGGCGATGCCGTTGCCGTTGTCGCGGATCCGGATCTCGATCTCGTCGCCCCGGCGCCGGGTCTTGAGCCAGACCGTGGGGACGTAGCCGCCCTCGCCGCCATTCGCCGCCTGCATCTTTTCGGCCGTCCAGTAGCAGGCGTTCTGCATCACATTGATGAACACCCGGCTCAGGTCCTCGGCCACCACCCGCGCGCGGCCCACGTCCGGATCGAATTCGTGCCTGATGTCCACCTGGAATTTGCGGTTCTGGGCCCGGACGCTCTGATAGGCCAGCGACGCCTGCTTGGCGAGAAGGTCGTTTATCGTCACCCACTGTAGCTCGCCGCCGCCGCGACCGATCTGCACCATGTCCCGGACAATGCGCTCGACCCGGTCCCCGTGTTCCAGGATCCGCGTCAGATTCACGCCCAGATGGCGCGTCAGCTCGTCGATCTCCGCCCGATCGTCCCCTTCCAGCCGATCGGCGGACTCGTCGAGGACCTGTTCGAGCTCCTCCAGCAGCTCCCGCGAAGCCTCGGAGAAGTTCTTCATGAAGTTCAGCGGGTTGCGGATCTCGTGCGCGACCCCCGCCGTCAGCTCGCCGAGTTCGACCAGCTTGCGGCGCATGATGATCTGCTCCTGACGCCGCTGGAGCTCGTCGACCAATTGCTCGAGTTCCTCGTTCTTCTCCTTCAGTCCTTCGGAGAGCTTCTTCACCAGGTCCAGCTGCAGCGCCTTGATGGAACGCTGCCTGAGTTCCTCGACCGAGCGCGCGGTTTCGGTGACTTCGTCCTTGCCTCGTATGGTCGGCTTGTATTCCAGGTCGCCCGCGCCCATGCGGCGGATCCAGAGTTCGATGGTAATCAGCCGCATGCCGAGCAGAATCAGGACGGTGGTGAGGAAGATCGCCAGCGCCACGAAGCCGATTCCCATGGCGCGCGACCACATCCGCCCGTTCGCCAGCGCCGCGGCAGTCCGGTCCATCAGCCCCTCCGCGCGCTGGCCCGCAAGCCCTTCCGATTGGACGAGCCCCTCGATGTCCCGCGACACCGCGGTCTCGATGTCGTTGAAGGAACGGTTGCCGACTACGAGGCTGGTAATGCCCAGCGCGATGAGCAGGAGAAGGCCCAGATTGATCTGAGTGCCCTTGCGGCGAATGCTGAAACGCGGAAGGGGCGGCTCCTCGCTCGCGCCGCTGGACGCGTAGTCCGGTTCGTCAAGCGACAACACAGGTCAATCCGCCACGATCTTCCAGATTCGCCCTCTCAACGAGTCGCTTACGTAGACCGAGCCGTCCGGGCCGACAGCGACACCCGTTGGCCGGAAGTCGGCCTGGATCGAAGCCGAGATCTCGCCTCCGGAGAATCCGTCCGCGAACACCGACCAGTCGCCCGCGGGCCGGTTCCCCTCGAACGGGATCCACACGACGTTGTACCCGGCCTGAAGGGGCGACCGGTTCCACGAGCCGTGAAACGCGACGAACGCGCCGTTGCGATAGGGCTCGGGATACGCGGTGCCGCCCGAAACGATCGCGAGCGCGTTCGGGGCCCAGTGCGCGGGCAGGCCGATCGCGGGCATGTCCATGTCGGCGCACCGCCCGACCTCCACTCCGTCGCCGCCGTACTCGGGCGCGAGCACCTTGGTGTTGTTGCTGGGGTCGTGGTAGCAGTAGGGCCAGCCGAAATCGGAACCCTCCTCGATGAGCGCGAACTCCTCGGAGGGCTTTTCGGAGCCGTCGACGTCGGAGTAGAACGCGGGCCAGAGTTCGCGCAGCTGGTCGCGGCCGTGGATGACGGCGTACAGCTCGGAGGTGACGGGGTGCAGCGCGATCGCCCCCGCATTGCGGACCCCGGTCGAGAAGCGCTCGCCGTCGGACTGCCTCTGCCCCGTACGGTCGGTCGCGAACCGCCAGATTCCGGCGCGCAGAGTGAGCTCGCCGCAGGGGTCCTTGCCGGGGCTGCCGGCCGTGCGCGGAATCGTCTGGCAGGCGTTGGACGGGGAGCCGATGCCGACGAAGATGGACCCATCCGGATCCAGCGCGATGCTCTTGCTGGCGTGATTGCGGTCGAACGGCAGCCGTTCGACGATCGTCTCCGGCGAGCCGGACGGGGTAAGGGAACCGGCCGGCAGCGTGTAGCGGAGCACCGAACTGTTGGTCGCGAAGTAGAGGACACCATCCCCGAGCGCGATGCCGCTGCCGCCCTGATCGCCCCAGCGCTGCATCTGTTCGGCTTCGTCATCGCCGTTGGCGTCGCGGAGCGCGACAACGCCGCCCGCCTGGCCGCCGCGGTTGCGGAGGGCGACGAAGACGTCGCCGTTGTCGGCGACCGCCAGGTGGCGCGCCGGCCCCACGCCCGGATGGAAGACGCGGGCGCAGAATCCGTCCGGGACGGTAATCGTCGCCTCGCACCGGGGATCGACCGGGACTTCGGTGGGGACCTGCGGCTGAGCGGGTTCATCCGTGCCGCAGGCGGCCAGAAAGGCGAGCAGCGCGGCGGCGAGCGGGATTGCGAATCCGGGGCCCGGGGATTGCTTGTCCATGATACCTCCGTCCTGTGCCCGCGCGGTCGCATGGCAGGCGCGGTGCGTGCCGGCAGGGGCCACACATGTACATTCCCCTTGGGAACCCGACGAATCAAGGTCGCCCGCGCGACCAAGCCACGAGCCCGCCACCATGTACAAGCTACACCAGCCCGCTCCGATCGTTACACTCGCCCTGACCCTGCTGCTTGCCGGACCTTCGACCGACGCGCTGCAGGGCCAGACCACCTCCGGCAACCCCTTCCGCGCCACCCTCGGCTGGGAGCAGCTCCCCGAAGGCCGCACCCTCGGCATCGTGAGCGGCGTGATACCCGACCCCGACGGCGAGCACCTGTGGATCCTCGACCGCTGCGGCGCGAACCAGTGCGCCGGCACGGACATCGACCCGATCCTCAAGTTCGACCTCGACGGCAACATGGTCGACAGTTACGGCGGCGGCCTCTTCGCCTTCCCGCACGGCTTCGCCCTCGACCACGAAGGCTACCTGTGGGTTACGGAGGGGGGCGCACACGGGGATGCCCGCGCCGCGCTCGGCGAGTCAATGGGGATGGGCCACCAGATCTTCAAGCTCACCCGCGACGGCGAAATCGTGATGACGATCGGCGAGGCCGGCGTGCACGGCGACGACGAGACGCACTTCAACGGGCCGTCGGGCGTAGCGGTCGCATCGAACGGGGACATCTGGATCGCCGACGGGCACCGTGGCGGCAACAACCGCATCGTCCGCCTCGCCAGCGACGGCACCTTCATCCGCGCGGTCGGCGGCGGCGTCGGTTCGGAGAGCCGCGAGCCCGCCCGCTTCAGCGATCCCCACGACATCAAGATCGACTCCCGCGGCCGCGTCTACGTCGCCGACCGCGGCAACAGCCGCATCCAGGTCTTCAACCCGGAAGGGGACCTCCTCTACATCTGGACCCAGTACGGCAAGCCCAGCGGCCTCTTCATCGATCCCAACGACATCCTCTACGCCGGCGACGGCCTCTCCGGCGACCTGCGCACCGGCCCGCCCGACCCCTGGCGCAGCAACTTCGGCTGGGAGAAGGGCATCCGCATCGGCGACCTCAAGACCGAACAGGCCTGGGTCACCTACTTCATCCCCCAGCACGACGTGAACGTGGGCCCAGGGATCGAGTTCCTGGGCGTGGATTTCGACGGCAACATCTACGCGGGCGAGATCAACCGGATGCGGATGGTCAGGTATGTGCCGGAGCGGCCGCTGGTGATCGGGGGGAGACGGTGATGGTCTGCGGCGAGACCATTGCTCCGGTCATGGAATCATCGTAGATTCTGATGAATCAGAATTACGGAGAAATCAGAAAACCATGGAATTCTCAAGAATCACAGCGCGGGGACAGACGACGATACCCAAACGAATACGGGAGGCAGCCAACCTGCGTGAAGGCGACGTGATCGCCTTCGATCTCCGGGGCGAGCACCTTCTGGTGACGAAGGTGCAACGGAGTGCCGACGGGTATCTGGAAGGTCTGTCCGGAGTCATGAACGAATGGTCCGAGCCCGAGGACGAGGAAGCATGGCGTGACCTGTGAGCCGTTCGATGTGGTGGTCGTGCCCTTTCCATTCACCGACCGCCAGGCCTCGAAGCGTCGACCCGCACTGGTAGTGTCCTCGGCGCGGTTCAACAATTGGCACCAGCAACTGGTGCTGGCCATGATTACCGCGACTACCCGTGAATGGCCCGGCGATGTGGCAATCCGTGAGTGGCGGATCGCGAACCTGGGCGTTCCCTGCAAGGTTCGCTTCAAGCTGTTCACCCTCGATCGCGCGTTGGTCGTTCGCAAGCTGGGCAGTCTGGCACCGGTGGACCATGAACCAGTGAAGAACGCACTTTTTCGCACCCTCGCCATCAGATAGCGCCGCAACCCGGGAGCTGCACCATGGATCGCCGCTCGTTTCTCAAATCGTCAGTGGCGGCAGGAGTGGCAGGTGGGATCGCGTGCGCAGAGAGCGGCTCGTCGCTCAACCCCGCCACCGCCGACTTCCCCGGCCGCACCACCACCCCCGGCGAACGCGACTGGGCCGCCATGTCCCGCGTCGACCTCAAGCCGCCCCAACCCATCCCCGCCCACATCCGCGCGGTTGGCCCGGCCCCGATGGCCACCACCGATCACCCCTACGCCACCGAGGCCGCCCTCTGGGCGCTGGAACGCGGCGGCACGGCGGCCGACGCCTATATCACGGCCGCGCTGGTCCAGTGCGTCCTCGAACCCACCATGACCACCCTGGGCGGCGGCTTCGGCGTCACCTGCTTCGACGCGGCCAGCGGCGAGCTCTCCACCGCCGGCGGCGCCTTCGCCTTCCCCAGCGGTGCCCCCGCCAGCGAGCCCTACGACGAGGCGCGTTCCTGGACCGGCTTCGGCGCGATGGTGCCCGGCTACGTCCGCGGTCTCGAGGCGGCCCATGCGGCCTACGGGCGGCTCCCCTGGCAGGACCTCTGGGAGCCGGCCATCGCGTTCGCCGAGAACGGTTTCGTCATCGACCACATCCTGTGGGGATACGTGCACCACGCCCGCAAGATGGTGGGGCGCTTCGCAGGCCCCGGCCGCGATAACTGGTTCCGCGACGGCTACCTCCTCGGCGTCGGCGACACCGTCCACCTCCCCGAGCTCGCCGCCACCATGACCCGCCTGCGCGACGAAGGCGGCGACTACTTCTACACGGGCCCCTTCGCGCGAAAGCTCGTCGACGGGGTCGCGCTGCGCGGCGGCGGCATCACGCTGAACGACCTCGCCGCCATGCAGGGCTTCGTGTCGCCGCCCTGGAAGTCCAGCGACGCGGGTGGCGCACCCTACCGCGGCTACGAGATCGCGCCCTCGAGCGGCCTCCTCTTCCAGCTCGGCCTCCAGGTCTTCGAGGCCGCCGATCTGCGCTCGATGGGGCCACCCGCCGAGAGCGTCGAGGCTCTCCACACCCAGATCCGGGTCGCGCAGGAGCTGTGGCTGCGCGGCGCCGACATCACCCCCGACAACCAGGACGACTTCATCTCGCCCGACAACGCGCGCCGCGTCTGGCAGGACATCCGGAACAACCCGCCGCGCCCGTTCATCGGATTCGCCGCTGCCACCTGCGGCAACGTGATCGTCGACGCCGAAGGCAACGTCGCGGCCGGGACCCATTCCAGCTCTTCCGAGCCGTTTGGCACCGGAATCAATGTCGATGGCGTCGTGATGAATCGCGCCACCTACCTGCGCAAGTACACGAACCTGCCGGTGGGCTTCTCGACGCAGCTCTGGCTCTACCGCGACGGACGGCCCGCGCTCGTCATGGCGACGCCGAGCCGCTCCCTCATGGAGTGCCTCCTTCAGGGCGCCGCCAATTTCGTCGAGTACGGGATGGACGGGGGCCAAGTGGTGCACGCCCCACGGTTCGGGCACCCGCACCCCGGGATCGCGTCCGCCGAGATCGAGGGGGACTTCGGCGACGAGGCCATCGCCGAGCTTGAGGCACGGGGCCACGCGCTGTTCCCGGTAAGCCCCCGCGATGCGAACATGGGGTCGATTCACGCGGTGCATTGGCTGGAGGACGGGCGGCTCGAAGGGGTCGCCGATCCGAGGCGACGGGGCAGGGCGAGCGGGGTCGCGGCAGCCGCCCAAGGCTGACCGGGCCGCCGCCGCGACACCGCCCGCATCGAGCGCAGGGAAGCGAGCACAGAGACATCATGGGCAGACCCAAGGGCTCCTGGATCTTCCGGCAAATCGTGGGGCGGGCGCTGCTGCCGCATCACGTCGCCCGCTGGATCCGGCGTCTCCGGCGTCAACGCCGCGTCCCGACCGAGCATGCGGACGCCCAGCTCAGCCTCTACAGCCGCATGCTCCCGGGCGACTTCCTGCACTACGGCTACTTCGACGAACCCGACACGCCCGCCGAAGAGATCAGCTTCGGTGCGCTCTACCGCGCCCAGCACCGCTACGCCGAACTGCTGCTCGACCTGATCGGGAACCCCGACGCGCCCATCCTCGACGTCGGCTCCGGTATGGGCGGCATGCTGGGCCTTCTCGCCGCTGCCGGCCACGACGTGACCGGCCTCACCCCCGACCGCACGCAGGTGGAGCACATCCGCCGCGCATACCCAGGCATCCCGGTCCTCGCCAGCCGCTTCGAAGACATGCCCGTGCGCGAAAACGAAGGCCGTTTCGGCACCGTCATCCACGCCGAATCGATCCAGTACCAGGACCCGCGCCAGGTTCTGCCGGTCATGAGCCGGATTCTCGCCCCCGGCGGCACCTGGATCGTCGCCGACTACTTCCGCATCGCAACCGGCGGAGAGCGCTCAGGCTGGCAACTCGACGACTTCCGCCACCGCCTCGCCAACGCCGGCTTCGAGGTCGCCACCGAGCGCGACATCACCGCGGGCGTGCTGCCGACCCTCGCCTTCGCCCACCTCCTCGCGACCCGCCTCGGCCTGCCCGCCCTCGACTTCGCGCGCGGCAAGCTGGGCGCAAAGGCCCCTGCACTCCATTACGTTCTTGAAACCGTGATCGAACGCGCGCGCGACGCCGCCCTCCGCGGCACCGCCGTCATCGACCCCGCCGTCTTCAAAGAGACCAAACGCTACCTGCTGATGACCATCCGCCGCAGCTGATGGAGGAAACGAGCCCGATGTTCTCCGACACCGCCCCCCGGCCACGCCACCGGCCTCGCAGCCATGCAGGCGCGCCTGCGGGAGCCGCCCTCCTTCTCGCGGCCACCGCGCGGCACGCGGCCGCCGACCTCACCGCCGCGCGGTTCGCCGTCACCGCGCTCCTCGCGGCCACCTCACTCGCCCTCGCGGCTCCCGTCACCACGCCCCTCGCCGCCCAGGACGTCACCATCGTCGACTACGAGCCGCGCAACACCCTGGTCGTCCCGGAGAATCCGCTCACCCGCGCGCGCTTTCCGTTCGTCGACATTCACGGCCATCAGCGCGGCAGGGGAATGTCGGCCGCCGACGTGGACCGCCTGGTGACCGAGATGGACGAACTCAACATGGCGGTGATGGTGAACCTCTCCGGCGGCAGCGGCTTCTCGCTCGCTGAAGGGCTCGAGAACATGACCGCGCGGCACCCGTCGCGCTTCGTCTTCTTCGCCAACACCAACTTCTTCGGCGTCGGCGAACCCGGCTGGGGTGAGGAGGCCGCCGCGCAGCTGGAAGCCGACGTGGGGAACGGCGCCGCGGGGCTGAAGATCTTCAAGGGCCTCGGCATGGCCGACCGGGACACGGACGGCAACCGGATCCCGGTCGACGATCCGCGTCTGGCCCCGCTGTGGGACAAGGCCGGCGAGCTGGGGATTCCGGTGCTCATCCACTCCGCGGACCCGGCCGAGTTCTGGCAGCCCCACGACCGCTTCAACGAGCGCTGGCTCGAACTGCGGCTGCGGCCGCGGCGGATCCGGCCTCCCGACCAGTTTCCGCCCTTCGAGCAGATCATCGGCGAGCAGCACAATCTCTTCCGCAACCACCCGAACACGAACTTCATCGCCGCGCACCTCGGCTGGCTCGGCCACGACCTCGAGCGCCTCGGCAACCTCCTCGACGAGATCCCGAACATGTACGTCGGCCTGGGCGCGGTCATCTACGAACTCGGGCGGCAGCCGCGATTCGCGCGCGAGTGGCTGATCGAGTACCAGGACCGCGTGCTGATGGGCAAGGACTCCTACAACCAGGAGGAGTTCCACACCTACTTCCGCGTCTTCGAGACCGAGGACGACTACTTCAACTACTACCGCCGCTACCACGCCTTCTGGCAGATGTACGGCCTGGGCCTCCCCGACGACGTGCTGCGCAAGATCTACTATGAGAACGCGCTGAAGATCGTCCCGGGGATCGACCGGAGCCTGTTTCCGGGGTGAGCGAGCGCTCGTGCCCGACAGCATGAAGGCCGTCTGGTACGAATCGACGGGGTCGGCCCGCGACGTGCTGCGGTCCGGGGAGGTGGAGACGCCCGGGCCCGGGCCGGGGGAGGTGCGGGTCCGCGTCGCGGCGTCGGGCGTCAATCCCTCCGACACCAAGAAGCGGGGCGGGTGGATCGGGATGGAGATGGCGCATCCGCGGGTCATTCCGCACTCGGATGGTGCCGGGACGGTGGAGGCGGTGGGGGAGGGGGTCGACGCGGGGCGGATCGGCGAGAGGGTGTGGGTGTGGAATGCGCAGGGCGGGGGGCGGCCGTTCGGGACGGCGGCCGAGTTTGTGGTGGTGCCGGATGGGCAGGCGGTGAGGTTGCCGGATGGGGTGCCGTGGTCGATCGGAGCCGGGTTGGGCGTCCCCGGGTGCACCGCGCACTATGCCGTGTTGGGGGACGGGCCGGTGCGCGGGAAGCGCGTGCTGGTGCAGGGTGGGGCGGGGGCGGTGGGGCACATGGCCGTGCAGATCGCGGCGCTGAGCGGGGCCGAGGTGATCGCGACGGTGAGCGGCGCCGCGAAGGGGGCGGTGGCGGTGGGGGGCGGGGCGCGCCATGTGGTGGACTATCGCCGGGATGATGTGGTGGAGCGGGTGAGGGAGCTGACCGGTGGCGAGGGGGTCGATCGCGTGATCGAGGTCGACCTCGCGTCCAACATCGAGACCGACGTCGAGGTGCTGCGGCCGAACGGCACGGTTGCTTCCTATTCGTCGACATCGGGGCCGGAGCTTCCGCTGTCGTACTACCCCCTCGCCTTCAAGGACCTGCGGATCCACTTCGTGCAGGGGTATCTGTTGCCGTCGGCTGCTCGTCAGGCAGCGATCGAAGACCTCACGCGCTGGTTGAGCTCGCTGCGTCTGGACGTCCGCATCGCCAAGCTGTTCCCCCTCTCCGGCACGGCGGCTGCGCACGAGTTGCTGGAGTCGGGGCTGGCTGACGGCAAAGTGGTGGTGATGGTCAACTCCTGACCTGACGGATGTTCAAAAGGGGTTGACGACTCGAATCCCGCCGTAGTCCTGCTCCGAACTCATGTCCTCGGAGTAGACGGCGTCGCAGCCGAGAGTCCGGGCAGCGGCGAGAATCGCCGCATCCCAATAGGAAAGACCGAAGCGGCGGCGGATCGAAACGGCATCCCTGAACACGCCGAGCGTAACGGCCTGGACCCGCATCTCCAACACCGGCTCGAGGAAGCGCAGAGCGTCGTCGTCGGAGAGTCGGCCGGGTCGGGTGGCGCGGGTTGCCTGGTGGTAGAATTCCTGCAGAACCTGCACCGAGACGGCGAGATCCGGCTCCGCGAGCAGTTCCCGCGCGCGAAGACGCTTGGACTCTTCTTCAGGGAGGAGGCTCGCCGCATAGAGCAGCACGTTCGTATCGACGAAGCGCACCCTGGTTGATCAGCCGTCGGTGTCGGAGCGAGCTGGCCGATTCGCTTCGGGCCGGACGGCCGAACGGTCGTGAAGCGCCGCTCGTGGCAGGTTGTCGGCCATACGCAGCCCAACGCCGCGAGCGTCGAAGTCGGCGAAGACCTCGTTGAACAACCTGCGCCTGCGCTCAAGCACGGACTCAGGTGTTTGAGGCTCCAGTCTCTCGCGCCGCCGGTCGGGGGGTGCGAGACGCCGCAGGAACTCCCGCACCAGCGCCGACACCGACGTGTCCAGTTCCGCCGCGCGGATACGGGCGCTGCGATGGGTTTCCTCGTCAACGGCTACGGTGATGTTTCGCATGGATACAGTCTCACAGTTTCTGTGTCACACAGTATAACCCTCGCTTGAGGATTCGTCCACACTTCGGGATCCGCCTTGCGTACCCGCCGTGGACGGTCGAGGAATGGACGGGCAGGTGAAGCAAAAGTCACGACCCGGGATCCCCGACACCGGAGCTGCTGATACGTACCGTCCGTCGTTACGTTAGGGGACGTGGAGCTCGCCGACTACCACTGAACGAGGTCCGACATGACCATAACGAGAAAAAGAGTCGACCGGGGGGAGGTGGACTTCTCCGACGTGACCGCACGCGGTCGGCTACCGCCCATCCACCCCGGAGAAATCCTGCGAGACGAGTTCCTGAATCCCCTGGGACTGAGCGTCTACCGGGTAGCCCAGGCGCTGAGGATTCCAAGACCGCGCCTCAATGACATTGTACTCGAACGGCGAAGGGTCACGACCGACACGGCGCTGCGTCTGGCGCGGTATTTCGGCACCACGGCCGAATTCTGGATTCGTCTGCAGGTTCTCTACGACCTTGAGCGTGCAGAGCCGTCACGACACCGGATTGAACGCGAGATCGAACCCCACGCCGCGCCGACCGCCTAACCCCCGCCCACCACCAACACCCCCGACCCGTCGATCCTTCCCGCCTTCAACGCAGTCAACGCCTCATTCGCCTCGGCCAGCCCAAACCGCGTGACTTTTGGCCGGATCGGTATCTCCGCCGCCACCGCCAGCAGCCCCCGCCCGTCCTCCCGGGTGTTGGCCTCGACGCTTTGCAGCCGCTTCTCGTGAAACAGGTGCTTCTCGTAGTCGAGTGGCGGGATCGCGCTCATGTGGATCCCGGCGAGAGCCACCGTCCCCCCCGGCCCCACCGCCTCCAGCGCTGCGGGCACGGTCTCGCCCGCCGGTGCGAACACGATCGCGGAATTCACCCTCGCGGGCAGCGCATCGCCCGGCCCACCCACCCACGCCGCCCCCATCCCACGCGCCAGCGCCTGGTGCCCCGGCCCCCGCGTGGAGACGAAGACCTCATGCCCCCGGTGGCGCGCGATCTGGAGCACCACATGCGCCGACGACCCGAACCCCACCAACAGCAACCGTCCCCCAGGCGGCACCTCGGCGCGCGCCAGCGCTCGGTAGCCGATGATCCCCCCGCAGAGCAGCGGCGCGGCCTCCGCGTCCTCGAACGACGCCGGGATCCGGTACGCGAAGTCCTCGCGCACCACCGCCGCCTCGGCATAGCCGCCGTCGCGATGGTAGCCCGTGTAGACCGACCCCCCGCACAGGTTCTCCCGCCCCGCCGCGCAGTGTCCGCACGTCCCGCATGTGCCGCGCAGCCAGGCGATGCCGACACGGTCTCCCGGCCGGTACCGGCTCACGCCAGCGCCGAGTGCATCCACAACGCCCACCACCTGGTGACCGGGGACCAGCGGCAGGTTGGCCGCCCTCAGATCCCCTTCGATCACATGCAGGTCCGTACGGCAGACGCCGCACGCGGTCACGCGGATCCGGATCTCGCCGGGGCCCGGCTCCGGGCGCGGAACGTCGCACGCGCGAAGGGGCCGCGTTTCGATCGGCGCCTGCTTTTCGAGGCGTTGGGCCAACACAAACGGTCTCCTTCCTGTCCTTGGGACTGGCGGCACGCCTGACCGCAAACGACCTTGACAACCTGCCGGATCAGCCTGTCCGGCGCATTACCTGCGAGGGAGGAATCGCAATGCTGACAAGACGAGACTGGCTTCGTACCTCTGCGGCCGCCGGCGCGGCCCTGACCCTGAACCCGGACATCCTGCGGGCCCTGAGCAGGCAGGAGATGATGACCCGGACGATTCCGGGCACGGACGAGCAGCTGCCGATCGTGGGGCTGGGGAGTTCCGCGACGTTTTCGCGCGTGGCGCGCGGCGACGACACGAGCGCGCTGGCCGCGGTGTTGAGGGCATTGGTCGACAACGGGGGTACGGTCTTCGACACGGCGCCCAGCTACGGTTCGTCGGAAGAGGTCGCGGGGAGGCTCGCGACCGAGCTGGGGATCACGGACCGCATCTTCTGGGCGACCAAGGTCAACGTGGCCCGGCGCGGCGGCGGAGCGGATCCGGCGGCGGCGCGGGCGCAGATCGAGCGTTCCTTCGAGTACTTCGGCGTCGACGAGATGGAGCTGATGCAGGTGCACAACCTGGGGGACATGGCTGTCCAGATGCCCATCATCGAGGAGCTGAAGGCCGAGGGCCGCATTCGCTACATCGGCACGACGCTCACGCCGCGCGGGCCCCAGTACGCGGGGCTGATGCAGGCCATGCGCGACTATCCGCTCGATTTCATCGGCGTGGACTACGCGGTGGACAACACCGACGCCGCCGACGAGGTCCTGCCGCTGGCGCAGGAGCTGGGGATCGGCGTGCTGGTCTACGTGCCCTTCGGCCGGACGCGCCTGTGGTCGCGCGTGGGCGACCGCGAGGTGCCGGCCTGGGCCAGCGATTTCGGCGCGAACAGCTGGGCGCAGTTCTTCATCAAGTTCGCTGCGGCGCACCCGGCGGTGACGTGCGTGACCCCGGCCACGAGCAGGGCCGAGCACATGATCGACAATCTGGGCGCGGGCCTCGGGCGCCTGCCCGACGAGGACGAGCAGCAGCGGATGATCGAGTACGTCGACGCGCTTCCGCAAGCCGGATAACGCGGGCCCGAGCCCGGAATCGGTGATTTGTCCGCCAATTCGACCCTGATTTGGCGAACAAACTGACCTGGAGGACAACATGATCGACCGCCGCCGTTTCATTGGAACCTCCATCGCAGGGGGTGCGGCCGCCGCTTTGGGCACCGCCGCGTGTGCCCCCGACGCGCCGCAGGGCGCGGGTGGGGAGGGAGCCGCGAGTGGTGCCGGCGGAGTGCCGCCCTTCGAACTCGACGAGGTCACCGTCGCGGAATTGCAGGCGGCGATGGAATCGGGCGAGCGCACGGCGCGGTCGATCACGCAGCTCTACCTGGACCGGATCGCGGCGATCGACGGTCAGGGACCGGAGCTGCGCTCGGTCATCGAGACCAATCCGGAGGCGCTGGACATCGCCGGTCAGCTCGACGAGGAGCGCCAGGCGAGCGGTCCGCGCGGCCCCCTGCACGGCATCCCGGTCGCGCTCAAGGACAATATCGACACGCACGACCGGATGACGACGACGGCGGGGTCGCTTGCGCTCGAGGGGTCGATCCCGCCGCAGGACTCGTTCATCGCGCAGCGGCTGCGCGAAGCGGGCGCGATCATCCTGGCCAAGCTCAACATGAGCGAGTGGGCGTACTTCCGCGGCGAACGGGCGACGAGCGGGTGGAGCGCCCGGGGCGGACAGTGCGTGAACCCGTATGCGCTCGACCGCAACCCGTGCGGGTCAAGCTCCGGCTCGGGGGTGGCGGCTTCGGCCAACCTGTCCGCGCTGACCATCGGGACCGAGACCGGCGGGTCGATCATGTGTCCCTCCTCCACCAACGGAGTCGTGGGGATCAAGCCGACGGTGGGGCTGTGGAGCCGGTCGGGGGTCATCCCCATCTCGCACTCCCAGGACACGGCGGGGCCGATGTGCCGCACGGTGCGCGATGCGGCGGTGCTGCTGGGGCCTGTGACGGGCGTCGACCCCCGCGATGCGGCGACGGCGGCCAGCGAGGGGAACCAGCACGCCGACTACACGCAGTTCCTCGACGCCGGCGGGCTGCAGGGGGCGCGGCTCGGGATCGCGCGAAGCTTCCCCGGTTTCTCGCCCGAGGTGCTGGCGCTCTTCGACGAGGCGGTCGCGGCCATGGCCGAAGCCGGCGCGGTGCTCGTCGATCCGGCGAACCTGCCCAACGCGGCCTGGAACGACGAGGCGCCGCTGCTGGTGCTCGAGTACGAGTTCAAGGCGAACCTGAACGCCTACCTGGCGAGCCTCGGTCCCGACGCGCCGGTGAAGACGCTGGCCGAAGTCATCGAGTTCAACGAGCGCAACGCCGACCTGGAGATGCCGCACTTCGGCCAGCAACGGCTGATCGCGTCGGAGGCGCGGGGCCCGCTGACCGACCAGGCGTATCTGGATGCGGTGCGCGCGATCCAGCGGGGCAACCGCGAGGACGGCATCGACCGGCTCATGGACGAGCACGACCTCGATGCGATCGTGGCGCCGACGCGGGGCCTGGCCTGGAAGACCGACCACATCCTCGGCGATTCCCTCGGCGGCGGATCGAGCGCGGGGCCGGCGGCGATCGCCGGGTATCCCGACATCACCGTGCCGATGGGGTTCGTGTCAGGGCTCCCGGCCGGCGTGTCCTTCTTCGGGCGTCGGTGGAGCGAGCCGGTGCTGCTGCGGATCGCCTACGCGTACGAGCAGGCGACGAACCACCGCGCGGCTCCGACGTTCGCGGAGACGCTCGGCTGACGGAGTGCGCTTGGCCGGACGCCCGGGGTCCGGCCCGTTGCGGCTGAGCCAGGGCCGCGCGCGAGGATCCGCGTCCCGGCGCTAGCCCGCCTGGAACCCCGCCACCCGCAGAATCGTGCCGTCGCAGGTGGCGCGCACGTGATTGTGCCCCTCGTGTTCGCCGCCGGGGCCCTCGGAGCGCCATCCCACCATCGCCTCGCCGCGGCAGATGCGCAGGTCGCCGGTGGGCTCGATCTTCCAGCCGGGCATGAAGTGGTGGCAGTTGGTGATGTGCACGTTGAGACGCTCGACCCCGCGCGCGACGGCCCACTCGTCCTGGAACTCGACGTCGTCGGCGCAGCAGGTTCGCAGCGTGGCGAGGCGGGTGTCCGCGTCCGGGTCGTTCCAGGCTTCGAACCAGCCCGGCAGAGTGCGCTTCAGCCCCGCGCCGAGGTCCATGCGGTTGGCGTCGAGGGCGAGGCGTCCGAGGTGGAAGCGCCAGCCCCCGTCGTGCTCGGCGGCCAGTTGTGCGGAGGGGAAGCCGCTGTGGCGGAGGTCGACGCGGCAGCCGGCGTCCGTGCCTTCCACATGGAATTCCACCAGCGTGGACCCTGCGGGGAGGTCGGCGGTCTGGGGGCCCAGCTCGGAGCCCCAGGTGAGTGCCATGCGGAGGGCATCGCCGTCGAAGCTGACGATTTCGCCGCTGGTGACCACGCCGAAGCTGGGGAATTCGGCCCGAAACGGGCTGCCCGGGGCCGCCTCGAAGGTGACCTGCCCCTGCATGAGCGCGGAAAAACCCTCCGGCGTCGACAGCATCGTCCACACCGTTCCGGCGCTCGCCTCGATATCGATGGACAGCTCCACGACCGCCGACTGTCCGTTGCCACCCCTGTCCGTCTCAGCCATTGCCAACCCCTGCGCGATTCGATTGTGAAACCCGGTTGCCGTCAAACCCCGTCCAACTTACCGTGCCCATCCCCCAACACGAAGGAGCGACAATGCAATCTCTCGCCAGAAACATCGGGGCGGCGGTCCTTGGTTGGCTGACCATGGCCGTGGTTGTTACCGTATTCAACTTTGTCGCCTGGGCGGTGCTCGGCGCCGACGGCGCATTCCGGCCGGGGAGCTGGGAGGTGTCATGGAGCTGGTCTCTGGGATCGATCGCGATCGCCTTGCTGGCGGCCATCGCGGGCGGGCTGGTCTGTTCGAAGATCGCGGACGGTCCGTGGGGGGTGCGGTTTCTCATCGCGATTGTCGTGGTCCTGGGTGTTGTTGTCGCGATGGGCAACCTGGAGATGACGGGCCTCGAGGGGGTCGCCGATGCGGATCCCGGGCCGCGTCCCGATGACGTCGGGATGTTCGAGGCGATGTCGACGGCGCAGCAGCCGGTCTGGCTGACCTGGCTGATCCCGTTGCTGGGGGTGGCGGGGGCGATCCTCGGTTCCCGGATGGACCGATCGGCCAACGCGTAGACCCCGCCCGCCGGGGACCGGTGTCCCGCGGCAAGGGCTTCGACCGGTCGATCGTCGAGGGGCCGATCGGGCTGGCGGTGTGGAAGCTCGCCTGGCCGACGATGTTGCAGAACGTCATCGGCGGTCTCCAGGGGCTCGTCGATCACATCATGGTGGGCCACTACGTCGGGTACACCGGCAACGCGGCCATCGGCGTGTCGTGGCAGATCTTCCTGGTCGTGCAGGTCTTCATCGGATCGCTCTTTACCGGGATGGGGGTGCTCGTGGCGCGGTTCGCGGGCGCCAACGAGCAGGAAAAGGTCAACCGTTCGGTGTATCAGGCGTTCCTGACGGCGCTGGTGGTGGCGGTCGGGATCCTGGCTCCGACCGGCTACTTGCTGGCGCCGACGCTCCTCGGGCTCGTCAACGCAACCCGGGAGGTGGCCGCCGAGGCGCTGCCGTACATCCGCACCATGTTCGTCTTCAACTTCGGCATGATGGTGTTCTTCATGCTCGGCGGCGCGCTGCGGTCGGCGGGGGACGCGAGGACGCCGCTCAGGCTCGGCATCTGGCTGACGCTGCTGAACGTGACCATCAGTGCGATTCTGATCCGCGGCCTGGGGCCGATCCCGTCGTTCGGCACGCTGGGCGCGGCGATGGGGACGGTGACTGCCGGCGCGACCCTGGCCGTAGTGGCCGCGGTCAAGCTCTTCGGCGGCAAATGGGTGATCCACATTCACCGCGGCATGAGCTGGCGTCCCGATTTCACCGTCATCCGCCAGCTTTTCCGGTTCGGTCTGCCCGCCGGGCTCCAGGGCGTGGCCATGAACATCGGCGGGGTGATTCTGCTGCGCTTCGTCGGGTCGCTGGCGAGCAGCGCGGAGGCGCAGGCGGCCTATTCGGTCGGGTACACGCAGCTCTTCTCGCTGGTGACGTGGACGTCGGTGGGGCTGATGGGAGCCACGGCCGCGGTGGCCGGCCAGAATCTGGGCGCGGGCAAGCCGGAGCGCACGGTCCAGGGCGTGCACGCGGCATCGAAGATCAGCGTGGCCGTGGCCGGAGGCGTCGGCCTCCTCTTCCTGCTCCTTCCCAGGGTCCTTCTCGGCGTCTTCGGGATGGAGGATCCGCTTGTGACGGCTCTGGGGGTCCAGCTGCTCGCCTTCCTCAGCGTGTCCGGCATCTTCGTCGCCGTCGCGCTGGCCCACACCGGGGGTCTGCAGGGCACGGGGGACACCCGCGGCCCGCTCTACATCTCGCTGATCTCGCAGCTCGCATTGCCGCTTGCGCTGTGCTGGCTATTCCAGGAGACGGTGGGACTCGAAGCCTACCACATCTGGCTGGCGATACTTCTCGGACACGTCACCCGGTGCCTGCTCAGCATGGTCCGGTTCCGGCAGGGCGCGTGGCGGAGCATCGAGGTGAGCATCTAGTTCAGGAGGCCTCCCGCCCCTCCAGCACCCACCGGCGCAGCCACTCCACATTGCGGGTCATGAGGTCGCGCTGCAGCCGCGGCGAGACGACCCCGTGCGGTTGGCCCGGGTAGATGACCAGCTGCGTGGGCGCCTTCCCGATCGCCCGGATGGCCTCGAAGAACTGGATGCTCTGCTCGGCCGGAACCCGCTCGTCGTTCTCTCCCACCTGGATCAGGAGCGGCGTGGTCACCCGGTCGACGTAGCGGTACGCCGAGCGCTCCTCGTACAGCTCCCAGTCCTCCCACGGCTTCGGCCCGAGATAGGTGTGGTAGAACTCGGGCAGATCGGTCTGGGAGTACATCGAGATCAGGTCGTTGGCGCCCGCACCGGCGCTGGCTGCCTTGAAGCGGTCCGTTCGGGTGATGCCCCAATAGGTGTGATGGCCCCCGAAGCTCCAGCCGCTCACTGCCAGCCGGGCCGGGTCGGCGATCCCGAGGTCGATCATCGCGTCGACGCCGGAGTCCACGTCGACCCAGTCGCGCCCCGAGATGTCGCCGCGGTTCAGACCCCGGAAGCGCTCGCCGTAGCCGGTCGACCCGCGGTAATTGGGCTGAAGGACGGCGAAGCCCATGCCGGCGTAGACCTGCACCGGATAGGCGCCCCGCGTGCCGTGGAAGCGATCGGACGAGACGCCCGACGGCCCGCCGTGGATGACCAGCACGAGGGGGACCTGATCGCCTGCTTCGTAGCCGACGGGGAGCGTCAGCACGCCCTCGATCTCCTCGCCGTCCGCCCTGGAGCGCCAACGCTCGACGCGCTGGGACCCCAGCGCCAGCTCGGCGGTCTGCGGGTTCAGATCGGTGAGCCGGGTGGGGAGGAACGAGCCGGTGCCGGAAACGTACACATCGGGTGGGGTGGTACCGTTTTCGGCCGTGAAGGCGACCAGGGTGCCGTCGCGGGATGCCGAGAAGGCGCCGAAGAAGCGCCCACCATCGGTCACCGCGACCGGCGGTCCCGCGGCCATCCCGTCCGACACAGGAATGCGGTACAGGGCGCTTCCGGTACGGTGGCTCGCGCTCACCAGCAACCCGGACTCACTGACTCGCACCAGGGTGGCGTTCTCGTCCAGGTCAGCCGTGAGCGGGACCGGATCCCGGGCGCCGGCGTCGTCCGAGGCGGCCACACTCCACAGCCGCCGGTTGAAGGTGCCCAGCACCTGGCCCGACGCGGCGACGACCAGGCCGCTCCGCTCATCCCATCCCACCGGGCCGTCGGCCCCCTCGATCTCGGTCACCTGCCGCGCCTCGCCGTCCGGTCCGGCCTGTACGTAGGTGGCTCCGCTGTAGCGCGTGCGCAGGACAGGCGACGGACGCGCGCCGAACGCCACCGACCGCGAATCGGGCGACCACACGACATTCTCCGCATGCAGGCCGTCCGGGCTCCAGCGCACGGCTTCGCCAGCCGACCCGCCGCCCGAAATCTCGGCCACGTAGACATGCATCCACTCGTCTGCATATGCCGAATCCTGCACCACCGGACGTCCCCGGAGCTCCTCCAGCTCCTGGTCGGCCTCCGATTTTGTAGCCGCGGCCACAAAGGCGATCCGCGCCCCGTCGGGAGAAAAGGCGAAGGCGCCCACATCCGTCGCGTGCGAGGTCACCGGCCAGGCCTCACCCCCGTCGGGGCGAATCCCGAACACCTGGCGCTGCTCGCCCCGGTCGGATGCGAAACCCAGCCATTCACCGCCGGGATGCCAGACGGGCGAATTGTCCGTGCCCTCGGCAGTGGTGAGGCGGCGCGCATCCGCGGGGCCACCATCGCTGGGGACGGCCCAGACGTCGCTGACCATGCGGTCCGCCTCCATGTCGCGTTCCGTCACGACAAAGGCGACCCAGGAACCATCCGGGCTCACCGCGACGCCCGATGGCGTGCGCATTGCCAGGACGTCGTCGACGGTCATCGGGCGGCGGCCCTGCTGAGCGCTGATTCCGGTCGTGGCGCCGAGAAGTGACAGGCTTGCCATGGCCAGGGTCAGCCGCGCGATGACCAATGGGTTGACCAGGGGGGCGTGACGGGGTGCGGTACAGCGAGTCATGATCACCTCCGAATTGAACTGTGGTCCGTGGGTATCAGCATGGCGCCTGGGCCCGCCGTGCACCAGCTTGTCCCGCAAGGCCGTTTGCCGTCATCGACCGTCCATCCTTCGAATGGAGCGCAGTTACGATGTTCGCTCATCGACATTCCTTCCTGACAGGTCTCGCCGCCCTCCTCATCGGCACGTCCCTCCTCCCTGCCGGTCTAACCGCCCAGGCCCGCCGGCCGCTCGAGCTTGAGGACTACTACCGCCTGAAGAGTGTGGGCAGCCCGGCGCTCTCTCCGGACGGTTCGCGCGTGGCATTCGTGGTCACGTCGGTTCTGGAGGATGAGAACCGCCGCCACAGCGAAGTCTGGCTCTCCAACGCGGACGGGTCGGGCGAGCCGACGCGTCTGACCAGCCCGAGCTTCAGCGCCTCCAGCCCGGCCTGGACCCCGGACGGCGGGCACCTGTACTTCTCGTCGAGACGCCCGGCCCCCACCGGGGAGACCACCGGCGGCCCCTGGTTCCTGCGCATGGACGGCACCTCGGGGGAGGCATTCCAGATCGAGGGACTGGACGGCTCCCCGACTTTCAGTCCGGACGGTCGCTGGATCGTATTCACGCGCTCGGTTCGCCCGGCCGGCACCCGCCCCGAAGTCACCTACGACTCCGACTTCGAGCGACGCACCGCCGAGCGCTTCGACGGACGCGCCTACGACTGGATGAACTACCGCTTCGACCGCCGCGGCTACCTTCCGGATCCGCGCGATCCCTGGGCGACGCCTCCGCGTGAGATCTTCCTGCTCCCGGCCGAGGGCGGCGAGCCCCGCCAGCTTACCGAGCTCGGCTTCGACGCTTCCGGCCTGGCGTGGAGCTCCGACGGCACCCGCATCGCCTTCACCGCCGACGCCCACCAGCGAGACGAACACAGCTACGAGCGCTCCGACCTCTGGACGGTCACCGTCGACGGCACGGTCACCCGGCTGACCGACGACGAGTACAACTACTCCGGCCCGGAATGGTCCCCCGACGGCACCGAAATCGTGGCGCGCGGCAACGAGGGCCTCGACGTCATCATCCGCGAAGCGCGCGACCGGGGGGCGTCTTCCGAGCTCTTCGTCTTCGACGCGGGAACGGGATCGCGCGATCGCAACCTCACAGAGGACTGGGATTTCATCCCCGGCGGCCCGACCTGGGCACCCGACGGCGACCATGTCTACTTCTCCGCGAGCGTCACCGGGAACTCCCACCTCTTCCGCGTTCCCGCGGGCGGCGGCGCCGTCGAGCAGATCACCGAAGGCGGCCGGCGACTGGGCGGGTTCTCCTTCTCGGCCGACTTCTCCCGCATGGCTCTCACCATCACCGACCCGACGCGCCCGGCCGACATCTGGGTCGCGCGGGCGTCCGGCGCGGACGAGCGGCGCATCAGCAACGTCAACGACGCGCTGCTGGCCGAGGTCGACCTGTCGTCTCCCGACCGCCTCCTCTTCCGGAGCGAGGATGGCACCGAGGTCGAGGGCTGGATGCTCCCCGCCCTCGGCTACGACGCCGCGTCCGGCGCGGAAATGCCCATGATCCTCGTCATGCACGGCGGCCCCCACGGCGCCTACGGCAACGACTTCTCCTTCGACCGCCAGCTCCTCGCCGCGCGGGGCTACATGGTCCTCTATACCAACCCACGCGCCTCGACCGGCTACGGCGAGGACTTCCGCTGGGGAACCTGGGGCGGCTGGGGATTCAACGACTACGACGACGTGATGGCCGGCGTCGACCACGCCATCGCCAATTACGACATCGACACGGCCCGGATGGGTGTGACCGGGTACTCGTACGGCGGCTACCTCACCAACTGGGTGATCACTCAGACGGACCGCTTCGCGGCGGCGATCGCAGGCGCGTCGATCTCGAACTGGGTGAGCGACTACGGCGTCGCCGACATCCCCCGCACCAAAGAGAGCGAGTTCTTCGGCCCGCCGTGGGAGGAGCGCGGCCTCGAAAACCTGATGCGCTCCTCGCCGATCATCTACGCGAAGGGAGTCACCACGCCCACGATGTTCGTGCACGGGGAGACCGACCACCGCGTACCGGTCGAGGAGGCCGAACAGATGTACGTCGCGCTGCGGAAACAGCAGGTGCCCGCGAAGTTCGTCCGCTACCCGGATTCCTACCATGGCGGTTGGACGCCATGGCGGACGGTCCACCGCACCTGGGTGCAGCTGGAGTGGTGGGAACAGTGGCTGTCGCGGCGGCCGGCGTCGGAGTGACGGTGGATTGACCCTCGCCCCGGGGCGAGCCCGAGCGCAGCGCTACCTCCGCGGTCCGATGCCCACCACCCCGCTGTCGACATGCATGACCTCCACGCTGCCGGTCGCGTCGAACGAGAATGGCCAGCGTCCGGCCCTGCCGGCCGGCAGTCGCACCCGCCGTATCCCGTCGAGGGTGAGCGGGACACCGGGCATGAGCCGCGCGGGGCCGCCGACCTCGTACATCCACACCGCTCCGCTGCCACGGGATGTGACCTGGTAGTCGCCCGCCTCGATCGTGAGCGCGGTGCCTTCGTCCATTCCGATGCCGACAACGGGGCCTTCGCCGCGATGCGCCAGAAAGCGCGCAAGGAAGACGAGGAGCCGGCCCTCGCGCCGGCGGTCCATGAAATGACTGTCGACCAGAATCCCCTCCAGCTCGGGCTGCGCGAACACGGGATTGGCCAGGCTGACCTCGCGGCGCATCGGGTT
This sequence comes from Gemmatimonadota bacterium, assembly GCA_022827345.1. GTDB lineage: Bacteria > Gemmatimonadota > Gemmatimonadetes > Longimicrobiales > Gaopeijiaceae > Bin94. Next base: position 29,042 of record JAJDTB010000049.1, on the reverse strand, counting down.
GGCCAGGGCGTCCTCCGAGGTCACGGTCCCATGCTCCGCGTCGAAGGCCCCCTCCCCCAGCGATACCGCGCCCGCGCTGGTTCCGCCCACCGTGGCGTCCCGCTCGGCGACTGCGGCGAGGGAGTCGTGCAGCTCGGACGGCCAGCGCCCCAGATAGTTCCACTGATCGCCGCCGGCGAGCCACACCGCTTCGGCCCGTCCGACCCGGCAGAGCACGGCGGGATCCGCACCCGACTCGGGGTTGCTGGTGCGAACCGTGATCACCGTCGCGGGCGTGAAGCTGGCCAGGGCGCCGATGAAGTACTCCGGATAGCTCGTCAAAGAGCCGCTGGTGCGCAGGACCACGATGTCTCCGGAGACCGCCGCCTCGACGAACATCCTCGCGGCTGCATCCTCCTCCCGCCCTCCCCCCATCAGCACCAGACGCCGGTGCGGTATCCGGTGGGTGTCGGCGCCCGTGCCGACAAACCCCCCGATTTCGATGCCCGGCCCCGGCTCGGGGCAGCGGTCGATGTCGTCGGGCTCGAGGTCCGGCGGCGACGGCGCAGCGGAATCGCCGCAGGCGAGGAGCACGGCAAGCCCGAGAGAGGCGAGCCGCTGAGTGAGTCCGTCCCGTCCGCCCCTGGGAACGGTCAGGTCAGCCTGCCGTCGGTCCGCAGTTTCTTCACGACCGCCCACCCCAGCGCCTCGGTCACGCTGGCGGCCACGGCCGCTCGAACGACGTTGCCGTATCCGGGAATCCACCGGAGCAACAGGCCGGCACCTCCCTTGCCCACGATTCTGCCAAGCGAAGCGTAGAGCGCCGCGCGAATGGCCGAGTCGGTCCAGGGGACATCGAACTCGTCGGCCAGCGCGGTGATCATGGCGACCTGTACCGGCATGATCGCGACGGAATCGGAGCCGGGAATGATGGCGCCCGCCGCCGCCGCCCCGGACGCAGCCGAAGCGCCGTGAATGATCGCGGCGCAGCGCTTGTGCTGGTCCGGGACGTAGCGTCTGAACTGATCCTTGAATCCCATCAACGACTCCAAGCGATAGGCTCATCACGGTTTCGACCGCAGGCCGCCGGCATAACGAAATGTACGTCACTTGGACGCGTAGCGTTCCAGATGAGATGCATGGCTAGTCAGGTGGACCAATATCGTGTTCCAGTCGGGCGTCAACTTCCGTAAGAAACCGAATGGCAACCCCGAACAGTTCCTGCGTGTGAGCTTCCATATCGGAATACTCTCGCGACCGTCGGTTCCTGTTTGGTTGCGCAAAATCAATGTCCATCTCATGGACTATCTGATTGCGAGCCGAGAAGATTCTCCTGGTGGAATAGGGCTCAGGTATCAGGGCGTCGGACGGAATGTCGAAGCAAGACCCGACGCGCAGAACTTCATCCACGGACTGAAGGCTCCGTGAAGTGAGCCGTTTCACCAGATCACCCACGAGACGCCGCCGAGGATCGGCATCCGCAATCACACCGGCAACGAACGAGTAATCCGGTTCCCGACCACGTTGCAACCGCTTCTCAACGAACTGCCGGAAACGCTCCTGTGCACCGTCGTGCAGGTTGATGACATCCGGTAGCGCGTCGCGTATGAGCTGCTTGATCATCGCGTCGAGGCCGGAACTTGCAAATGTCAGCATCGCTCGAAGCAGATCCTCATCGTGGACCGCAATTTGCTGACCTTCGGGAGTCGGATCGACTTGCATCCCGACATATTCAAAGATATCCGCCAGATAGGCGGCAGTGTCGTGGGCACTCTTGAGAATCGAAACTGCTTCGCTGCAGCAGGAGTGATAGGGGCCTACGGGGTAACCTTCGAATGCGCGTTCCTTCACCCGTGGCCGAGCTCCTGTAGGTCCACCGCGGCCGGAGGAAGTGGCGAGCGACCCGGGAACCCGGGATAGCCAGGATAGCCAGGACGGCCCGGATAGCCCGGATAGCCCGGATAACCCCGGTTCCGCAGTGTCAGTGCCCGGTAGAGCCGGTCACCCGGATAGATGGTCCCGAGGTAGTGTCCATCGATGTCAACCACCTGACCATCGTCCCAGGGAAGCCATCCAACCCTGGTGCCTTCGGTGTCGAAAACGTACTTTCCCTGGCGAAAGGCGATCCATCGACCGGCAGAGCTGTAGAGGTATTGAACAGCGGTGTTGGCCGAGCGTGACCCCATCACTCTCCTCCATCGAGACGACCGTGATCCCAAGCCTACCGGAAACGCCCGACCCGGGTCAACCGCGCCCCATCATCGCCCCCATCAGCTCACCAGCCGCCCCTGCCTCGGCGGCAGCACCACGGATGGCAGCCCCATCAACTCCACCGCCTCGTTGAAGCGGCGCAGCTCGTTCTCCAGCAGATCGGTGTACTGCACGCGCACCACCTCCCACTCCTCAAGCAGCACTTCGAGCCGTTCGAGCGTGCCCGAGTGCGGCGCCCCTTCGGCGCCCCCGGAGATGTAGCCGTCCGTGCCCGTCACGCGCCCGTACAGCTCGATCCACTGGTTGTCGAGGCGGGGGGCGAAGCGAATCGGATCCTGGCCGGACTGGTTCTTCGTCTGCATCAGCTCCTCGGTGACCGCGGTCGACTTGTCCGCCAGCGTGTCGGCGAGCGGTTGCAGTTCGGCGTCCCGGCCCGCCGCGCGGGCGCGCTCCAGCACCGCTTCGACCTGCTCCCGGATCGCCGCGAGGTCATCGATGGCGGCCGTGATCGAGTTGATCGAGTCCCGCGCCAGCATCGCCACCCGGAACTGCTCCTGGTAGCTCGCGACGGTCACCTCGGGGATCCGTGGATCGGGGAGTAGCGTGAAGCCGCGTTCGAGCATGGTTTCGCCCACGGCAAGCCGCACCGAATACTCACCCGGCGGCGCGGTCACCCCGCCCGTGTACCCCCACGCGACCGCGCCCTCGGGCAGCTCCGGTCCCGGGTAGGAAACGGTCCAGGCGATCCGGTTCAGCCCCGCGGCCCTGGTGATCTGCTCGCCGTCCGCCTCTGCCGCCGCCGCAGAGTCCGAGGCGAACACCCGCACCACCTCGCCGCCCGCGTCCACCACCTCGACGCGGATGTCCTCGTCCGGCTCCTCCGCGAGGTAGTAGTGGATCAGGGCGCCGGCAGGCTGCGGCTCGGGGTTGAGCTCCGACAGACCGGCGGCTCCCACGTTCGTCAGCCGGCGGGCGTCCCGAGGCGCAAAGAGATGGGTGCCCGCAGTCACCGCCGCCTCCATCTCGCGCAGCGGACTGATGTCGTCCAGGATCCAGAATGACCGCCCCTGCGTCGAGATGATCAGGTCGTCGTGCGCCACGCGCATCCCGGTCACCGGCGTCTCGGGAAGGTTGCGCTGGAAGCTCTGCCACGAGCCGCCGGCGTCGAACGAGACGAAGACGCCGTACTCGGTCCCGGCGAAGACGAGTCCGCTGCGTACAGGATCCTCCCGCACGGTGCGGACCGGGTGATCGCTCGGGATTCCGGTGGTGTTCAGCGTCCAGGTCGCGCCGAAGTCGTCGGTGCGGAAGACGTACGGTTCGAAGTCGTCCATCCGGTAGCGCTGGACCGCCAGATACGCCCGCCCGGCCTGGTGCGTCGACAGTTCGATCTCGTCCACCGTTCCCAGTTCCGGCATCGCCGCGGGCGTAACGTCGGTCCACGTGACGCCCCCGTCGCGGGTCACATGCACCCGCCCGTCGTCGCTCCCCGCCCAGATCTCGTCGGCATCGAACGGCGATTCCGCAAGCGAGAAGACGACGTTGTAGATCTCCACCCCGGTCACGTCCGCATTGATCGGCCCGCCCGACTGCTCCTGGTGTGCGGGGTTGTCGGTGGTCAGGTCCGGGCTGATCGTCTCCCAATTGACCCCTTCGTCGCGGGACCGGTTGACGTGTTGCGACCCGTGATAGATCACCCGCGGGTCGTGCTGGCTGACCAGCATCGGCGACACCCACTGGAAGCGGTGCCGCAGATCCTTCGCCGCCATCCCGAGCTGCAGCTGTGGATAGAGCATGATGTTGCGCCGCTGCCCCGACTGCAGATCATAGCGGTCCATCACCCCGCCGTAGCACCCTGCATACACGATGTGCGGCCGGTCGGGATGGAGCGCGATCGGCCCGGTTTCGCAGCCGCCGATGTTCAGCCAGTGCTGCTTGGGGTAAAGGGTGTTGACGTCCGACCAGGCTGTCACCGAGATCGTGGTGTTGTCCTGCTGGGCGCCGTAAAGCCGGTAGGGGAACGCGTTGTCGACGATCACATCGTAGAGTTCGGCCGTGGGCTGGTTGAAGTAGGTCGACCAGGTTTCCCCGCCGTTGACGCTCACCTGGGCGCCCCCGTCGTTCGCTACGACCATGCGGCTGGCGTCGTCAGGGTGGATCCACAGGTCGTGCACATCGCCGTGGGGCACGGGAATCACCTCGAAGGTCGTCCCCCCGTCGACCGAGCGGTACATGCTGGTGTTGAGTGCGTACACCGTGTTCGGATCGACGGGATCCGCCTGCACGTGCGTGTAGTACCAGGCGCGCTGCCGCAGGTTGTTGTCGGAGTTCGTGCGGGTCCAGGTCTCGCCCCCGTCGTCGGAGCGGTAGACGCCCCCGTCAGGCTCGGCCTCGACGATCGCCCAGACACGGTCGGGGTCGGCAGGAGAGACGCTTACCCCGACCTTGCCCACCAGCCCCTCGGGCAGCCCGCCGCCCAGCTTCGTCCAGCTGTCGCCGCCGTCCGTGGTCTTGTAGACGCCGCCCTCCTCGGCTCCCGAAATCAGCGCCCATGGCTTGCGCTCGCCCCGCCACATCCCCGCGTACAGGATGCGCGGATTGGTCATGTCCATGGTGAGATCGGACGCTCCGGTGGAGTCGTTGAGGGAGAGGACGTGCTCCCAGGTGCTGCCGCCGTCGGCCGAGCGGAATATCCCCCGTTCGGGGTTCTTCCCGAAGGGATGGCCCAGCGCTGCCGCATAGACCAGGTCGTGGTCCCGTGGATGCACCTCGATGCGGCCGATCTGCCCGGCCTCGCGCAGTCCGATGAAGGACCAGCTCCGCCCGGCGTCCATCGACTTCCATGCGCCCCGCCCGGCCGACGTGTTCCCACGGATGTCCATCGACCCTTCGCCGACGTAGATCACGTTCTGGTCCGAATCGGCGACCCTGACGGCGCCGATCGAGCCTCCGAAGTACCCGTCGGAGATGTTGCGCCATGTCACCCCGTTGTCGTCCGATTCCCACACGCCGCCGCCGGTCGTGCCCATCAGCCAGCGGTCGGGGTCGTTCGCGAAGCCGGTCGCCGCCGTCGAGCGCCCGCCGCGATACGGACCCGCCATGCGGTACCGCAGGTCCTTGAAGGCGAGGGTGTCGAATTGCTGGGCGGAGGTGGTAGCGGGGGTTACGGCGGCTGCCGCCGTGAGGGCCGCGCCCGCCGCGAGGGTCGGGACAAGCGCGAAAGCCGGGACGGCCGCGAAGGCCGCAACCAGCGGGACCGCTCGAATGAGACGGGATGAGAGGTGCATGGATTCGTGTCCTGGAGTTGATGTTTGCTCAAGTATCCGAAATGTCATGAAAACATTACAAAACGTAATGTTTACCATACAGTCAGCTGCCGCCCGACCCTCCCAGGCCCAGCGCCTTTGCCTGCCGGCGAATGTCGTCGCGATCGCGCACCATCAGCTCGGGATACCGCGTCAGCACCTCGCCCGGGTAGTCCGACCCGACCCCCTTCACATACCGGTCGAGGAAGCCGAGCACCAGGTCGTTCTGGATAGCGGTGAGCTGCGACACAATGCCGGGTTCGCCCAGCAGCATGGCCGCCGTGGGCTCCGCCAGGATCTCGGGGAAGTCGCTGATGGCGACGTGCTGGATGCCCGGAATCATGATCCTGTGGACGTCGTCCCGAAGCCCGGCCGTGGCCAGCCGCTCGTATGCCAGATCCCCCGCGGTCGGGGCGCCGGGCCCGAAGTCGCCGCGGTAGACGTTGAACTCTTCCGGCAGGGTCGACATGACCGCGGTCGGGTCGGAGTTGAGCATGAGGAAGGGGGTGCGCACGTCGGCGTCGATCAGTTCGCCGGTCCAGTATCCGCCGTCGAGGTTGATCGCCGCTTTCGCGCGGCGGTCGCCCTGGGCAAGCATGGCCGCGATGTAGCCCCCGTACGACATCCCCATATAGCCGCGGCTTCCATGGTCGATCGCGTCCGCCACGCCCGCCGCGGCGGGGGGCACGTCCTTCGCCTCAAGCCGATCCAGCACGAACTGCACATCCGACTGCCAGACCTGGGCGAGCTGTCCCAGAGAAGTCGTCCTGAGTGCGCTGATGTACTCCGGAAAAGCCCCCAGCGCGGCGGCCAGACTCGGGGGGTAGTGGACCGTCATGCTCCCCGTGTTGGCGGCGTAGCGCATCAGATCGTCCATGATGCGCGGCGACATCGTCACGGCGTCACCGTTCGGGTAGACGATCCCTCCCGATTCGTAGGGATGCCCCACCGACAGCACGACGTATCCGTTCGCCGCGAGGTGCTCGAAGAGCGCGGACTGCTGCGCCGGATACGACGTATACCCGTGATTGAAGCCGATCACCGGAAAGCTGCCCCCGGCAGGTGCGGCGTCGGTGTAGCTGTTCGTGGCGAGGGATGCGCATCCGCGGAAGGCGTCCGGCGGCTGTTGCATCGGAACCAGGAGCGCACCGGGAAGGACCATTGCCTCCGTCTCGGTGAAGTACCGCCGCGCCTCGGACCCTCCGGTGCCCGCGGCCGGATACCAGGCTCGGACGAAGATGCGGCGGGAGGCGGTCGGAGCAGGCGCGTATTGGGAACTGCGCAGGTGATCGGTGACCTCGAAATCGACCGTGCCAACGGTGTGCGGACCCGTCACGGCAGGCCAGGCCGCGCAGTTGGCGTCGTACTCGTAGTCGGCCTGTGCGGCCTCGCCACTCTGCGCCGTCATGGCGCTGCCGGCATTTGCGGCGTCATCGGCCGCGTCACCCTCACCGGCATCCGCACCCGCATCCCCCGCGCCCATCGCACCCCCACCCCCCGACACCACGAACTTCTGCACCCGGCGGCCCGTCGACGCCTCGCCCACATAGATGTTGCCGTGCGAATCGACATCCATCCCGTGCGGCCGGATGAACTGGCCCGCCTGGCGGCCCCCGCGCCCGAATTCGCCCATCACCTCCATGCTGGATCGCTCCAGGATCCACACCTTGTGGTTGGTTCCGTCGGCCAGGTAGAGCCACCGCTGCCCGGCGTCCGGTGACATCGCCAGCACGAAGGCGGACCCGGATGCCCGGGTCAGCGGCGCGATGGTCTTCTCGGCCACGAACGTGCCGTCGCGCAGGAAGGTCTGGATGCGGTTGCCGCGCCGGTCGGCCACGTAGATCAAGCCGTCGTTGGAGCCGACGAGCCCGTGCACGGTCGAGAACTGAGGCGGCGGAAAGAGGGTGTCCGTGCGGCCGGCGTAGTCGTACTCGGCTTCGTCGTCGGGGGGCTCGCCGTACGCGCCCCAGTGCCGCAGGTATGCACCCGTGTCGGCGTCGAAGACGATGACGCGCCGGTTTCGGTAGCCGTCCGCCACGAAGACTTCGTTGGTCTCGGGATCGACCCACATCCCGGCCGGTCCGCCCAGCAGGCTGGTATCCGCGCTGCCGCCGTTCTCGTCGTAGGCGCCGAGCGTCATCAGGTGCTCGCCCGAGCGGGTGAACTTCATGACGCGGTGATGGCGGAAGGTCCCGATCCACACGAACCCGTTGTGGTCGATGAAGAGCCCATGGGAGTTGCGCGGATACTCCGACACATCCTGGGTGGCGGGATCGCCCCACCCCTGAACCACGTTCCCCTCCGTGTCCAACTCGATGACGACGGGCGCGGGTACGCAGCACTCTCCGAGGGGCGGATCCTGCACCGCGGCGATCTCCTCGGGCGTCAGCGTTTCCGGCAGGTGCGTGATCCAGACATGATCCCGGTCGTCGACGAAGACGGACGTGATCGACCCCAGGATCCAGTCGTTTGGCAGCTGCTGCGGCCAGGAGGGGTCGACCGCGAAGGTCGGGGGGCCGTCGGTCGTGCCGGCGTCGCCGCCGGAACCCGCCGGATCGGTCGAGCAGGCAGCGGCGAGAAGCAGGACCGCCGCGATCAGCGGCAGGCGCTTGAGGGAGCTAGTCATGGGTCCTCCGTCGAGTTTGCGGTTCGGTTCGGCACGGTCGGCGCGGTACCGGAGCGGTGGCAAGGTACATGATCGAACCGGCCCGGGGCGAGCGCATCCGGTTCCGCGGAGATCCCGTGGGACGCTAGAATGTCGGGATGGGACATGAGCCTGCGGACAAACCCCGCGCGGGCCTCATCGACGGACTGCCACACCTCAGCGAACCGCGCCATGACACACCGACCCAGCCATCGATCGATCCTGACCGCCACGGCCCTCACCTTCGCCGGCATCGCCGCCTTCACCATCCCCCTCGCGGCCCAGTCCGTCGAAGAGGGGAAGGAGTCCGCCCTCGCCCACGCCGCCGCCCTCGACGGTCTGGTCGCCGAGATGTCGATGGAGCTCTGGGACTTCTCGGAGATCGCCCTCGAGGAGCATCAGTCCTCCGCCTATCTCGCGCAGCTGCTCGAGCGGGAGGGCTTCACGGTCGAGACCGGAGTCGCAGGCATGCCCACCGCTTTCGTAGCATCCTGGGGCTCGGGCCGGCCGATCCTGGGCGTCCTCGCCGAATACGACGCCCTACCCAACATCGGCAACGCCGTCGAGCCGCGCCGCACCGGCCGCGACGACGGGCACATCCACGGCCAGGGCTGCGGCCACAACCTCTTCGGCGCCGCCTCGGTGGCGTCCGCGATCGCCATCAAGCGCATGATGGACGAGCACGGGACCACGGGCACCGTCCGCCTCTACGGCACCCCCGCCGAGGAGACCGTGGTCGGCAAGGTGTACATGGCCCGCGACGGACTCTTCGACGATCTCGACGCGTCGATCGTGTGGCATCCCGGGCAGAGGACGGCTGTGAGCAACACGATCGCCCAGGCGCTCAACAACTTCGAGGTCAGCTTCCGGGGCCAGGCCGCGCACGGCGCCGCCGACCCCTGGAACGGCCGCAGCGCGCTCGACGCGGTCGAACTCATGAACCACGGCGTGAACATGATGCGCGAGCACATCGAGCCGAGCGCCCGCGTTCACTACGTGATCCCCAACGCCGGTGAGGCCCCGAACGTGGTGCCGGAATACGCACGCGCGTGGTACTACGTGCGCGACACCACGCGTGCCGCCGTCGAGGAGAACTACGGGTGGATCCTCGACATCGCCGCCGGCGCCGCGCAGATGACGCGAACCGAGCACGAAGTCTTCCTCATCACCGGGGTCCACACCTACACCCTGATCCGACCGCTCCAGGAGGCGATGCAGGCGAATCTGGAGCGCGTGGGGCCCCCGCAGTTCAGCGAGGAGGATCAGCGGTTCGCCCGCGAGCTCCAGGCCTTCCTGGAGGTGGAACAGTCGGGGCTGCGCGACACCATCGACGCACTCCCCGAAAAGCCGGCGCCGGCGGGCGGCGGTTCGTCCGATGTTGCCGAGGTGAGCTACATCACCCCGACCGTCGAGTTCAGCGTGACCACGGCGGCCGAGCACGTCCCGTGGCATTCGTGGGCGACCAGCGCGTCTCACGGCACGCCGGGCGCGGTGAAGGGGGCGCAGGTGGCTGCGAAGGCGCTCGCGCTGATGGGCGCCGAGCTGATCCTGGACGCGGATCTGCTGCAGCGCGCCAGGGAGGCCCACGCCGCGATGACGGGCGGGGTTCCCTACCGGTCGCCGATCCCGGAAGGGCAGGCGGTGCCGCTGCCGAATCGGGGGTCCGGCGGCTAGTCGTCCCCGGACGTCCCCACCGCCGCAAGCCTCCCCGATATTTCGCGCAGGCGAAGCCACTGCTGGAAGTGGAAGGGGAGCATCATCATCGATTCCATGAACTGGAAGACGTACATGACGATGGCAAAGACGGTGCCGTAGTCGACCGTCCGCTCCACGGCAGCGCGGACCGAGAAGACGATCAGCACGATCATGAACACCCAGTTGATCCCGAAGTTGGCCGCCTCGAGGTCTGAGAGACGGATGTTCCAGCGCATCGTGGCGCGGAGGTGGCGCGCGACGCGGCCGGGGTTGCCGGAGTCGACGATGTCCACGCGCCGCTCGTGCTCGTCGTTCAGCCCCTCGTTGTAGCGTGTGGTGAGCCTGCCGGTGAGCGCGTACAGGGTGACGGTGGCCGCCATGACAACGAGGCAGCCGAAGAAGATCGAGATGTTGAGGGTGGACAGGATCAGAACCGTGCCCACGAGCCCGAGCGTGCTGATGATGAGTTCCGGCAGCGAGTTCTCGAAGAACTCCACGACCTCCTTGAGCATTCCCAGACGCGCGGTCTTCGCCGAGGTGGTGCTCCCGGCGTCCTTGGCCACCATTTCCTCGCCGAGCGTCGTGTAGATGCGGGCGTAGGCGCGGCTGTCGACGAGACGGCGCAGGACCGCGATCCCCATGGCGAGGATGCCGAGACCGGCGAGTTCGTAGAGGCCCCGGGCGGACTCGGCGAGAACGCTGTCGATGGCCCGCCCGATTACCAGCGGGAAGAGCACCCAGCCGGCGGCTTCAAGGACTACGAGCAGGGCGGTGAGCGTGAAACGGCCGGCGAAACGTCTGAATAGATCGAGCATGTCGCGGCGGTCGTGAACGGGCACTGCGGTGCGGCGAGTGACGGAAATCTACTCCAAATGGCCGCAGCCGGTGTCCGGTTCCATGCCCCCGTTCAGCCGGGGCGGCGAGCGCCTACAGGAGTTCCTGGAAGTTCCTTTTGACTCCCCGGTGTCCTTCTGAGGGGACAACGGGTGGTGCCGCGAAGGACTCACCCTGCTGAGACGCTGGCTCGGAAACCTCTTCGACATCGACGGCGGGATGCTCCTTTTCCGCCGCGTTGAGCCGGATAATCCCGCTGGCGCCGAAAATCAGTCCCATGGACAGGACCAGGCCCAGTGCAGAAATTCGCCAGTTCAGTCGTTTCCTCAAGTGTAGCCTCGTCATTTTTCCCTCCCCCTGGCGTTGTGCGCCCCCGCTGGCGCATCATGGCCTTTTGTCCGCAGCAATAATCGTGCCAACAAACCTGCCAGATTGGCCGGTCGCCCTCCGACATCCGCCGTCCGTTGGCCGATTGCATTTGGCTTTCCTGCCAATCTGGCCGAACCCGGGCTTCGGATTCTGCCGCCCGGAGTGCCAGATTGGCCGGTCATTGCCGCAGGCTGCCGTCCGTACCCACTTTGGAGCGACGATGCGGGTGCGGGGTTGCCCGGCAGCCGGTGGACAACCCCTGTGGCAACCGAGCGCCAGCCGACAACAAGACGACAGCGGAGGAACCATGGCCGGCAAGACAACAATCCGGGCCGCGGCACTGGCCGGTTTTCTCCTGGCGCCGATTCCGGCTGCTGCCCAGGAAGTCGGAGGCGGAGAGGACAACCCGGCAGGGGCGATCACGGCCGTTCCCGGGATCCGCGTCGGACAGTTCACCTATCCGGACAACCCCACGGGCTGCACGGTGATCATCGCCGATGGGGGCGCCGTCGGTGGCGTGGACGTGCGAGGCGGCGCACCCGGCACCGTCGAGACCGACCTCCTCGACCCGGTCAACACGGTGCAGGATGTCAACGCCGTCGTCCTTTCGGGCGGGAGCGCCTTCGGCCTTGCCACGCGGCACGGGGTCATGCGCTACCTGGAAGAGCGGGGCGAGGGCTACCGCGTGGGGGGCGGCCTCGTCGTCCCGATCGTGCCGGGCGCGATCATCTTCGACCTGCGCGTCGCGGGCGGCGTGCGGCCCGGCCCCGACTGCGGTTACGAAGCCGCCACCGGCGCCTCCAACGGCCTCGTCGCGGAGGGGAGCGTGGGCGCGGGCGCCGGCGCCACGGTGGGTAAGATGGGGCGAGGCGCCAGCGCCATGAAGGGCGGCGTCGGCACGGCCTCGATCACCCTCGCGAGCGGCCTCGTGGTCGGCGCGATCGTCGTGGTCAACTCCGTCGGCGACATCATCGATCCCGCCACCGGACAGGTCGTGGCGGGCGCGCTCGGCGCGGGCGGCGAGTTCCTGGACGCCCGGCGCATCCTCCGCGGCGAAGTGCCCTCACCGCCGCCGGGCGAGAACACCACCATCGGCCTCGTGGCCACGAACGCGCTCCTGACCCAGGCCGAGGCCACCAAGGTCGCGCAGATGGCCCACGACGGCTTCGCCCGCGCGATCGTGCCCAGCCACACCCCCGGCGACGGCGACACGATCTTCTCGCTCGCCACCGGCAGCCTCGCCGACGGCTTCAGCACCAGCCAGGTCGGCGCCCTCGCGGCCGAGGCCATGGCCGACGCGATCCTGCAGGCGGTGCGCGCCGCCACCGGCCTCCCGTCGATCCCGGCGGTGAGGGACCTGCCCGGGCTGCGGGACCTGGGACCGGCCGGGGACCCGGGACCGGCCGGAGAACCGCGCACCGATGGCCATCGCACCGACCTGGGCAGTGACCCCACCGGCCCCGGCGCATGAACCCGACCCTTCTCGGCCTCCTCGTCTACGTCGTCCTCATCACGGCGGTCGGCCTCGCGATCGGTCGCCGCGTCTCCGGCACCGGCGACTTCTTCGTCGCGGGGCGCCGGCTCGGACCCGGGCTCCTCTTCGCCACGCTCCTCGCGGCCAACATCGGCGCGGGGTCCACCGTGGGCGCGGCGAGCCTCGGCTACCGGAACGGCCTCGCGGCGTGGTGGTGGGTGGGGTCGGCCGGCGTCGGCACCCTGGTGCTCGCCTTCTGGCTCGGCCCGAGGTTGTGGCGCATCGCGCGCGATCACTCCCTCCTCACCGTCGGCGATTACCTGGAGCACCGCTACGGCCCGTCGGTCCGGGCGGCGATGGCCGCACTCCTCTGGCTCGGCACGCTGGCGATCCTCGCGGCCCAGCTCATCGCGATGGCGTGGATCCTCCAAGAGGTCGCGGGAGCGCCCCGCTGGCTCGGTGCGGTCGCCGGCGGCGCGGTGATGACCGTGTACTTCGTCGCCGGCGGGCTGCTGAGCTCGGCCTGGGTCAACCTGGTGCAGCTGGTCGTGCTGGTATGCGGCTTCCTGATCGCCGTGCCGCTGGCTTTCGACGGTGCGGGCGGCTTTGACGCCGTGCTGGAAGGCGCGCGCACCATCCCCGGGCACATGGACTTCATGAGCAACGGCGACTCCGGGTGGATGTACCTGATTCTGCTCGCGCCCGCCTTCATCGTCTCGCCCGGAATCCTGCAGAAGACCTTCGGCGCACGGGACGAACGCACGGTCCGCCTCGGCGTCGCGGCGTGCGGTGTCGCGCTGATGCTCTTCGCATTCATGCCGCCTGCGCTGGGGATGGTCGCGCGGGCGGTTGCGCCCGGCCTGGAGAACCCCGAGACGGCGTTGCCGGTCATCCTCACGCAGGGAGTGCCGGCGTGGGTCGGCTTGCTGGGGCTGGCGGCGGTGCTGTCGGCCGAGATCAGTTCGGCGGACGCGATCCTCTTCATGCTGTCGACGTCGCTGTCGAAGGACCTGTACCGGCGCTTCGTCAATCCCCGGGCCACGGACCGCCAGGTGCTCAAGGTGGCGCGCGGCGCGGCGGTCGTGGGCGGCGGCGCGGGGATCCTGCTGGCGATCGTGCTGCCCGGCGTGGTGGCGTCGCTGACGATCTTCTATTCGCTGCTGGGCGTCAGCCTCTTCGTGCCGGTGGTGGCGGGCCTGCACTCGCGGCGCCCCGGTGCGGGCGAAGCGCTGGCGGCGGCCGCGGCCGGGGTCGTCACCCTGCTCGTGGCGCGCGCCGTGTGGGATGGTACGGGCTGGATGGTGCCGCCCGCGTGGGGGCTGCTGTCGGCTGGAGCGGCCTATGGGGTCTTCTTCGCGGCCCGGCGAATCATCAATGTAAAGCAGACATGACAGAATGTAGCATTAAGTTTACACTAGCATGACGAATCTCATCCCGGGCACGAAGCCATGAAGCTCCAGATCCCCGAACTGCACACCTGCGAGATGCACACCGGTGGGGAGCCCGTCCGGATCATCACCTCGGGCTATCCGCCGATCCTGGGCGCCACCATCCTCGACAAGCGGCGATACGCGCGCGAGCACCTCGACCACCTGCGCTGCTTCCTGATGCACGAGCCGCGCGGCCACAACGACATGTACGGGGTGATCCCGGTGGAGCCCGACCACCCCGACGCCGATCTGGCCGTGCTCTTCTGCCACAACGAGGGCTACTCGACCATGTGCGGCCATGCCACGATCGCGGTGTCGCGCTGGGCGGTGGACACGGGCCTGATCCCAGCGGTCGAGCCGCGAACCACGGTGGGCGTCCAATGCCCCTGCGGCCTCGTCACCGCGCACGTCCAGGTGCGGGACGGCCACGCGGGGCTGGTGCACTTCGAGAGCGTGGGCGCCTTCGCCCCGCTGCTCGACGCCAAGGTCGAGGTTGAGGGCGCGGGCACGGTCGAGGTCGACATCGGCTACGGCGGCGCGTTCTACGCCTTCGTGCCGGCGGCGCGCTTCGGCCTCGACGTGCGCACCTCGTCCGCCCGGTCACTCGTGGACGCCGCCTGGGCGGTCACCTGCGCGGCCAAGGCGCAGCTTGAGCTGGATCATCCAGGTCACGAGGACCTGGCCTTCCTCTACGGCACCATCCTCACCGACGGCGGGTGGGGCGACGACCGTCCCAGCGCCAACGTGTGTGTCTTCGCCGACCGCCAGGTCGACCGCAGCCCCACGGGAAGCGGCGTCACCGCCCGCATGGCCATCCAGCAGGCACGGGGGCTGGCGGGGGTGGGTGACGAGCGGCGCTTCTCGAGCGTGACCGGCGCGGTCTTCACGGGCTGCATCGTCGAGGAGACGCGGGTGGGCGATCACGACGCCGTGACGGTTCTGGTGGGAGGCGAGGCCCACTACACCGGCGAGGCGCGGTTCCGGGCCGAAGAGGGGGATCGGCTGGCGGGAGGATTCACGGTGCGGTGACCTGCCCACAAAGTGACCGCTTGACACGGGTTTGCGGAACGCACTAGGGTGCCGAACGGGAAACTGCGCGTGAACGCCATCCCGTCGCCGCCTCTTGCCCCGAATGACAAATGTGTAGCAGAAAGAGCACTCGCTCCGTTCCCCGCGCTGTCCGATCCGCTTTGTACACGGGCCTGGTCGGCATCCTCGTCGCGGCATGCGAGACTCCCCAGCCCGTACAGCCGCCAGGGCCGTTCGTCGGCGACTGGAACGAGGTCGCCCAGGTCGGAGCGCTCGAGACCCCCGAAGAAGAGGTTTTCGGGGACATCAGGAGGGCTTTGCTCGCGGAGGCCGGAGGCGTCGTGATCCTCGACGACCTCGCTGCACGGGTCATCGGCTTCGACGAGCGGGGGCGTCACGCCTTCACGTTGGGCGGGAGGGGCCCGGGACCTGACGAGCTTCTCGGTCCCAGCGCACTCATTCGCATCACCGACGACACGCTCGCCGTGCTCAACCGCAGTGCCCGAACGATCCAGCTCTTCGCTCGCGACGAGAGGACTGCGTACGCCGAGTGGGGGCGATTCACGCTCCCGTTCTGGCCCTCGGACGGTTGCTCGATGCAGGGCAGGATCTTCATTCTGGGCGGACATAAAGGTCTTGCCGTTCACGAAGTCGATGGGCAGGGAACCGTGCTCCGCTCGTTCCCGGCGAGTGACCATGCAGCCGAGGTGGTGAGGGGTGTCCCGGAGTCCATCGCATGGGACTTGCGAGATCAGGCGCAGAGCGGGCGACTCATTTGCTCCCAGGTGTCGAACCACATCATTCACGTGCCGTCGCGCCTCGGATGGGTTCGGGCCTACCATCCCGATGGAGCGCTCGCGTGGCATGCGCATCTGCCCGACTTCGTGAAGCTTCTGGTCCTTCCTGCAGCAGGCGGTGCGGTCAGGACCGACCTCGACCCGGAGTTCAACCTCGGTCACAGCGTGGCGGGCGCGGGTGTGGCCCTGGGTACTCACCTGGCACTGTCGATCGAGGTTCACGTGCCTCGCGGGCAGGAAGCGGAAGTGAATGGACTATTCGCCCTGCTCGATCTGAAAACAGGTGCGCAGACGCGCCGAGACGAATTCGCCGGCGTTGTAATGGCGGGTCGCGGGAACCGCATCGCGGTGCGGTATCGAGACCCGTTTCCGAGGCTGTCGGTGCTCGTTTCCCCGGACCCGTAGTCCCAACGGAGCCTCTCGGTTCCAAAGCGCGCCGGCCCGGCGATCCCTCCGTGCTGCCGCCATGCTGGTGTGAAATGCCCCCCATTGGCGACACCCGCCCCCGTGCCGCATCTTGTAGCCGCACGATTTCAAGGAGCGGAGTCATGGACAGGAAGCAGTTCCTTCAGGCGGCGGGACTCGCCGCCGGTGCCGGGATGCTGGTGGGGTGCGCGGGCGAGGGAGCCGAGACGGGAGAGGCGGCCGAGGTCGGGGCCGGGCCGGACGGAACAGGGAACGCAGCTGCCGGGGAAGCCGACGGCGGGCGGCCCACCCTCAACCCGCCCCTCGACCGCATCGGCGTGCAGCTCTACACCGTGCGCTCGCTCATGGCCGACGACGTCGCCGGGACGCTCGCCGCCGTGGCCGCCATCGGCTACCGCGAGGTGGAGTTCGCCGGGTACTTCGACCACCCGCCGGACGAGATCCGCGGCATGCTCGAAGCCAACGGCCTCACCGCGCCGGCCACCCATGTCGGGCTCGACCTGGTGCAGGGCGACGCACTCGACGCGTCCATTGCATCGGCGCAGGCGATCGGACACGGGTGGCTGGTGGTACCGTCGCTCCCCGAGTCGCTGCGCACCGCCGACGGCTACCGCGAGGTGGCCGGCATCCTGAACGAAGCCGGGGCGGCCGCCGCATCCGCCGGCCTCCGGATCGGCTATCACAACCACGCCTTCGAGTTCGAGATCGTGGGCGACGATCCTGCCGGGCCGACCGGCTATACGGTCCTGGTCGACAACCTCGATCCGGCGCTCGTCGACCTCGAGATCGACCTGCACTGGTCGGCGGTCGGCGGCGTCGATGCGCTTGCTCTCTTCGAGGCCTACCCGGGGCGATTCCCGCTCTGTCACGTCAAGGGCCTGGGCGCCGGCGGGGAGATGGTCGACGTGGGCGCGGGCGTGATCGACTGGGCCGGGATCTTCGCGCACTCGGAGCACGCGGGGCTGCGCCACTACTTCGTGGAGCACGACCAGCCGGGCGATCCGCTCGCGTCCATCCAGGCCAGTTACCGTTATCTGTCCGCGACCTGACGCCGACCATCACCCGCAGCCGAGCAAGGAAACGCGCATGAACGAACCGACCGCCGCGGCCCGCGCCGAAGACGCCGCCCTCAACCCCGACCGACTCTTCCTGGGCAGCTGCGTTGCGCTCATCGCGACTTCCGTGGCCTTTGCGACGGTGGGCGCGGTCATGTTTGCGCTGAAGGGCGAATTCGTGCTGACGAACGCGCAAGTCGGATGGATCGGCGGAGCGGCGCTGTGGGGATTCGCGCTCTCGCAGGTGGTCTTCGCGCCTCTGTGCGACACGCTCGGGATGCGCACGCTGCTGCGGATGGCCTTCGCCTGCCACCTGGGGGGCACGCTGGTGATGATCTTCGCCGGCGGGTTCGCGACGCTGTTTGCGGGGGCGCTGGTGATCGCGATGGCCAACGGGCTGGTCGAAGCGGCGTGCAATCCGCTGGTGGCGACGCTCTTTCCGGACGACAAGACGGCGAAGCTGAATCGGTTCCACGTCTGGTTTCCCGGCGGGATCGTCCTGGGTGGGCTGGCGGCCTATGGGCTGGACCAAGCGGGGCTGACTTCGTGGCAGCTCAAGCTGGTGCTGATTCTGATCCCGACGGTGGCATACGGGTTCCTGCTGCTGGGGCAGCGGTTTCCGCGGACGGAAGGGGTGCGCTCGGGGGTCTCGATGGGCGAGATGTTCCGGGCCACGTTCAGCACGCCGCTGATGCTGGTGATACTCGTCTGCACGACCGTTACCGCGTCGATCGAACTCGGGCCGAACCGCTGGCTGCCCGCGGTGCTGGAGGCTGGCGGAATGGCCGGCATCCTGGTGCTCGTGTACATCAACGGGATCATGGCGGTGATGCGGTTCTGGGCCGGGCCGGTCGTGCACCGGTTGTCGCCGACGGGGATCCTGCTCGCCTCCGCGGTGATTTCGGCGGTGGGGCTGCTCTGGCTGAGCGGTGGGGGATCCGTGGGGGTTGCCGTGGCGGCCGCGACGGTGTTTGCGGTGGGCGTCTGCTACATGTGGCCGACGATGCTCGGCTTCATTTCGGAGCAGATTCCGAAGAGCGGCGCGCTGGGACTGGGGTTGATGGGGACGGTGGGGATGGCCACGGTCGGGCTCGTTACAGCGCCGTGGATGGGTGAGATCGCGGATCGCGAGGCGCACCCCCTGCTCGTGGAGAGCAGCACCTACCTGGTGTTGGTTGAAGGTGCGGGCGCGCTCGATTCGGAGTCGCTGCGGACGCCGGGTCCCGCGGGAGACGACCTGCGGGCGGCGCAGGAGGTGGTCGTCGGGGTGCTCGAGTACGTGAGGGAGAACGACTCGCTGCCGCCGGTCGAGACGGCCAACGCGCTCCGTGCGCTGATCGGGTCCGGTTCGACCTCGCCGACGGTGGAGCGCGCCCAGGAGATCCTCAACCCGGCGGAAAACCACGGGGGCCTTGTGTCGTTCCGGTCGCTGGTCCCGTTCAGCAGCGTGCTGATCGTCGTCTTCGGGACGCTGTATGTGCGGGAGCGGCGCCGCGGCGGATACCGGGCGGAGCGGCTGTCGTAGACGCGGCGCGCGCGGCATGAACCCCCACCTGGGCCGGAAGCTCCGGTACGGCATGGTCGGCGGCGGGCCCGGTGCCTTCATCGGGGCGGTGCATCGGATGGCCGCGGCGCTGGACGGCGAGTGGGAGCTTGTCGCGGGCGCCTTCGCATCGCACCCGGACCGTTCCCGGGCGCAGGGGCGCGAACTGGGCCTGGACGCGCGGCGCGTCTACGGTTCCTTCGGCGAGATGGCCGCCGCGGAGGCCGCGCTGGACGCGAACCGCCGCATCGACGCGGTGTCGATCGTCACCCCCAACCACCTGCACCACCCGGTCGCGACGGCCTTCCTGGACGCCGGCATCCACGTCGTCTGCGACAAGCCCATGACGACCACGGTGGCCGATGCCGAGGATCTCTGCGGCGCGGTGGAGCGCACCGGCCTCGTATTCGCGCTCACGCATAACTATACCGGCTACCCCATGGTCAAGGAGGCGCGCCACCTGGTGCGGTCGGGCGCGCTGGGCGAGCTGCGCAAGGTCGTGGCCGAGTATCCGCAGGGCTGGCTCTCGACCCGCCTCGAAGAGGGCGGCCACAAGCAGGCGTCGTGGCGCCAGGATCCGTCGCAGGCGGGGCCAACGTCGGCGATGGGCGACATCGGGTCGCACGTGCACAACCTCGTGCGCTACGTCACGGGGCTCGAGATCGAAGCCGTCTTCGCCGAACTCGCGTCGCTGGTGCCGGGGCGCGCGATGGAGGACGACGCGGCGATCCTGGTGCGCTTCGCGGGCGGCGCGCGTGGTGTCTGCTACGCGAGCCAGGTGTCGGCGGGCGAGGAGAACGGGCTGACGCTGCGGGTCTACGGCGAACGTGCGGGACTGGTGTGGCGGCAGGAGGAGCCGAACCACCTCGATGTGCTGCACGCCGATGCGCCCCGCCACCGCTTGACCCGCGGCAACGCCTACCTGTGCGAGGCGGCCCGACACGCAACACGCCTGCCGCCCGGGCATCCGGAGGGCTTCATCGAGGCCTTCGCGAACATCTATCGCAATGCGGGGCGGGTGATCGGGGCGAGGATTGCGGGGGATGAGGGCGACCCTCTCGATCGCGACTTCCCCGACCACGCGGACGGGCTGGCCGGAATGCGCTTCATCGACGGAGTGCTCGCCTCGGCTTCGCGGGAAGCCTGGGTGGAGATGGCCGCCGCCGGCCGCGCGGTGGAGGTCCCCGCGTGAGCCGCGCAACCGTGAGCCGCCCGGTTACCCTCTTCACGGGCCAGTGGGCGGACCTGCCCCTCGAAGTCCTGGCCGAGAAAGCCTCCGCCTGGGGCTACGACGGCCTCGAACTCGCCTGCTGGGGCGACCACTTCGACGTCAGCGCGGCCCTCGCCGACCCGGACTACTGTGCGGGCCGCCGAGCGCTGCTGGCCCGCCACGGCCTCGCCGTCCACGCGATCAGCAACCACCTCGTCGGACAGGCGGTGTGCGACCGCATCGACGCGCGGCACCGGGACATCCTGCCCGCCCGCGTCTGGGACGACGGCGATCCGGAAGGGGTGCGGCGACGGGCAGCCGCGGAGATGGCGGACACGGCCAGGGCGGCCGCGCGCCTCGGCGTCGACGTCGTCAACGGCTTCACCGGCAGCTCCATCTGGCACCTCCTCTACTCCTTCCCGCCGGTCTCGGCCGAATCGATCGACGATGGCTTCCGCGACTTCGCGGAGCGGTGGACACCGGTGCTGGACATCTTCGCGGCCGAGGGCGTCCGTTTCGCGCTGGAAGTCCATCCGACCGAGATCGCCTTCGACATCGCCACGACCGAGCGGGCGCTGGAAGCGGTCGGCAAACACAGTGCGTTCGGCTTCAACTACGACCCCAGCCACCTTGCGTACCAGGGGGTGGACTACGTCGATTTCATCAGACGCTTCGGCGACCGGATCTTCCACGCGCACATGAAGGACGTGTGGTGGTCCGGCCGCCCGACGGACGCGGGGGTGTTCGGCGGACACACGGAGTTCGGCGATCCCCGCCGCTTCTGGGACTTTCGATCGCTCGGGCGCGGCCGCGTCGATTTCGAGGCCGTAATCCGGGCACTCAACCAGGCAGGATACCATGGTCCCCTTTCGGTGGAATGGGAAGACGCGGGCATGGACCGCGAACACGGGGCGAGGGAAGCCTGCGAGTTCGTCCGCAGGCTGGCGTTTCCTCCGTCAGCGGCGGCATTCGATGCGGCGTTCCGCAGCGAATAGCGCGGTGTGCGCCGCGGCGATCTGGCTGGTGCCGATGATGGCCGCGGCCCAGGAGCCTCAGGCAAACCGGTTGACAGCCGATGAGGAAGCAGCAGGCTGGAAACTCCTCTTCGACGGCACCCTGGACGGCTGGCGCGGCTACCGGCGCGACGACGTCCCCGGCGGATGGTCGGTGCGGGACGGCGCGCTGACCTTCACGCCGGGCGGCGGCGACGGGGACCTGATGACCGCCGACCAGTACGAGGACTTCGAACTCTCGCTGGAATGGAAGGTCGCGGAGGGAGGCAACAGCGGCATCTTCTACCGGGCGACGGAAGCCGAGCGGGCGCCCTACTGGACCGGGCCCGAGTACCAGATCCTCGACAACGAACGTCACGCGGACGGCGCCAACCCCGAAACGTCGGCCGGATCCAACTACGCGCTGCACGCCCCGGCCGAGGATGTCACCCGTCCGGTCGGAGAGTGGAACCGCACCCGGATCATTGTCCGCGGCGCCCGGGTAGAGCACTGGATGAACGGCACAAGGCTGTTGGAATACGAATTGTGGACCGACGATTGGCGCCGAACGGTCATGAGTACCAAATTCTCGGAGTGGCCCGGATACGGAATGGCCCGCCAGGGGCATATCGGCCTCCAGGACCACGGCGATCCGGTCTGGTACCGCAATATCAAGATTCGGGTGTATTGACACGCGCCCGAAGGGCAGGACAAGGTTATGAACACTAAACAAATATGTTTAGTATCGCTACTGGCCGGGGTTCCCGTGTGGTCCGGGTGCGCCGACCTGGCGCTTGAACCCGACCAGGTCCCGCACTTCCTGGAGATCACCCCGGCCGACACGCTGATAACGGAGGGTGACCGGGTCAGGCTCAATCTCGTGGTCCGGGACAAGGACTTGAACACGATGCGCGGCCCGCCGTCCTGGGCACCAGCCGCGTGGGAGGTGACCCCCGACCCTCACGTGATCGATATAGCGCCGGACGGGGATGTGGCGGCGCTCGGGGGCGGCGACCTCCGGATCATCGCGCGGGCGGCCGGGCTGGAAGCCTGGACCACTCTGAGGATCAACCCGGCCAACATCAGGCTGCACGCGTCGCGGATCTACCTCAACCAGGTGATCCCGGCGGTCGACGGGGTTCCGGTGATCGCCGGGCGCGACGCGCTGCTGCGCATCTTCGCCACCGGGGACGAGACCAGCTTCTATCAGCCGAACGTGCGCGCGACGCTCTATCGGGACGGCGCGATCGTGCACACGGCGCTGATGACGCCAGGGTCGGATGTCCTGCCGTCGACCGTTGAGGAGGGCAGGCTCGACCTCTCCTTCAACACCCCGATTCCGGGCGAGATCATCCAGCCCGGACTGGGGCTCGTGGTTGAACTCGACACCGACGGGATCGTCCCGCTGGACACGGGCAGCGAAACCCGAATCCCGGCGGAGGGCGTGATGGACCTGGGCGTCATGCAACTGCCCACCCATATCCAGACCATCGTGCCCACACTCATCGAATCCGCACCCAACGAGCGGATCTTCCTGTGGACCAACGGTCTGGACGCCGATCACCGCAACATGCGCTTCATGCGGACGATCATGCCGATCGGCGACCTGGAAGTCCGCGTGCACGAGCCGTTCTACACCAGGGCCGACCTGACCGAGCCCAGTGGCTGGAACAGGTTTCTGCGAGAGATGCGGGTGTTGTGGAGGGCGGAGGGCGAGGTCGGCTACTACTACGGCGCGGTCATCCGGCCGCCGGGTTCGCCGTACAGGGGACTTGGGTACATCGCCCAACCTGCAAGCGTGGGTGTGGACTCGGACCGCACCTTCACCCACGAAGTGGGCCACAACATGAACCTGCGCCACGCACTGTGCGGGTCGCCGTCCCCCGCCAATCCGGACCCGAACTTCCCCCACGAAGCCGGCTCCATCGGTGTATGGGGATACGATCTCCACCGCACCCGGCTGGTGTCTCCCATGCAGTACAAGGACATCATGGGGTACTGCGACCCCGATTGGATCAGCGACTACCAGTTCAAGAGGGCGCTCGCCCATCGCCGCGCCACGGAAGACTTCGGCGGGACGGTGCCGGCCGCTTCGGCGCCTCCGGAGACGACGCTGCTGCTCTGGGGTGGCGTTGGCGACGACGAGTTCCTGCTGGAACCGGCGTTCCTGATGGAAGGCACCCCGAGACTCCCCGAATCGGGCGGACCGTACCGTCTGGAGGGCTTCACCGGGGACGGGAGCGCCCACTTCTCATTCGACTTCACCCCCGATCCGGTCGAATTCGGCGGCGGACACTTCCTATTCGCCGTGCCCTACGACCCCGAGCGCGACGGAGCACTCACGCGCGTCGTTCTCTCCGGCCCCGAGGGCGAATACGTGCTCGGACCGTCGAGCGAGAGCCCCATGGCGATCGTCACCAACCGCGCCAGCGGCCAGGTGCGGGCGATCCTGCGGGACTGGAACGGCGGCTTCAACCTGGTGGATGGCGACACCGAAATCATGGTCAGCGACGGCCTTCCGGGAGGTGGACGATGAGGATTCGAGTTGTTGTGGCCGCCCTGGCCGGTCTGGCTCTCATGCACGGCTCCGCCGCGGCCCAGTTCCAGGCCGAAGTGCGCGGCGGACTCACGGTGGGCAGCATCGAGGGCTCGGCCGCCGCGCTCGACATAGCCCCGCTGCTTTCCTACGACGTGATCGTCAAGCGGCAGGTGATGCCGTCGGTCGCGGTTTTCGGCGGGTTCTTCCGGACAGCGTTCGGCTGTGAGGAAGGGTTCTGCACGGGCAAGGACATCACGGTTGTGGGGAACCACGGAGCGCTGGGCGCGGAATGGACCGGCGGTCTGCCATGGGTGCGGCTGGGCGTCCTCTTCGGGACGACGCGGGCAGGCACCGAGGGCGAAGTGCCCGAGGCGGGCGCCGGAGTCCACGCAGCCGCGGGCCTCAACGTCGGGGCCGGGCGGTTGCGGTTCCTGCCTGGCGTCTCGTACAGGTGGCTTTCCGCCAACACCGCATCCAGCTCGGATCACGCGGTCGCCCTGGCGCTGGACCTCGGCTTCGGGTTAGCTATCGGCGGGGGTGGCCCCTGAGATCCTCCGGGCTGCTGGTCTCGTCCGCCCTGATTCTGGGCGGTTGCGTCGAATTGACGTTCGAGCCCGCGAACGTCCCCACGTCCCTGCTCATATTGCCGGCCGACACGATGGTCACCGTCGGCGACAACGTGCAGTACTCGGTAGTCGTACTGGACCAGGACGACAGGCCGATCGAGCCGCTTCCCTCCTGGACGCAACCGGAGTGGGAGACGGCGAATCCCGCCACCCTGCACATCTCGCCCGACGGGTCGGCGAGCGCCCTGGACTACGCCGAAACCGAGGTGAGGGCTTCGTACGCCGGCCTCCGGGCTCGCACTCCCGTGCGCGTGAATCCGACCTCGCTCACGCTGACGGCGCCCTACTACTACATCACCCAGGGAGTCCAGAACAGGGCGCGCGGGGTGCCGCTCATCGAAGGCCGCGACGCGCTCCTCCGCGTCTTCGTCACGGGTGACCGGCGAAGCTACTACCAGCCGCGCGTCGAAGTGCTCTTCTTCCGCAGCGACGCCCTGGTCCACGGGCTGGCCATCAATCCCGAATACCGCCTGCTCCCCGTTTCCGTCGACGAAAGCCAGTTGGAGCTCTCGTACAATGCGACAATCCCGGGTTCGGTGATCATGCCCGGGACCGATCTCGTGATCCGGCTCGACAAGGACGGCGTCGTACCCGCCACGCCCGAGAGCCAGCTCCGCATTCCGGAGGCAGGACGCGTGCGCCTCGATGTGCGCCCGGTGCCCCGGCTCGACCTGACCGTGGTGCCGATCAAGGTGGCGGCCGACCCGAAGGGGCTCATCCACCGCTGGGTCGAGGACGTGACGCCGACGAGCGACAAGCTTGCAATGGTGCGCTCGTTGCTGCCGATCTCGGACTTCACCGTCACCCGGCACGAGGGCTTCCTGACCACGGCCGACCTGAGCATCGGTCGCGGGTGGGGCGAACTCCTGGGCGAACTCGTTTTCCTGCGCATCCGCGAGGGCGAGCGGGGGTACTACTACGGCGCCATGTTGCTCGGCGAAGACGCCATCTGGGACGGTCTCGGGCAGATCGGCTATCCCGCCAGCATAGGAAAGGCGGATCCGGGGACCCTCGCCCATGAACTCGGCCACAACATGGGCCTGCGCCATGCCCCGTGCGGGGGAGCGACCTCGGTCGACAGGGCCTATCCGCATGACGGGGGCACGATCGGCGCGTGGGGCTACGACTTCGAGCGGGAGCACGTCGTCAGCGCGACCCTCTACAAGGATTTGATGGGGTACTGCCAACCGCGGTGGATCAGCGACTATCACTTCGCGCGGGCGATGGGCTTCCGCCTCTACCGGGAGGCGCTTGTAATGGGCAGTGCGCGGGGCGATGCCCCTGTCGGAGCGGACGCCCCTGCCGAGGCGAGCGCACCAGGCACCGACTGGCTGGCGGGCCCGGTGACCCGGAGCGGGGGCACCTACACCCGGGCCACCGGCGAGAAGACGTTGCTGCTGTGGGGCAGGGCGGTCGGCGGCGAGCTCGTCCTCGATCCCGCGTTCATGGTGGACGCGCCCGTCACGCTGCCCACCTCGGACGGCCCCTACCGTCTGGAGGGCCTGGGCCCGGCCGGCGAGCGCCGCTTCTCGCTCAGCTTCGCCATGCGTCCACTGGAGTACGGGGGCGGCAACTTCGTCTTCGCGGTGCCCTTCGATCCGGAGCGGGACGGTGCGCTCGATCGGGTCGAGCTCTGGGGGCCTGAAGGATCGCACGCCCTGGAGCGGTTCGGCTCCCGTCCAATGGCGATGGTCACCGAGCGGGGCAGCGGGAAGCTCAGGGCGGTGCTGCGGGACTGGAACGGGACGCTGCCGCCGTCGCTGTTCATCGATGCCCGCGATGCGGAGATCGCGGTGAGTGAGGGGCTGCCGTTCTAGGCAGGTCGAGAGCGCCTCTACTCAGGTTTGCTCAGGGAGGCGAGACCAATCTCCTGCCAAGCACCTGACCCGCCCCGCGAGAATCCATCCGCGTCCCCCATACGTGCGTGGTCGTTGCGTCCCTGACCCGGAACCAATGCGGCAGCAGAACCCGCCGCGGCGTTGAATCAGGGTCGTCGTCTCTAGCGAACGTATACCACGCCACGAGCGAATCACTGGCTTCGGAGCTTCGCAGCCACATCTCGCCGGAACCTGCCGGGACGACCGATGTGACTACGGGAAGATGCTCCGGCACATACAACGCAGCCGCAACTCGCTCCCGCAAGATCTCTTCGGACACGTGTCGGCCTGGATCCCACCTTGCCAGCACCCTGCGAGTGATATCATCCAGAGTGGCGCGCACCAGCTCCGCACCGAGTGGCTGCGGTGGCAGTGAGACCCGCCTCGTCCACACCGTGTCACCCGATACCGACAACTCGGCCAGTTGAACTTCACCCGGGGCACCATTTCGCAAGGCAATCCCCACGCGATCGCCACGCGGGGTAGCGTAGACAAGATCTTGATCCGCGAACGGTTGAGAGGTGTAGAACATGCTCGGGATCAAGCGGCTGCCGTCATCCCGACTGACACCATACACTGAGCGGGACGCATTGAGGATCGTCAGCGTATCTGTGATCCATTGGTTCTGCACCCGGCGGACGCCAAAGACTGGCCAGTCCCAAACGGCGTGCTCGGGCGCTACCCCCACATTAGTAGGACGCTTTCCCACCGCAAGAAACAAGCCGTCTTCCACCATGTTGACTCGATCGAATCCCCTACCGTGCGCGGGTGGGTGGCTGACTGTGTCGAGTACGCGACCATCACGGGAGTACCGTACAAAGGATCCCCGATACGTTACCCAGAAGCCGGGGGAATTCGGCTGGATTGCCGTCGGAGGGCCGAATCCCCCGGCGACCGTGGACCGACCCAATTCCAGCTCGAGTGTGCCCACCGGATCCCAAACGGTTACCCGGCTCGCGCTCATGGACTCGGCGACGTAGACCTTGCCCTGTGGGCCGACACTCACATCCACAACAAACCACAGAGACGTATCGCTGCCCGGGGCGCCACCGATGGCAAAGTCTGGTTCCGTGGTCCACGATTGGCCAGCGGCGAAACCGCCTGCAGCTACCAGGAGGAACGAATGACAAAGTGCGAAGGACAACAGGGGTACTGCAAAGCTTCTTGACACCATCTGCTCTTCTATCGTCCTGATGTCTCCCGGACCAACCGCCTCCCGACGACATAGTTGACACCCAAACTGTCGTACCGTATCCCCCATACGTGATTGGCGGAGACATCATTCGGATAAAAGGTCCGGGGCAACAAGATTCTCCTGGGTGGAGATTCGGTGTCGCCTCTACGTACTGAGTACCAAACCTGGAGAGTATCTATCTCCTCGTGGGTCCGAAGCCACACCTCACCGTCGGACATCCCCTCAACGTAATCAACGGCCGGGTAGAACTCGGGCAAGTAGAGGGCATCCTCAAGGAGAACTACAGCCTCGCGACGGGTGATCGGAGACGCGGACGACACTGATCTGGCTGCCAGCCGATCGGCCAGGTCCGCCACGTAGCTTGCCGCTTTTTCGCCGGGGATTGGGATAATTGGAAACTGCACCGACCTGTCCCAGATCGTATCGGCCCAAGCCGTCACCTCAACGAGCCGAGCCTCTCCGTTGCCCCCGTTTCGCTCGACTACAACGACGCTGCCCGTCCGTGAGTCATAGAACTCCCAGTCGGAGTCACTGTAGGGTTGTGGTCCGTGGTAGCCCCATTCGAAGGATCCATCTGCTGGGCGTACACTCAAAGCGGAGTTTCGTCGGTCGAGTACGACCACAGCGTCCATGGTCCAACGGTCTGAAGTTCGCCGCAGCAGAAAAACAGGCCACTCCTGTACTGGGTCGTCACCCGTCCATCCTGAGATAACGCTCCCGGGTACAAGGGGCACCGCGAGTTGCCCGTCGTCCTCCAGCAGTGCCTTGGGCTGAAGTCGGAATCCTCGAAAACTCAGGTTGGATGGTGGAGGAATCACCGTCCTCAGCACACCACCATCGTGTCCAAAAAGTGTAAACCGCCGCGAATCCCGGACGAGCAAACCCTCAGGGTGTAGCTCCACCTTGTTGGGGTTTTGAAGATCTCCTGGACCCTCACCGGCTTGTCCAGCTTCCAAGACCAGAGATCCATCAAGCGCCCAGACGGTGAGGCGGGCCGAACCCGACTCCAGGACTACGACCCTCTCACCATCTGAAGCGACGCGTACATCCGTTACCCTCGAAAAGACGGCCTCACCTGCGCTGGCATCACCGATTTCGAAGTCCGTCTCAGTGATCCAGGTGCCGACATCGGACATCTCGTAGAAACTGGTATCGCAAGCAGCCAGAAGCGGTAGGACTGCGTAGGTCCATCGCGCGGGCCCTCGCCTAGCCACCGGCCATGCTCACTCGCATCGGAATCTGGACTTCGACGATATCCACGCGGCCAACAGCGCTGCCATCACATTTCCGTCTCAGGACTAGATGACCGCCTTGTGTTCCGTAATAGAACAGACCATCGACGTTCAGCATAATGCCCGCAGTTACTGAAGCCAAGGCATCCTGCTCCAATGCTTCGGTTTCTTGTGGCCGGATCGCAATCGTTGGCGCCGAACCCTCCCGAATCCTGACCATCACAGATGAACCCGCCATGCACCGAGAAAAGGATCTCCTTCCAGCACAAGGGGAAAATATCAATATATAACAGTATTGATGTCAATATACACGTCAAGGTCATATTGCATTATTGTTTCCCCAATTGTCTGGTCGCAGCCGGTCGTGAGGATGGACTTGAAGGACCGGTAGCTCAGCGTGCCGATTCCTACCTGGCTTGCGCGCTCGGCCACCAGGCCTGCCGCCTCGGCGGATTGGTAAGGGTCTGAATCCCGGCAGGAAGTCACGTAAAGTCTTACAGGGCTGCACGATCTGCGTTTCCTGCCGTTGTACTGGACCCTGCTGGACCGTACCGCGAAAGCGGGAAGGTCGGACGTGAAT
>JAJDTB010000034.1 GCA_022827345.1 Gemmatimonadota bacterium | reverse complement strand
CGCCCACAGCATAGTTTCAGCACCGCGGGGTGGCCAGACACCGGGATGGCCATGATAGTTTTTTAGGATGTCCCGCTCCGTCCGCAGCCGCTTGTTCTCCCGCTTCAACTCCCTCAGCTCCTTGCGCGCTTCCGTCGTCAGGCCGTCGCTCCGGAGACCCTCGTCCAGATCCGCCTGCTTCACCCAGTTCCGGATCGTCTGCTCCGAAGGCTCGAACTCGCGTGCCAGTGACCCCGGACTACGCCCGGCCCTCACCAGCTCGACCATCCGATCCTTGTACTCGGGCGGATACCGCCCCTTCCCGCTTCCCGCCATGATACACCTCCTTGGTTGGCACCAATGGAAAAGTGTCCGTCATAGCGGGGCAACTCCATTGACGGGCAACAGGGACAAGGAGGTTGATCTCGAATCTGGGCTCAGGCAATTGGGGGTCCGTGCACTTCGGTGATGTGCGGCAACCCGTCGTGATTCGCGTGTTTCCCCCGCAGTTCCGGATCGTCTTGTTCCAAGGCTCCATTCTTCGGTCTTGCCCTCCGCCCCGAGAATCGTTACAGTCTGGGAACAAAATGTGACACTATGTCACTTCGGAAAAACGTTCAGGCTGGAAGGGCGAAAGGCAGGGGAGCCATGACCACTCTGACCCCAACCGAATTGCGCACTCTCCGGGAGGACCTTGACCTCACCCAAGAGGAACTCGCGGAGCATTTGAATTGTAATCGCCGCACGGTCCTTCGCTGGGAAAGCGGCGAGACGACCCCTTCGACAGTCACAGCCCTGCACCTCCGGCAGCTTGTCCGCGAGTCTGGTCAGCGGGACCCCAATGGTCTCCAGGCTGCCGACTTCACCTTCATCGACCTGTTCGCCGGGATCGGTGGTATGCGGAGGGGATTCGAGCGAGTCGATGACTATAGAGGCCGGTGCGTCTACACCTGCGAGTGGGATCGCTTCAGTCGGCAGACCTACCGGGCGAACTTCCAGCCGGGCGAGCAGATTGCCGGTGACATCAGAGAGGTACGTACCACCGACATCCCGCAGCACGACCTTCTTCTTGCCGGGTTCCCTTGCCAGCCGTTCTCTCTGGCCGGTGTCTCCAAGAAGAACTCCCTCGGCAGGCCTCACGGATTCGCCGACGAGACACAGGGCACGCTGTTTTTCGACATCGCCCGGATCCTGCGGGATCACGAACCTGTGGCATTCCTCCTCGAAAACGTGAAACACCTCCAGAACCACGACAGGGGCCGGACGATGGAGGTCATTCTACGGACGCTGAAGGGGCTTGGGTACGACGTGACCACACGGGTGATCGATGCACGGTCGTTCCTTCCTCAGCATCGCCAGCGCGTGTTCATTGCCGGCTTTCGCGGGGACTCGGACTTCGATCTGAAAGATCTCGATCTGCCGGATCCGGCGGACGGCCCGCGGCTCGATTCGATCCTCCACCCGGAGGACGGCTCTGAGGAAGCGGAGTCGCCCTATACGAGCGGGGAGCTGGCACTTGTGTCGGGCAAGTACACGCTCAGTGATCATCTATGGTCGTATCTCCAGGAATACGCCCGCAGGCACCGGGCTCGCGGCAACGGATTCGGGTTCGGCCTGGTCGGTCCCGATGATACGGCCCGCACGTTGTCTGCCCGCTACTACAAGGACGGGTCAGAGATCCTGATTCGCCAGAACGGTGCGAATCCCCGGCGTCTCACGCCTCGGGAGTGCGCCCGACTGATGGGATTTGACGATTTCGGGCAGAGCATGTTCGAGATACCGGTGTCGGATACCCAGGCGTACAAGCAGTTCGGGAATGCCGTGGCCGTTCCGGTGGTCGATGCTGTTGCGCGTGCGATGGCACCCCACGTAGCCTCAAGGGTGTCGAATCCGTACCAGTTGAGTTTGCTTCCCCGTCTCAGGACAGCCTGATTGACCGATATCGTCGATCCCCGGACCCGCAGCGCCATGATGGCCTCGATCCGAGGGAAGAACACGAAACCGGAAGTCATCGTGCGCCGTTTCCTGCATCGCCTTGGCTTCCGATTCCGACTTCATCGCCGTGACCTGCCGGGACGGCCGGATATCGTGCTCCCGAAGTATCGGACAGTAGTTGAGGTCAGAGGCTGTTTCTGGCACCGACATGAAGGTTGCCCGTATGCCTACATGCCGAAATCGAATCGGGAGTTCTGGGAGTCGAAGCTCAATGGGAATCGGGAGCGGGACCGGCGAAATCTCCGGGAACTGGCGAGGCTTGGCTGGCGTGCGATCGAGGTGTGGGAATGCGAGCTGGGGGACGACGCGGTTCTTGAGCGGCTGCCAGGGATGATCCGGGCTACGATGCCAACCGACCGATGACGATCGCGGTGGCATGAGCGTCCGGGTTTTCATGAAGCGATTGGCCGAGGTCGAGGTCAATCCTCAGCTCTCGAATCAGCACGAATTCAACGCCGGCAAGCTTAGGCGGGAACTCGGCTTTATGCACGATCCGACCAAGGGGCATGTAGAGTTTCTATTCTACAAGGAAGATGGAGCCGAGCCGATAGCCGTGCGTGAGAGATACACGCTATACGACGCGCGGCGTAATGTATCGGGACGCACCGAGTGGCGAATGTACTACACGAATCTCGGCGTGGCGTCGCATGCTCGTGTTGACGACCTCATGCTGCTCTTTCGCCCAGATGCGAGGAGCACAGACCTCGTCGCGGTGATCGCACGGCAGGGAACTGTAGTCGAGCGCGCTTTGGCCAAGGAGCTTGTCGGATGCGAGCCAGAGGAACTTGGCGACAGGCTCTTCGTAGATTCCAGGAACATCGACCCCAGCACTCGCCGACTACTGCTCCGTGCGCTCAAGGGTTCAGATTCACCGTTTGAGGTCACGGAAACTGCGGTCCAGTCGCATCCGCTGTTCGAGCGACTGGTTGGTTACGGTGGCATGCCGTCCACGAGGGAAATGGCATCTGCGGCTCGGCGGATCGTAGCCGACCTCGGCGTAACCCCATTGGATCCCGACGAGTTTGTGCAGACGGCCCTCGATGCCGAGACGGCACTGTTCATGTCAATCGAGAGTGAATTGGGCGACCGTGAACTCAAACTGGTCGTTAAGGAAGGTCGGTATGACTTCCACAAGGTGATGCAGATTTGTACCAGCTTCTCGCAACGAAGGAGGAGTCGCCGTGGCCAGAGTCTTGAGAATCACTTTCGTTCCGTACTTGAAGACCTGAAGATCCCTCACAGCTATCAATGCATCACCGAGCGGGGCCGGAAGCCGGATTTTGTCTTCCCAAGTTGCGAAGACTATCACAACCCCGGATACCCGACCCGTCAGCTGAGGATGGTTGGATGCAAGACCCTGGTGCGAGAAAGGCATACACAATGGCTCGGAGAGGCGTTGCGGATTCCGATGAAGTATGCTCTATGTGTAGACGCCGGACTTTCGGATCAGATAGTCCGTCAGTACAGGAATCGACTACGCTTCTTCATGCCTCGAAAGCTGCTGGATGACGCCTATGCCCACAGGGAGATCAGGGAATTGCTTGGCTCGGTAGCGGATCTGATCGCCAATCTCCGGACTGCGCAATGACTGGGAGTCCCGGGCCGTCCGATGGCATGATGACTGTGAAATATAGGGCGCGGGGATGCGATCCCAAGTATGGCATGAATGGAGATCGATCCACTACCACGACATGGCCTGAACTTGTTCATGCAGCAATTACGGTCGGGCGTCGAGGTTGGTGTGACGTGTTGAAGCACGGTAAGTATTCGCTCCTCGAAATGCTCTATCGCGCGGCGATGCTCCGCGCCAACCTGCGACGATCTCAAGGCAGAATCAGGAAATCTGATGCGTACCACGGCCTCGATCCTTCCGAAAAGGCGGCCGTTTCTTACTTCATCGGCCTCACGTGTGCCAATCTGATGGCAAGAAAACTATTTGATGTGCGTTGGCTTATGCATCTAGATGTCTATCACAAAATACTCCGGCCCCATTTGCTGGAGTCCGGCCGGCCAGACCTTGTTGGCGAGGATGCTATGGAGCGATGGTATGTAATTGAGGCCAAGGGCCGTAGCCACGGACTTGCTGGGGACGTGGTTGCGAAGGCGAAGGAACAAACGAGAAAGCTAGGAACGGTGTGCGGACGAGTCCCAAGGCTTCGTGTCGCCTCGGTCGCGCACTTCTCTCGTGGATCCCTTTCGATACACTTGGAAGATCCGGTTGGTCAAGACATTGACGCTATCGATTGGGATTTCACGGAGAATCAGTTCTTGCGTGACTACTACGATCCGTTCGCAGCCCTCTTCGACCAGAAGGGCCGTCTTGACGCAAGAGAGTCAAGAATCGATGCGCAGTCCGAGAGGATCAACGGTACGGACTTCCTGGTTGAGGACTTGCCGGACGTTGACTTGGCGGTCGGGCTGGCAGGAAGCATCTACGAGGCTCACAGAGCAGCGGTCAACGTCCGTGACGAAATCCACGAAGTGACTAATGCTCTTGCCAGAAGGAGGCGAAGCTTCAGGGGTATGGATGCGCCGACGGCGCATGGGAGTTCAGATACGGTCTTTATCGGCACTGACGGCATTCTTGTTCGAGTGGGTCCCAGTTGGTTTGAGAGGGACGAATAGAGGTACCCCGCCTCGTCGAATGGAGCTTGGAATCGCGTCCCGCTTCAGCAGCAACCCGTAGTTGTCGTCGGCTGAAATCAGCTCCCGGTCGAACATCCAAGTGAAAGGTGCTGATTCCGGCGCATGCCGATCACCGATTCCAGAGCATGCCGATCACCTTGGAGTGAGCGTCCCGAAGTTACCCCACGGATGTAATCTGCCGTCCGCGGAATCACAACGATTGCGCTGCTCCAAAAAGGGGCGCTGTAAGGGTCCTCCCTGATATCTTCCTCCCATGACCCACCCCCACCCCCTCGACCAATCCCGCCGCGACGTCCTCGACCAATCCCGCCGCGACGTCCTCGACCTCTCCCTCCGCAACCCCCTCCTCAACTTCCGTCCCTCCAGGCGCCGCGGCCTCGAAGTCACTGACGAACTCTCCCGCGAGATCTTCCGCATCCTCGTCGGCAGCGAGCGCGTCATGTACTTCCTCACCGCGCCACAAGACCAAGCGTCCCCGTCCCCCCACCCCCCCGACGACACCCCCTCCGACGTCCCCGCCGAGCTCCTCGCCCTCCTCTCCCAACCCGCCTCCGACCCCGACGGCACCGCCGCGCGCCACACCGACAACAAGCTGCAGACCGCGCTCACCCTCGCCGGCCTCAACCTCCGCCTCCGCGAGACCTTCCGGCAGGCGCGGCTGTCGATCGAGGAGCAGGGGGTCAACATCCTCTACCTCGCGCTGGGGATGCTGCGGTGGCATGAGTCCGACAGCAGCGACACGGAGCGGCGCGCGCCGCTGGTCCTGATCCCGGTCAAGCTCACCCGGTCGGGCGTGCGCGAGAACTTCAAGCTCTCGTGGACGAAGGACGAGATCGAGCCGAACCTGTCGCTCGAGGCGAAGCTGAAGCAGGACTTCAACGTGCGGCTCCCCGAGATGCCGCCGGAGGACGACCTCGACGTCGACGACTACCTGGCCCGGGTCGAACGGGCGGTGGCGAAGCAGCCCCGCTGGTCGGTGGCGCGCGACGAGATTCACCTGAACTTCTTCTCGTTCAGCAAGCTGCTCATCTACAAGGACCTGGACCCGGCGAGCTGGCCCGAAGAGAACCAGCCGGCCGACCATCCGCTCGTGCAGCAGCTCTTCGGCGGCGACGGCTTCGCGCGCGAGCCCTCCGAGTTCGGCGAGGAGGAATATTCGGGCGGCGACCTGGGCGAGGCCGGCCTGCACCCGGTCCTCGATGCGGACAGCTCGCAGACCCTCGCCGTACTCGACGCCATGAACGGGCGCAACCTGGTCATCCAGGGGCCGCCGGGGACGGGCAAGTCGCAGACGATCACCAACCTGATCGGCGAGGCGCTCGCGCGCGGCAAGACGGTCCTCTTCGTCGCCGAAAAGATGGCCGCGCTCGAAGTCGTCAAGCGCCGCCTCGACACCGTGCACCTGGGCGACGCGTGCCTCGAGCTGCACAGCCACAAGACCAACAAGCGCGCCGTCCTCGACGAGCTGAGCCGCACCCTGGCGCTCGGACGTCCCACGGCCACGGGCGGCACCGAGGACCGCGTGCTCCTCGAAGCGAGCCGCAAGCGCCTCAACGACTACTCCCACGCGGTCAACACGCCGGTCGCCGAGAGCAGGCTGACCCCGCACGAGCTGGTCGGCCGCCTGGCCGGGCTGGACGCCGCCGGGCTGGACATCGAGGGCAAGGGACTCCCGATCCGGGACTCGGCGTCGTGGAGCGCCGAGGACTTCACCCGCCGCCGCGCGCTGGTCGGCGAGATGCAGCAGCTGGTCACGGCGATCGGCATCCCGCACCGTCATCTGTGGTGGGCGTGCGGCCGCCTTCACTTCGTCCCCACCGACGCGCACACGGTCCGCGAACTCGTCGCCGATGCGTCCGCCGCCGTCCGCCGTCTCAGGCGCAACTCGGACGCGCTCGGCGCCGTGCTTCACCGCGACGCGGTTCTCCACGCCGGTCCGTCCCCGTCCGGCTGGGGGTTTGAGGGGCTGAAGGGCGACGATCTCAAGCGGGCGACCCGCACCGCGCGCAGGGCGGCCGAGGCTCCCGCGCTGCTGGGGGCGGATCACCGCCACCGCGGTTGGGGCACGGACGCCGAGCGCATCGCCCGGGTCGCGAACGCCGCGGGCCGCTACGCCGAGATCCGGGCGCGTCACGACCGCGTCCTCATGCCCGAGGCGTGGGACCAGGACGTGCTGGACGCGCGCCAGGCGCTGGGTGCCTACGGCGCGAAGTGGTGGCGCTTCCTCTCGCGGCCGTTCCGGGACGCGAGCCGCCGGGTTCAGGGACTCTGCCGCGGCGAGGTGCCCGACACTGTCCCCCACCAGATCGAACTCGTCGACGCGATCCTCGAAGCCGGCCGGCTGCGCCGCGACATTGCCGAATCGAACGAGCTGGTGGCGCAGCTCTTTCCCACGCTCACGCTGGGCGACCGCGCCGACGCGCACCGGAGCTTTGCCGGCGCAGCGGAGTGGCTCGTGCGCCTTCACGCCGACGTGTCCGGCGGGCTGATCGACCCCGACATCCATGCGCTGCTCGACGATGTGCCCGACCGCACGGCGCTCACGGCCGCCGCCGACGCCTGCGAGCGCGCGATGGAGGCGCTTGGCGACGCCCTCGGTGCGCTGGCCGCCGCCATGGAGCTGCGGGCCGATCGGGTCGAGCCCGGCGAGAGCCTGGAGGAGCGGACCTACGGCGATTTGGACGCATGGCTGCGGGACGCCCACGACGAGGTCGCCTCGGTCTACGACGTGGTCCGCTTCAACCAGCTCGAGCGGAAGGCGTCCGAGGCAGGGATTGCGGAGGTGGCCGAGGCCGCGGCTTCGCGGGAGGACGCCTACCGGCAACTGACGGCGCTCTTCGAGCATGCCTGTTACGGCGCCTGGCTGGACCTGGCCTTTCGCGAACGCCCCACGCTCGCCGAGTTCGACGGCGCCACGCACGCGGGCATCGTGGAGCGGTTCCGCGAGCTGGACATGGCGCAGTTCCACCACAACCGCGCGCTGATCGCCGAGCGGCACTGGGGGCAGCTGCCGCGCCACCACGGGGGCGGCCAGCTGGGCGTTCTGCGGCGCGAATTCCAGAAGAAGACGCGTCACCTGCCGGTGCGGGTGCTCATGCAGAAGGCGGGGCGCGCGATCCGGACGATCAAGCCGGTCTTCATGATGAGCCCGCTGTCGATCGCGAAGTACATCCCGCCGGGGTCGGTCGACTTCGACCTGGTGGTGTTCGACGAGGCGAGCCAGGTGCGTCCGGTCGAGGCGCTGGGCGCGATCATCCGGGGCCGGCAGGTGGTGGTCGTGGGCGACAGCAAGCAGCTCCCGCCGACGAGCTTCTTCGACCGCATGGCCGACGACGGCGAGGACGAGGGGAGCCGGACCGCCGACCTGGAGAGCATTCTGGGCATGTTCTGCGCCCAGGGGGCCCCGGAGCGGATGCTGCGCTGGCACTACCGCAGCCGCCACGAGTCGCTGATCACCGTCTCGAACCACGAGTTCTACGACAACCGCCTGGTGGTCTTCCCGAGTCCGGATGTCGGCAAGCACGACACGGGGCTGGTCTTCCGGCACGACCCGCAGGCCCACTACCAGCGGCGCGGGATCAACACGGCCGAGGCGAAGACGGTGGCGCTGGCGGTGATGGAGCATGCGCGGACGACCCCCGGGCCTGACGCTGGGCGTGGCGGCGTTCAGCAACGTGCAGG
This sequence comes from Gemmatimonadota bacterium, assembly GCA_022827345.1. Taxonomy (GTDB): domain Bacteria; phylum Gemmatimonadota; class Gemmatimonadetes; order Longimicrobiales; family Gaopeijiaceae; genus Bin94. The sequence goes on along the minus strand of JAJDTB010000034.1, from coordinate 6,569 downwards.
CGCGGCGCATCGAGGACGAGGTCGACATCCTGCGGCGCCGCGATGCTTCGTGCGAGGAGTTCTTCGCGGGCCACCCGGAGGAGCCCTTCTTCGTGAAGAACCTGGAGAACGTCCAGGGCGATGAGCGCGACGTGATCCTGATCAGCATCGGCTACGGCAAGATCGACGGCGCCTATCTGCCGATGAACTTCGGACCGCTCAATCGCGAGGGGGGCGAGCGGCGCCTCAACGTGCTGATCACGCGGGCGCGGCGGCGCTGCGTGGTGTATTGCAACTTCGTCGGCGCGGATCTGGATCTGCGGCGGTCCAAGGCGCGGGGAGTCGGGGCGCTCAAGACCTTCCTGGAGTACGCCGAGACGGGGAACCTCGACATCCCCCGGGTCACGGGGCGCGAGGCCGACTCCCCGTTCGAGGAGGCGGTCGCGGCCAGGTTGCGCACGCTGGACTTCGACGTCGACCACCAGGTGGGATCGGCCGGGTTCTTCATCGATCTGGCGGTGCGGGATCCGTCACGGCCCGGGCGATACGTCCTCGGCATCGAGTGCGACGGAGCCACCTACCACAGCGCGCGCTCGGCCCGGGACCGCGATCGGCTCCGGCAGCAGGTGCTGGAGGGGTTGGGCTGGAAGATCCACCGCATCTGGAGCACGGACTGGTTCCGCAATCCGGATGTGGAACTGGGCAAGGTGGAGGTGGCGGTGCGGATGGCGGAGGTGGCGGCTGCCAGGCGGGCGGCGGCGGACACGGCGCCCGGGCCGGTGCCCGGGGCCGTGACGACCGCGAAGCCCCTGGACGCGGTGAAGCCGCTGGACGCCGTGAAGCCGCTGGAGCGCGAACCCGAACCGGAGGTCGAGGTCGCCCCGCCCACGTGTCCCTACAGGGTCGCGCAGCCGCGGCTCGGCCGGCTGTGGGCCCCCCTGCACGAAACGCCTCCCGGCACGCTGGCGAAGTGGATCGCCCAGGTGGTCGAAGTCGAGAGCCCGGTGCACCTCGACGAGGTGACGCTGAGGATACGCACCGCCGCGGGCGTCGGTCGCTCCGGCTCCCGAATCCGCGCGCAGATGGGGCTGGGTGCGCGGGTCGGGGCGAACCAGCGACTCTACCGAATCGATGCGCGGAACTTCCTGTGGCGGCTCGACCACGAAGCCGTCGAGGTGCGGCGCCGCGACGGGGACATACCACCCTCGCTGCGCAAGCCCGACACGATCGCACCGGAGGAAGTCGGCGCGGCCCTGGTCCACGCCGTCCAGGTGAGCTACGGGATCGCGCCGGGCGATGCGGTGCAGGAGGCGGTCCGCCTGTTCGGCTTCAAGCGCGCGGGGCGGAACATCGTCGAGCGCTTTCGGCGCGTGCTGGACGGGCTTGTGAGGGATGGGGCCGTGGTGCGGGAGCGGGAGCTGTTGCAGCTGCCGGGAGGCTCAGGCTGACGTTCGCCCGAGCTCACGCTTACAACTTTGACGTGCCGATTCGGTTTGTTGCTATTCACCTTCAGTCAGATCCCCGGGAGACTATCCGATGAGACAACCCCCACCGTTTTCGGAACGAACCGAACGCATTGTGCTCGCGATCATAGCTCTGGACCTCTTCCTCCAGGGGGCGGAGACCGTACCAGGCCTCGCGGGCGCCGCGAGGGTGTTCTATTGGGCGGGAATGGGCACCTGGCTGCTGTTCTCGATCGAGTGGTGGCAGCGCATCCGGCGGGCTGACGATTGGCGCAAATATGTGTTCAGCTTCATGGGCGTCATGGACACCCTGGCCATCCTTCCGTTGTGGCTGGTCACAGGATTTGACCTGAAGGCACTGCGCGCGTTTCGCTTGTTTCGCCTGTTCCGATCGACGACCAGACTTGCTGGAAGAAGCGGCGCCGTCGCCAAGCCTGGGCGGGCTTTCGCTGCTGCAAAAGACGAGGCGGGCGTCCTGCTGACGGGTACAGGTGCGCTGATCGTCACAGCCGGGCTGGGAATGTTCCACCTGGAGAACGAGGCACGTGCGGCATCATGGCAGACGCGCTGCGCGAGGTCAGCGGGGTGGCGGACACACAGCAACTGTGATTTCGAACCCGAAGACCGTCGGCGCTTATGACGAACTCGCCGCCGGGAGCCCTTGGTGGGCACGGCCGGCTCGTTCGGATCGGGAGTTGGCTACGCTCTGGCCTGCCGGTCTCAACTTGATTCAGCGAGGAACGTACTCCATAGTACCCGCCATCAACCGCAACACTCCATCCCCGTTGCCCTGCAACGCATCGAACCGGGAGATCCAAATGAAGGTACGTGAGGCCATAAAGAAGGGGGCGGGCTTTCCCCTTGGTTGTCTCGTGACGATGCTCCTGGCGTCGGTTGTCCTGTACTACTCCTTTTGTCCCGAAGGAATGATGCCAGGTGTCGCACCGTGACGCGATAGCACGCAAGTGCTTCCACGACGAGGTATGGCATGAGGAGTGGAAACGGGCGTCCGGGAACGGGTTTATTGGCGGTGGCCTGTCCATCTTCTTGGTGGCGTTTGCCTTCCACCTGCTGGTGATCCCGCGGGACCCGGCATATGGGTTGCTCGCGTCATTTGTCATGCTCGGCCCTGCTCTTGCATCTTACTGGCACTCCGAAGAGGACATGTACAACCTGACCGCCGCGATTACAGCGCACTTCAAGTCCTGGAGAGAGGTGCCCCGGCGCATGCAGGCTTTTCACTCGCGCGACCCGGACTTCATTTTGCGCGTGTGCACATTCGGTGTGGAGGAGTACCGTGAGCAGATCACGGCAGAATGCGAGCGGATGCTGGGCGAGGGCTCCGAGTGGGCCAGGAGGCGGGAGACGGTTCGGGGTGCGTCGGAGGGTGCGAGCGGCACCGTTGACTACTGGACCGACCGCCTGCGCGAGGAGCCGGGGAGCCAGGAAGCCAGGGAGCGACTCGCCGCCGCGACAGAACTCCGCAAAAGGCTGGCACAGGAACTCCGATCACTTGACGAGTACGCCACCGCTGTTGAAGGAGCCTGCGATGGGTGCCGCGACCAGGTGGACGGGATCGAGCGGCGCATCCGGGATGTTGAGCAGATCCGGCAGATCGGCGAGGCGTCGGTGGCGGCAGGGAACGATCAGGCCTTGGCTGACGCGAGCGTGAAGGAGATCGCCGCTAAGCTGTTTGACCAGGCCGAATCGGTAGGCGTCGCGATTGCGAACATCTCGCGGCTGGAGTTGTCGGCGGCTGCGGAGGCTGCGGGCGACAGCGTCGAGCAGCCGGCCGGTGAGGCCGCGGAGGAGTCCGAGGAGAACGTCAAGGTGACCGTGGGCCCCGGCCTGGCCGCAGAGAACCAACCTTCACCTGCCACGGTGGAGCCGGTCGGGCCGGAACAGCCTCTGGAGCGGGTGTCGGGGGTGGCAGAAATCCCGAAAGTGACGCCGATCAGGCCTCGGCCGGTCCGCGACTCGACCCCGTCGACAGCGCGGGCAATGCCGACCAGATTGAGCGATGCAGAAGAGGAGGGGCAAATGAAAAAACTCGTGATCTCGCTGCGGCGCATGGCAGACGTTCAGGAACGAAAGGCCCACGACCTGAGGTTTCGGGATGAGGGCAATTCCGAGGCTTACGACCGCGAAGAGTTGGCCGAGAAGATGACCGAGCTTGCCGACGAGATCGAAATGTTCTTCGCAGTCAAAAAGCGGATGCAGGAATGGAGGGCTCAGAACTCCTGAGGTGACCCAAGCCCACTCGCTCGACCGATCCCTCCGCAACCCACTCCGCAACTTCCGGCCCTCCTTCCGGTTCCTGTGGGCACGCAAGCGATCCACCTGGGCGCGAACAGAGTCCGCTTACCTGCCGACCACCTCCTTCACCCGGCCGATGAATTCCGCGGCCGTTTGGCACTCGACGACTGCATCGGCGACAGCCGCGACCAGTTCCGGGTCGGTAATGGCGTCGAGCACCGGAACAAGTTGCTCGGCGGCACCGGGACCAAACCTTCGGACAACGAGCCGGTACACGATGGCTCGTTCGCCCTCCAGGCGGCCCCGCTCAAGACCTTCCTCGATCCCCTTCTCGATGCCCTCCTCGATCCCCTTCTCCAGCCAGTGCTGATTGAGCTCCTCACCCCACTGCCGCGCCCGTTCGATCAAAGTCGTCATTCTCGCCTCCTCCTCGTTCCTGATCTTCAGCTCCAGCGCTCGTCCCGCCGGACCATGTCGCTGCACCAGCACCTGCGAGATCCACTCCCTGAAGCTGTCCAGCAGCTCCTCTGCCTCGGCGCGCTCAACCCAATCCGCCAGGGTGGCCACCAGCGCTTCCAACTGCTCCAGCGACCGCGCCTGCTCCAGCTTGGCGATCATCGACAGCACGCTGCTGTACGGCAGGGTTGACGAATCGAGCGTCTGCAACTCCATGAGAAGATACGGATGCCGAGGCTGGGTTCCAAGCAGCTGCTCCGGGACCGGGGCCAGGAGGTCGCGGACGTCCGTTGCTGCGTTCCAGCGTTGCTCTCCGTTGTAGACGACGACCGGAAGCACAGACGGGTACTCGCCGCCCGGCCCCAGGTCGTCTTCACCGAGGCCCATCCAGATTCCCCCCGCGTAGTTCATCATGCGCAGCGCCATCCGCCGGTCGATGGTCGACTGAAACTCGATCAGGACCAGCAGGTAGAGCCACTCCTGGTTGACCGTCCGGATCTTCCACAGCATGTCGGCGTGCCGCCGGCCGAGGTGTTCCGTGACGAAGCTGGCCGGCATGCGTTCGAGAGTGTCGAAGTCAACGGCGCCCTTGAGGCCGAGGGCGAGCGCGCCCAGCGTGTCCGCCACAGTGCGCCTCTTGGCGAAGAAGCTCTTGTAGGAGGCGTCGTGTTTCGGTCGTTCGGCCAGGTTGGGCTTCTCGTGCATCGTCCGGTGCGGTGGTTGGTTGCACCGGAACGATGAGTCCTGATGGCGGGCGCAGGAATGGCACGATGGGCAACGATGTTGTAAGGCGTTGATAGTAATAGTCTTACATCGCATACGGTGATTGTTGTTCCCTTATCAGTTCGTGTTTCCTGAACGGGATGTAGATCGACGCCGCCGAACGTTCTCGGATGTACCAGCGTCTGCGGCCAAGTCTGGAAAGAACCCGCCGACCGATGGAAACCACCCTGCGGGATCGCCTCGCCCAGCGCGGGTCCCAGGCGCGTCACGCCCCGGACGACTGGGCTTGGCCGGGTTGGGAAGGGGGCTCGACCCCGGCTGGAGGGACGGGCGTAGTCCCGTCCCGGAGGCCGGGGGGACCGGCGCCGCAGTGGTGGCAACGCCGACCACGCCGCCCGCCGGTCACGCCGCAGACTCATCCGCGAACCGACGGCCTCGACCGGCGGGGAGCGGTGGTCGGCGGGAGAACATCCGGCGCCTGGCCGCCGGGACCGTTTCGGCCAGGCCGGTGGCCGGGCGGAACTCCCCAACCGCGAACGCTGCCGGAGCGGAGGTTTTCCGGGGGATCGAAGGGGGGCGGCAGCACCCCTCGCCAGAGCGCGAATGTTAAACATCGCGTCGGCTGGCTGACCGACCTTAAGAGCGTACAGCCAGCCCTCGGCGGAGCCGCCGAAACCGCCTCTCAGAGCACGGTCCGGAGCAGCGTCCACCGGGCCGTCGCGGGCAAGCTCCTCCGCCTCTTGGTCGAGGGCCTCACGGACGGCGAGGGCGACGGGCGACCCCGGCACCTCCCCGGCGATGGCAGCGCTCTCTGCGGACCGCCGCTTTTCGCCCTACCTCTACCCCTCGGGAACCCGAGATCGTCGATCTGAGGCGATCCTAGAGCCCGTAGGTTACCCGAAATGCCACCGATCCGCCCCGAAACAGCCTCTGAAGCCCGGTCGCGAGGTCAGATCAGGTCTCGGTGCCTCGCTGGCCCGCGAGATAGGCCGCCCAATCGGCCATGAGTCGCCGCCGACGCTCGAACAGATCCGTCCGCAGGTACGCCGCCTCGACTTTGTTCTGAACGACATGAGCAAGCGCGGCCTCGACGACCTCCCTGGGATGGTCCGTCCTCTCGGCGGCCCAGTCCCGGAACGACGACCGGAACCCGTGAGGCACCGCCGAGACGCCGCAGCTCAGGAGCAACCGGCCCGGCCGCTTCCGGGTCAACGGCTTCCCGCGCTCGTTGACGAACACGATCGGACTTTCCCCGTTCCGCAGCTTGCGCGCCGCGTCGAGGATCTCCAACGCTCGGCCGGACAGGGGCACCCGGTGCTCGCGGGCGCTCTTCATCCGGCTTGCCGGAATCGTCCACACGCCCGCATCCTGATCGATCTCGCTCCACACCGCCCCTCGGACCTCGCCGCCACGCGCCGCCGTCAGGACCAGGAACTCGAAGGCCAACGTGTCCACTTTCCCCGGCTTCGCCGCCCGCACCTTCGCGATGGCCGCGGCGACCTCGCCGTGAGGCAGGGCCTTGCGGTGCGTGACGACATCGTGCTGCGCGCCGAGCACCGGCAGGAGCCGGTCGCACGGGTTGTCCGTTCTGAAGTCCATGGCGATAGCCCATTCCAGCACGGCCCCGATGCGCCGGCGGACGGCACGGGCGACCTTCGGCGTTGTGTGCCAGATGGGGGACAGCGTCTCCAG
>JAJDTB010000040.1 GCA_022827345.1 Gemmatimonadota bacterium | reverse complement strand
CAACCAATCCGAAATCCCTCGAATGGACCTGGCCAGGCTTTCGGATGTGGGAGGGGACATGGTCTCGTCGCTCGCGTCGCGCGAGGATTTCCGGCGGAAGGTGGAGAGGCGGGTTGCATAGGGCATGACCTCCAAGCTCTTACCGATTGCGGCTGTCGCGGCGGTGCTGGCCGGATGCGAAACGTTCACGGCCTCGGAACCGGATCCCGGGATCGAGGAATGGGCCGGCGCAACGTGGCCCGATGCCCCGGCCAACGCCATGGCGCGGACCACGACCTACCGGATGTGGATCACCGACAACGACGGTGCGATCGACGGCACCATCCAGACCGAGGCCACCGACACGACGCGCGAGACGGTTTCCGGCCATCGGCGTTCAGGTGACGAGATGACGCTCTATATGCCGTGGTCCGACTGTCTGCTCGACGGCGGAATCTCGGACGGCACGTGGACGGCTGACAAAATGTGCCGCAACGACACCACAGTGGTCGTGATGGTCAGCTTGCAGGATCGTGACCCGTCCTACCTGACAGAGATCCTCCGGACAGGTGGGATCAAGGGAACGCTGACGCAGGCCGACGTACCAGCACGACTCGGGCCGCACCTTCGTCGTAGTCGGAGGGAGGGCGGCGTTTGTCGTCGCGGCCTGGCCGTGGGGAAGGGGGTCGGCAGGCTTGGGGTGCGTTCGGGAGGAGAGATGTGGCTTCGGCCCATCGCGGTAGTCTTGACATTACACAATGTAAACAACACCTGACATTTGCCGAGCTTTCTTATCCCGTCGGCCTCGCCGATATCGGACGCTCGGCGCCATGCGTGGCCCGCCTAGACGCCTCCAATCGAGGTGAGGCTCTCCCGCCCCGATTGGAAACTGCTATGAACTCTCGCCGGTCTCTTGGGACTACTGCTCCCGCGATGGCGGACCAGTGGGCAATCCAAGCTCCCTCTTCCTGCGTACCAGTGCGTCGATCTTCCGGGCCAAGCGGCGTATTCGTGATATCGGCTGACTGTGGTAGTCCTCGTAAATGAAGACCATGGTCGCAAACACCGCTATCGCGATGGTCGGTAGCATCTTCAGTAGACAAGTGCGCCCACAAAACGACGCTGAAGGGCACATCGCGCCAAATGTCCCTGAGCGTCCGCCAGACCCTTTCCGTGATCGGGAGCTCGTCTTCACCGAGTATCCGGCCCAGTTCAGCAGTGAGTTCTTCCTGCGTGTTCAAGTCATGGAGTTGCCATTTGGGTCCGGGTCCCAACGTTGCGGTGATTGAGTTCTCCTCCCAAGCCCTTGTTGCTGCCGCCCCCAGCCTCCACGGTGGAGTCGCTCTCGGAGTGAATGGAGGCCGTCTTCTCTTGCTCTACAACCCCGCCAGTCGGGGCCTGCTATGGAAGCTGAAGGCGCTTTGTGGAAGCGCAAAGGAGAGCAGAGAGGTCGACGGGTCGGGGTCGAAGACGACATCCTGCCAGTTACCCCGGCTCCCAACCCTTCGTCTGACCGATCTTGAAGACGGGTTCCGCAAAACACAGGTTTCGTGCGATATACACCCACCCCAGTCTCTTGTATTGACGATAGCGCTTGTCAAACCCGTCGAGCGCGACGATGCTCCGCATGACGGGGTCGGTCCACATGGTCACCCGCTCGCCGCCGGCCGTGGCTCCTTCCTCGGGTGGTTTTAGGGGAAATGTCGAGTTGCGATGGCCCGGCGTCGGTCATGTCCAGTCCTATTCCGGGGCGCCCTCGCGGTGCGCCCCCTTCGTCGCAGTCGGGACATGGACGGTCGGTTCCGGTATCAGCACGTCGCCTACCATGTCACCTTGGATGTCGGCAATTCCATGTCCATCTGCTGCCAGTTCCGGGCAACTGGTCCATCGGTCGCTGGCATCCTCGTCGAAGCCGCCGCGCAGTTCGGTTACGAACCCCGGATAGAATGCAGCGACGCTCAACGCGGTGAATCGGTGGCCATCTGCACTTGCCATAACGTCACCCTTGGATGCGCATGGGTGCCAGTGGTACCTGTCCGCCACTGGCACCTTGCGACCAGGGTAGGCAGTGCCGCCAGCACGGTCGAAGGTTCCCACGATGGTAGAGTCGGTCAGCCAGTGCATTGTGCTGTCAGCGGAAGTCACGTAGCTGTCGCCCCACCGCTGTGTGTGATGGAACCAACCCACACCAAGGATGTGCCCGACTTCATGCAGCGCGATGCGACGCCAACGATTCACCGTGTGCGGCCTGGTTCCACGCAGGGGTGGGACCATGACCACGCCCATAACCGACTTGTCTGCCTCAGACAGCGGATGCTGGCCGCTGAAGCGATCCCACCCGCACGGGGCAGCTGCGGCGGTGTATCTGGCGTCGTGGTCGTTCGGCATGTATACGATATGCAGGGTCAGTCCTGGTGGAATCGTGTCGCCAGTGCGAAGGTGGTTGTCGAACCCCCGGTTGCATCGCCAGTAGTAGATGCTACCGTCGCGTGGCGACTTAGGGATGATAAATGGCACCGCGGGCGTCGGTGACAGCAGGTTCGCCAGAACTGGCATGGCGAGCGCAAACCCATCAGCCACCGAGTCCGGGAACGCTGCTGGCGTCACTTCGGTGCGCGTGCCTGGGCAGTCACTGGCGTCTTCGCAAATCCACCAGCGCGCGTGGATCGGGTAAGGGCGCTGACGGTCGATGACGATGCTGGTACCGTCCAGTTCGATGGGTTGGTCCGGGCTTGTGGCCACGGGCCTCACAGGTAGTTCGCAAGCAACCAGCCCGGTGAGTACAAGCGCCTGTCCAACCCTCCTGCTGAACATCACCGCACATCACCCCCTTTAGTCTTCGCACACTCGTCGGGAATCGCTCGGAAACAAGGTGCTATCGACCGTAACTTTGGGCGAGTAGGTCGCTCTGTCCCCGACTCGATCCCCACCTGCTTAAGATTGCAGTTGGCCCGTAGCCGATCGGCGTGTTCACGACCAGCCCGGTCGTCCGCCGCCAGTAAGCTATGCCAATGCGACTCGAGACGCACGACCGGCGACTTCTACGGGGTGGCGGCCGTGGGTCGCACGACCGAAGACCTGAGACCCTGTCGCAGCAACACGAATACGGCCCAATCCTCCGGTAGCCCCCACTCGATGCTGATTCCGGCCCATGCCGATCAGTGACTCCATTCCATGCCGATCACCGATTCCGGCCCATGCCGATCACGGATTCCGACATGCCGATCGGTGATTCCGACAAGCCGATCACGGATTCCGAGGCATGCCGATCACCCTGGAGTGAGCGAGTAGCGGCGCTGGAGAACCTGATGTAGCGACGTCCTCTTCCATCCTCGCCAGAGGTCCCTGGAGACGAGGAGGAAGAGGGTGTCACAACCAAGGTTGTCCATGCGGAAGATTCGAGAGCTTCTGCGCCTGAAGCACGAGCTCGGGCGCAGCCATCGCGAGATCACCGCGTCGCTGGGCATCGCCAACAGCACGGTAAGCGAGTACGCGAGGCGGGCGGCCGCGGCGGGCTTCACCTGGCCGTTGCCGGAGGGACTGGACGATGGTGCGCTCGAGGCCGCGCTGTTCCCGGCCCAGCCGCCGTCACGGGTTCCCCGGCCCGAGCCGGACTGGGCGTACATCCACCGGGAGCTTCAGCGCCACAAGGGCGTCACGCTACGGCTGGTGTGGCTGGAGTACCGCACGGCCCACTCGAACGGCTACCAGTACAGCCGGTTCTGCGACCGCTGCCGGGATGGGCACATTCTCGGGGACAACATCGATCGACGTCGGCGGCGATCCGTACCGGGGTATGAGCCTGGCCGATGTGACGGGTGACGGCCTTGCGGACCTGATCACGCCGAGTCCCGACCACGTGGCCGTCCTTGTCGCCGAGGAGAACGGCGGCTTTCGGCCGCGGGCTACCCTGCCAGCGCCCTTCGGCCCGTTCTCGGTCGTCGCGGCGGATCTGAATGGTGACGGTCGTCAGGATGTGGCGACCGGATCTGGAGAAGGCGCGGGTTCGCTGGCGACCTGGCTCGGTTGGTCAGCGTCGCTTCGCCTCGCACATGAGCGAGTACTTCGCCAAGTGCCGCTTCCAGCTCCCTTCCCAAGTCGGTTCGTTTGGCCGTCATCGGTTGTCAGGCCGTGCGCACCCGCTCGATGAACTCGTCGCCGGTTCCGCATTCGAGAAGAGCGTCGGTTACCTTGGCAATACCCTCGGGGCCGGACAGCTCAGCGAGCTGTTTGGTTAGCCGCTCCGCCGTCTCTTCGCCAAACCTGTGCGCGATCTGCCGCCGCAGAACCATTGCCTGACCCTGCCGCCGACCCTCCCGGGCCCCCCTCTGGACCAACTCGTCCAGACTACGATGAAATCGTTCCACCATCTCTGTCATTGTCTTCGCTCCTCCCAGCTGCAGCTCCTCCGGGTAGTCCCTCAATTCTAGCATCGTGTCCATCCGCTCGGCCATGAACGCGTCGAGGGCTGGATCCCCGTGCTCTCCGACCGCGCGTTGCAGGGCCGCCACCTGCGCGGCCATCTCCTCCAGCGAGAGGCTCCGGGCCAGGCCCAGCACCAGCGCCGTGATGTCGTCCCGTGGTTGTCCGGCTCCCCCCCGTTCTCTCCATGATACCAAACGGAAACGGCCCGGGTCCGAACGCTGGAATAGGCTTGTCACGCGATCGGGGCCGCTCCAGGGGCCGTCGCCGTGGTAAAGGACCAGATAGACGAACTCCGGTAGCGCGTCGGTGGCCCTGGAGCCCGCTTCGGCGGCGATCCCCTCAAGCGCCAAGGCGGTGTAGGTGGTCGTTCGGAGCGCCATGAGCCACTCGGTCCGTCGCTGGAACTCGATCAGGAACATGACCCTCCCGGCGTCGGTGGTCTCGGCGGACCAGATCATGTCGGGATGGCGGCGCTGCAGCGTCTTCTTGCTGACGAGCGCGGTGGGTTCCTGCCGCAGGGTCGAGAAGTCGATCGCATCGGCCCATTCGGGCACATGATCGCGGATCAGGATCTCGATCATGCGGCGGTCGGCCAGGACCGATTTGAGAAAGGGATCGTGCACGGCGTCTCCGGGAGTACGGGGACGCCAAGTTCGCGGGGATGCGCGGGCGGTAGAATGGCTGGATGGGCCAAGTTGCGGTGAGCACCAGTACTTTGTTCGCCAATTCGGCTCTGATCTGGCGGACAATCGGCTGGTCGGCAGTGGACACCCCCGATAGCACAACAATCTCGTTGGCAACGATACTGTAGTGTCGGTCCAGCGTCACCCATCGGTCCCGGAAACTATCGGCATGAAACCACCGGAACGGGTTCTTTCCGGCGGGGTTTCGTCCGACACCGTCGGACCAATTCCTACGATTGACGATCCGCTTCCATGGCGCAGATCATCCCATGACCCGATCCTACACCGACGAAGAGCTCCACGACCTGGGCCAGCTGCCCAAGAGAGTCTGTTCAATGGCCATCAATCCTGACGACCTCCAGCGGCGGCTGTGTGAGCAGCTCTGCGCGTCCGTGCGCGTGGAGCAGCGTCCCGATGGCGAGCTGATGCTGCAGGCAGATTTCGAGTTCCCCGACGGGGATCGCTACCCGATCTACCTGTCGGAAGCACCAGGCGGCGTCCGTCTGTCCGACAGGGGCGACACGTTGATGCGGATCAGCTACGACCACGATATCGACGCTTTCCTGGCGGGAAGGCGCGGGCAGCTCATCGAGCGCATTCTGGCTGAGGAAGAAGTGGATCAGGATCGAGGCGTGTTCCAGCTGGATGCGCCCATGGACCGTCTATCCGACGCCCTCTTCCGGTACGGTCGCGCTCTGACCCGGATCTACGACCTCACGCTCCACTCGCGATCACGTGCGACCTCGACGTTCTACGACGACCTCGCGGACCTGCTCTTCCAGACGGCCGACGAGGAGCGGATCCAGCGCGATCACCTGCTTCCGGACCTTCCGAACGCCGAGGTATACCCGATCGATTATCGAATGGAGGGGAAGAGCGGCAGCCAGGTCTTCCTCTACGGCGTTCCGAATCGGAACAAGGCCCGCCTGACCACGATCATCCTGTCTCACTTTCACCGAAACCAGCTCGACTTCGATTCGATCCTCGTCTTCAGCAACCAATCCGAAATCCCTCGAATGGACCTGGCCAGGCTTTCGGATGTGGGAGGGGACATGGTCTCGTCGCTCGCGTCGCGCGAGGATTTCCGGCGGAAGGTGGAGAGGCGGGTTGCATAGGGCATG
>JAJDTB010000029.1 GCA_022827345.1 Gemmatimonadota bacterium | reverse complement strand
CATGCCCTATGCAACCCGCCTCTCCACCTTCCGCCGGAAATCCTCGCGCGACGCGAGCGACGAGACCATGTCCCCTCCCACATCCGAAAGCCTGGCCAGGTCCATTCGAGGGATTTCGGATTGGTTGCTGAAGACGAGGATGGAATCGAAGTCGAGGTGGTTTCGGTGAAAGTGAGACAGGATGATCGTGGTCAGGCGGGCCTTGTCCCGATTCGGAACGCCGTAGAGGAAGACCTGGCTGCCGCCCTTCCCCTCCATTCGATAGTCGATCGGGTATGCCTCGGCGTTCGGAAGGTCCGGAAGCAGGTGATCGCGCTGGATCCGCTCCTCGTCGGCCGTCTGGAAGAGCAGGTCCGCGAGGTCGTCGTAGAACGTAGAGGTCGCACGTGATCGCGAGTGGAGCGTGAGATCGTAGATCCGGGTCAGAGCGCGGCCGTACCGGAAGAGGGCCTCGGACAAACGGTCAATGGGTGCATCCAACTGGAACACGCCTCGATCCTGATCCACTTCTTCCTCACCCAGAATGCGCTCGATGAGCTGCCCGCGGCTGCCTGCCAGGAAAGCGTCGATATCGTGGTCGTAACTGATCCGCATCAGCGTGTCGCCCCTGTCGGACAGGCGGACGCCGCCTGGTGCTTCCGACAGGTAGATCGGGTAGCGATCCCCGTCGGGGAACTCGAAATCCGCCTGCAGCATGAGCTCGCCATCGGGACGCTGCTCCACGCGCACGGACGCGCAGAGCTGCTCACACAGCCTCCTCTGGAGGTCGTCAGGATTGATGGCCATTGAACAGGCTCGGGTTGGGCAGCTGCCCCAGGTCGTGGAACTCTTCGTCGGTGTAGCGGACCGTCAATCGTAGGAATTGGTCCGACGGTGTCGGACGAAACCCCGCCGGAAAGAACCCGTCAACATGCCGGCCCGGACCTCCCCCCGCAGATGCGCCGCCGCATCATCAGCCCGGCTCACCCGAGGGTTCACAACTCCCCATGAACGCCGGCGTGACGTCCTCGCCCGCGAACAGATGGCGGATTTCGGCGCAGTGTCCAAGAAACGCCTTCCTCGGGACGCGCGTGTAGGACCAGCAACTGATTTCTTGGCGGCCAGCGGCTTCCTCCGCCTCTGCCAAGCTCTTCGCGGCGTCGTCATCGCGTCCGCCGAACCAACTGGCTACGGCAATCGCTTGAAGAGCGTTGGCGTCGCCGCGCATCCACGCGTTGTCGGTATCCGCGTCAATACGTTCCAGCACCTTGCGGAAACTATCCCTGGCAGGAACTCCCGTAGTTGCCCAATCCGCCATGGCTGTGTTGAATGCGGTAGCGACGCTAATGGGATGACTGGCTTCCGCCATCGCATCCTCAAAGAATGCCGCCGCGCGGTCAACGTCACCAACGGCCATGCGGGCAAACGCGACTTGCCAGCGCCAGTTGTCCCTCTCGCGGGCAACCGCATCGTCGGCTGCAATCAACTCCTCGAGGATCGCAATGGCCGCTCGACGCTCGCTCACCGACCGGTCCAGTCGAAGCGCGACCGCCGCACGCGTCGAGGGCGGAGCACCGGCTATGACCGGGCTGTCCGCAACTATGCCGCTGGCATCTTCTGCTCCAAGCAGCTGAAGGAGGCCGAGCGCGGTAAGCACCGGCGCATGCGGTGTTTCCCCGCTTGGCTCGACGGGACCCTTGAAGAAGGATCTCAGTGCCTGAAGCGCACCTTCCGGGTCACCGGTCAGGTGTCGGCTGCGAGCCAGGCTAAGCAGCTGCCGAAGGGTCAACTGACCGATCCACGATGCCTTTTCCAGCATCCGTGCCGCCTCGCGGAGGTCACCCTCGCGCTCGTAGGCCTCGGCTACCGTAGCCAGGACCTCGGAATCACAACTGTAGCGCTTCTCGACGCGGCCGAGGTAGTCGGTATGGCGTCCGCCAGCCGGTAGGTGCTGATCTCTGAGGCCATCGAGCACGCCGCCTCGGTCGCCGACGTTGCTGGCCCGAATCCTCCGCGTAAGTGCGAGGTACGATTTCGCAAGCCTCGTCCCCCGCCGTTCCATGGTGTAGATCGGCTGCGCAAGGAGGTCCATGCTGGAGTAGTGCCTGATCTCCGTGAGCCTGTCTAGGCGGGGAATGCCGAGCCGGTCCACAAACACCTTCCGCCTCCGCGCCAGATGACCGTGCTCATCGTCGGCGTCGGGGATCCCGGCCATCACGAAGTGCTGCTCAATGTCGTCGGCCCGCCTGGGCGTCGGGACTTCGGCTCGTATGGCCTCGGCCATTTGCGCGGTGCCGCCGAGACTCTGGTCGTCGGGGCGAAAGAGGGAGACCACAGCGTCCGGCAGGTGCCGCGTGCAGATTCCGCCGACATCGGTGAACCCGGTGCGCGAATCGAGCAGCACGTAGTCGTAACCGGCGGCCTGCCACTGGGCCCTGACGTCCTCGAACATGACGTAGCCGTCGCGAGCAGCGTAAAGAAGGCCCCAGTCGATGGCGTTGAGCCGCTGTCCGTAGGTGCCGTTGACCGCTCCGGCCGACATCACGGCGAGGTGGCCCCGGCAGCCTTCCGGGGTGGCATCGACGATGTAGTCGCTGACGGGCGGGACCCGCATGGTCTCCAGGTAGCGAGTGACGAACTCGACCACTCCCGGGTCCGTCGGACCCCGACCGACCTGGTCGGTCTCGTCGTCGTTCGCGTCTAGCTTCCATCGATCCGGGCGGATCGCCGGCGCTTCCAAATCGAAGTCCACCACCAGGACGCGCTGGCCGGAGTTCGCGATCTCGTAGGCCACGTTCAGGAGGGCCAGGGTGCGACCGACGCCTCCCTTGAAGGAGTAGAACGTGACGACGTACATCAGGCCGCCACGGGCTGCAAGGTGAAGTTCGTGCCGGTCTCGCGCAGCCGGGCTTCAAGGTCCGGCGGCAATTCGCCCGGCTCCGCGTGGACCGGCTCGGGGCTCGCGAGTGACTTCGCCCGCAGGAAGATGGCGGGATCCTGAAGCAGTCTCAGGTATCGGTCGTTGCCAACGTTCTGGATGATATCGCGCGTCTCCCAGCGGGCAATCGACGACTCGCCAAGCCCGGTAATCCTGGCCAGCTCGCGTCGCGAGAGATCATACTTCGCCCGCAGATCCCGAATCTCGGTTGGCGTGAGGACGCCCAGGTATCGGCAGACCTCGTCGTGGCGGATGTCCTCGGCCTGGTCATCCGTGTAGGATCCGCAGGAGGAGCAGGTCCGGACCGGGATGTCTACGACCAGCTCGACGCCTTCGTCGCCGGCGCCGTAGATGAACGGGTCCCGAACGAGTTCGGTCTTGAGGCCCGGGGTCCCGCACATGTCACAGGTGTCGGGTCCGTCGAGCTCGCGGAGAACGGTGGGGGGGGATGCGATCCTAGGCATGGTGGTCATCCTCCGGGTAGTGGAAGCTGCGCAAGACGACATGTGATCCGATGATCTGGAGCTTGACGTAGACGAGGGGCTGCGACGATGCCGGGTTCACGACCTGGTGGTAGCGTATCCGGGCCGGACGCTTGGGAGGCGCTCCATACCTCAGGCGCCGGGACCGAATCAGGTGAAGCAGTTGCTGTCGTACCCCGGCATGCTCGTCGGGCAAGCTCGCTCCTTCCGGTGGTTTGATGACGATAATTGCTCATATGATGTACTCCCGGCTCTAGCATGTAGCCGCTTATTGATCGCGAGGTACTTCAAGGTAGTCATTTGGTGTCTTCGGACAAGTCTCGCTGAACTCCCCCTCGCTGACCCCAACCCCCAACAGCGCAAATGAGATCGCTTCCGTGGTGGGCCGAGTCACCTGCCTCTGGACGCGGCGCTGCTTCAGGACCGTCTCCGGCAACCCTCCGAAACCTGCGGCGGCGCGTCTGAACCGGCGGGCCGACGCTTGCGAACAAAACCCGAACACGCTAGCTTTCGGAGTCCATGCTGACCCTCCGACCCGCAGAATGTCACCCATGCCCGACGGCAGCCTGACACCATTAACGGACACCCCCCGCACCCCCGACCCGGAAGTGCGGACGATCACGTCGGGCGGTGCCATCAATGGGGGCATCCCGGCCGGACACGACATGCCGTCCGGGCTCGCGATCCGCCACGAACCGGACGGAATCGCCGATCGCCTCCTCGCCGAGGGAGCCGTGATTCGAAAGGCCGCCAGGGCCACTCTGGATGCGGAGCGCCAGATTGCGCTTGGCCAGTATTTCACGCCGATGTGGGTGGCGCGCCTCATGGCTGCGATGTGCGAAACGAATGGCAGGTCCGTGAGAGTGTTGGACCCGGGGGCGGGTGCCGGAACGCTGTTCACCGCGCTTGCGGCCCGCATGCTGGCGGGGGGGACCGGTCGCCGCTCCTTCTCGATCACCGCGTTCGAACTTGATCCCGCACTCCGGCCGTTCCTGGAGCGGAGCGCGCGGGCCGTTCGCCGGGCGGGCGAGGCGTGCCAGATGCCCTGCGATGTCGAACTGAGGCAGGAGGATTTCGTCGAATGGGGTACGCGGTCCGAGCTCGGCGACCTGTTTTCGGAATCCCGAAGATTCGACGCGGCCATACTGAACCCCCCCTACAGGAAGCTGAACGCCGGGTCCGACCTGCGAAGACGGCTCGACCGGCTGGGGATCGCGGCCCCGAATCTCTACGCGGCATTCCTCGGACTCTCGGTCGGTGCGGTCCGGCCGGGCGGAGTCCTCGTCGCCATCGTTCCGCGGAGCTTTTGCAACGGCACCTATTTCAAGCGGTTTCGCCGCTACCTGCTGGATTCGGCCACGATAGACCGCGTCCACCTCTTCGCCACCCGGGATCGCGCCTTCGGACAGGACTCGGTACTGCAGGAGAACGTCGTTCTGTCGTTGCGGAAGCGGCCCGCCAGGATGGACCCGGTGTCGCTGTCGTTCAGCACGGGCAGCGAAACCGATCCCATTTGGAGCCGGCGGGCCGATCCTTGTGAAATCGTCCGGCCCGGCGACCCGGATCTCTTCATACACCTTCCCCCCGATGCGTGGAATGTGCGCCTGTCTCGGGCCATGGAAGAACTGCCCTGCACATTGGGCGACCTGGACCTTTCCGTCTCGACCGGTCCGGTGGTGAGTTTCCGGCTGCGGAAGTGGTTCGCTCAGCCGGGCGACCCGCAGCCGGTCGTACCGTTCCTGCATCCCACGAATTTCCGTGATCTGACGGTCCGCTGGCCGGTCGATGGAAAAAAGGCGCAGGCTCTGGCGGCCGTGGATGAGACGGAGCGCACGCTCGTCCCCGCCGGATGGTACGTTGTGACAAGACGCTTCTCATCCAAGGAGGAGGCGCGCCGGGTTGTCGCGTCGGTCCTCGATCCTTCGTTTGACGAGACCGATCGGTACGCGATCGAGAACCACCTGAACTACTTCCATCGTGCCGGCGGGCCGCTGGACCGGGACCGGGCTCTCGGCCTTGCGACGTACCTGAACTCCCGGTGTGTCGATACATACTTCAGACAGTTTTCCGGACACACCCAGGTCAACGCTACCGACCTTCGGAGACTCAGGTACCCGAGCGAGGCGAGTCTCGCCCAGTTGGGATCCTCTATCGACACGCCCCTCAGCGGCGAATCGGCCGACAGGGCCCTTCGCCGATACTGTCCGGAGCTGAAAGACATGCTTGAACCCAATCATGTGCAGGACCGGATCGACGAGGCTCTCTCAGTGCTTCGCGACCTCGGGCTGCCCAGAGAACAACTGAACGAGCGATCCGCCCTGACACTTCTTGCAGTCCTGGATCTGTCGCCGACCGACCCCTGGGAGGAGGCGGCGGCCCCGCTTATCGGTGTGACTCCGATCATGGAGTGGGTCGAGACCAACTACGGACGCACCTACGCCCCGAACACCAGAGAGACGTTCCGCCGTTTCACGCTCCACCAGTTCGTCGACGCGGGCCTTGTGGTCCCCAATCCGGACCAGCCCGATCGCCCGGTCAACAGTCCCAGGTATTGCTACCAGATCGAGCCTGAGGCCCGTGCGCTCCTGAGAACATTCGGAACCAGCCAATGGGATTCCATGCTCGCCCGGTATCTCGAGCTGCGACCGAAGCTGATGGTCACGTACGCCCAGCGCCGGGAGATGAGGAAGATCCCGCTCATCTTGAGGGATGGCGTCGAGATCGGCCTCACGCCGGGCGGACAGAACGAACTGGTCGGCCAGATCATCAACGAGTTCTGCCCCCGGTTCATTCCCGGTGGCGAGCCGGTGTATGTGGGCGACGCGGGCGCCAAGTGGGCCTTCTTCGATGAAGCTCTCGCGGCCGACCTTGGGATCGCCGTTGATGAGCACGGCAAGATGCCGGATGTGGTCATCTACGACCGGAAGCGCGACTGGCTGTTCCTGATCGAAGCCGTCACCAGCCACGGTCCGGTGAACGCGAAGCGCATGGGGGAACTGAAGACCCTCCTCGCTGGCGCCAGGCCCGGGCTCGTTTTCGTCACCGCGTTTCCCGACCGGAGAACCTTCCTGAGGTACTTCGGCGATGTTGCATGGGAAACGGAGGTATGGATCGCGGAATCGCCGGGCCACCTCGTTCACTTCGATGGCGATCGGCTGCTGGGGCCGTATGGGGCAGAGTGATCGCGAACGCGGAGTGCCCGGTCCGAAGAGAGCAAGGGAGCGGGTCAGTCGCCCGCTTCCGGAGAGGATCCCCATGAAGCTTCACTACTATCCCGAGACCGAAAGTCTCTATATCGAACTCAGCGAAGAGCCCGGCGTCGAGACCAGGGAAGTGTCCGATGGCGTGAACGTGGATATCGATGCTCGCGGGAACCTGGTCGGCTTCGACATCGATCGTGCCACGAACCGGCTGGATCTTTCCTCACTGGAGACCACCGCACTGCCGCTCCGCTCCTATAGGATCGGGTAGCGCGGAGAGTTGTCCCGTGAGGTCGGCCGGTGGGGCTGCAAGGGCGAGGCCGCCGGCAGCGAGGACCACGAATCCGAGGGTAGTCCGCGAAGTCGCTCTCATTGCCTTTCAGTTTACCACGATGGGCCGAGGCCCTGACCCCTCTCCTCCCGGACGCACCCCTGATGCCCGCCGACCCTTCGCCCTGGGCCTGGCCTCGACGACAAACGCCGCCCTCCACTCCTAAACAGGCGCTTGCTCGACGCCGACGGCGGATCAGCGCGACAACCAAGGGCGTCGTCGCTCCAGCCAGCACGGCCACCTCCCCACCCGCGTAGCTCGCGACCAGCACCTCGCCGCTGCCGTCTCCATACAGATCCGCCGCGACGACCGAGAACGGACCGAAGGGCGCCGGCAGGGCTGCCCGCGGCCGAAAGCCGCCGTCCTCCTCGGCTGGTCAACACACAACAATATTGTTGACAACCAAATCGTTGTGTATCCTCTCTCGACACCAAGTACCACCCCAACCAAGGAGAGCCATGAGACCAACCGCCGGCCGCATTGCGTCCCGCCTTGGCAGCGGAGCGAAGGAATTCTACCGGACCGGGCTGTTGGGACCCTTTGGACAGAACGACCTGGTTCACTACGAGACACGCCTCAAGGATGGTCTGGACGACGAGACCTTTTCCATCGCCATGGAGATTCTCGCGGAAGCCGCGACCGAAGGCCTCACCAGCACGAGTTGACGACCGATGAACGACCAGGACGGCCACACCATCCGCAAGTTCAACCCCGGGCTGCTCCAGTCCGATGAAGAAATCAAGGAGCAGTTCGTGGTTCGCGGTCACGAGCTGGATCTTCTGCTTGGCGAGCTGCGGAACAACATCGCGTCGCCCTCCTGTCAGCACGTTCTCGTAGTCGGTCCTAGAGGACGTGGGAAGACCATGCTCCTTGCCCGGATCGCTGCCGAGCTGCGCAGCAACCGGCACTTCGCCGGATCGCTGCTGCCGGTGCGGTTCATGGAAGAGAGTCAGGAGATCTTCAGTCTCACCGACTTCTGGCTGGAGACGATGTTCCACCTGGCCAACGAAGTAGATGAACACGACCCCGAGCTGGCCCGGGAACTGCGCGACACACGAGCCGCCCTGTCGCCTCGCTGGCGCGAGCAGATCACCGAGACGCAGGCCCGCGCCGCCGTGCTGGGAGCCGCGGACCGGCTGGGCAGACGACTCGTCCTCCTCGTCGAGAACATGCAGTCGCTATGCAGGGACGCCCACGACGAATTCGGCTGGCAACTCCGCGAGGTGTTGCAGACGGAGCCTCAGATCATCCTTCTGTCCTCCGCCACCAGCCGGTTCCGCGCGTTGGACGAAGCGGACGAGCCCTTCTTCGAGATGTTCCGCATCGTCGCGCTGGAGCCGCTGGACACCGAGGACTGCAGCCGGCTGTGGAAGATCGTGAGCGGGAGGCCGGCTACCCCGCGCGAAGTCAGGCCACTCGAGATTCTAACCGGCGGCAACCCACGCCTGCTGGTGATGACGGCCGAGTTTGCCCGGCATCGCTCCCTCCGCCGGCTGATGTCCGAACTGGTGACGCTGATCGATGAGCACACCGAGTACTTTCGGGGCCATCTGGAGGTTCTGGCAAAGACGGAGCGGCGTGTGTACGTGGCCGTGATCGACCTATGGCAGCCATCTTCGGCGAGCGAGATTGCGGCCCGGGCGCGTGTGGACATTCGCGTGGCATCGACCATGCTGGGGCGGCTGGTCGAGCGCGGTGCCGTCGTCCGGCAGGGCCGCGGTCGGAAGCGGCTGTACTCGGCTGCTGAGCCGCTGTACAGCATGTACTACAAGCTGCGGCGTGAGCGGGATGAGTCGGCCGTCGTCGAGAACCTGATCCGGTTCATGGTGGCGTGTTACGACATTGACGGTCTGTTGAAGTTCTACGCCCCGCTGTCGACTGAGGCGGCCGAGTCGGATGCGCTTCGCCGCGGGATCCGCCGGGCGCTCGCGGCCAGGTCTACCCTCGGCGACTGCGCTATCGACGACAAGAACTGGAGCGTCATCCAGCAGGTCTCGGAGGCTGCGAATGCCCGTGCGGAGACCAAAGCCACTCAGCGGCTTCGCTACGAAGTTGAAGCCGCCCTTGCGGAGGATCAGTTTGACAGAGTCGTCAGCCTCGTCGATGACTATGTCGCGTCCGGTTGGCTCGACGTCCCTGAGTCCATGGCGGACTTGCGTGTTGCCTGGACGACGTACCTCCTGGCGTTCGCACATGCGCATTTGGGGAATCCACACGCCGTTCTATCGGTGTCCGAACGTGTGCTTCCTCTAGTCAGCAGTTCCAATACCACGATCCTGGCTTGGACCGCACTTGCATTGGTGGCCCGCGCGTCGGCACAACGTGAGCTTGGCGAATTCAGCGCCGCGATCGCGACCTGCGATGATCTGATTCGCAGGTTCGGTTCCTGGGAGCATCCACCGTTCGACGTGGTGGTCGCCGAAACGCTTGCCACGCGGGGATGCTCCAAGGCGTATCTCGGCGATGATCCAGGCGCGATCCGTGACTATTCAGAAGTGGCGCGTCGGTTCGACGGCAGCGAGCGCGTCGAAGTCCAGGAGCAGGTTGTCTCGGCGATCATGAGCAAGGGTATCGCATGCCGGCGCATCGACGACCTCGAAGCAGAGATCGCCAGCTACGATGCCGTGATCGAGCGCTTCGAGTCCTCTGATTCCCGCGATCTCCGCGAGCACGTGGCCGTTGCGCTCAGCTGGAAGGGGATGGCCCAGGCGGAGGTCGGTCTTGCCGACGAGGCCCTTGTCAGTATGCAGAAGTTGGAAGATGTAGCGCGATCGTTGGCGAGTGACGGCGAAGGGCCGATTGAGGCACCCTGGGCGGAGTGGCTGAGATGGCGGAAAGAGGGTGCCAGGGCTGTGGCTCTGGCCGTCCAGCAGGAGCATCAAGCATCAATGGACTCGTTTCGGGCTGCATATTCGGCTTTCTCCGCTGGCGACGAGGTGACAACGCGCGAAATGCTACGCCTGGTGTCGGGCCTGATCGCCGCTGGGACACGGGAGCAGGATCTGCTGGGCATACTCGCCAGCGATCCCGTCAAGTCTGCCAGCCTTCGGCCTCTCATCGTTGCCTTGCACACGCGTCTAGACGACCCGGTACGCGCTCCGAGGGAGATCGAGGAGGTGGCCACCGACATCGGGAGGCGGTTCGACGAGGCCGCAGATCGTATGGGACGATGACGTCCGGCTGAAGATTCCGCAGACGGTGTCTGCGCAATCGCCATGCACGGTGCTTTCCATAAGTCCGTTCTCGCCGCGGAGAGAGGGGGAAGCAGTAGACCGATCACCTGAGGACCTTGCGGCGTTGGTTCAAGCGTATCGGCGGTTGACAGGCCGACGGGATGAGATGCCCCAACAAATGTCAAGTGTAGATTACATTATGTAATGTCTAATTTACGAGGATGGGCCGAAATCCCGACCCCTCCCCTCCCGAACGCACTCCTCATGCCTGCCACCCCTTCGCCCAGGGCCTGGCTGTGGCGACAAACGCCGCCCTCCCCTCCCAAACCACCGCTCGCTCGACGACGACGCTGGATCGGCGCGCCAACTAGGCGTCGACCCCCGTCATCTCTTCTCGGTCAACCGTCCCGACAGATGCTTGTGGATGACGCTCGACAGCAGTGTCTGGTAGGGAATGCCCTCCTTCGCGCGCCCGGGCGTGCGCTCGATTGAAGTCGCGCTCCGTGACCCGCAGATTGACTCGCCGCGTTTCACGATGACCTCCTCTTCCTGTAGTCCCGCGTCGCCTTCCGGCTGGGGATGATCGTCTTCAGGAACCGCGAACCGTCCGGTCGGGTGACGAACGGCACCACGTAGAGGTACTGTTCGATGTCGACCACGTAGATCATCTGTCCCCTGTACCGCTCCTGATACATCCAATGTGTGCGTTTTGTCAACACAGGGAAGAGATTCGGCAGACAGTGTCTGTTGAAACTCAAGATGATCCTGTTCGGTCTGCCAGGAGGGCGCCGCAAACCCGTCCGCTGCGCTGGCGCCTTTGCTCGTCCAATGATGTTCATCCGCAAGTGGCTCGGCGACGCGGTCTACGAGGCCGCGCTGCGCCGCGCTTTCCGCTGACGGATCGGCGCGTAGTACCCCGACCGGGCCGCTACTAAACGGCCCGGGCAATCGCCTCCAGTTGCCGCTGCCGCTCTCTTGCGCCATCGTCGAGCACATCTTCCTTCGCCGCCACGATTGCGCCTCGAACCATATCGCTCCTGGTGGCTCCTTCCGTAACGACCGCGATGTCGCGCAACCGCACAACAAGCTCCCGCTGTATCCTCAAGCGCAGATCCTTTTGACACCTTCCTGTCGCCAAGCGGCTCTTGGAGAGCGTGCTCAGCCGCTGAGCCATGTCGGCATTCGCGCAAGCCAACGTGAGGTAGTATCGAATGACCGCGGGAGCGAACTGCCTGGACGCCACGCGATAGCGGTCCGCCACGAGATGAAGCACGTCGTCGAGCTCCCGCGGCATCCGGACGCTCATCACCTCCCGTTTCTTCGCTCCCCTCGCTGCTTTCAGTTTCGGCGTCGATTGGGCCGGCACCGTCAGAACTTCTCCGGTTTCGGTATCCACGCCGACGAGGACGTTGCTGACCGTGGCCTTCGACTTCTCGAGTTGGACCGTTCGGTACTCGTAGACGATCTCGACCCGCCCGCGTTCCGGCGCCAGAGCGTACCCGCGATCTCCCTCCCGCAAGATCTTCATCTCAGTTCCTTGCTCGATGAACGCTTATGAACATCGCTTTCCGGTCGTCCCCGTCGGTCTCCACGAAATACGCCTTGGTGTGACCGCGCTATCCGTGATCTTGGCCAGCCAGCCGGCGGCCCGGTCTCTGCCGGATTCCTCGGCGATGTACCGAGTCGCCTGCCTCAGCGAAACCAGCGCCCTCGCCGAGAAGACAACCTCATATCGACTCACAACTCCAGACCAAGCTCCTCCGCCACGTCGCGAATCGCCTCTCTCGCAGGTATTCCCGGCTCGCCAGCTCGATGGGCTCTGATCGCCTCACGCCAGATGTGTCCGCGCTCGGCCGAATGGACCAGGAAGTCGTAGCGCTCCGGGCTCATGACGACCATTGCGGCTTGGCCATTCTGGGTGATTGTCTCCACCCGCCCCTCTCGAATCCGGTCGAGGTGCTCGCTCGTGCGTTGCCGAAAATCGCTTAGCGAATAGGTGTCTTGAGTACGGTGCATGTCGGCCTCCATACGTTATTCGAATTGAATTTAGTATGACTTGTTTGGCTTGGGCTGTCTAGTTCTGGCGCAGGCCAGCCTCGGCGCAGCGCCGGATCATGTCCACGGTCCCGGTTCCCATCCTCTCGATGTTACTGCAGCTCGTTTGGTTATTGATATCAATAGTGATATTATCAAGCCACGGACGGTTACCAGGTCCGCCAGGCCATCCGGGCGATCGAAAAACTGGAGGGGATGCAGTGAGCGATCACTACACCTACCGAATCACGTGGTCGGCTGAAGACGGGGAGCACGTAGGCCTCTGTGCCGAGTTCCCGTCGCTCAGCTGGCTGGCACCGACTCCGGAGGACGCACTGGCGGGCATCCAGATCCTCGTGGCTGACAGCGTGTCCGACATGCGGACCAGTGGCGAGCCGATTCCGGTGCCGTTTGGAGACCGGGCCTACAGCGGGAAGTTCATGGTTCGCGTGCCGCCGGAAACGCACCGCTCCCTGGCCATTCGGGCGGCCGAGCAGGGTGTCAGCATGAATCGCCTGGTGAGCGCCCGGCTCGCGCGAGAGGGCTAGCGGCGCGCAGCCCGGCCTCAAGAATCCGAGACACCGTCACGGAATTCCACGAATCGCTCACAGTACTTCCCAATGCCCGGCTCTGGATGAACCGACGCGCCGGATCGCGCCGGCCTCGTGCAGCTTGCGGAAGTGGTACTTTACTCCCCTGACAGATATTCCGAGACGCTCTGCGATCAAGGATTGAGTGATCCCGGGCTCGTTTCTTAGCACCGCGAGAATCCGCTCTGCCGCAGATATCGGTGCAGTGCTTCGGGTGGTCTTTGGGGAAGTCTTTGGGGCAATCTTTGGGGAAGTCTTTGGGGCAATCGCTGACCCTTCGGTAGCCTTCTGGCTGTCGCCCGGTACTCCGCGGGCGGCGGCATCGGCGGCCAGGTAGGCCTCGGAGAACGGGAAACGCAGGCGGAGCACGCCGCCGGGTTCCCGAGTCCAGAGTGGCGGGGGATTGCCGGCCTTCATACACCGTTCGCGGATCTGGTGGATCCCTCGGCCCCAGGCCTCGATCAGCCCGGCTCGAAAGAAGGCGTGGGCGACCCGCGGGTTGTGCGGCTCCGACAGCATTCCTCCGGTGGTGGAGACGCTCCAATCGACCGGGAGTTCGGACCAGCTGCTTCGTGCTCCCGCTACGGTAGTGGGTCGACTATCAGGGGCTGTAGGGCAGCGATGAATGATGAAGGTTGATCCTCAGATCACCGTCAACAAGAACGTAGCCAAAGGTGAACTCGACCTTTGTCTCGTTTCCGTCCGGGCCTGTGAAGTAGTAGTTCCCCATGGCCATTGCGGACTTGTCGTCGGTGTAGATGCCGTTGTTCTCCCACCGAACGTTGGTCCAGCCCGAGATTGCGAACCCCTTGTCCTCCGTCCCGTCTTGCCCAACGAAATAGCTCAGAGCTCCGTCAAATGTCTCACGGAACTGATCTTCCGCTGCCATGGTCGGCTTGAACATGACTTTGGTCTCGCCATATGCATAAAGGTCATTGATGTGCTCGGTCGCACGGGCGGTGTAGTCGCCACCGTCGGCATGAGTCTTGGCAATTGCGACAATGCCCGCGCCCCAGGCTCTCTGTGCGTCAATGACAGCTTGTTCGGAGATCTGTTGCGCTGCAGCTGACGTCGCAGCGGCGGCAAAGGCGAGGCCGAAAACGGTGTCCTCTCTTTCGTGAAATGGACCGGATCGCAGGCTCGGGGCTGATTATAACACATGCTCCACGCGCCGGTCACTGAGGCGGCTCGCCTCCTCTTCCGGTAGTCCCGCGTCGCCGTCCGACACGGTCATTCCGAGACGCTCGGCGATCACGGGCTTCAACACCAGCCCTTGACACGCAAGCCACCACTTGCATTAGACTACTGTGTGGACATCTACCGTGCGATCGCTGACCGAACCAGGCGGGCCATCCTGGATGAGCTCGTCGATCGGTCGGGTCAATCGCTCTTCGAGCTTTGTGGGCGCCTGATCATGAAACACGGCATCAGTTCCTCGCGGCAAGCGATCTCGCAACACCTGGACGTCCTTGAGGCGGCCGGGCTCATTCGCACGAGGCGCGAGGGGAGGTCGAAGCTCCACTGGTTCGTGGGCGCGCCGCTGAAGGCAATCGGGGAGCGGTGGCCGGTCTCAACAGACGAGGACACTTCAAACTCAACGGACGAGGACATCGAGAAATGAGAATCAACCTGACCAGCGTCGCCGTGGACGATCAGCGGAAAGCACTACAGTTCTACACGGAGACCCTTGGGTTCCGTGTGAAGCACAACATCCCGATGGGAGAGCACGCCTGGATCACCGTGGTATCCCCGGAAGCTCCAGACGGGACGGAGTTGGTCCTGGAGCCTGCCGGGCACCCCGCGGTCATTCCGTTCAGGAAGGCGCTGGTGGAGGACGGGATCCCCTATACCTCCTTCGCGGTCGACGATGTCGAAGCCGAGCACGAGCGTCTCGTGGCAGAGGGTGTGCGATTCGTGCAGCCGCCAACCGACCTGGGGACTGTCGTTACAGCGGTCTTCGACGATACATGCGGCAACCTGATCCAGATCATGGAGGAGAAGGCTCAACCGTGACGATCGCAGCCGGCTCCGTGAACCGCCGGCCCTTGTTCAACAGGTCCAGCTCGAACCTCTCGAGGATGCCGATGCACTACCGCCTGACCCAAACCCCTTCCCACTGAGCCCACGACCCCCGCTTGGGGGATTGTCGCGAGGTTGACTGCTGCGTCGGCGGGACCAGAGGCGTGAACCACGGGTCCAGCGTCTCACTCAGCTCCCGGAGCGACAGAAAGCGGACGGCCAATCCGCGCTTGGGCCCCTCATCGTACCTGACGGTGAACCCGCCTCGATCGCCCCGCTCGACGACCCGATGCGGGTGGTAGACGTCGGTGGAGGCGGAGTTGACGCGCACGAAGAGCAGTCCTCCACACTTCAGCAAGCTCGCGGCGCGCGCGAACATCGACCGGACCGCATCGGCTGTTCCGTGCTGGAAGACCTGGATGGCGACGATGTAGTCGAACGGCCACTCCGATTCGAAGTCGTGAAAGTCCGCTCGCACCAGATCCGGCGCCAGGTCCGGTCGGTCGGCCCGGAATTGCGCGATGGCCTCCTTCGAGACGTCGAGCCCGATCAGGTCGAGTCCCGCCTCGACGAGACCGACGTAGTTCCGTCCGTTGCCGCAGCCGACATACAAGCCCTTGCCGCTCAGCGTCTCCGGACGATCGCGAAGGATGTCGATGATGCGTCCGACGAACGGGATGGGCGGCTCGTCACGGTATCGGCCGCGGCGATACTCGTCGTCCCAGCTGCGTGATACGGGGCCTGACTCAGGTGAGGGCAACAGTTGACCTCAGACTCGCGCCTGCGCTTGATCCCCCGGTCCATTCCCGCGGACACGCAGCATACCCAACCGCGACCTCGACGTGGGTCACGTAGACCTCACTGCGCAGGCGCCTCTCGATTTCCTCGGTGGAGGCTGTTTCGAAGAAAAGGGCCAGCGCTTCTTCGAGGTTCTGCCGTGCTTCGGCGACAGAGTTTCCCCGGCTGGCGACATCCACCTCGGGGCACAATGCCACGTACCCGTTTCCTTCGCGTTCCACGATCGCCGTCAATTGTCTTGTCATCCGATTCACTCCGATTGCTCCTCAGCGAGGTCGCGGATCGCTTCTCGCACGGGAATCCCTCGCTCTCCAGCCCCATGGGCCCGGATCGCCTCGCGCCATATGTGTCCTCGCTCGGCCGAATGGACCAGGAGATCATAGCGCTCGGGACTCATTGTCGGGCATCCGAGCAGCGCGCGCCACGTGCACCTCCCCTCGTCCCGGGATGGCGCGAGAAGACCTCGTCGAGGTCGATCTGGCCCTCCCGCTCGGCTCCGAGCCTCACCGGGAGCTCGCCCGAAAAAAGGGTGCAGCGGTGTCGTCAGCATTCCGTCAATGCGTTTGGCACAGCGTGTCCCAATTGCGCATAGTGAGAGCATGACCCTTTCGCACTCGGCCGACCCGTCAATCTCCCGGGCGCGCGCCCGCGGAGGCCCCCGCGCCCGTTCACGCAGCGCTGCGCCGGCACTGGGGCTGGCCCTCGTCTGCGCCTGCGGCGGCGAAGAACCCGTCACCGTTCAGCCGCCTGAGCCGCAGCCGAACCAAGCGCCCGTGGTGGCATCCGCGATCGGAGCGCAGGCGGTGGACGTGAAGGGGACGTTGGTGGTGGATGCGTCAGCGCACTTCAGCGACCCGGACGGGGACGCGCTGGCGTACGAAGCATCGTCGTCGGCGCCCTGGGTGGCTTCGACAGCGGTCGCCGGGGCCGAGTTGACACTGACGGGAGTGTCGGTGGGGACGGCGGAGGTGACCGTCACGGCGCGGGATCAGGCGGGATTGGCCGCGGCGCAATCATTCGCGTTGTCAGTGAAGCCGATCGGCGAGTGGGGACCGGCGAACACGTTCGGGTACTACAGGTTTCCGGACTCGCTCTATCCGATGTCGCGCATCGAGTGGACGATGCTTCCCATACAGGCGCCGGCGGAGAGCCTGCACGAGAAGGAGCTGCTGCACTATTGGGCGATGCAGTTTCTGCATGACGATCAGGGCAGGCTGGCGGGCTACGCCGGTCTCCAGTCACAAGGTCTGTTCAAGAATGAGCCGCTCAACCGTCGCGTCATCAACTTCGCGATATGGGACTCGGATGCCTCCAACACCGATGCGATGGTGGACACGGAGAACGACGAGTGCCGATGCCATCAGATCATGCTTCCGTTTGAGTGGGAGGAGGGGACGCCTTATCGGTTCGTCGCGGATACCGGCCCGTCCGGCGAGACGGACGAGTATCGGTGGTGGGGTCTGTGGGTGACGAACATGGTGACCGACTCCACCACGTTCGTAGGCGAGACGCGATCATGGCGGCGACGTATCGAAGATCCTCCCGTCTCATGGGGTGAGGACCTGCACTGGTGGCGGACGGCCGGGGGGAATGAGGCCTACGAGTGCGAGGACTTCGAGTCCTCGTCGCTGGCGGTCCTGGACGTGCTGGCCGATAGCGTCCCGCCTGCCTCTGTTCACGCCCTTACCAGTGGCGGAACAGAGGTGACGGGTCCGAATGGACACCGGACCACGCTCTGCGATTCGGCGGTGGTCTACTCACTCGGAACCGATGTCCAGCACAACCTCGGCTACTGGCCCACCCCGCCGGAGAACGTACTGGGGAAGTAGTCCCCTCCCGCTTTCCGGCGGTAGCCCCGATGGGCGAAGTCGGCGGGATCGTGGTGAATCGCTGACCCGGCAGCTTGACCGTTCCCGTCGGAATAAACCCGGCGGCGAGCATGATCCGCGTGAAGAGCGTCAGGCGGTAGAAAACACCCTTCGACCGCACCCACAGGAAGAGCCGGTCAAGGTGGTGGAGGGGCCGGTAGGGCATGGGGGCTTCGATGGTGTGGTGGGCTCGTGGCGGAACGATCCGGCCAATCAGGATGACCGGGACGCCCGAGTGGGGTCAATGCGCAGCTTATGAATTGGGGCGGCTGCGGCCGCTTCCGGTATCGTCGTCCATCATCGCGGCGCGATTCCAGGCGGATCGGCCCATCCAGCCATTCTACCGCCCCGGCATCCTTGCGAACTTGGCGTCCCCGCACTCCCGGAGAAGTTTGCATGACCCCTTTCTCAAATCGGTCCTGGCCGACCACCGCATGATCGAGATCCTGATCCGCATGGTACGACATCTTCCTCTCTTCGTCCGTTGCCAGCCTCGGTGCGCGCCATGGAGTTGGGGGTCTGCAAACCGATGAAGACGACTCGTTATTTCGACGAGCAAGTGCTGCGGAAGCGACCCTACATCGACCTTGTCTGGTGCGTTTCCGTGGTTGCGTCACCGATCGCTTGGGAGAGGCAACCAGATGGCCGCTTTCGGTTCTGGGGCGAGATTACCCGACCTGGCGAGCCCTTCACCCGGGTTCTTCGAGTCGTTACCCTCGAAGATGGCGAGACCATCCACAACGCGTTCTTCGACCGCAGCTTCAGAAGAGGATCCCCATGAAGCTCCATTACTACCCCGAGACCGACAGTCTCTACATCGAGTTCAGCGAAGAACCCGGCGTGGAGACCAGGGAAGTGTCCGATGGCGTGAACGTGGATATCGATGCCCGTGGGAACCTGGTCGGTTTCGACATTGATCGTGCTTCGAAGCAGCTTGATCTCTCATCGCTTGAAACAACCGCACTGCCGCTCCGCTCCTACAGGATCGGGTAGCATCTGCCGCAAGCCGGACACACCTGCCAGTGGGCGCCTAGAGCGTTGATGTCGCGGCCCGGGATGCACCCATACAGGTGCGCGGCCCGGAATAGACCGCTCGTTTAGGACCCTCCGTCCGAATTGCCGCCGGTGCTCCCGGTGCCGAGCACGACGACCTCGATGGCAGCCTCACGCATCGTTACCGCGAGCGTGCTTCCGTCGGGGCTTGTGCTTGGCTGGAGTGCGGTCATAGCGTCCTTGCCAGCTCTTCCAGCTGATCGGCCGCCTTGCCCCAGCCTTCCTGGAAGCCCATGCCCTCGTGTTCCTCGCGGGTCTTCCGCGCTCCAGTGCATTGCTCGCGCCGTGTAACGGGTCCGTCCTCCGCCGGCGTCCTCGAAGCTGATCTCCGCGGTCAGGAAGGCGCGGGCGGAAGGCCGCCAGCCGGGACGGAACGCGTCGGTGAAGACCAGCCGCTCGGGCTCGACCACGTCGAGAAAGACGCCGGGCTCCCCGAACTGCTCTCCGTTGGGGCCGTTCATCACCGTGAGGAACTCACCTCCCGGGCGCAGGTCCAAGCGGGCCTCCGAGACGAACCAGGGCTTGGGACAGAACCACCGCTTCAGGAGGTCGGGTTCGGTCCAGCAGCGCCACACCTTGTCACGGGGAGCGTCGAGTGTCCGGACGAGGACGAGATCGTGAGAGTCCTCGGTCCTGGCGTTCTCGATGGTCATGTGGATTGTCCTTTGATCTCCGTTCAGAACCCCAGCGACGCCGTCTCCCGCCGGACATCCCCCGCAGCGACCATCACGCCCGTCTCCGGGTCGCGCCAGGTCACCGTGGGCGCGCACGCGCGCCAGTTCCACAGGCCCCAGGGCTCGACGTCGTGCCCCATCGCCCTCAGCGCGTCCACTGTCTCCGCCGGAATCCGGTCCTCGAGCCGAAGCAGCGCGGGAGTGCTGTTCACCTCGCTGCCCGAGGCCGGGAAGTTGTAGCTGCCGAAGCGGGGCTGGTCGAGGGCCGTCTCGGGCGACATTCCCCACACGACCACGTTCAGGAAGACCTGCAGGAGCGACTGAAGCTGCTGGTCGCCGCCAGGGGTGGAGAGTCCCATGAACGGCCGCCCGTCCTTCATCACCAGAAGGGGGGCGTTGGTGTTGCGCGGGCGCTTGCCGGGCGGATAGCATGAGGGATGAATCACGGCAGAAGATCGTCTAACTGTATACAGGACTGCACGATCTGCGCTTTCTGCCGTTGTGCCGAACCCTGCTGGACCGTGCCTTGACGCCGGGAATCCCGGACCTGATTGGCGGGATTTCCTCCGGTCGTTTGGGATGACACATCGGTATCCTTTCGCAAGTGGTTCCAATCATTCAGAAGGTTAAGTCGAGCGCAAGTCTGAGTCCGAGGTGCGGGTGTTGACCGGGCATTTGGCTGCGCGAGCCCTCGAAGCCGAGTCTGAGCGTCTGGCCGACGCGGTATCCGGCCCCGAGCGACCATGCCCGGTTCCCTCCGTGGGCGGACAGCCGGGTGTAGCTGTCGAGCGCGCCTCCGCCCGCAGGGTTCTTGAGCGCGTATCCGGCCTCGGCGTCGAGACGCCATTGTCCGTGTGCGCCGGCCGGCATGGTCCGGAACGCATGGCCGTCCATTAGCCCGTGGACGCCGCTTCGGTCTTGGCCCTGGCTTGGGCTGATCGCGAAACGGAACCCTTCGCCCCGGGTGCCGGGGTCGAACGCGAGCCGCAGCGCGGCGCCCCATTCGCGGTGCCGGCCGGACCCGAGCGCGAGCCTTCCCCTGAGGTCGAGGTCGAGCCCGCGGCCCGCGTAACCGACCGAGGCGCCGGTCTCGGCTCCGCCGCCGGTGTCGGCGTCGCCGCCGTCGTATCGGGCTCCGGCCTCGGTGGCGAGCTTGAGTCCTCCGGTTGTCCAAGACGCTTCGAGGAGGGCGCGTGCGCGCGAGGCCGTTCCTTCACGCCGGTCGTCGGCGGCGTGCATGCCGACGGCGAACGCATCGCCCTTGAGCGCGAGCCCGAACGCGCCCCGTTGCGCGAGTGGCGCGTTGAGGCCGCCCGAGAGCATGCGGAGCGAAGCATCGCGGGTGTCCCCCCGATGGTCGTCGTCCCCCACTTCGCCGCCGCCGTATCCGGCCATGGCCCAGAGTCCGATGCCGGCGGAAGGCTGAACAAACAGGTAGGGATGCACGCTGTTCATGGCGTGTCCGAGCGAGCCATCGACGGACCGGTGGCCGTAGTCGAGGTCGCCGTCGCTGCGCATGAGCGACACCCCGAACAGCGCGGACGAACCGATGCGGGCATCGGCCCCGATGGTGAGCGCGCGCAGGCCGCCGTCGTATTCGACGCCCGGCTCGCCGCGGAACGATTGGGCGGAGCCTTCGGCCCAGAGCCCGAACCTTGGCAGCCCTTGGCTGGACTGTGGCCCGAGAGAGGTTGCGAACGAGACGCTCGGCAGCAGGCGCCGGGCCGCCTCGCGCCCCGTGGGCAGTTCGGGCGACCCGGAGCGTCGTCCGATCTCGGCGGCCGAGGACGGGTTGAGCGAGACGCCCGCCAGCGAGGCGAGCGTTCCCGCGGCGTGGCCCGCCCAACCGGAGGGGGAACCGGACGCGACCGAGCCGCCCGACGCGGGCCGCATGACGGCGTCGATGCGCGCGCCGACTGCCTGTCGCGCGCCCTCGGCCACGGCGCGCCCGAATACCGCGAGGCCGACGTCTAACGCCTCATCCCGGAGCGCGCCGTCGTCGCGCGCTGCGATCCGGACCCTGGCGGAGGCGGCCGTGCCCGCGCTCACGGCTTCGGGCAGCGCCCCGAACGCGAGCGCCATGAGGCCGGCCGGCGCTTCGGCCGGGATATCGAGCGTGAACGCCGCGAGCGAGTCGCCGGGCTCGAAAACGACTGGCTCCGGTGCGATGGAAGTGGTCATCCCCCGGTCCATGACGGCCGTGAGAGGCACCGTCACCCGCCGGTCGGCCACAGGACTGATCCGCAGCGTGACTTCAGTCCCTCGCGCCCCGGCCGTCGCCGTGTACGCCGCCGCCGCGAACTCGACTTCGAGTTCGGCGGGCGCGCCGTTGTCGACCACCGCGGCGGCGGCCCTGTCGCCCGCAACCGCCGCGACGACGACTCGCGTGGTCGCCGGCACTCCCACGGCCACGCCGTCGGGCAGATCGCCGAACCGGACCTCGACGGTGTCGGACGCCGAGAGCCCCGCCGTGCCGACGGCGACCTTGGCCGTGCCCACTCCGGCCTGGAACATGACGGTGTGCTTCGAGTTGCCCGCAACGACCTCGACTGAGAGCGCCGCCGAGCCCGCCGGAGACAGGAGCACCGCGACATCGACCGATGCGCCCTGGGCGACGGTGTAGGTGTCCGCGCCGAACGAGACCACCGGGGTGTTGGCTCCGACGACCGCCACCGCCGCGCTTTCGGCCCGCTTGCCGGGTCCGTGGCCGTCGGTGTAGGTGAACACGGCGCGCAGGTGATTGCCCGCATCGGCCGCTACCGGCGTGTAGAACCGGGTCCTCGCGCCCGCGATGTTCGTCCACGATGCGCCGCCGTCGCCCGAGCGCTGCCAGCGCCGCGTCTTGCCCGCCTCCTTCGATCCGTCCTGGTCCATGAGCGTCGCGGCCAGCTGCTCGCCCACCCGCGCCACGTCCGCGCTCAGCGCGATCTTGCCCGCATCGTCCGCGTTCGTGACCCGGATCCTGACCGATGCCGTGTCGGCAAGCTCGCCGTCGCTCGCCCCGACCTCGACGTTGTACAGCGTGTTCCCGCTCTCGTAGTCGAGCATCGCGCCATCGGCCACGGTGATCTGGCCCGTCGAGGCCTCGATCCCAAACAGCGCCTCGTCCCCGCCGGGCACGAAGGCGTAGGACAGCGACGCGCCGTCGTCCGGGTCGGTCGCGGCCACCGGCGCGCCGACCGCCGTGCCGCCCGGCGAGTTCTCCGGCACCTCGCGGTCCAGCGCCGTGGGGAACGTCGGAGCCGTGTTCGCGGGCAGCACCTCGACCGCCTCGCTCACCGCCCGTTTTCCCTTCCCGTGACCGTCGTCGTAGGTGAACACCGCGCGCAGCCACCGGCCCTCGTCGTTCGTGCCGGGCGTGTACTTTCGGCCCGATGCGATGTCGTGCCACGAGCTGCCGCTCCGCGACCGCTGCCACTTGCGCGTCCTGCCCGCGCTCAGCGCGCCGTCCTCGTCGGTCAGCATGGCGGTCAGCTCGACGCCCACCCGCGCCACCGCGGGGCTCAGCGTCACCACGCCCGGATCGTCCGCGTCGGTCACGCGGATCGTCACCGAGGCGGTGTCGGCCAGTTCGCCGTCGCTCGCCTCGACCCCGACCGCGTACAGCGTGTCCCCGCTCTCGTAGTTCAGCACCGCGCCGTCGGCCACCCTGATCTGGCCCGTAGCCGCGTCGATCCCGAACAGCCCGTCCTCGTTCCCGGAGGCCAGGCTGTAGGACGGCGATGTGCCGTCCGGGTCGGTCGCGGCCACCGGCGCGCCGACGGCCGTGCCGCCCGGCGAGTTCTCCGGCACCTCGCGCTCGTACACGGCGGGGAACTTCGGAGCCGCGTTCGCGGGCAGCACCTTGACCGGCGCGCTCACCGCCCGCTTGTTCGGCCCGTGGCCGTCGGCGTAGGTGAACACCATGCGAAGCCACCGGCCCTCGTCGGCCGTCACGGGGTTGTACATCCGGCCCGTGCCGATGTCGTTCCACGAGCTGCCGTCGCGCGACCGCTGCCACGTCCGCGTCCTGCCCGCGCTCTTCACGCCGTCCTCGTCGGTCAGCATCGCGGTCAACTCGACGCCCACGCGCGCCACCGCGGGGCTCAGCGTGACCTCGCCCGGATCGTCCGCGTTCGTCACCCGGATCGTGACCGACGTGGTGTCCGCAAGCTCGCCGTCGCTCGCGGCGACGTTGACCATGTAGAGCGTGTCCGCGCTCTCGTAGTTCAGCGCCGTGCCCGCGGCCACCGCGATCCGGGCCGTCGCCGCGTCGATCTCGAACAGGGCCGCGTCGCCGCCCGTTGTGAAGCCGTAGGCCAGATCGTCCGCGTCCGCGTCGATGGCCGTAACGGGCACGCCCACCGCCGTGCCGGGTGCCGAGTTCTCCGGCACCTCGCGCTCGTAGGCGTCCGCGCCGAACGCCGGTGCCCGGTTGGCCGCCTCCGTCGTCCCCTCCCCGGACTCCGACCACTCGCCCGCGCCCTCCGAACTCTCCGCGCGCACCTGCACGAAGTACGCCGTGCCCGCATCCAGCCCCGTGATCGCGTGGGCCGATACCGCTCCCAGCCCCGCCAGATTGGTCCAATCGTTGTCCTGGTTCGCGCGGTGGCGAAGATCGTAGTTCGTGATCGCGGGTCCTTCGTTGGACGGTGCCCTCCACGTAACCGACACTTCTTCGGTTCCGCCCGTCACCACGGGCGCGTCCGGCTTGCCCGGCGCGGGAACGTCCGTCAGCCGGATCTTCACCTCGGTCGCATCCACAAGCTTCCCGTCACTCACCTGGAGATGGACCGTGAACACATTCTTGTCACCCTCGAAGTCGAGCGCCGCGCCGCCGGCCACCGTGATCTGGCCGCTCGAAGCGTCGATCGCGAAGGAGGCCTCGTCTCCACTGGGGATGAAGGCGTAGGTCAGGTCGTCCCCGTCCTCGTCGGTCGCCGTCACGGGCTCGCCCACCGCCGTGCCGGCCGCCGAGTTCTCCGCGACCTCGCGCTCGTGAATGTGCGAGCCGAATGCCGGCGCGTGGTTGACCGCGTCCTCCGTCGCCCCTTCGCCGGACTTCGACCACTTGCCCGCGCCCTCCGAACTCTCCGCGCGCACCTGCACGAAGTACGCCGTGCCCGCGTCGAGCCCGGTGATCTTGTGAGCCGACACGGCCCCCAGCGCCGCAAGCTTCGTCCACTTGTTGTCCTGGTTCGCACGGTAGCGAAGGTCGTAGCTCGTGATCGCCGGACCGTCATTCGACGGCGCACTCCACGACACCGATACCTCGCCCTCGCCGCCCGTCACCACCGGCGCGTCCGGCCTGCCCGGCGCGGGCACGTCCGTCAGCCGGATCGTCACCGGCGCCCGGTCCGAAAGCGTCCCGTCGCTCGCCTCGACTTGGACCGTGTAGACCTTCTTCTCGCTCTCGTAGTCGAGCGCCGCACCCGCGGCCACCGTGATCCGGCCGCTCGTCGCGTCGATCTCGAAGGAGGCCTCGTCGCCACCCGCGACGAAGGCGTACTTCAGGTCGTCGCCGTCCTCGTCGGTGGCCGTCACGGGCTCGCCCACCGCCGTGCCGCCCGCCGAGTTCTCCGCCACCTCGCGCTCGTAGGCGTCCGCGCCGAACTCCGGCGCGTGGTTGGACACCTCCGTCGTTCCCTCGCCCGAGGACGACCACTCGCCAGCACCCTCCGAACTCTCCGCCCGCACCTGCACCGAGTACGTCGTGCCCGCATCCAGCCCGGTGATCGTGTGAGCCGACACGGCCCCCAGCGCCTTGAGCTCCGTCCACTCGTTGTCCGTGCTCCCCCGGTAGCGAAGGTCGTAGTCCGTGATCGCCGGACCCTCATTCGTCGGTGCGCTCCACGACACCGACACCTGTTCCGTTCCGCCCGCCACCACCGGCGCGTCCGGCCTGCCCGG
>JAJDTB010000004.1 GCA_022827345.1 Gemmatimonadota bacterium | reverse complement strand
GTCAGCGTGCCGGACTGCGAGACGTGGCTGCCGCGCCGGGGCCGCCAGACGTCGCCGGTCTCCGCGCGGTACTGCTCGGCGGCCTGGTCGCGCATGGTCTCGAAGGCGTCGCGGCGGACGGTCAGGCACTGTGCCCGGTGGGTGGTCAGCTCCAGCTCGAGCGACTTGATCTCGGTGCCGTCCTGGGCGCGCTGGAGGTCGCGCAGCTCGGGCATCAGCCGGTCGGCGGCGCGGTCGAGGCGGTTGGTCTGGGCGTCGAGCATGTTGACGAAACCCCAGAGCAGGCTCTCGCGCTCGTCGGCGAGCTGGAACCCGTCCGGCGCGACGCCCTGGGCCATGATGCGGAACGCCTCCGCGACGGCGGCCAGCGCATCGTCCTCGTCCCAGACCTCGCGGGTGTCGAACTCGTCGCGCTCGGGGGCCGCACCGTAGAGGGCGGCGTTGTCGTAGACGGTCGCTGTCATGGACTGGTCCTGCGCTTCGATGGTGTCGATGTTCTCGATGACGGTCATGACGATCTCCTCGATCTGATGTTGCACGGATCGGAGCGTTGGCCCCGACGTGATGTCCTGTTGGGTCACGCGCGCGCAGTGGAAGCACCTGGGCCTAGAAGGTCTTGGGGCGGAGTGGTGCGGAAAGTCGCCGATCTTGGTGCGGAAGATCGCTCCGCGATCTTCACGGTCGGCGGCTTTCACGGTCCGCCCCTAGAGCTTCTTGCCCAGGCCGCAGGGAGCGGAGCGACCGGAGGACCCGCAGGGTTGCTGGAGCGAGCACGTGGGTCACAATGGGACTTCACGTCGCCCCGCCCACTCTCTCCACCCGCACCGCCCCCACGGCCTCGCGGCAGGCACGGCGTGGGCCAGCGAGGCGAGGGCCGCGCGACCCGGCTGAATGCGCCTGCCATCGCGGATCAGTTCCAGAGAGGGTGGGTCAAGATGCGCTCGGCGACGGTCTCGCGTATGCGCGCGCGCTCATGGATGCGGATCGGGCCGCGAGGGTCTTCGTCGAGATGCGCGACGTAGAAGTGCGATCCCGGGTTCAGGATGTCGTCCTGGCGATGGACCTCGCCGATGAAGTCGCCGTCGAAATAGACGCGGGACTCCTCCGGCGTGATGCGCTTGAAGACGATATCGGTCATGGCGTGCTCCCTGTCCGCTGCCGCGCGAGGCAGGGACCGCTCCCTCTCTCCTCGCGGCGTTCGCCCCCTCTGAGCTTCTCTCCACTCCATCTCCGGGCCGACCGGCACGGCCTGCGCGATGGGGCGCGAGGCAGGTCGAGCGTTCGGTCTCCAGACCCACTGCAAAAAAAGCG
Source organism: Gemmatimonadota bacterium (assembly GCA_022827345.1). Classification (GTDB taxonomy): domain Bacteria; phylum Gemmatimonadota; class Gemmatimonadetes; order Longimicrobiales; family Gaopeijiaceae; genus Bin94. Next base: position 2,069 of record JAJDTB010000004.1, on the reverse strand, counting down.
GGACGGCGCCGAAGCACCGCCCCGAGTCGAGGAGAGACAGTTGACGATCAGAACGGGATTTCGGTCGGGTCGTCGACCTGCGCCGCGGCGCCGCCAGCCGGCATCGTCTCGCCGTTCGCGGGCGCCTGCGCGGACTCCGCCGCGGCCTGCGCGCCGTCGCCGTTGGCCCGCTTCGGCTTGTCCAGGAATTGGACCTTGTGACCGGGGACGACCATGATCTCGGTGGAGAAGCGGTCCGAGTCCTCGCCGTCCTTCCTCCAGCGCCGGGTCTGCAACTTGCCCTCGGCGTGGACCAGACGGCCCTTCTTCGCGTTCCGCTCCAGCATGTCGATCAGCCCGTCCTGGAACGTCACGACCTTGTGCCACTCGGTCTTGTCGATCCGCTCACCGCTGCCGGTCCGGTCGATGTAGCTCTCGTCGGTGGCGACGCTGAGATTGGCGACGCGCCCCCCGCTGGGCAGGTGGTTGACGACGACATCGGCGCCCAGGCGGCCGATCAGTTCGACGCGGTTCATTCCGAAAGCCATCACGATGCTCCTTCAGTTCTCGTTCATGACGATGGGTTGCGAACGACGGAGGCCGGGTCGATCTCCCCCCGGCCCCCCGCCGTTCAACTTCTCCAGGCTTCCCTTCACCTCCAATCGGCCTGCCGGCGCGACGGGACCGGGACCGGGATCTCCGCCGGCGCCGCCCCGCACAGAGCGCCGTCGAGCGGCATGACGACGTCGAGGAACGCGGTCCCCCGGTCGGGCCGCACCTGGTCCCTGCCGGGGCAGCGGCTGGCGCGGTCTTCGGCGATGACCTCGCTCGCGGCGGCGGGGTCGATGCCGATCTCGGCGAGCAGGTCGCCGGTGGGGATGTCGAAATGGGTGTCGGGGTCGAACATGGCCGGAGCCTCCTTTGGCCTGCCCGGCGCCTGCGAGGGAAACCGCTCCCTCCCGCTCTCCGGGCGATCGCCCGAAACGCGCTCTTCTCCGACTCCGCTATAGGGGGCGCGGCGCGGGACGCATTCGCCTGCGCCTGCGCGGAGTTGCGGTGCTGTTGGAATGGGAGGCCGAGGGCGGCGCATGGCCTGCCTCCGCCGCCGGCCCGCGTGGAGGCTTCCTGCCCGACGGGTATGGCGGCGGAGGATCGACCGCGCGATTGGCCGGCGGTTCAGCGCAGGGCGGCGTTGCCGGAGCGACGAGGTCGGCGCGGCGCTACAGGCGCTCCGCGGTGAAAGCGGTCCAGCTCTCCCGCGTCCAGCCGAGCGGCCGGTTGAGCCTGTCGGCGATCTCCAGGGCCTCGTCGATGCCCAACACGATCAGCGAGGTGCCGATGGCGACGTCCATGCCGTCGACGACGATGCGGATCTGATGAAACCCCGTGTCGGGGTCCTCGACGGGCGTGAAGCAGTAGGTGGGATCGTCGGGCAGCGTGGTGGTGGCCATCGGTCGGTTCCTCTCCGTTCGTGTTCGGACCTGCCGCCCGCGCAACGGCCATACGTATCCCGGCCGGCGCCGGGCCGGCGGTACGTACCGGCGCCAGGCGCGCCGGCACGCGAACCGCCGTTCATTCCCACCCCGTCAGGCTCAAGGTGACCGGGGCGTCGCGGATCACCTCGACCTGGTGCGCGGACAGCTTGGCGAAGGCGAGGCAGAGGACGACATCGGCCATGCTGTCATAGGTGCCGTGGTCGATGCCCGTGTCGAGTTCGACGACCGTGTATTGCGGCTCATGGACCGGGATGCCGCGGAACGCGCCCGACGCCTCGCGATGCTTCCGCGAGCAGAGCTCGCAGCGGGCGACCCCCGGCGACGGCGCATCGCACTCGACGCAACGGCCCCTGGCGCGCCTGTCGGCATAGCGCTGGCGCCGCTCGGCATATTCCGCCTCGCGGTCGCGGCGCTCGTTCTTTGCAACGGCGCAGGGCGCGCAGTAGGCCGTGCCGCCGAATACCGGGGTCTTGCACTTGACGCAGACCCCGGCGGCCCTGCGGGCATGGTAGCGGTCGCGGGCGGCGTCGCAGCAGGCCTTGCACTCGGCCGCCCCGTTGGCGGGCTTCCCGCAGGTGGTGCAATCGCCCCTGG
>JAJDTB010000073.1 GCA_022827345.1 Gemmatimonadota bacterium | reverse complement strand
CGGACGGGACGTAGCGGCGTCGAGCACCGCGCCCGCAAGAGTACCGGTCTCCTGTGCAGCGAGATTCCCCGGAAGTGAGCCGCCAGCCAGAAGTCCAAAGACGAAAACGGCAACAGCGAGACAGTGGAGCCATCGTCGCATCGAAGTCGCCCTTCCTTCAAGAGGGTGCGCGTGGCAGTCGGACGGCCCGAATGCGGCCCGAACCGCGCGAAGTTGATGAGACGTACACAGAAGCTGAATTGGCTTGCCCGCGAGCGCGAGATGGGCTACGCGGAGTGGCGTGAAGACCCGATGGTGTTTCTGAAGCGCGCGCGCCTATGGGACGGCGGCTGACGCGGCAGTGGCCGGTGTGCAGCGGCCAGCGGGCGTGCCCGTACGCTCGCTCACGCTCACGGACGGGGTGGGATTGACCTCCGGGCGGCTCCGCCGTCCTCGGTCGTCTCCGACCCTCGGACCTCACGGCCCGAGCGTCTCCGGCTCGACGCAGTTCCGTATCCCCTCCCGTACGTTCGCTCACGCTCACGGACGGGGTGGGATTCGAACCCACGCGGGCAAGATGCCCACACGATTTCCAGTCGTGCGCCTTAAGCCACTCGGCCATCCGTCCTGTTGGTTTTCCGGCAATCGGGGCGCCCGGATTCGAACCGGGGACCTCTGCGACCCGAACGCAGCGCTCTACCGGACTGAGCCACGCCCCGTGAAGGTGAGTCTACTGTTTTTTCCTGCCGGCGGGTCTTGGAGATGGAGTGGGGGTCGTTAGCGGAGGCGGAGGGACTCGAACCCCCAAGTGCTCGACGCACGCCGCATTTCGAGTGCGGTGCCTTACCAATTAGGACTACGCCTCCCTGGGGTGTTTGGTGCATGTGGACATGGTGCGGGACGATGTCCGGCCATTTGGTGCCTGGCGAAGGGAGTGGGTTGGCCGGTGGATGGCCTTTGTCCCCGGCGGTAGCGGGGCCGCGCCGTCCATCGCCGTTGGCTCGGACGGAACCCGTTTCTCTCTGTTCACTCAGGGCCGAGGGAGTGGGATTGGCCTGCGGGCGGCTGCGCCGTCCTCGGCCGTCTTCAGCGCTCGCGGCCCGGGATCGCCGCTGCCGCGGATTTGGGTGGAACCCGTTTCTCCATGTTCGCACGGCGCCGAGGGAGTGGGATTGGCCTGCGGGCGGCTGCGCCGTCCTCGGCCGTCTTCAGCGCTCGCGCCTAGGCGCGAGCGCTTTCGGCGCGACAACGTTCGAATCCCATTCCCTCCGACCGCGGACGCTCCGCGGAGGGAGTGGGATTCGAACCCACGTGGTCACAGGGACCAACGCCTTAGCAGGGCGCCGCTTTTAGCCGCTCAGCCATCCCTCCAAGTAGCCCCGCCTGGGCTCGAACCAGGACTCTTCTGATCCAGAGTCAGACGTGTTGCCAATTACACCACGGGGCTATTTCAAACTGCGTGAGAGCCACCGGTCGGACTCGAACCGACGACCCCGTCATTACGAGTGACGTGCTCTACCAGCTGAGCTACGGTGGCGATGTTCTCTTGTTCCGGCAAGCGGCCGGCAGTGGAGCCGAGGGGAGTCGAACCCCTGACCTCAGCGTTGCGAACGCTGCGCTCTCCCAACTGAGCTACGGCCCCTCGTCGGCATGGTCCGCGATGGGGATCGCGGGCCTCAGTGGGCGCGACAGGACTCGAACCTGTGACCTCCACGATGTCAACGTGGCACTCTAACCAACTGAGCTACGCGCCCCCTCCGGCGGTCGCACCGGCAATACGCCCGGGAGGACTCGAACCCCCAACCCCCTGATCCGTAGTCAGGTACTCTATCCAATTGAGCTACGGGCGCTCTGCGAGCCTCGGCCCGCCCAGAACAGTGCCCACGACAGGACTCGAACCTGTACGTCCTTTCGAACACTGGTCCCTCAAACCAGCCTGTCTACCAATTCCAGCACGTGGGCGACCAGCTCCTGCAACAGCGGCAGTCCGTGGATGACGCGATGCATCCACGGACTGCCAGTGCTCGGGGAGGGACTCGAACCCTCACGGGGTTAACCCCCACAGGATCCTGAATCCTGCGCGTCTACCAATTCCGCCACCCGAGCTTCCGGCACGTCGGCACTATGCAGTGGAGCCGAGGGGAGTCGAACCCCTGACCTCCTGAATGCCATTCAGGCGCTCTCCCAACTGAGCTACGGCCCCAACGGTGCGAACATGAGCCAGGAACACTCGCTCCAAGACCCGAACTGTCAATCAACCCGACCAGTCATCCAATCCTGCAACCTGCAGCGGGGCTGACGGGACTCGAACCCGCGGCCTCCGGTGTGACAGACCGGCACTCTAACCAAACTGAGCTACAGCCCCTGCTTGTTACTTCACCCTGCCTCGCCGGAGCAAGTTCCGACGATATACCCTCACGGGGAATCGAACCCCGATCTCCACCTTGAAAGAGTGGTGTCCTAACCGTTAGACGATGAGGGCGTCACCCCGTCGTACAGGCCCGGAGGGACTCGAACCCCCAACCGCCGGTTTTGGAGACCGGTGCTCTACCAAATTGAGCTACGGACCTGTGTTACTCCAATGGCCAGGGGCGGAATTGAACCGCCGACACCGCGATTTTCAGTCGCGTGCTCTACCAACTGAGCTACCTGGCCTGTATACGCCAAGAAACGCCGCGCTGTGGCGGCGTTCCGTGGATCCTGCTCGGTCATAGCGGGGGCGGGATTCGAACCCGCGACCTTCGGGTTATGAGCCCGACGAGCTACCAGACTGCTCCACCCCGCAGCGAGATCTTTAAGTTATCTGTTTCCGGACGCGGGGTCAACGACCGTCAGCCGTCGGGAGTACCAGTCGATCCACGCGTTGGAGAACCCCATGATCCGCGCGTTCCGGGTGATGGCGACGACTTCGCGCCGGGTCATCTTGGTCTCGCGGTCGAGGACGTCGGGATTGTCGCGGCTGAGCGCGAGGGTCCGCACGGCGAAAAACAGCGGGAGCATGCAGAAAATGCGCACTCCGTGGTGCCGCCGGGGAATCATGCGGATGTAGGCGCGGGCGGCGGCCAGATGGCGCTCGGCCTTTTGCACCAGCCGCGCGAGGGCATGGAGCGCGGCGTGGCGGTGTGCCGGCTCGAAGAGATCCGCCGGCGCAACCGGCGCCCCCCCTGGCAGGAAGTCGGTCGGGACATATACCCAGTCGCGGTCGCGGTCCTCGTGCAGTCCGCGGATGACGTTGACGGTCTGGAGCGCCAGGCCGAATTCACGGCCGAGATCCATCATGCGATCGTGTTTTGCGCCGACCCCCGATAGCCGGAGTGCGAACAGTTCGGTGAGGAGGTGGCCGACCCGGCCCGCCACTTCGTGCATGTAGTCGTCCAGATCGGCCTCGGTGACGAATACCGATCCGCGTTCCGTCCATCGGGCCATCCCCAGGCTGGATTCGCTCACGTTCCGCACCAGGATCGCGCGGGCTGGCGGGTCCAGCCGATCGAGCGCCTCGAGCACCGTGCTCGCGTGCCGGGCCACGGACGCGTCCGGCGTGTCCTCACCGGCGGCCTCGAGCCGGGCGATCAGCGCTTGCCGGCCTTCTCCTCCCCCGAGAACACGTGTCCAGCTCTTCAGCAGCGCGATCTTGTCAACGTTCTCGAGCTCCTGATTGTCCTCTAGGTAGTCCGACACGCGCAAAAGGAGATAGGCAACAGTGATCTCTCGTCGCAGCGGCTCGGGGAGTATCCCGATTCCCACGGCGAAAGTCCGGCTGGACCGGACGAGTAGATCCTGTAGTGTCGCCATGGTTGATTCTCAGGAACCCGAATTGCTTCGTCAATCTTCAGACGCTGAAGCGGCGCGGACGGTCACGCGGGGGTCGCATGAGGCCTTCGCCGAGCTTGGCCACCCGCCACGGCGCGATTATGATTCTCGCCGTGGTGTGACCGCCAGGCGTCGCTCAGCTGGCCACACGGAGGTGGGGTAAGATGGTGAAGAGTCTCCCTCAGCATGAAATCGAAGGGTGGATCGCCACCCATCCCGGATGGCGTTTTCGGGAAGGAGCCATCAGCAAGAAGTACGCCTTCCCCTCGTTTCGCAGCGCGATCGTCTTCGTCAATCGCGTCGCCACGATCGCCGACGAGCTGGATCATCATCCGGACATCGGCGTGAAGTACAACGAGGTCTGGCTGACCGTATCCACACACGATGTGGGCGGGGTCACCGAGAAGGACTTCAAGCTGGCGGAGCGGATCGACTTCGCTACGTCAGCGCGCTGAACGGATCGTCTCGACCAGCGTCCCCAGTCCGCGCTCCAGGTCGCTTCTCGCGATCGTCGCGGGCGGGGTGAGTTCGACGACCTCCCCGTCCGCTCCGGCCGGGAGGACGATCAGCCCGCGTTCCAGCAACTGGTCGGCGACCGTTACGGCCGGCGCGGGGCGGTCGCCCTTCAGTTCGACTCCGAGCATGAGTCCCCTGCCTCGCACCGCCTCGACGAGGGGATCGTCCGCCAGCTGCTGGAACAGGTAGCTTGTGGCCCAGGCGCCCAGACGCCGCGCCCGGTCGACCAGATCTGCGGCCTCGAGCGCAGCCAGGAACCCGAGCCCGCCAGCGCAGCTCAGCGGGTGGCCCAGGAAGGTGCTCGTATGCACGGCTTCACCGGTCGACGGGGGCCAGGCGTCCATCACCGCCGCCGGACCGCAGCAGGCCGACAGCGGCATCCCGCCGCCGAGAGCCTTGCCCACGCACACCAGATCCGGCACGGCGCCTTCGTGTTCGCAGGCCAGGAACGCTCCCGTGCGTCCCGCGCCGGTGAAGATCTCGTCGGCGATCAGGAGCGCGCCCCCGGCTCTGGCCCGCTCGCCGAGAGCCGCCAGGAAGCCCCCCGGCGGGATGCGGACACCCGCGCGGCCCTGAATCGGCTCGACGATGACGGCGCCGACGCGCACCGGTTCACGCGGCGAGAGAAGGTCGGACACCCGGTCGAGGACCGTCGCCGCCTCGTCGCGTGACGACGGAAAGGGCAGGTAGTGGACGTGATCGACGAGGCGATCGGTGAAGGGGCGGCGAAAGTGTGCCCGGTGAGTCGTCGCGAGGGCGCCCAGCGTCAGCCCGTGGTAGCTGCCCTCGAAGGCGATGATACCGATCCGTCCGGTTGCCAGGCGGGCCGTCTTCAGCGCCGCCTCGACCGCGTCGGATCCGCTGAGACCGAGGATCGCGCGCGAGTCCGGCCAGGGCATCCGCCCCGCCAGCGCTTCGAGGAACTCCACCTTGACGGCCGGCGGATGAATGTCGCCCATCCCGTGAACCAGGCGTTCGGCCTGGGCGGCGATCCGCTTCATCACCACCGGGTGCCGATGCCCCGCGAAGGCCACGCCGAAAGCACCGGAGAAGTCGAGGTAGACGCTGCCGGCCGCGTCCCTGACCTCCGACCCCGCGGCGTCCGTCCAGAACGGAGGAGGCCGGTCGAGAAAGGTGACGTTGCGGCTCTCTACACGGGAAAGCCGCACGGCCCATTCGCGGCGGCCTGCTTCAGCCGACAAACGTGACCCACCCCATGAAGCCGAAATAGGCGAGCAGCAGCAGCAGCCCTTCGAAGCGCCTGACGGTCCTCGCGCTGGCCACGATCGGCCAGACCAGAAACGAGAGAATCAGCACCGCGGGCAGTTGCAGCCCCACGATCGACTCCCCGACGGGATAGCCCCGCACGACGGCCGAAACGCCCATGACGGCCGTGATGTTGAAGATGTTCGAGCCCACGATGTTGCCCACCGCGATGTCGACCTGCTTGCGCGCGGCAGCCACCAGCGAAGTGACCAGCTCCGGGAGCGAAGTCCCGATCGCGACGATCGTCAGCCCGATGAATTCCGTGCTCGCACCCAGTTCCTCGGCCAGAAAGATGGCCGCGACCACGATGGCCTGCCCGCCGACCCCAAGTCCCACGGCCCCCGCGGTCACCAACCCCAGATTGCGCAGCCAGCCCACTCCCGTCTGGCCATCCCGCGCCTCTTCCACGAAGCTCCCCACCTCCTGCTGAATGCTGTGGATCTCGTCATCGGCGCTCCAGAACGTGAAGGCCACATACAGGACGAGGAGGAAGAGCATGATCATCCCGTCCCCCCAGTCGACCTCCAGGTCCAGCACCAGGGGGAAGACGAAGATCGTGATGAGCACCATGATCGGGACATCGCGGCTGATTACCCGGTCGGGCACCGCCAGAGGGGCGATGAGCGCCGTAGCGCCCAGGATCAGGCCGATATTGGCGAGATTGGATCCCAGGACATTGCCCATCAGGAGCCCGCCTTCGCCGTTGAGAGTGGCGATGACGCCCACGACCAGCTCCGGCGCGGATGTTCCCAGCGACACCAGCGTGAGCCCCACGACGACGGGACTCGTGCCCATCGCGGCGGCGATCCGGGCCGCGCCCCGCACGAGCCACTCAGCCCCGAAGTAGAGCGCGCCGAACCCGCCGACGAGGAGAAGAACGTACAGTGTCGTCAATTGCGCCTCTGTCGCACCCAGCGCAGAACCTCGGCGAGGGTCCCCGCGTTTACGATCTGGTTTGCCTGCAACCAACCCCTCCGGGCCTGGTCAACACCGTAGCGAACATTATCAAGCCGTGCCACTGAATGGGCATCGGAACTTACAACGACGCTAACCCCGAGTTCCCCGCAGAGCCAAAGACCGCGGCAATCGAGATCGAGCCGGCGGGGGTTGCCGTTGACCTCCATGGCAACGTTCAGGTCGGCGGCCGCGGCGAGCACCGCACGCAGGTCGAGGGGGTACGGGTTGCGGCGTCCCAGCTTTCGCCCCGTGGGGTGGCCGAGGATGTGCACATATGGATTCTCCATCGCCTTGATGAGCCGCTCGGTCATCCGCGTTTCGCTCATCTCGAAGGCTGAATGCACCGACGCGATGACCAGATCCAGCTCGGACAGCATCTCGTCGTCCAGGTCGAGGGAGCCGTCGGGAAGAATGTCCACCTCGCAGCCCAGCAGAATTCGAAGTTGCGTGAAATCGCCCTGCACGCGCGCGATTTCGGCCGCCTGCGACCGGAGTGCGGTTGCGTCGAGGCCGCCGGCCACCCGCGTGGAGGGCGAATGGTCGGTGACGGCGATGTAGCTGTAGCCGCGCGCGGCGGCGGCCTCCGCCATGCGCCTGATGGTCGCTGCCCCGTCACTCCAGGTCGTGTGCATATGGAGGTCGCCCCTGATGTCGGCGATGTCGACCAGATCGGGCAGACCCGCCTCGGCCCGCCCGATCGTCGTCGCGTCCTCGCGGAGTTCGGGGGCGATCCACGACAGCACTAGCCGCTCGTAGATCCCGGCCTCGCCAGCCGCGTCGCCGATCCCCATCGGCGTCAGCTCCATCCCGCGGCTCCGGGCCCTGCCGCCCAGTGCCTCGATGTAGGCCGGCGGGCCGGTCAGGTGATGCGCGACCTGTTCGACGCGTTCCGGGGGCGCCGCCACCATTCTCACGTTCACTCCCTCGCACGTCACCGCCAGCGGGTTGTCGCCTCGTTCGCCTTTCAATCGCACGCCCGGGTCCCCGGCCACACGATCCCACAGGGTGTCGGCCGTGGCGCCGCACACGACATCGCAGGTGGCAACGATGCCCGTTCGCCGACGAACATCCCCCGCGACCCTCACCTCGCACCCCCCCTCGGCCACACGGCGAGACAACCGCTCCACCGCCCTGTCCGCCTCGGCCAGCAGCGATTTCCCCGACACCGCGGCCCGCGCCGCCAGTCCCCGCTGCAGACGCGCCACGACCCCTGGTCCGAATCCGTCCAGCGCCGCGACCTCCCGCGCTGCCAGCATCCTCTCGAGCCCGGCCACCGAATCCACGCCCGCATCGCGAAGCGTGCGCGCGCGGGTCGCCCCAACGCCGTCCAGCCGCATGACCGCCACGAGCCCCGCCGGGATCCTCGTCCGGTATGCTTCGAGCCGCGACGACGAGCCCGTGCGCACCAGGTCCTCGAGAACGCCCGCCAGACCCCGGCCGATCCCGGGCACGCTGCTCAGATCGACCCCGCCCTCGATCATTTCGGCCAGTGAATGGTGGAAGCGCCGCAGCGCGGTGGCCGTCTTGCGGTAGTGCGCGACCCGGTGAGCATCGCTTTCGTCCAGCGCCATCAGGTCCGCCAGCTCCGAGACGAAGCCGGCGAGCGCGGCGTTGGTCACGGTGCCTCCGCGCCCTCGATGCGCTCAAGCAGCTCGTCCTCGGTCAACACCTCCACACCCAGCTCCCTCGCCTTCGCCAGCTTGGAACCGGCGTTCGCGCCAGCCACGAGAAGATCCGTCCGCGCGCTGACCGACCCCGTCACCCGCGCCCCGAGTCCCTGCAGGACCTTTTTCAGCTCGCTCCGCGTGTACCCTTCCAGCGAACCGGTCAGCACCACCCGCTTGCCTGCCCAGTCGTCCGGCGCATCGTCCGCGGGCGCCTCCGGCACGCTCAGTTCAAAGCCCTTCGCGAGAAGCCGGTCGAGCGCCTCCGATACCCTTGGTTGTTGAAGAAAGGCGGTGATCGCCGTCGACATCTTGGGCCCCACGCCGTGCACGGCCTCCAGGTCATCCGGCGCGCCTGCGCGAAGCTCCGCGATCCCGCGAAAGTGAAGCGCCAGATCCCTGGCGACCGTGACCCCCACTTCGGGAATCCCGAGACCGACCAGGAACCGCGCAAGCTCGACCCGGCTGCGCTCCTCGATCCCTTGCACGAGGTTGCGGGCGGACACCTCGGCGAACCCCTCGAGCGGCACGAGGTCCTCCTCCGTCAGGTCGAAGAGGTCCGCCAGATCCTTCACGAGACCCTCGTCCACCAGGAGCGCGGCCGTCTCCCCGCCGAGCCCCTCGATGTCCAGGGCGCTCCGCGATCCGAAGTGCGTGATGCGGCCCTTGAGCTGCGCCCCGCAAGCGAAGTGGTTGGGGCAGACCGTGAACGGGCCCTTCTCGACGGGGGCCGTCCCGCACGACGGGCAGGCCTCGGGCATGGTGAAGGCCGGCCGCCGCTCCCTGCCCTCCTCGTCGACGCGCTCGACGACCTGCGGGATCACGTCGCCGGCGCGCTGCACCCGCACCCGGTCGCCCTCGCGCACGTCCTTGCGCTCGAGCTCCTCGCGGTTGTGCAGCGATGCCCGCGATACGGTCACCCCGCCCACCTCGACCGGCCGCAGCAGCGCCACCGGCGTGAGCACCCCGGTCCGCCCCACCGACACGAAGATGCGGTCGATGCGCGTGACCTCCTTGCGCGGCTCGAACTTGAACGCGATCGCCCACCTCGGATGATGCGACGTGCTGCCGAGCCGCCGCCGGGGCGCCAGCGCGTCGAGCTTCACCACCACTCCGTCGATCTCGTAGTTGAGCGAATCGCGGTCGGCGCCGAAGGCCCGGTGGTACTCGGCGATCTCGTCCACCGACTCCACCACCTCGATCCGCTCGGGCGTGACGAAACCCCACGCCTTCAGCGCCGCGAGCCCCTCCGAATCGGTGTCGAACTCGGCCCCCTCGACCGCCAGCACGTCGTAGGCCAGCACGGTCAGGGGCCGCTGCGCGGTGATGCGCGAATCGAGCTGCCGCAGCGCGCCCGACGTGGCGTTGCGGGGATTCTGGTACGGCTGTTCGTCGGCCTCGATGCGGCGCTGGTTCAGCGACTCGAAGTCGTTCAGGTACATCAGGGCCTCGCCCCGCACCGAGAGGAACGCCGGAGCCGCGATCTCGTCGTCGCGCAGGCGCAGCGGGACCGACGGGATGGTGCGCGCGTTCTCGGTGACGCCCTCGCCGACGCGGCCGTTCCCCCGGGTCACGGCACGGTCCAGCACGCCGTCCACGTACACCAGCTCCAGCGAGGCGCCGTCCAGCTTCGGCTCGATCACGTACCGGATTTGCTCGTCGCCGAGGGCCTTGCGCAGCCGCTCGTCGAAGCGGCGCACCGCGTCGAGGTCGTGCGCCGAGTCCAGCGACAGCATGGGCACGGCGTGCTCCAGACTGGGCAGGCTGTCCCTCGGGTCCGCACCGACCCGCTGCGTGGGCGAGTCGGGCCGTGCCAGCGCGGGATGGGCGGCCTCGAGAGCCTGCAGGCGTCGAAACAGGGTGTCGTACGACGCGTCGGAGATCTCGGGCCGGTTCTCGACGTAGTACAGACGACCGTGCCGGTCGATCTCCGCACTCAGCCGATCGATCTCGGCGGCGGCCTCCTCGTTGCCGAGAGCTTGCGGGTCGGCCTTGTCGGCGTCGTGCTGGGTCATGGAAAACGCTAATCCGGGCCGCCGCTCCTGTCCACGCGGGCTCACGGCTCCTGTCCGCGTACACCGCGGCTCCGTGCACGCGGGGGCCCGGGCTGTGTGCACGCGCCCGCGATTGCGGCTAACATTCAATGCCCGTCAGTCATTTCACCACCCAGGAGGTTTCCGGATGCAGTTCTCACGCGGCCCGATCCGCCAGTTCGCTCTCGCCCTCGCCACGGCCGCGGCCATTCCAGCCGCGCTCGCAGCGCAGATGGAGCCGACCACCCCCCGCGGTGCCGACGAGGGGGACGGCCCCCACGAGCGGCTGATCCTTCGCGGCGCCACAATCATCGACGGCACCGGCGCACCGCCCATGGGCCCGGTGGATATCGTGATCGAAGGCGATCGGATATCCTCGATCCAGACTGTTGGATATCCCGGGGTGCCGATCAACGAGGACAGCCGCCCCTCCGGCGCCACGAAAGAGATCGACATGTCCGGCATGTTCATCATGCCCGGCTTCGTGGACATGCACGCCCACACCGGCGGCGGCGGGAAGGCACCCCAGCCCGAGTACACCTACAAGCTGTGGATGGGGCACGGGATCACCACCTCGCGCGGCGTCGGCCACGGCCCGATGATGTGGGCGCTCGAGGAGAAGGCGGCTGCGGCCCGCAACGAGATCGTCGCCCCGCGCATGTTCACCTACGCCCGTCCCGGCGAGGCGTGGGACAACGGCCCGGTCGATTCGCCCGAGAAGGCGCGCGAGTGGGTGCGCTGGGCCGCCGAAGTCGACGTGGATGGCGCGAAGATCGACGGCCTCAAGCTCGGCGCGATGGACCCCGACATCATGGCCGCGGTGATCGACGAGGGGCGCCAGCACGGCCTCGGCACCGTCGCCCACCTCGGCCAGATGGGCGTGGTGCGCATGACCGCGCTCGACGCCGCCGAGGTCGGCCTCGACATGATGACGCACTACTACGGACTCATGGAGTCGATGCTGACCGACTACAGCGTCCAGGACTGGCCGCTCGACTACAACTACCAGGACGAGCAGCACCGCTTCGGCAACGTCGGACGCCTCTGGCACCAGGCCGCCGAGCCCGGCTCGGAGCAGTGGAACGACCTGATCGACCGCTTCCTCGAACTCGACTTCGGTCTCGACCCCACGATGACCATCTACGAGGCCAGCCGCGACGTGATGCGGTCCCGCGAGGCCGACTTCCACGACGAGTACACGCTTCCCAGCCAGTGGGACTTCTACCAGCCGTCGCGCCGCGCGCACGGCTCCTACTGGTTCTACTGGACGAGCGAGGACGAGTACCACTGGAAGCGCTTCTTCAACAAGTGGATGCACTTTCTCAACGACTACAAGAACGCGGGCGGTCGGGTCACGACCGGCTCCGATTCCGGCTTCATCTACAAGCTCTACGGCTTCGACTACATCCGTGAGCTGGAGCTGCTCCGCGAGGCCGGCTTCCACCCGGTCGAGGTGATCCGTTCCGCGACCCTGTTCGGGGCCGAGGAGCTCCACGACCCCAAGGGCACCGCCATCGACTTCGGAATCCTGCGCCCCGGGCTCAAGGCCGACATGGTCGTCGTTGACGAGAACCCGCTTCAGAACCTCAAGGTCCTCTACGGCAACGGCACCCCGCGCCTCAACGACGAGACCGGCGAGACCGAGCGCGTCGGCGGCATCAAGTACACGATCAAGGACGGCATCGTCTACGACGCGCAGCAGCTGCTGGCCGACGTGCGCGAGATGGTCCGCAAGGCCAAGGAGGAAAGGGCGGTGTCCGACGGGGATAGGTGACCGGATGCAGTAGCTCTCGGTTTCATCGCCAGCTTCCGGGGCAGGAAGGAACCAACACGCGACGAGTGCTGTACCATCCACCGGGTCGCAACTGGCACTTGCCGGAGGATGAGCTGTGGGCGCGTCGGAAGCTGGCGTCACGCCGTGGTTTGTATTCGTTGCCCTGTTCGCAGGGGCGGTCGAGACCCACGCCCAGAAGTTGGATTCCCTGCCGGATCCGGAGTTGGTTCAGGATGGCGGATTGGTGGAACATCCGCGTTTGGAGTTCCTGCCGGGTTTGAGACTCATGGCAGGCAGTTCGCCGGGGGGCAGCATCGATCTTACCTGGAATACCCCCGGACGACTGCCGGCGCTGTCCGTGCAGCTCTTTGCATTCGGTACTCGCTGGGAATCGCGGTTGTTCGCCGATGAGGAGCATCGTGACCTCTACCTCATGGCACGAATCAAGGCCTCCATGGGCAAGGGAGACGGAGGAAGCCTGTTTGTCTTCCTTGATAGAGGTCGGCGGCGGTTTACCGAGGGACCGAACACCGGACAGATACACAGCGTCTCCGGCTTCGGGGTTGGTGCGGGACTTGCCGGGGGCCGGCTTGGCGCCGCCTTTGAACTGGGGCTCGGAGAAGTCCATGCGCCTGACGTACCGCAGTATCTTCAGGTGGGCGTTCACTTCCAGGTCCGCCTCCTGCGTTTCTGAAGTCTCCAGCGAACCGTTCCCGCCCGTGCCCCCAAGCAAGACACCAGCAGACCCGGCGTCCGCCGGGCGGATCATTCTGGCCGACAACCTCCCCTTTCTGCGGGCGATGGAGCGGGAGCGTGTCCACCTCATCTACATCGATCCGCCCTTCAATACGGGGAAGGCGCAGCAGCGAACGCGCATTCGGGTCGACCGCGATGAGGACGGCGACCGCACGGGCTTTCAGGGCGCTCGCTACCGCTCCACCGTGATCGGCAGCTCCAGCTACGACGACCGCCACGACGACTACCTCGCCTTTCTGGCTCCGCGCCTTCGCGAGGCGCACCGCGTCCTCGCGCCGACGGGGTCGCTCTTCCTCCACATAGACTACCGCGAAGCGCACTACTGCAAGATCCTGCTCGACGAGATCTTCGGGCGCGCGTCGTTCATGAACGAGATCATCTGGGCGTACGACTACGGGGCGCGTTCGAAGCGCAAGTGGCCGGCCAAGCACGACACGATCTTCTGGTACGCGAAGGATCCGGGGGCCTACACCTTCAACTTCGACGAGATGGACCGGATTCCGTACATGGCACCGGGGCTGGTCGGGAAGGAGAAGGCCGCGCGCGGCAAGACACCGACCGATGTGTGGTGGCACACGATCGTGAGTCCCACCGGCGGGGAGAAGACGGGGTATCCGACGCAGAAGCCTCTGGGGGTGCTGGAACGTATTGTCAGGGTGCACTCGAACCCTGGAGACACGGTGCTCGACTTCTTCGCCGGCAGTGGGACGACAGGTGAGGCGGCGGCGCGCCATGGCAGAGACTACATTCTTGTGGATTCGAATCCGGAAGCGGTGCGGGTGATGGCGGAGCGGCTGGGGGGGTTCGGGGCGGACTGCGTGGGGTTTCCGGGCGGCGGCGATTGACCTCAACGAATCGAGGATTCCACAAGGTGACGACCGAACCTCAGACCGGCTTCCGCGACCCGACCGGGCTCACTCGGTGGGCCAAGGGATCTCTCTATGCGTACCTGGCTCTTTCGCTCATCGTGGCATGGCCCGATGTCCGTGACCTGTTGGGCTTAGGTGGCCAGGAATCGGCAACCGGGCTCAGGTTCGTGGTCCTGCGCGCCTTCGCAATGATGGCAGTCCTGCTGGCCAACGCGATCTGCGTGCTCACCTGGATTCATCGCGCCAATCACAATGCCAGGCATCTGGGCGCCGACGGTATGAGGTACACGCCCGGGTGGGCCGTGGGTTGGTACTTCGTGCCGATCGCGTGGTTCTGGAAGCCCTATCAGGCCATGAAGGAGATCTGGAAGGCCAGCTCCGATCCCGCCGATTGGGGCCGACAAACCGTGTCCCCGCTGCTGCACTGGTGGTGGATCCTGTGGATTGTACCGTTCTGGGGAGTGTCGCTGGTGGATTTGGCGGTGGGCCGCAGTCTCGCGGAGGCGGGCACGGAGACGCTGGACGCGGCGATGAGCGTCGTGAGCAGCGCGCTGGACATACCGTTGGTGTTCGTCCTGCTGGCCATCATGGGGACGGTGAACCGAATGCAGATGGCGCATCGCCAGGAGCAGGCAGCGGCGGACTGAAGATCGGCCCCTCCGGACACAACTCCGCCTCTGTCCCGCAGCTTGCAGGGTGGAACTTGAAATCGGCACGGGAGGATGAGCATGGAGACCCAATCGACTGCAAGCGCACAACGGGATCGCTTCAGGGACCCGACGGCGCTCGTGAATGGCACACGCGGCTTTCTTTGCGCCTACGCCGCCGTGAGCGCGTTCCTCGTGTGGACCCGTGCTACGGAGTATCGGGCGCTGGTGCGCGGTGACGCTGTTGCCTTGCCGCCGCTTTGGATGATACCGATCGTCCTCGTGGTCACACTGGTGACTGGTGTGCTCGTGCTGACGTGGACCCACCGGGCGAGCTGCAACATACGTGCCTTGGGTGCGACCGGGTTGAAGTTCACGCCCGGATGGTCGGTCGGATGGTACTTCATCCCGATCGCCAACCTCTGGAAGCCCTTTCAGGCGATGACGGAGACCTGGCGCGCAAGCGTCAATCCGCGTGAATGGCGCCGCCAGGCAGGATCAGCACTCCTTTGGTGCTGGTGGTCATTCTGGATCCTCAACTTCCTCGTTGTGAACGGTGTGGACTTGGCTGGGTGGACCGGCGACTTCGTGAACGACGGGAATCGTGAGGTTCTGGAATCCGCCTCCGACGCGATCAGTTTCGGATTGCGGATTCCTGCCGCCCTGTTTCTCGCCGCCATGATCGGGAGAGTGCACCGCATGCAGATGAAGCACCACACAAGGCAGGTCGCCGCCGGTGCCTGACGGGGGCGCCGCGCGGGTGCGTGAGCCCGGCGCTTTGCCTGTGTCTCAGCCCTCCGGGCGCAGCTCCACCGCCGTCCCGTAGCACATCATCTCGGCCGCGTTGCGGCTGACTTCGGCCGACTGGAAGCGCACCGCCAGGATTCCGTTGGCGCCCAGGGTCTCGGCCTCGGCGATCATCCGGTCCACCGCCTGCTCGCGGACTTCGGCCAGGAGCTTCGTGTACTCCGGCACCTCCCCGCCGGCCAGGTTGCGAAGGCTGGCCATCAGGTCCAGGCCCACGTGGCGGACCCGGACCGAGCTGCCCCGGACCATCCCCAGTGTGCGCACCACACGGTACCCGGCAACGTTTTCTCGCGTGACAATGATCATCGGTGGACGTTCCGGTAGGGGTCGGTTCCGTATTCCTTGTAGCGATCCCAGATGACGTGCGCGAGCAGTACCAGGATTCCGATCGCCACGCCGCCGGTGGCCAGCTTCACCACGATGCCCGACGGCGACCTGACGAAGGCCCAGGCGCCGTAGCCCAGCCACGCGACTACCCCGGTCGTGGTCAGAATCCAGCCGATGGGCATCGTGATCCGGGTTCTGATGCGACGCCACACCGAAATGTCGCCGTGCGTGAGCGACAGATCCTGGAGGTTCTCCTTCATGGAGCGGAACAGCGCGACCTCGCGGCGCAGTTCGCTCGATGTCTCCAGGACGCGCTCCACCGCCGCTCTTTCGGCGGGCGACACCTCGCCGTCGAGGAAGCGCATCAGGTCTTCCTGACTGACCCTTGCCGGGACGTTCTTGTTCATGGGCTGTTCCCTGTCTCGCGCAGCACCGTCGCCAGCGCCCGCCGCGCGTGGAAGAGGCGGCTCGCCACCGTTCCCTCCGGAATGTCCAATATCCTTGCGATCTCGCCGTAGCGAAATCCCTCGATTTCCTTCAGTACGAGGATCTCGCGGTGATCTTCACCGAGCTGCTCCAGCGCCTTCCAGATCCGCTCCCTGGCCGCCTTCTTCTCATGGATCCGCGCCGGGCTCTGCTCCGGATCGGACGGTCTCATTTCCAGGCGTTCGTCCAGCGCTTCCAGCCGGAACCGGACCTGGCGCTTCCTGAGGGCGTCCCGGCACTGGTTGCGGAGGATCTGGAAGAACCAGGGGCTGAACGACCGCTTCAGGTCGAAGCTGCGGAGCGAGCGCCACGCCTTGATGAATGCGTCCTGAAGGGCGTCCGTCGCGTCGTCCTGGTTTCCCATCATTCCGAGGGCCACGCGCATTCCCGGACGCTCGTAGGCTCTTACTATGGGTTCGAAGAATCTTGCATTGCCCGCCTGACATTTCCGCAGGAGTTCCCTTTCCACGTCAGGTAGCAAGCTGCCTCCCGGTTGGGGTAGCACAGTTTTGTGGCAGTACGCACGCGGGCGCCGAATCATTCTAACGGCTTGCCGGCCGAAAGCGCTTCATGCAGCCGGATACGGGACATCGACGTGTTTGATTGAGACGCCCCGCCGGTGCTGCCCGTACCGCCGGGGGGCTGGCGGGTTCCCCGGCCAAAGCACACCTTTTTCGGGAATCGACCAACAGCAACAACCCCAACGGACAGCTCTGCCATGGAACCCGCTTGTACACGGCTCTGCCGCGCCATCCTTGCAGCCGCGATCATCTCCCTGCTCGCCGCCATCGCCCCTGAACCATCCGCCGCGCAGGACGTGGACTATCCGGCCGGTTTCGACGAAGAGGCGACGTACTACCCCGAGGCGCTCGGACCGCTGACCCGGCCGATCACGACCAAGTCGCTGCGCGCGCAGCAGTTCTTCGACCAGGGCGTCCAGATGATGTACGCGTTCACGCCGCTGCGGGCCGCGCGGTCCTTCCGCAAGGCCCAGCGCGAAGACCCGAACTGCGCGATGTGCTTCTGGGGCGAAGCGTGGGCCTGGGGACCGTACCTGAACGGCGGGATGGGGCCCGACGACGCACCGCGTGCGCACGAGAACATCATGAAGGCGAAGAAACTGGCCGGCGAACACGCGAATGACGTCGAGCGCGCGCTGATCGAAGCGATGTCGGTGCGGTATGCGCCCGAGCACGACGCGGACGAGCGCAAGCAGCTCGACTCGGCCTACGCACGTGCGATGGCCGACGTGCATGAGCGGTTCCCCGACGACCTCGACGTCGGCACGCTGTACGGCGAATCGCTGATGCTGCTCGAGCCCCGGCGCGGCCGTTGGGATATCGAGAAGCCGGCGGTGCAGAAGATCCACGGGATCCTGGAAGGCGTCCTGGCGCTGAGCATCGAGCATCCGGGTGCCTGCCACCTGTACGTCCACGCGACCGAACCCACGATCAAGCCCGAGAAGGCGGAGGGATGCGCCGACCACCTGGGCGCTTCGATCCCCGGCGCGAGTCATATCCAGCACATGCCTTCGCACACCTACAACCGGATCGGGCGCTGGGGCGACGCCGTCAGGGGCAATCTCGCCGCCTGGCACTCCGACCAGCGTGCTGAAGAGGACCTGGCGTGGGCCATCTACCCTTCCCACAACCTCCACATGCTGCTCTTCGCGGCATCGATGGACGGGCAGGGCGCAATCGCGATCCAGGCCGCGAAGGACTACGGCAAGATCGTACCGAGCGGGAACTTCTACGAGGCGATGACGCTGCTCCGCTTCGGGCGCTTCGACGAGATTCTCGAGCTTGAGGATCCGCCCGAGGGCGGCATTCAGCGCGGATTCTGGGACTTCGCGCGCGGCTACGCCTACCTTCGGCACGATGAGCCGGGGCGCGCTTCGGTCTACCTGGAACGGGTGCGGCGCGCGGCCGAGAACACGCCCGCAAGCGAGTCCTTCCGCGGCCATTCGGCCGCAGATCTGCTGGGCGTGGTCGCCGGGATCCTCGAAGGGGAGATCCTGCGCCAGGAGGGCGACAACGACGCGGCGGTCGAGGTGCTGGAGGCGGCCATCGTCGTCGAGGACGGCCTGCGCTACGACGAACCGGAGCCGCTCAACTTCTCCGCCAGGCACTGGCTGGGTGACCTGCTGCTGGAGCTGGAACGCTACGCGGACGCGGTGCCTGTCTTCGAGGCCGCGCTCGAGGATCATCCCATGAACGGGTGGTCGCTGTACGGGTTGGAGGCCGCTCTGCGGGCCCTTGGCCGCACGGCCGAAGCCGAAGAGGTGCACGGTCGGTTCCAGGATGCATGGGCACGATCGGACACCTGGATCCGGGGACCGGTGTTCGAGTAATCGCCGCCGGCTCCGGCAAAGGGAGCGGAAGGGAATCGCAGGCCGCTTGCTGCACACCCTATAAGTAGTTGCTTGGCAATCCTTTAGCGGCTACGCACGCGGAACCCCGGAACCCTGGATCCCCGCTTGACCCGTGTGCGTACGTCAAGTAGCTTAGAAAGCTCTAAACAATAATCATTCTTATTATCGAAAACCGGCGGGAGTCTTCAACGAATGAACGACGCTGCAATCCTCTCGGTGGCCGGCCTTCGGGCCAAGGTTGCGGATGAGGATCTACATATTCTGAAAGGCGTGGACCTTGTGATCCGGCCCGGCGAAGTCCACGCGATCATGGGGCCGAACGGCTCCGGCAAGAGCACGCTGGCCAAGGTGGTCGCGGGCCACCCCGCCTACGAAGCCACGGGCGGCTCGGTGACCTTCAGGGGCGAAGACCTGCTGGACATGGAACCCGACGAACGGTCGCAGGCCGGGGTCTTCATGGCCTTCCAGTACCCGGTCGAGATCCCCGGCGTGTCGATCGCGAACTTCCTGCGCACGTCGCTGCAGGCGCGCCTGGAGGACGACGAGGAACTCGACCTCTTCGACTTCCAGGAGTTGCTGATGGAGAGGATGGAGCTCCTGGACACGGATCCGTCCTTCGCGCAGCGTCCGGTCAACGACGGATTCAGCGGCGGCGAGAAGAAGCGCAACGAGATCCTCCAGATGGCGGTTCTGAAGCCGTCGCTGGCGCTCATGGACGAGACCGACTCCGGGCTGGACATCGACGCGCTCAAGATCGTCGCGCAGGGCGTCAACACGCTCAGGCAGGAAAACCCCGACATGTCGGTACTGCTGATCACGCACTACCAGCGCATCCTCAACTACATCATCCCCGACATGGTGCACGTGATGTTCAAGGGGCGGATCGTGGAGTCCGGCGGCCCGGAGGTCGCCATGGAGCTCGAGGCGCGCGGATACGAGGAATACAGGAAAGCGCATGTCGCCTGACCGCGACGGGCTTTCTGGCCGGGACAGCCGGCCGGGCGACGCGAGGAGAAGCTGATGCCAACCAACGAAGTCATACAGGGACTGGGGCTGGACGACTACAAGTTCGGTTTCGTCACCGATTCCGAACCTGTCTTCCGCACGCGGCCCGGCCTCGACGCCGAGATCGTGCGGCAGATCTCCGAGCGCAAGGACGAGCCGGAGTGGATGCTCAAGCGTCGTCTCAAGGCGCTCAGGATCTACGATGCGAAGCCGATGCCGGACTGGGGAGGCGATCTGTCCGAGCTGCAGGAGACCCTGGACCAGACCTATTTCTACGTGAAGCCCCAGGAGCAGATGGAGCGGTCCTGGGACGACGTGCCCGAGAACATTAAACAGACTTTCGAGCGGCTGGGCATCCCCGAGGCCGAGCGCAAGCTCCTGGCTGGCGTGGGGGCGCAGTACGATTCCGAGATGGTCTACCATTCGCTCAAGGAGGAGTGGGAGTCCAAGGGCGTGATCTTCGATTCGATCGAGGACGGGCTCAGGAATCATCCGGAGCTCTTTCGGAAGCACTTCGGGACGGTGATCCCCGCAGCCGACAACAAGTTCGCCGCGCTGAACTCGGCGGTGTGGTCGGGCGGCTCGTTCGTCTACATCCCGCCGGGCGTGGAGCTCGAGACGCCGCTGCAGGCGTACTTTCGGGTCAACCAGGAGCGGCTGGGGCAGTTCGAGCGCACGCTGATCATCGCGGACGAGGGGTCGCGGGCGCACTACATCGAGGGGTGCACGGCCCCGGTGTACTCGACCGATTCGTTCCACTCGGGCGTGATCGAGATCATCGTCAACCGCGACGCCTTCTTCCGGTACACGACCATCCAGAACTGGTCGAACAACATGTACAACCTGGTCACCCAGCGGGCGCGTGTGCACCGGGGTGCCCACATGGAGTGGCTGGACGGCAACCTCGGCTCCAAGCTGACGATGAAGTACCCTTCCTGCTACCTCATGGAGGAGGGCGCGCACGGCGAGATCATGTCGATCGCGTACGCGGGCGACGGACAGCACCAGGACACGGGCGGCAAGGTGATCCACGTGGCGCCGAACACATCCTCCAGCATCGTGTCGAAGTCGATTTCGAAGGGCACGGGACGCTCGTCCTACCGGGGACTGTGCAAGGTGTACGACGGCGCGACGAACGCGAAGTCGAACGTCGAGTGCGACGCGCTGCTCATCAACGAGACGTCCCGGACCGACACCTTCCCGTACATCGAGATCGACGAGCGGAGTGCTTCGGTGGGACACGAGGCCACCGTGTCGAAGGTTGGCGATGAACAGCTCTTCTACCTGATGAGCCGCGGGATGGACGAGGCCGAGGCGATGGCGCTGATCGTGCGCGGATTCATCGAGCCGATCGCCAAGGAGCTGCCGCTCGAGTACGCGGTCGAGCTGAACCGGCTGATCGAGCTCGAGATGGAAGGGAGCGTCGGGTGAGCCGGGTCGTGACTGAGCCCGAGAAGCCGCGCGCGGCCTTCGTGACCGGGGCGGTGCCGAAGGCGGGGGCCGTCGATCCGGATTGGCTTCGGGGGCGGCGGGCGAAGGCCTGGGACATCTACCTGGACACGCCGCTGCCCTCCACGCGCTCCGAGGAATGGCGCTATACGGACCTGTCGCGGATGCTGCCGCTGGACGCGCTGGTCCCCGCGGATGTCAGCCTGGCGGTTCCGGCGGCGGCAAATGGCGATGGAACGGTGCCCGAGCCCGTGCGCCGGGCGATGGCCCAGGACAGGCACAGCGCGGGCAGAATCGTCGACGTGGACGGGGCCATCGTGGCGGTCGAGCTGGACGAGTCCCTGACCCGTCAGGGAGTGGTGCTGAAGTCGCTGCGCCAGGCCGCACGCGACGGCGATCCCGTGGTGGAGTCGCTGCTGGCGACAAGGGCCGTTCCGGCGTCCGAGGGGAAGTTCCCGGCGCTGAACGCGGCCCTGTGGACGGACGGGGTTTTCCTCAGGGTCCCGGCGAATGTCCACCTCGACGGGCCCATCCGGCTGAGCCGGTGGGTTTCGCACTCGGGAAGCGCGACTTTCACCCGCATCCTCATTGTGGCGGAGAACCACAGCCAGGTCTCTTTCGTGGACGAGTGCCTGTCCCCGGACTTCGAGTCGCCCACCCTGGTCAACACCGCCGTGGAGCTGTTTTCACGCGCGGGCGCCCAGATTCAGTACGTGTCGCTTCAGCGGATGGGCAAGGGCGGGTTCTACCTCGCAAACCAGCGCACGCTGGCGGAACGCGACTCCACCCTGGACACCCTCAACGTCGCCCTCGGCGGCTCGGTGGGCCGGGTCGACCTCAACGCGCGGCTGCTGGGACCCGGGGCCAACAGCGACATGCTGGGCCTCTACTTCGGCGATCACGACCAGCACTTCGACTTCAACACCAGCCAGGATCACGTGGCGCCGCACGCCCACAGCGACCTCCTGTACAAGGGAGCGCTCGACGATTCCGCGCGGGGCGTCTTCCGCGGGATCATCCGGGTGCACGAGGGGGCCCAGGGCACGGACGCGTATCAGACCAACCGCAATCTGATCCTCTCGGACAGGGCGGTGGCCACGTCGCTTCCCAACCTGGAAATCGGCGCGGACGACGTGCGCTGCTCGCACGGGGCCACGGTGGGCCAGCTGGACGCGGAGTCGCTCTTCTATCTCATGAGCCGGGGGCTGAACCGCGAACAGGCGGAACGACTCGTCGTTCTGGGATTCCTGGGCGAGGTCCTTTCGCGGCTGCCGCTGGGCGGGGTCACGGAGAAGGTGACCAGGGCGATCGAAGCCAAGCTGGGGAATGTCAGGTAGGTGCCGGACATGCTGAAGAGGAAATCGGCTGCGGCTGCGCCCCGGTGGACGGAAGTCGCGTCGGCGGACGACGTGCCGGTCGACCACCTCAAGGCCGTGCAGACCGAACGGGGACCGGTTGTGCTCGCGAATCATGAAGGCACCATCTACGCCCTCGAGGATCGGTGTTCGCACCAGGACTACCCCCTTTCCGCGGGCGAGTTGGAGGACGGCCAGCTCGAGTGCTCGTTTCACGGCGCCAGATTCGACGTGTGCAGCGGGCGGGCTACGCAGCTCCCCGCGATTGCACCCGTGCGCACGTTCGACGTCGAGGTGCGGGATGGCGCGGTCTACATTCTGCTGGACTAGGCAGCCCGTGGACAAAACCCCCGCGCGTTCATCCACATCCTGCCAGTGAAAGGGCGCACGCGTGCCGGCTGCCTCGGCTCTTGACCTCGATACGATCAGGCAGGACTTCCCGATCCTCGACCAGACGGTCGACGGCAAGCCCCTGGTCTACCTCGACAGCGCGGCGTCGTCCCAGAAGCCGCGCCAGGTCATCGAGGCGATCAGCAGGTACTACCTGCGCGACCACGCCAACGTGCACCGCGGCGTCCACGAGCTCGCCCGCCGGGCCACCGAGGCCTACGAGAACAGCCGGGAACGCGTTGCCCGCTGGGTGAACGCGGCGGACGCGCACGAGATCGTGTGGACGCGCGGCACCAGCGAGGCGCTCAACCTGGTGGCCTTCTCGATCGGTCAGGCGCGCGTGCGCAAGGGCGACGAAATCGTCATCTCCGAGATGGAGCACCACTCCAATCTGGTCCCCTGGCAGCTGCTGGCCGCCAGGACGGGCGCACGCCTTCGCTACGTCGGACTCACCGACGATGGACACATCGATCTCGACCATCTCGAGGGGCTGCTGGGGTCGCGCACGAAGGTCGTATCGTTCCCGCACGTCTCCAACGCCCTGGGGACAATCAACCCGGTCACGGACATCGGGACGCTGATCCGCGACCGATCAAACGCCGTGTACATCCTCGACGGCGCCCAGGCGGCGCCCCATCTCCCCGTCGATGTCCAGGCGATCGGGTGCGACTTCTACGCGTTCTCGGGGCACAAGATGTGCGGCCCGACGGGGATGGGCGTGCTGTGGGGCCGGAAGGAGCTTCTGGACGAGATGCCGCCGTACCAGGGCGGCGGAGAGATGATCGAAAGGGTGTCGCGGCAGTCGAGCACCTGGGCCGAGGTGCCACACAAGTTCGAGGCCGGGACGCCCAACATCGCGGGAGCCGTGGGGATGGCGGCCGCGGTCGACTACCTGGACAGCGTGGGGCTGGACGCCATCCATGAGCACGAGATGGCGCTGACGCGCACCGCGATGCGTCTGCTGGCCAACGTGGATGGTCTCCGCATTCTCGGCCCGGCCAGCGCGGAAGAGCGGGCCGGGGTGATTCCGTTCGTAATCGACGGCACCTCCGCCCAGGACGTGGCCACAATCCTCGATGCGCAGGGAATCGCGGTGAGAGCCGGGCATCACTGCGCCCAACTGGTGGTCGACCGCTATGGGCTCTCCGCCACGACCCGGGCATCCTTCTACCTTTACAACAGCAACGAAGAAGTGCACCGGTTGGCCGAAGGGATCGGGACGGCCAGGGAACTCCTGCTTTCCTGAAGCGTCACGACCCCGAGCCGCCACACGACACGACAACCCATTCACGAGGGGACATCGATTGTTCGCATCATCAGGAATTGACGTACACCGCTTCTGCGCCCTTCTGCTGGTCTCCGCGGCCCTCGGTTGCGGCGGCGACGGCGCCGAGGACGCGGAGCCACCCGAACCGGATCCTCTGGTCTCCACGGAGAGCCCGCGCCAAACCATGACCGACGCCGACTACGGAGAGCTGGAGCCATCGGAGGTCGCGCTCAGCCTGCCCTGGACCGGCAACAGGATCACTCGGGATCCGGACCCCGAAGACGCGCCCGCACAGCTTACAGCGGTGAGCACCGACCGCTCACGGGGCTTCGATCGCGTGACCTTCTCGTTCTCTCCGGCGCTTCCCGGCTATCGGCTCGCGATGTCGACGGACGCCGGAGGCGGATGTGACGGAACCGAGTCGGCATCGGACGCACCCGCGCACCTCGTGGTCGAGTTCGAGCGCGCGGTGTCCAGTGATGGCGGTTCCCCCCTCGTCAGGGACCGGAGCCGCTCGACCGGCTTCCCGGCACTGGTCGATGCGGTTCAGGCCTGCGATGCGGATGGCAAGGTGAGGTGGCTCCTCGGTACGAGCGGCGCCGTGGATTACCGCATCATGGAAATGTCGGTTAATCCGCGTCTGGTGGTCGACCTGCGTCACCCATAACAACTGGGCCGGGAAACTTTCAAGTGGCGCTCCCGGCCCGGACCAGGTACAATAGCTGTGGATGGTGCTGTTGTCGGCCGCTGGCAACAGTTGGTCACTGATGGAACTCTCCTGTGTCGGGCGGGATAGGATTCTGGACCGGTGCCCACGTGCACGGCGGCAGTTCAGCGTGTCTGGAACGCAGGAAGAAACCCGTGATCTACAGAACGTCGACAGGCCTGACGCCGATGCTTGGGGTGCTTGCGCTGGCATCCTGCGGTGACAGGGGCGCCGATCCACCCACGGCCCCGCCGCCCGAACCTCCCGTCAATCCTCTGGTCGAGG
Source organism: Gemmatimonadota bacterium (assembly GCA_022827345.1). Classification (GTDB taxonomy): domain Bacteria; phylum Gemmatimonadota; class Gemmatimonadetes; order Longimicrobiales; family Gaopeijiaceae; genus Bin94. The sequence continues at coordinate 106,457 of JAJDTB010000073.1, read as the reverse complement.
CCAGATGCGAAAGCGGAACGGCCAACCAGTATCCGTGCGACAGGATAGACCTGGTTTCGAAGCTGGAGATGCACCAGATCGACGCGCAGTCGGTGGTGAGCGACCTGTGGGGATGGACCGATCCGGTGACCGGCATCGAATGGGCACTGGTGGGACATTCCAGCGGCACCTCCTTCGTATCGCTTGGCGATCCGCGGAATCCTGTGTACATGGGCGTGCTGCCGATGACACAGGGAGCGAGTTCCAGCGTTTGGCGCGACATCAAGGTCTACAGCGACCACGCTTTCATCGTCGCCGATGGGGCGGGACCGCACGGGATGCAGGTCTTCGACCTCACGCAGCTTCGCCAGGGCGGCAGCGCGCCCGTCACCTACGCGGCAACCGCGCACTACGACAACGTCGCGAGCGTCCACAACATCGTGATCAACGAAGAGACCGGCTTTGCCTACGCCGTTGGCAGCAACAGCGGGGGCGAGCATTGCGGTGGCGGTCTCCACATGATCGACATCGGCGACCCCGCCAACCCCCGTTTTGCCGGCTGCTTCGCCGACGGCTCGACCGGATTCAACCAGACTGGCTACACGCATGACGCGATGTGCGTGGTCTACAGGGGTCCCGATTCCGAACACAGAGGCAAGGAAGTCTGTTTCGGGGCCAACGAGACGGCGCTGAGCATCGCCGACGTCACGGACAAGGATGCACCGGTCGCGGTTGCCGTAGCCAGGTATCCCGATTCCGGCTACACCCATCAGGTCTGGGTCGATGCCGCTCACGAGTACCTCTACATGAACGACGAGTTCGACGAGTTCGGCAGTTTTTCGCAGACCAGGACCCTGGTATGGGACATCAAGGATCTCGATGATCCGATCATCGCCAGCGAGTTCCTGGGCTCTACCGCCGCCTCGGATCACAACCTGTACGTGGACGGCGACCTGCTGTATCAGTCCAACTACAGGGCGGGGCTGCGGATCCTGAACATCGAAGACCGAGAGAACCCGAGAGAGGTCGCGTACTTCGATGTGGAGCCCATCGGCGAGGACGAACCCGGATTCGACGGCAGCTGGAGCAATTATCCCTTCTTCGACAGCGGTGTGATTGCCGTGACTTCGATGAACGGCGGTGTGTTCTTCGTGAGGTATTCCGGAAGCTGACCTACGGGCCGCGCCGTGTTTTCGCGACATTCCGTCCTACCCCGAACCGGTCCGGTCATTTCGCTGGCGGCGCGGCACTTTGTCCGGGTGGCTGCGCCCGTGCCCCCGCGCCTATATTTGCTCCCATGACTCACACGGCTCTCACGGTTGACCCGCCCCCGGCCCGCGGCACCTTCGGCAGGCTCGTCCCGTCTTTCGCGCTGGCTGCCGTCACGCTCGCCGCATGCACCGCCGACGACGCGCCCGCCGACCTCTTGATCGCCGGCGGTTCCGTGCTCGACGGCACGGGGAGCGCCGCCGTGTCAGCCGATGTCGCGGTCACCGGCGATCGCATCGTCCTTGTGGGCGATGCCGCCCAGGCCGGAGTGCAGGCTGCCGACACGATCGACGCGACGGGACTGGTCGTGACGCCCGGCTTCATCGACATGCACTCGCACGCGGAACTGGACGCGGACCACGGACGCGACGGACGCGCCTTCCTCTACCAGGGAATCACCACCGTCGCGCTCGGCATGGACGGTGGGGGCAGCGCAGACGTCGATGCGCGGATGGCCGGTTGGCAGGCCGACGGGATCGGCGTGAACGCGTTCCTGTTCGTGGGCCACAATTCGGTGCGGGCATGGGTGATGGGGATGGAGGACCGCGTGCCCACCGGCGCGGAGCTCGATGAAATGGGGGCGCTGGTGCGCCAGGGCATGGACGAGGGCGCCCACGGGCTCTCGTCGGGACTGTTCTATCTGCCGGGCAACTACGCCGAGACCGAGGAGGTGATCGAACTCAACCGCGTCGCCGCCGAGTACCCGGGCGCCATCTACGACACTCACGACCGCGATCTGGGCGCGGCCTATCCCTCCTTCGGCTACCTGGAGTCGATCGCCGAGGGTATCCGCATCGGGGAGGAAGCGGGGACCAAGGTCATCTTCAGCCACTTCAACGCCCAGGGCGCCCACAACTACGGACGCGCGCACGAGGGCGCCGCGCTGATCGAAGCCGCCCGGGAACGCGGCGTCGCAGTCGCGGGTGCGCACCACTCCTATACGGCGACCCAGTCGAACCTGCGCTCCTACACCATCCCCGGCTGGGCGGTCGACGGCGGCGACACGGCGATGGTGCGGCGCTTCGACCACCCCGACACCCTGCAGATCATCGATGCGCAGACCCGCGAGATGCTCGCGATCAGGGGAGGCGCCGCGCGCATCCTCTTCGCGGACCGGCGACCCGACCTGAACGGCAGGACGCTGCAGGACGTGGCCGACGAGTGGGGAATCGACGCCCCCGCCGCCGCCCGCCGCATCCTGCGCGACGGAAACGCGTCCGTGATGAACCTGGGCCTGTACGACATCGAGAACATCCGCCATCTGGCCCAGCTCGACTGGATGATGACCTGCACCGACGGCCGCGATCCCGGCCCGACCCGCCCCGTCACCCACCCCCGCGCCTTCGGGTCGTTCACGAAGAAGATCCGCGACCTCGTCCTGGACGAGCAGCTGATCGCGCTGCCGCATGCCGTCCGCTCGATGACGGGGCTCGCCGCAGACTTCCTCGGCTGGCCCGACCGCGGGTACATCCGCGAGGGCTACGCCGCCGACATCGCCGTCCTCGATCTGGAGAGCGTCCAGGACATGGCAACCTACGAGAATCCCCACCAGTACTCGCGCGGCACGGTACACGTGCTCGTCAACGGGGCATTCGCCGTGCGCGACGGGGAGGCCACGATGGCCCTCGCCGGGCGTCCGATCCTGCGCGGCGGCGCGGCATACGATGGCGGGCAGTGAGGTCCTGGCGTCGCGCGACGGCGCCCTCCTGATCCTCACGCTCAACCGTCCCCACCGCCTCAACGCGGTGAATGTCGGGCTGTACGAGGGCCTCGTGCGCGGACTGGAGCGGGCTGACCAGGACAACGACATCCGCTGCGTGATCCTCACCGGGACCGGACGCGCCTTCTGCGCCGGCGCCGATCTCAAGGAACACCGCGACAGGGAGATGACCCTGGACGAGCGGCGCCACTACACCGAAATCGCGCAGCGCGCCAACCACCTGATCCAGACGATCGGCACCCCGGTAGTCGCCGCAGTCAACGGCCACGCCATCGGCGCGGGTCTGGAATTGGCCCTCTCGGCGGACTTCGCCATCGTGGCCGAGAACGCGAAATTGCGGCTCCCCGAGATCGCCCTCGGCACCTTCGTGGGCGGGGGCGCGGTCTACACGCTTTCCAACCGCGTGGGCGTGCCCAAAGCCCGCGAGATCATCTTCCTGGGCGACTTCTTCTCGGGCGCCGACGCGGCCGACATGGGGGTCGCCAACCGGGCCGTCCCCGCCGCCGACGTGCTGCCCGAAGCCACACGGCTGGCAGAACGCCTCGCCCGTCGCGCGCCCATCCCGCTGGCCGCCGCAAAACGCCTGATCGGCCCGGCCGCGGAGATGTCGCGCGAAGAGGCGATGAAGCGCGAGAAAGTCGCCCTCGAGGCCATCTTCGAAACCTCCGACTGGCGCGAGGGCCTGGCCGCATTTCACGCGAAACGCCCGCCGAACTTCCAGGGGAGATGACGCTCGGCCCGATCTTCGAGCCACGCTCGATCGCGGTCGTCGGGGCCAGCAGCAACCCCACAAAGCGCGGCCACCAGATCCTGCGCGCCCTTGGCGACTCCGGCTACGAGGGTAGCGTCTACGCGGTCAGCCCCAAAGGCGGCCGTCTGCTGGGCCATGAGGTGTATACCTCTTTGGAGGAGATGCCGGAGGCGGCGGATCTGGCGGTGATCTGCACACCCGCGGCGACCGTGCCGGATCTGCTGCGGGCCTGCGGCGAGCGCGGCGTTGCCGGCGCGGTGGTGCTTGCCGTCGGATTCGGGGAGGCAGGCCCGGCAGGGGCGGAGCTGGAAGCGCGGCTGCGGCGAGCGGCGCGCAAGGGCGGCGTCCGCGTAGTCGGCCCCAACACCTCCGGCCTCCTCAACCTGCCCATGGGCGTCAACCTGATCGGCGCGCGCGGCGTCCGTCCCGGCGGGATCGCGCTGCTGGTGCAGTCGGGCAACATCGCGCTGGACCTGATGACCCGGGTCACCGAGGGCTCCCGCATGGGCATCTCGATCTGCTGCGGCCTGGGCAACGAGGCGGACGTCGGGTTCGGCGAGGTGCTCGCCTTCCTCGGCGACCATGACGACACCGACGTGATCATCGCCCACATCGAAGGCTGCAAGGATCCCCGCGCCCTCCTCCGCGCCGCGGCTGCGGTGACGCGCCGCAAGCCCGTCGTCGTCATCAAGTCGGGCCGCACGTCCGCCGGCGCCCACGCGGCGCTCTCCCACACCGGTGCGATCGCGGGGCCCTACGACCGCCTCCGGGCCGGCCTCGCGCAGGCCGGGGTCGTCGAGGTCACCCGAACCGACGAGTTGCTGCCCGTGGCCATCGCCCTGGGATCGCAGCCCTGCAGCCCCTCCCGGGCCGGCGTCGCCATCCTCTCCGACGGCGGCGGTCAGAGCACGCTGGCCGTGGACACTCTGCACGAGATGGGGGTGCCGCTGGCGGACCTTACCCCGGAGACATCGGCCGCACTGCGCGCCTGCCTGGGTCCGGCCGCCGCGGTGCGCACGCCCGTTGACGTGGCCGGCGCGGCCGACGCCGATCCGGGCGTGTTCGCCCGTGCGCTCAAGATCATCGCCGCCGACCCGTCGGTCGGGGTGGCGATGGTGGTCGGCCTCTTCGGCGGGTACGGGATTCGCTTTTCGGAGACGTTGGCCGAAATCGAGGCCGAGACGGCCCGGTCGATGGCGGCGCTGATGCGCGGGCGCGGCAAGGGGCTGGTCGTGCACTCCCAGTACGCGTCGCATCCCAGTGCCGCGCTGGACGCGTTTCGCGAGGCGCACGTGCCCGTGATCGGGTCGCTCGAGGTCGCATGCCGGGCGGTGGCGGAGTTGCAGCGGCGGGGGGCGAGCCTTGTCGCTCGGCGGCAGTGGGGTCGTGGCGGTACGGCGCGGCCCGACACGGCTACCGGTCCGGATCGGCCGCGGGGCGCCGGAGGCGAATCGGATGCGAAGGCGCATCCAGTCATCCGCACGGTGCGCCGCGAGGATCGCATCACCCTTGCCGAAACGGAATCGCGGGAACTCCTCGCTGCGTCCGGGCTGCCATTCGGGCCCCTGGAGGTTGTCCACTCCGCCGACGAGGCCGCGGCCGCGGTCGAACTCATTGGCGGCCCGGTCGCGTTCAAGCTGCTGTCGCGTCACATCACCCATAAGTCGGACGCGGGCGGCGTGTACCTGAACGTGACGGGCGGAGACGAGGCCCGCGCCGCCTTCGAGAGCGTTGCCGCGAACGCCCGCGCCTACGCCCGTACCCACGCGCTGCCACAGGAGGGGTGCTCCGCGACCGTATCGCCGATGCTCCCGGCTCCCGTCGCCGAACTCCTGGTGGGTGCGTGCCGCGATCCCCAGCTCGGGCCCGTGCTCACCATCGGGGCCGGCGGGATCTGGGTGGAGGTGCTGCGCGACGTTGTCCACCGCGTCCTCCCGGTGGATGCCAGCGAGATCGAGACGGCGCTGAGCGAGCTGAAGGTGAGGGCTCTGCTCGCCGGCGCGCGCGGGAAGCAAGCCGTGCGGCCGGGCCCGATCGTCGAGGCTGCCGCCGCGGTCGCCGATTGCGTGATGCGGTGGCCGGATGTCGCCGAGGTCGAGGTCAACCCGCTCTTCGTGTATCCGGAGCGCGTGGTGCCCGTCGATGCGAGGGTGGTGCTGCGGAGCAAGTCGGGGCGCAGCACGATGCAACCAGGTAGGTCCTGACGGCTTCAAACAAAACAGAACGGCATCCTCTTCGGGCAGGACCGCCGTCACCGAAAACCGAACGTATCGCCGTCACAGGAGAACTTGATGTCCACTCCGATCCCTTCGCTCTCCAACGGCGCGGCATTCCGCCTGGCCCCGAGCTTTCTCCCCGCCGCCATTCTCGCTTTCGCCGCCTGTGAACCGAGCGACACGGCCCCCGGTCTCATGACCGCGGACAGCGCCGGCGTCCAGATCGTGACAAGCGATCCACTCGGCTCGGACGCGGCCTGCAGCCTGAGCGAAGAGCCGGTGTTCGCGGTCGGTGATGAAAGCGGCGATGAGAGCTTCCTGTTCAGCGAAGTCATCGGTCTCGGGCTTCTGTCGGACGGGTCGGTTGCCGCAATCGACAGGCACAGCAACGAGATCCGGATCTTTGCCGAAGATGGCCGCCATCTGCGCTCGATGGGTGGGGGCGGAGAGGGCCCCGGAGAATTCAGCAACGCCTGGTTCCTCTGGGTGCTTCCCGGCGACACGCTCTGGGCCGGGGACTGGCGCCCCTGGCGCTACAACGTCTTCACGTCCGCCGGTGAGTTCGTCAGGGCGGTGCCGATGACTCCGGCCTACCCCAGTCACCATGGGGAGGCGTGCTCGACAACAGCGTTTCCGTCAATGTCAGGAACGGCGGCCCCGTCGAACCGAGCTTTGTCATACCCGACACGCTCATCGTCGAAGCACACGACACGGATGGTCGCCTCGTGAGCACCATTGCCCGCGTTCCGGACGTGGCCAACGGAATGACCGGCAAGTCGGAGGCCCTGGGCATCAACCTCGTGCTCCGCCCACTCTTTGCCGCGCGTGCCATGGCGGATGCGGCCGGGACCACGGTGGCCACAGGTCACGGGGGAAGTCCTGAAGTCCGGCTCCTAGACAGCGCGTTCCAGCTCCGGCGCATCGTGCGCTGGTCGGATCCCGGTAGAGAGGTAACCCCGGCAGACGTCAGGGAATGGCGCGACAACTACGCGGAGAGCCGAGGGGGCCGCAATTCGGACCGATGGAGCCCATTCGACGACGTGCGGGTCGACCCCGAGATTCCCGCCGCCGACTTCTTCCCGGCCTTCACCTACATCATGCTGGGACGCGACGGCCGGCTATGGGTATTGCCGTACCAGAGACCGGGGCAGGATCGGCGCGGATTCATGGCGTTCCGGCCCGACGGCACGTTCCTCTGTCACCTCACACAGCCCCCGAGCTTCAACGTCCTCGAGTTCGGCGCCGACTACGCTCTCGGTGTGGAGGTGGACGAACTCGGGGTCCAGACGGTGGCGATGTACCAACTCGGCCACCCGTAGCATCAGGGTCGCAGCGCCACCTTCACCGCCCCGCTGCGGCGGTGGTCATACGCCGCCCGCAACGCGTCCCGGTATTGTTCGAGCGGGAAGACGTGGGTCACCAGCGAATCCAGTACGCGGGGGTCGGCGAGCATTCGTTCGAGTGTGATTTCGAAGGTGTGTGCCCGGCGCGCGCCCCAGGCCTCGGCCCCGTACCCCACGTAGCCCTGAAGCCGCAGCTCCTTCGCCCACAGGAAGGAGAGGTCCAGCTTGCGGATCTCGCCGGCGCACCCCAGAAGCACGATCTGGCCCCGGGGAGACGCGAATCCGAGTGACTGCATGAGGCTGGACCGGTTGCCGACGCAGTCGAACACGCAGTCGAACCCGCCACCCGCATACACTTCCGGCCCCACGACCGGCATGTAGGCCATGGCGCCGGTATCGATCAGCGCCTGCCTGGCCTCGTCGCCGGGGGTGATCGTCGCGTCCGCCCCGAGCCCGGACGCGATCTCCACTTCGTGGGGGCGCTTCGCCTGCGCCACGAGCCGGCCCGCGTAACCCAGCGTTCGCAGCGCCCAGATCGTGCCGAACGCGATGGCGCCGCTGCCGATCACCAGAATCGGACCCCGCGACCGAAGCGCCCCACTCTGCAACACCCCATGCATCCCGATCGACAGAGGTTCGGTGAGCACCGCCACCCGATCCGGGATCCCACCGGGCACCGCGAAGACCTGACGCCTGTGCGCGATCATCTCCTCGCCCCACCCCCCGGGCAGGTCCTTGTGGTAACCGATCGTCAGCCCGGCCGCCAATCCATCCCCGCCGGCCCGCGGCGCCCCCTCCTCCCCCGCCATCTCACAGGTGGAGTGCGCCCCGGACGCACACGACGGACACCACGACGCCGCCTCCCAACCCCGCACCTCGCAGTGCAGCATCGGGTCGACCACCACCCGGTCTCCCACCGCAACGTGCGTCACCCCCATGCCGATCTCCACAACCCGTCCCAGAATCTCGTGCCCCAGCACCGCCGGAAACGACCCGAAGGGCTCCATCGCGGGACTCGACTTGTACGACACGTTCCCCAGGTCGCTGCCGCAGATTCCGCACAGCAGTACCTCGATCCTCACCCAGTCCTCGCCCGGAATGGCAGGCGGTGCCCGGTCGACCATCCGGAGCCGGGACGCCCGCCCGTACACGAACGACCCGCTGACCCGCCCCAGGCTCTTTGCGAGGATGTAGCCCGGAATGGTTACGTTGAACTCGACGGCTTTCACTGGTGCATTCGTACGCTTCTGGCTCGAAAAGGGCGGGATCGGATCGTCCGCGGCCACGGCGGGTGCACGGACGCCCCGAAGGTCGTAAAGTGGCGCGGAGCGGCCCTCCGGGGAAGGATCTCACATGAAGACAGCCATCATCGCCGGGTGCCGGACCCCATTCGTGAGGGCCGGCACGCACTTCCGAGGCCTCACGGCCATCGATCTCGGCCGGCACGCGGTCACCGAGCTCCTCGCCAGAACCGAGCTGCCGCCCGAATCCGTCGACCACCTCATCTTCGGCACCGTCGTCCACGACGCCCAGGCCCCCAACCTGGCGCGCGAAGTCGGCCTGGCCACCCTCCCGGACCGCGTCCCCGCAGTGACCGTCTCACGCGCCTGCGCCTCGGCGAACCAGGCCATCGCCGACGCGGTCAACCTCATCGAAACCGGGTGCGCCGACGTGGTCATTGCGGGTGGCGCCGAATGCCTCTCCCGCATCCCCATCCTCGCCTCCGACCGGCTGGCCGGCACCCTCGTCGCGGCCTCCCGCGCCAAGTCCCTCGGTGCCCGCCTCGGCGCCTTCACGCGCCTCCGCCCCCGCGACCTCATCCCCGTCGCCCCGGCCATCGCCGAGTACTCCACCGGCGAGACCATGGGCCAGGCCGCCGAACGCATGGCCAAGGAGAACGGCATTTCGCGCGAGGACCAGGACCGCTGGGCGCTGGGGTCGCACCGGAAAGCCCACGCCGGGACCGAGGACGGCCGCCTCACCGCCGAGATCGCCCCCTTCCATGTCCCGCCGCGCTACAAGGTCACCGTCGAGCGCGACAACGGGATCCGCCCCGACACCTCGAGCGAGGCGCTGTCAGGGCTGCGTCCCGTCTTCGACCGCGAGTTCGGCTCGGTCACCGCCGGCAACGCCTCCCCGCTCACCGACGGCGCCTCGGCCGTCCTCCTCGCGTCGCCGGAGAAGGCCCGGGATCTCGGCCTGGAGCCGCTCGGCTACGTCCGCAGCTACGCGATCACCGCCCTCGATCCCGGCGGCCAGCTCCTGCAGGGCCCCGCCTATGCCGCCCCCATCGCCCTCGAGCGCGCCGGCATCGCCATGACGGACATCGACCTCCTCGAGATGCACGAGGCCTTCGCCGCACAGGTGCTCTCGAACCTGCAGGCGTGGGACTCGGACGGTTTCTGTCGCGACGAGCTGGGCCGCGCCGGCAAGCTGGGCCACCCCGATCCCGAGGTGATCAATGTGATGGGCGGCTCGATCGCGATCGGCCACCCCTTCGGCGCGACCGGCGGCCGACTCACGACCACGCTCCTGCACGAGCTCCGGCGGCGCGATGGCCAATTCGGGATGGTGACCGTCTGTGCCGCGGGCGGCATGGGCTTCGCGATGGTGTTCGAGCGGGTGTAATACCTGTGCCGGGCCGGGCCCGCGGCCGCTACCCTGCCGCGGCTGCCCTCATCGCCGTGCGGATCCGCTCCTCCAGCCGCTGCGGAAAACGCGACCCCACGTACACCAGTTTGCCGCTGTGCAGCGTGACCTTCACCGCCTGGTTGCCGCGAATGGTCCACGCCGTTTTGCCTCCCCGGGGACGAATACCCCACCCGCCGAACTCGCGCAGCGGCCGATAGGTCAGTCCCCGCACCGTGTCGATCTCGGTGAAGGGGATTCGCTTGCGGATCAGGTGGAGCGGACCGAAGGCGATGTGCACCTGGTCCGCATGCACCTCAACGTCGAGCCGCGAGAACAGCATCCCGATCAGGACGGGGAGACCGAGCGAGGCCCCCATGGCCGCGACGGCGCCAAGCATCGAGATGGACCCGTCTCCGCCCCAGCCCGACCGGTAGAGATCGTAGGCCACCGCGCCCGCGGCAGCGAGACAGACGGTCAGCAGAAGCACCATCACCCAGGCGGGCGCCCAGGTCCGTTCCCGATAGAAGACGTCGCCGCCTCTCATGATTTCGCCTCCGTGTTGCCCTGCCGGCCGGACCGTCCGGCCAGTTCGCTCAACGCACGTTTGACATATACCCGCACCATCGCCCGACGCCACTCGGCATCGACGATGATGTTCTCCAGCGGCCGGCACTGCGCGTAGGCCCGATCGGCAAGCGCATCGATCACCCGTCGCCCGAGCCGCTCGCCGACCGCGATCTCGTCCCAGCCGGCGAGCACCCGGGGACGCGCGCCCAGCGCCGACACAACTCCATTAATACGTTCCACGGCCCCGTTTTCATCAAAGTCGCCGACCGCGGCCACCGACAGCAGCGGAAAGTCAATGGAATGCCGCTGCCGCAGCTTCCGGTACGCGCTCCGCCGCCCGGGTCCTCCGACGGGGATGCGGATCTCGGTCAGAATCTCGTCCCGGGCCCGCCGCGTGTTCCAGATCCCGTCGGTGATGAAAAACTCGGCGGCGGGGATGGTGCGGACCCCGCCGGGACCTGCCAGCGTCAACCCGGCCCCAAGCGCGATCAGGTTCGGGGGCGTATCCGCGGAGTGCGCCGCCACACACTTGGCGCCGACCCTGGTGACGTGGCACACCGTGCCGTCCTTCTTCAGGCAATAGCCGAGCGCGCCCCGCCAGAACTCCGTCTGGTTGTAGTACGTGCAGCGCGTGTCGAGGCAGACGTTGCCACCGATGGTCCCCATGTTGCGCAGCTGCGGGCCCGCGACCAGGCCCGCGGCATCCGCAAGCCCGGGAAAGTGCCGCCGGACGAGCAGGTTCGCGGAGACGTCGGCAAGGGTCTCGAGCGCGCCGATTCTGAGGTGGGAGCCCGTTGGGCTGAGAGCGACGCCTCTCATCGCGGCGATGCGGTTCAGCGAGACCACATGACCGGGCGTGAAAAGGCGGTGCTTCATGTTCGGCATCAGATCCGTACCGCCCGCCATCGGCATGGCGTCTTCGCCGAAGCCGGCCAGCAGCGCGACCGCATCCTCGACCGTGTCGGGACGGTGATACCGGAAGGGATGCAGCCGCAGCATGCGCTCAGCGCGGCGGGAGCGGCCGCGCGACCATGATCCCGTCCTGCCCCTCGATCCGCAGGATCCGTTCGGCGAGCGACTCTTCGCTGATCTGGACGTGCGAACCCACCAGCGGCGCGTGCATGAGCCTCAGCACTCCGTCCCGCCGGACCGCGATCCCGGTGTGCGCGATGTCGAGGCCGGACACGGTGCTGGTCGCGGCGATGATGTCGCCTTCGCGTATTCCGGGAGCCGCGGCCGCGATGCCGTGCTCGGGAAGGTAGTGGCGCGGCACGCCCGCGAGCCGGGCCTCCATGGCGGTGATTTGCGCAAGCGCGCCTGCGTCGGCCAGCTGACGGTACGCATCCGGGTGCGTCGACATGAAGTCGATCGGCGACTCGTCCTCCACCCCACCCAACTCGCGCGTAACCGTCTCCACCAGTCCCATCGCGTCGTTGTCGGCGATCCATTCGCTGAAGTAGTGAAGGCGGCTGGGGTATCCGTCGAGGTTGCCGCCGCGGTAGCGGATTGCGGTGAGTTCGCGCCGATAGGCGGCTGCGAAGCGTTCGGGGTCGTCGACGAGCCCGGGTGGCGCCGCCCACGCAAGCCGGGCCATCACCAGCACGTTTTCGACGAAGGTGACGCAGTCGAGCGCTTCCAGGTTGATCACGAGGCGCTCGGGGCCGGGGATTTCCAGGGTGTGAGGCTCATAGGGCGTGCCCACCAGGCGTTCGCCGATTGCACCGAGGAGGTCGCCGAAGTCCGCGGCGCCTCCGTGGCGTCGGGTGTCGATCGCCCAGGCGACGTGTTCGCGCGCGATCTCCCAGTCCATGGCGGTCCCGCCCGCCGGACGTTCCTGTGCGGTCGCGCCACCGGCGGCGCTCCATGCGAGGATTGCGGCGCCCACGGTCCGCCACATCATCCCACCCTCCCCTTCCCGGCTGCCCGAATCGCGCGCCACACCCGCGGCGGCGAGAACGGCAGCGCATTCATCCGCACGCCCACCGCGTCGTAAATGGCGTTGGCGATCGCGGGAATCGACGGATGCAGCGGCCCCTCGCCGGCCTCCTTGGCCCCGTACGGCCCCTCCGGGTCGATCGACTCGATGATCAGAGATTCGAGCGCGGGGGTGTCCAGGCTCGTCGGAATGCGGTAGTCCAGCAGAGACGGGGCGTTGTGCAGCCCGGCGCGGCCCTGGTCCGCCGTCTTGAAGATCTGTTCCTCCATGAGCGCCTCCGCGAAGCCCATGTACGCCGACCCCTCCATCTGGCCTTCCACGAGCACGGGGTTCAGTGCGCGCCCGCAGTCGTGCGCGATCCAGATCTTCTCGACCGTCACGAAACCCGTCTCCGCATCGACCTCCACCTCGGCCACGTGCGCGGTGAACGAATACGCCGGGGACGCGCCGATCGTCGCCCCGCGGTAGCTCCCATGCACGTCCTTGGGCGTGTTGTACGAGCCCGTCGCGCCCAGGGTGCCGTACTTCGCCTCGGCCAGGTTGAAGGCCTCGCGCAGGGGCATCGCCGTGCCGGTGTCGCCGGCCATCACCGCGAGACCGCCCGCCAGCAGCACAGCGCGCGGCTTCGTCCCCCACTCCTCCGCCACCGCCTCCTGCACCATCGCCTTGATCCGCCGCGCGGCATCGATGCAGGCGTTGCCGAGCATGAACGTCACCCGCGAGGAGTAGGCGCCCAGGTCGACCGGCGTGAAGTCGGTGTCGCCGGCGAGCACGCGGATGTGCTCCAGCGGGACGCCCAGCTCCTCGGCCACGATGTACGTCACCATCGAGTCGACGCCCTGGCCGATCTCGGAGGCGCCCGAGAAGACCGCCACGCGCCCGGAACGGTCGACCTGCAGCTGGATGCCCGACTGCGGCATCTCGTTGGGGTAGACCGGGTAGTTGGTGCCGGTGATGTAGGTCGATCCGGCCACGCCGACACCGCGCCCGTACGGCAGGCGGCCGTGTTTGCCCTTCCAGTCGCTCGCGCGCTCCACCGCGTCGAGGCACTCCAGGAAGCCGTTGGAGGTGACGCGCAGGTCGTTGACGGTGCGGGTGTCGGAGCCGATGAAGTTGCGCCGGCGCAGCTCGATCGGGTCGATCGCCAGCGCTTCGGCGATGCGGTCGAGCTGCACCTCGAAGGCGAAGCGCGGCTGGACGGAGCCGTGCCCCCGCTTCGGTCCGCAGGCGGGCTTGTTGGTGTAGGCCCGGGTGGAGTGGAAGCGGTAGGCCGGCATCCGGTAGGGCGCGGTTAGGAGCTGGCCCGAGTAGTAGGTCGTGACGAGCCCGAAGGACGCGTAGGCGCCGCCGTCCAGAACGATGTCGGCGTCGACAGAGGTGAGCATGCCCTCCTTCGTGGCGCCGGTGCGGTAGCGCATGTGGAAGGGATGGCGTCCGCGGTGCGAGTAGAACACCTCCTCGCGCGTGTAAAGGATCTTCACGGGGCGGCCGGTCATCATGGCCAGTTTGGCCACGCAGAACTCGAGGTCGAAGGGTTCCGACTTGCCGCCGAATGCGCCGCCCACCGGGGGCTGCACGACGCGCACGAGCGCGGGATCGACGTTCAGCACGCGGGCGAGTTCGCGGTGCAGGTAGTGGGGGACCTGCGTCGCCGACCACACCGTCAGCTTGCCGTTCGGCTCGGCCAGCCCGATCGCGCAGTGGGGCTCGATGGGGGTGTGGGTCGTTCCCTCGAAGAAGTAGTCGCCCTCGACAACCAGATCGGCATCGGCCAGGCCGCCCTCGACATCGCCGAACGCCAGCTCGACGACCTTGGTGATGTTGCCGTTGCGGCCCGGCTTGCGGGGCTCGTGGATGTACGGGCCGGCGGTCGCCTCAATCGCCCCGTGCGGATCGAGGTAGGCCGGCAGCTCCTCGTAGGTGACTTCGATCAGGTCGAGGGCGGCGATGGCTGTGTCCTCGTCGACCGCCGCCAACGCGGCCACGCCGTCGCCCACGTAGCGCACCCTGTCCACGCAGAGCGGGTACTCGTCGGGCGTCCAGGGGATGATGCCGTAGGTGACGGGCATGTCCCTGCCGGTCACGACCGCATGCACGCCGGGCAGCGCCTCGGCGCGGGAGGTGTCGATGGCGACGATCCGGGCGTGCGGGTGGGGGCTGCGCAGGATCTTGCCGTGCAGCATGCCGGCGAGCTGGATGTCGTCGGTGTAGCGCGCGCGCCCGGATGCCTTCGCAAATCCGTCCACCTTGCGCATGCGGCGGCCGATGGTGGCGAGCTCGGCGCGCGTCCCGTCCGCGCCGCCCGGTCCGTTCGGCGAGGGCGAGCGCACGGTTGGCGGGGCCTCGGTGATGCCGCGCCCGCTCATCAGCCCCCCAGCCTCTCCGCCGCCGCCTCGACCGCGTCGTAGATCTTCTCGTAGCCGGTGCAGCGGCACAGGTTGCCCGCGAGTGCCGTCCGGATCTCCTCGCGCGTGGGGGCAGTATTGCGGTCGAGCAGCGCGACCGAGCTGCACAGAATGCCCGGCGTGCAGAACCCGCACTGCGCGGCTCCGTTCAGGTCGAACTCGTCCTGCACCGGATGCGGCTCGGTCCCGCTGGCGAGACCCTCCACGGTGCGTACGTCCTTCCCCTCCGCCTCCCACACCGGCGTGATGCACGACAGCACGGCCCGCCCGTCCACGATCACCGTGCAAGCGCCACAGTCGCCCTTGTCGCACCCCTGCTTCGAGCCCGTCAGCCCCAATCCGTAGCGCAGCGTCTCGAGCAGGGTGTAGTGGGACGGCACCCCGCAGACGCGCTGGTCTCCGTTCACGCGCAGGCGAACTACTTCCATCCGGGTATACCTCCTTCCCTCAGAAACAATACCCCAAAACGTGCCATGTCGCCCGTCCTCTGGAATCCGTGCGCGTTAGCGGGTAGACTTGGACTGCTGCAACGACCGAATCGACCCCTACCGAAGGACTCGTCTAATATGCCCTATCCCGAGATGATGGTCGCCCCCATGAGGGCGGACATGGTGCGCATGGGATTCCAGGAACTCGGCGACGCCGAGCAGGTCCAGCAGGCGATGGACGCGATGGACGGCACCGTGCTCGTCGCGGTCAACTCCATCTGCGGCTGCGCGGCGGGGATCTTCCGGCCCGCCGTGGCCATGGCGCTGCAGGGCGACCACCAGCCCGACCACATGGTCACGGTCTTCGCGGGCCAGGACCTGGACGCCACCGCGGCGGCCAGACGCCACCTGATCGGCTACCCGCCGTCGTCACCCTCGATCGCCCTGCTCAAGGACGGCGACGTGGTCTTCATGCTCGAGCGCTTCCAGATCGAGGGCCGCTCGGCCCCCGCCATCGCCAGCGACCTGCAGACGGCCTTCGCGGAGCACTGCTGAGCGGCTTTGGCCAGCTTATGAACTAGCTGGCCAGATCGGCTAGCCAGCTAATCTGGCCAGCTTGGCTCACCGGGCTAGCCTTCCGCCTCCGCCTTCCGGCAGGCCAGCCAGCCGTCGACCGAGTACTTGCCCGGCCCGTGCGTGAAGAAGAAGAGCCAGGTGAAGCAGTAGAACGCGGCGAGTTCGCCCCCGTTCAGGATCGGCCAGAACCCCTGCGGCACGTGGGCCATGAAGTACGCCACCGCCATCTGGCCGCACGCGATGAAGGCCACCGGCCGGGTGAACAGACCGGCTGCGATCAGGAGTCCGCCGAAGAACTCGATGATCCCGGCCACACCCAGCAAGCTTCCCAGGCTGTCGACCGCGTCCCGTCCGAGCACCCCGAAGAGCTTCTGGGCCCCGTGCTGAGCGAAGAGAAGGCCGGCGACGATGCGCAGCGCATTGTGGCTCAGAACCTTCAATCCGGGGTTTTCCTTGTTGAACATGTTCGCTACGCCTCCTCTGGTGCAGGTGACCGGGCGGGCCGGACAGCCGCCGGCCACGCGCGGAGTTTGGTGAAAACACGCTCACGGTAGGGCTTCCGGCGAGCGGGCGCAAAGGGCCGTCCACCACCGATCGGGCTCGACAGGAGGTGCCGGCTCCCCGCATGGCGGCGGCCGTGGTTTGTGCCGCCGACGGCTACCGAAGCCTCTTCCGCTCCTGCCGCAGTCGGCGCCTGGCCTCGCGCTTCTCCCCGCGGCGCCGGCGCCGAGCCTCGCGCTTGGTCTCACCCGCGTAGCGGTACTTGATCTCGACCGATCCCATGAGCGCGAAACCGTCGACCCGCAGCAACGGAGCATCCGGACTGAACGGCGTGGCGACGCTCTGGCGCTGCTCCTCGAAGGATCCCATGACGGCGGAGCCGGCACACTCCACGTAGAGCCCCGGCGGCACCACGACCTCGACCGATCCCATGACCGCAAACGCCGAGATCGCCGTCTCACCCGGGCCGAACTGGGCCTCGCGCAGGTCCAGCACCGCCGAACCCATCACGGCCACCGCGTTGGTCCGCCGCGCCGGAATCCACTGCCCGGCCCGCCTGGTCTCGCCGAAGATCGCGATCGCCAGGTCGCTGGGCCGTATGCGCGCCGCGGGCAGATCCGGCGAGGCCCGGCGCAGTCTCGCGATGGCCGGGCTCTCCGGTACCGCCACGGCGGCGGCACCGGTCTCGATGCCGTCGATCGCCGCCCCCAGCTCCGTCATCGTGCGGGCCCCGTGCGCCAGCCCCGCCCGCCGCTCGAATTCCTCGATCGTCAGCACGTCATGTGCGAAACACTCGCTCAGCAGCTCGATCGTCTCCTCGCGGGCCGAGGCCAGAGGATCGTCGTCCTCCAACCCCACATCCACCGGGAGGGACTCACCGTGACCCGGACGCTTCCGGTCACTCATTCGAGCAGCACGGCGATCACCGTCCCCCCACACTTCTTGCAGAACCGCGCGTCGTCGTCGTGGCCCGCGCTCCGGCACCCCGAGCAGACCATCTCTTCCCCGCCCACCAGCACCGACGGGGCCGCCACGCCCGATTCCCTCGCGGACTGCACGGCGTGCGCGAGCTCGACGCTGACGATTCCCGTCGGCACGGCAATCATCCCGTACCCCATCAGCATGATCACCGAAGCCAGGAACTGCCCGGCGACGGTGGCCGGGGTAATGTCGCCGAAACCGACGGTGGTCAACGTCACCACCGCCCAGTAGACGGATGCCGGGATCGAGGTGAATTCCGTGCCCGGGATGGGACTCTCGATCAGATACATGATCGAACCCAGGATCACCACCGCCGTCACTACCGTGATGAGGAAAACGGTGATCCGGTAGCGGCTCGCCGCCATCGCGCGCCCGAGCATTCTGGCCTCGCCGAGGTACCGCACCAGCTTGAGCACCCGGAAGACGCGCAGCACCCTGAGGACCCGGATGATCGCCAGGTACTCCGAGCCCGGAAACAGGAGACTAAGGTAGGTGGGGATGATCGCCAGGAGATCGATGATGCCGAAGAAACTCAACGCGTAGCGGCGCTTCGACTGCACCGAAGCCAGCCTGGCGGCGTATTCGATTGTGAACAGCGCGGTGAACACCCACTCGACGACGTACAGAAGCCGGTGGTGCGATTCCGCGATCGTTTCCACCGAGTCCAGCATCACCACCAGGACGCTGGCCAGGATGGTGACGATCAGGGCGACATCGAAAGCGCGCGCTCCGGGGTGGACGTCGGTCTCAAAGATGATGTCGAAGAGGCGGCCCCTCCATTCCGGGCCGTTCTGCGCACGGTTCGACGCCGGAGTCATGCCGGGATCGCCTCTCCCATCCTGCCTAATCCACCGGATCCGCGATTCCGCTGGGGCAGGACACTCCGGTGCCCCCCAGCCCGCAGTACCCTCCCGGATTCTTCGCGAGATACTGCTGGTGGTATTCCTCGGCGTAGTAGAAGGCGGGCGCGTCCACGATCTCCGTCGTGACGGCGCCGTAGCCCGCACCGGCCAGCCGGCCCTGGTAGCGGTCGCGGGACTCGAGGGCCAGCCGCCGCTGCTCGTCACCGGCCGTGTAGATGGCGCTGCGGTACTGGGTCCCCACATCGCCGCCCTGGCGCATGCCCTGGGTGGGGTCGTGGCCCTCCCAGAAGCCGGCGAGCAGCGTCGCGTAGGCGATCCGGTCCGGGTCGAAGACGACGAGCACCACTTCGGCGTGCCCCGTGCGCCCCGTGCAGACCTCGGCGTAGGTGGGGTTGGCGGTGAGTCCGCCCTGGTATCCGACCGCCGTCGAATAGACGCCCGGCAACTCCCAGAAGAGCCGCTCGGCCCCCCAGAAGCACCCCATCCCGAAATACGCCTGCACCAATCCATCCGGGAATGGAGGCTTGATCCTGTTCCCGCTCACGTAGTGCGCGCTCGGCACGCTCAGCGGCTCGGTCCGGCCCGTCAGCGCCTCATGTGGCTCGGGCCTGCGGAGCTTCACGCTACTCCCAAACATTTGACGCAGATCCATGGCTCAAGGAAGGTAATAGGGTTCACTGGTTTTTTCCTGCTCGCTGCCCCGGAGGCCCGGCCCGTGCCCTGGACACTGAATGCGAAGACCGCTCCGCCCGGTCCCTACCCGGCGCATCTGGAAGCAATCCTCGGTTCCGGGGCCCACGACGCCGCGCGAGCCGAAATCGAGTCCTGGCCCGGCTACGAGGCGACTCCGCTCCGGTCGCTTCACTTTCTGGCATCGCGGTTGGGGCTGGGTTGGGTGGGTGTGAAGGATGAGAGCGGCCGTTTCGGGCTCGGGAGCTTCAAGGCGCTGGGCGGGGCGTACGGTGTGCGTCAGGTGATGATGGGTGGGGATACGGACGCGGGCGCGCGGGGCTTCACCGGGGAGCCGGGGTCAGCGCGGGGCGACGGGGCCGGCAATCGGCGCGGCGGCGACCCGGCGCCCACCGTCACCTGCGCTTCCGACGGCAACCATGGCCGCGCCGTGGCCTGGGGGGCGCGGATGTTCGGGCTCGGCGCCGTCATCTACCTGCCGAGCCACGTCACCGAGATGCGCGCCGAGGCGATCCGGTCGTTCGGCGCCCGCGTGGTGCGGGTGGACGGCGAATACGACGACGCGGTCGCGCAGGCGGCCCGCGACGCGCGCGACAACGGGTGGACGGTGATCTCGGACACGTCCTACCCGGGCTACATGGAGATCCCGCGCGTGGTGATGGTGGGATACACGGTCATGGTGGAGGAGGCCATGGCGGCACTGGGGGCATGGCAAAGCATGCTCGAGGCATCCAGGGGTGCCCACATGGACCCCACGCCCACCCATGTGTTCATCCAGGGCGGTGTGGGCGGCCTTGCGGCAGCGGTGATCGGCCACCTGTGGGGGCGGCTCGGGCCGGATCGCCCGGTCGCGGTCATCGTGGAGCCGGAGACATCTGACGGGCTGTACCAGAGTGGACGGGCGGGCGAGCCGCGGGCCGCACTGGGTGATCTCGACACGATCATGGGGGGGCTGAGCTGCCGCGAGATCTCACCGCTGGCGTGGGAGGTCGTGGGCGTCGGCGCGCACGCCTTCATGACCGTGCGGGACGAGGGCATCGCGCCGGTCATGAGGGCGGCGGCCCGGGGCGAGTTCGGCGACCCGTTCGAGGGCGGGGAGTCGGGGGTGGCGGGACTGCTGGGGCTGGTCGAGGCGGCCGGCGATGCGGAACTGCGACAGGCAATCGGGCTGGGCGAGCGGTCGCGCGTGCTGCTGTTCAACACCGAGGGGGCCACGGATGCGGAGTTGTACGAGCGGATCGTGGGGACGGCGAACGGCTGATCCGCCGCGGTCGTCACCCTCACCCCGGCCAGAGGCCACTGGGGCGCCGTACCCTCACCCGCTTCCCCCGGCGCCGACGCCCGAATACCTTCGGGAGACACGCTCCCCCCGACCGGCGAGGCCTTCCCCATGAGCCAACCCTTCTACACCGCCCGCTCCTCCGTCGCCAAGGTCGACGGCATCCACCGCCGCGCGACCCTGGAGGACGGCACCGAGGTGGACTTCGGCGTCCACGGCCCGATCAAGGCCCACTACCGCCTCGACTCCGAGCCGGACCGCCCCCTGCCGGTCGACTACCTGGTCGCGGCCGCCGCCGGCTGACTACTCGGGACCCTCAACGGCGCACTGGAGGTGCGCGGGATCCCGATGGCCAACGACGCGATCAGCGTGAAGGCGGAGGGCGTGAACGAAGTGGTGGACCGGATGGTGGTGCTCACGAAGATCCACGCGCACTACACGATCCGGCTGCCCGCGGGGGCGCCGCGCGACAAGGTGGATCGGGCGCTGTCGACGCACGTTGCGAAGTGCCCGACGGCGTGCAGCCTGAAGGGGGCGGTGGAGGTGACCTGGACGGCGGATGTGACGGAGGCGTAGCCGCGCGTCAGGAGCCAGGGCCGAAGCGCACCCGTGCCACGCGCTGGACGCCGAGCGAGTCGACGGTCACTCCGTACAGCAGCGACTCGGTAGCCCAGGGCCTCGGGTAGTCCTGGATTCGGCGCGGCCAGCGGTACCTCGCCATGAGCGTCGTGCCGTCATAGACATCGGCCTCGCGCATTGTCGCCCCGTGGGCTGGCGTCCGCTCGACCCACAGACGGTCATTGCGGTCGAAGAACATCCCGGCCAGCGGAGGCTTGCGCTCGGGAATCCCAAACGGGTGTTCCGCAATCCCGGCCCGGTCCACCTCGCGGTCCATCCGGGTCCGCGCCCATTCCCGGTCATCCTCGCTGAGCGGCGGTCCCGGGAACGACGGACCCTCAATCAAGGACACGGTGCCGTCCTGCGCATGGTAGTTGATCGCGTACTCGGTCGTGACCGCCTCTGCCCATGAACCTCCACGCGCGTGAGCGTGAACCCACGTTGGTCCGAAGGGCTGATGAAGGTAGGACACGCCCCTGAAGGGCCCTCTTTCGACCGGGACCGTGGTCTGGCCCGCGGCCTGGCGCTCCGCGGGGGCCAGATGAAGGGTGTCCACCCTCCCGTCGGCATCGAGGCGGAGTCGCACCTCCCGGCTCGCCTGGCCGTCGAACAGGGACCCAACGGCGATCAGCTGTCCGTCCGGGTCGAAGGTGAAGGGACCAATGACTCCGACCACGCCGACATTGGGACTTCTCACGACCCTCTGGTACTCCGCGCCCGCCGAATCAAGGCTGAACACGCTGAACCGGGTGCTCTCGCGCACCCAGAGTCCGCCATCGGGACCGAACTCCAGAGAGGAGGGGTCGGTCAGTTCACCGGGCCCCTCTCCGGGGCCGCCGAAGCGGAAGGCGAAGCGCCCGTCGGGCTCGAAGACGCGAACCTCGCTCGTGCGCATGTCGGCGACGACGATCCGTCCCCGTTCGTCAGAGACCACATGGCCGATATAGGTGAACAGGTAGGGATCGTCGCCCTCGAATTCACCGATCTCGAGGTCGATCGCGCCCTCGTAGACGGGGACGTCGGGCTGGACGCCGGAATCCGGGCTGTCGTCTCCACCGCCACAGCCTGCCGCCAGCAGGATCGCCGCAACTGTAGTCGCCCGAGTCCGCGCACGCCCCATGGTTGTACCTCCGCATCTACCGGGATCACCTGGTCTTTGGCAAGGTATCCATGGGAGGTGCGCGCAGCAATTCCAGGAGGAAGTCGACCGCTTCAGGGGATCCGGTTCTGCCCAGCCAGTACACCGCGCGCTCGCGTACCTCCGGGTCGGATTCCATCCGGGCGAGCTCGACCATCATCCTGACGACCTCGGTTTTGTCGGCCTCGTCGTCGGCGCGATCAGCCCTGCGGTACAGGGCGTAGAAGATGCGTTCCCTCAAGCTGGATTCCGTCAGGCGCCCGTGGGCCTCGGCCAGACTTGAAAGCTGCAGCGACTGGCTTCTCAACCAGGCGTCGAGCGCCTCGGAACGAATGTCCACCGCCTCCCCGGTGTTGAAGGTCAGGTCTAAGAGCCAGGATTCCGCTTCCTCGTCCCCGTTCTCCACGATCCTTCGCAATCTGCCGATCAGAGCGGACTTCAGATCTTCAGTCTCGAGTGCGGGATACAGCCGGATCAGGACTCCGGCTTCGATGTCGGAGCGTCTGCCCAGGGCCACGATCGCGTCCTCGCGGAGTTCCTCCGGCCTGGACGCGTCCGCGGCATAGGCTTCGAGAGCGGTGAGCGCACCCGCGTTTTCGCTGCGCTGGAGCCCCGCGATCGCCGCCTCCTGGATGTCCGAGTCGTCCGCTTGCGTGAGCACGTTGACGAGGGCATCCACCGCCGCCTGGGTGTCGAACCGGCGCAGGCCCTGCACGGCCGACCGCCTGGTCTCGGGATCCGGATGGTTGGCGGCCAGAGCGATCAGTTCCCGCTGTGCCTCCTCGGTCTCTTCACGCGCAAGCCGCTCGACCGCGTAATCGCGCAGATTGACGGAACACTCGTCGTCCCGGTCGATCACGCTGCGCAGGATCTGGATGCGGTCCGTCTCCAGGCGCATCAGCGCCGTCAGCGCCTCCTGCTGAACCGACGCGTCCTCACAGTGTTCCGGCAGTTGGCGCCTGTTGCGTCTCAAGACTCCATCCGAAAGAGCCTCCAACAACCCGCCGAGTGATCTGTATGTCACATCGGCCGCACGGAGGACCACCTCACCTTGCGTGTCCGTCAGCACCTCAAGGCCCGATCGGGTCACCTCTTCCAGCGTGTCGAGGGACGGCAACATGGCGGTCATTGCGGAATCTGCCGCCGAAAGGGAAGCCTCCATTGATCTCCTGACCGATGCAACGGCCGCTAGGCGTCCGATAGCCAGTTCCGACTGGCGCTCTGCCGCCGAAAGGGAAGCCTCCATTGATCTTCTGACCGCAGCAACGTCCGCTGCCCGTCCGATAGCCAGCTCCGACTGGCGCAGCACCTCTTGCGCGGCTCGGGGATCGCCCTCTTCCGCCAACTCGCCGAGGATGCGCAGGCGGAGCTGACGCGCGTCGTTGACGCGATGGAATTCCACTCCATCGGCCGAAATGGTATCCGGAACGTTCTCCAGCATGTTTTCGAGGAGCAGGACCGCCTGTTCCTTCTGGCCCAGCCCCCGGTAGCGGGCGAAGGCTTCCCAGTAGAACGAATCGTTGACGTGGTATCCTCCGGGGAAGTTCTCGCGGAGTTCCCGGAACTTGTTGGCGGCTTCCTGCCAATTCGTCTGGTTGATCAGCGACCTCGCCTCGAGGAACAGCGTCTCCTCGACAGCATTCTGCGCGTTGAGATGGCCGCTTCCCCATGGAGCCGCGGACCCGGCGGTCATCACGGTTGCGTCCGCCGCCACGAGAAGGGCCAGGGTCATCCCGGCGGCCGTCATCATCTTCCTGCCGTTGGTCGTTGCATTTCGGATCGTCATCTCTCTGCCTCCTGTATCGTGACCGCACGTCACATGTGCGATTCGGTCGCTCTCGGTCATGTCTCGCCTTCCACGCTTGCGGTCCGCAGTCGGGTCAGCGTGCCCCGCCGCTCCATGCTCTCACGCGCCAGAGCCCACTCGAAGTCCGGTGCGCCGGGACCCAGGCCGGCGATCTGGATCAGGACGAGTTCCAGGTCTTCGAGCAGCACCTGTTCGATCGGCGAACCGAAATCGGACAGGCCCAGGAACATGCGGGTGTCCACCAGCAGCTCTCGCGCCCACTGCGCCAGGTCCTGTTCGGATGCGGTAGTTCGCCGGTCCGTCCGGAAGGCGGTGAGCAGGGTGGCGGCCCGTCCCAGGTGCCGGGCGGTGAGGTAGTCCTGCTCGGGTGCGTAGCGGCGAGGTTGAAGGTGCCGGCCCGTGTGCAGGGCCTCGTGGCTGACCGCCGCCGCAGGCTCCGCCCGCGCGTTGACCGCTATCAGGCGGCGCGCTTCCGTCCCGGCCTCCGGCATGTCGACGGATGCGGCCACCGCAGTCGTTTCGTCGCTGGCTGCCTCCGCACCGAAAACACCGGGATCGTCTGTCTGCTCCGGCGCCGGCTCAGCTGCTGCGACGGACGGCATCTCGGTTTCGGGCGCCAGGGCGGCGGGGGTCGGAGCGGCGGTTGGCACCGCCATCCCGCCGGAATCCGGGGTGCTCGCTCCGCGGCCGAGCACGATGCCCAGCACGAGGGACGCGGCCGCCGCGAGTGCCGCGGCCCAACCAGCCGTCCCGCGCCGACCCGTCCACGCCGGGCGCCAGCGGGGGGCCGCTCCAGCCTTGGCGGAAGCCGGGGGGGCTGCCTGTCGCAGCGCCCAGGACGCCTCGATCCGCTCCCACATCTCGTCGCGTGGGGGGGGCGGGGGGGGGGCATGGTAGCCGGGCGCGTGGATCGGGGCAGCGTCCGCAGGGTCGGCACCCGCAGGCGCACCTGCATGGGCTGGCTGGCCGGTCGCATCCGAGAGCGCCGCCGCGGAGTCCGCCACACCCTCCTCCACACCCCTCCAGATCGCTTCCGCAGGGACTTCGGGCGGCTCGTTGTAGCCCGCTGCCGTACGCCGGAGGAACGCCGTGAACCGGTCGAGGCCGCTCACGACTGCCACTCCGCCGCGTGGATCGCCAGCGCCTTGCGCAACCGTTTGCGGGCGCGGAAGAGCTGTGATTTGGAGGTTCCCGTATGGATGCCGAGGATGGTGCCGATCTCCTCGTGGGTGTAGCCCTCGATGTCGTGGAGCACGAAGACGGCCCGGCTGCGTTCGGGGAGTCGGTCGATGGCGCGGTACAGGTCCGCCTTGACGTCGGGTTCGACGGAAGAGGACGGGCCATGGCCGCGGAGTTCGTCGTTCAGCTCCACCTCGCGGGTGCGGAAGCGCTTCACGCGCCTCAAGGCGTTGAGCGAGACGGTCGTCGCGATCGCCGAGATCCAGGTGCCGAACGCCGCCTCGCCGCGGAACATGCCGATCCTGGTGAACGCGCGCACGAACGTCTCCTGGGTGAAGTCCTGGGCGAGGTCGTACTCTCCCGCGAACCGATAGCACAGCCGGAAGACCCGGTCGACGTGCGAATCGTACAGCGTGCGCGCGACCGACTGATCTCCGTCCTTCAACCGCTGTATGAGTTGCGCTTCGGTCACCGAGCCGAGTCTCCGGTCGTGCGCCGGTTCTCCTGCTTTCGGAACGGTGACACCGGTGGGCCGGGGATTGGTTGCACGGCGCTGACCGGTCTCGCGGCCGTCGCCCAGGCCCGATGGAGCAACGGCACCGGGGGCCAGGGGTCCGAGCTTGGGCGCGGCTGCGGAATGGGATGTCGACATGGCTACGGCCTCATTCGCAGCCGGGTGACGTACGGGGTTCCCGCGTCATCCGCACCTGCGAAGAGCAGGTATTCGGGGGTCGCGTGGGCGCCCCGGTGGTACGTCAGCGTCACGGTTTCCGGCACCTCAAGCCGGCCCACGTACAATCCGTCATCGCGGAACACATCGATTGCGGTGCCCGGTTCCACCCGGGAGGTCTCCGGAATCACGAACAGGCGGCCCGCTCCGTCCACGAACATCTTTTCGATGATCGGCTTCTTTTCCGGCAGGGCGCGCAGCTGGTCCGCCAACACAGCCGGCCTCTCCCCGAACAGGCGGCGCAGCTCGTCCCGGTCGGCCTCGCCGGTATCCGCGGGCCTGGCGTCGGTCAGCGAAGTGATCAACGTGGTGTCTCCTTCGAGAGTGCGCCTGTAGAGACGGTACTCTCGCTCTGCGCAAACCAGAAGCTGCCGCTGCAGTTGAAGGTGCGTCGCAGCGCCGGGCCGATCCAGACCGGTCTGCGTATTCCCATCGACGGCATGTCCGTCATTGCCTGGACGAACTCCAGCCTCGGCAGCGTGTCCTGCCGCTCGCCGTCCGGCGAGACCCGCACGGGATAGATGTGGAGAAGATCGATGTCACCCAGGTCCCCGGTTCGTTCCTCATTCGGAAAGCGCGTCGCCCACTCCAGGTAGCTGCCGTCCTCAGCCAGGCTGCACCGCTCCGACACGGCTCCCCCATTGATTCGACGGGTCAGCACCCTTGCAAACCCGCTGTCCGGACCGAACACCGAGTACCGCCTGATCATCGGATCCGTAACCCACAGACTATCGCCCGGCCCCATGGCCAGCGCCTGCGCCATCCTGAATTCGCCGGGGCCTTCGCCCTCCCCACCCATGGTCCGGAGGTGGGCGCCCTCGGAATCGAAGACATGGATCTCCTGCGCGAATCCATCGAGCACGAAGATGTTGTCGCGGGAGTCCGTCGTAACCGCGCCGACGGCCCCGAAGTAACCGCCGGGAGGACCGTACAGCCGCAGATCCTCTTCCAGCGTCCATTCGCCGGTCGACTGCCAGCTCGACGCCAGGGTGTTTTCGACGACGCTAGGGGCGCCGCCGTCCTGCGCGATCGCGCACGCACCCAGAGCCGCCGTCAGGACCACGCCTGACTGCGGACGCATTTGACTGACCGGGTCTGGAACCATCGATACCGACCTCACGAACTCGGATCTCCATTCGCGACGTTACGGTGTGGACACCACCATCGGCCGATTGGTTGCCGTCGCCATCTTAGCTGTCTGGAGGCCGGGGCACCTGGAGATCCTTGCAGATCTTTCTGGCAAGGTCCCGGTTGATCTCGTTGTGCCGGGGAATCGTCGAGACCTTCTTGGCCGTCCGGTTGATGTAGAGGGTGTGGTTCCCGCCCTCACGCAGGAAGACACACCCGTGTTGTGCCAAGTGCCGCAGCAAGTCCCGACGCTTCACGCCGTGACGGTGATGGACTCTCTGATGACCGCCTCGCCGCTGGTGTCCTCGCGTGCCATTTCCCGGTTGGCCTCGATCACCAGGGCGACGGCTTCGCGAAGGTTCGCTCGCGCTTCTTCGAGCGAAGCGCCTTGGGTGTTGGCACCGGGAAACTCCTCGATGAAGGCGATGTAGCCTTCAGGAACTTTCCGGAACACCGCCATGCATTGCAGGTCCATAACAGACCTCCCAGCTATTTGGGTTGCCGACCAAAGTGGTACGGATCGGGTCGAGATTCATGGTCCATTGACTCTACCGAATGACCGGGTTCGGTGCTACTGCGCACTTGATTGCAAGGGTGCGTTGCATGGGGAGTGGCCGGTCAGGTCGCGCCGCCCCTGGATCGTCTCTGGTTTGACTGCCTTTGCGGGAGCGCACCCTCCGGCGCCGCCAGATGCCCCGCCTCGATGAACGCCATGATCCCGAACAGCGCTCCCCACGAATGGAACGGATCGCTCGACAGCCGCTCGTCGTCGCCCGCGCCGGTGATCGACGAGTAGTTCTCGCTCACGTACCCCTTCCGGTGCCACTCGGAGACGAACATGTCCAGCGAGCGCTGCGACAGCTCCGACGCCACGTCGTAGGCCCCCGCCCGGCGCAGCCCGAGGTAGGTGAGGAAGTTCAAGGGCGGCCATATCGCTCCCTTCCAGTATCGCTGGCGAGGGAAGGAGGGATCGTCGCGCGTCGTGGAGGGGAGGACGTAGTCGCCCCAGAATTCGGCCGGGTTGAGCAGATGCTCCCTGATCATGCGTTCGGCGCGCGGCGCGGCGGGCACTCCTGCGAGCAGCGGGTAGAAGAGGGTCGGGGAGCGGCGGGTCGAGGGCCGGCCGAGGTCGGTGCGGTAGTTCAGGTAATAGCCGCGGTCCTCGACCCAGAGGGCGTCCAGGGCTTCCGAGAACGCGCGCGCCCGGTCGGTCAGCTCGGCGGCTTCGGCGCCCCGGCCGAGGAGGCCGGCCAGCTCGGCCAGCGCCAGGCAGTCGGCGATGTAGAGGCTGGTCAGCCCCACGTCCTGCAGCTCGAGCGTGTTCTTCTCGCGGTTGAACGGCACGTCCTCGTACATCGGCGAGTCGTCCATGCCGGACTCGTAGCCGGCGGTGGTCTTCGTGCGCACTGACGGCTCGTCGAACGGGTTCCGCGCCTCGTGGGAACCGTAGCTGAGGAGCCCTTCGTTGAGCCGCTTCGTCGGCCACCAGCGGTTCCATGCCAGGAGGGGATCGAAGGCGGCCTCCAGGAACCACGGCTCGGGGTACCGGCGGTACACCTCGCGCACCATGATCCCGCCCACCGGCGGCTGGGAGCGGTCCCAGGACTTGCTGCCGTTGCCGCGGTTGTCGTTGGGGAGGAATCCCTCGGCCGTCGCGCCGCGCAGGTGCTCGATGACGTTGGCCAGCGCCAGTTCGCGGTTGTCGAGCGCGGTCATGTAGGCCAGGAAGAAGTTGTCCCAGCCGAAGAGGGCCACGCCGCCGTACTCCTGGTTCCAGAGGCGGCCGACGGTCGAGACGACGCGGTCGTGGCGGGGCTCGTAGATGGTGTTCCAGGCGATGCCGGAGGTGACGGCAAGGTAGGCGTCGGCGAGGGCGCCGTAGCTGGCGGCGCGGGCCTGGAGCGATTGCCGGGCGGCGTCGAGGGCGGCGCGGATGTCGTCGAGGGTGCGGGGGCGGCCGGTGGAGATGCCGGCGGGCCGGTCGAGGCGCACGACCTGGTGCGGGAGGAGGGTCTCGGTGTAGGGGTCGCTCTCTGTCGTGCCGATGACGTGAACCGGATATGTGTCGGACGGCAGCCGGGCGACGGGGCCGGCTTCGGTCGATTCGACCACTCCCGGGCGGTTCCAGGCCAGCCCGGCACTGACGATCAGTTCGTAGTGGCCGGTTTTGTCGGCCATTTCGGGGCGATTCTGGCCGACAAGCGGCGATTCCTGATCGTTGTCGGCCATTTCTGGCTCATTTTGGCCGACAAACTCGGTGCTATCGGCGCCGCCCGGCGTCACCAGCACCACCAGGTCATCGCCCGCGTGTCCCGCCTCGACGGTGGCCGCGAGCCCCTGCCATTCGATTTCCAGCCGCATGTACGAGCCGTCGAGCGCGTGCACGCCGGGGCGGATCGTCTCGACGTCGTCGCCGCGTCGTCCGATCAGCGCGTCGTTCAGGTAGCCCTCTTCGAGCCACGCGTGCCGCTTGATCGCCAGGTCGACCGCGAGGCCCTCGGGCAGCAGGACGTAGCGCAGCACGTCCCGACTGTCCCAGGTGTTCCAGCCGCGTGCGAGTCCGGCCTGGATGGCGCGGTACTCCGGGACGTCGCCCACGCTGTCGTGGTATTCGGAGTGCCGATCGGGCCAGGGGTCGCCGGGGGGTTGTGCGCCGGCGGGAGTCCGGGTCCCGACGCCGGCGTCCGGTCGATCGGGCCCACCCGATTCCGCGTCCGCCCCCGTCGATGCTCCCCGATCCCCGCACCCCGTCACACACGACAAAACCAGCACCGCGGCAACGCCGCTGAACATCCGGATGCGCATTCGAGGCCTCTCGGTTAGGTTGGCTCCTGCTCGAAACCTGGAGCCGCCCACATGTCCTTTCAACCGCTCGACATCGCCGCTTTCGTCGGGTTCCTGCTCGTTGTCGTCGGCGTCTCGCTCTACGCCTCACGCGGGAAGCACGACGCGGCCGACTACTTCCTGGCCGGCCGCAACCTGCCCTGGTGGCTGATCGGCTTCTCGCTGATCGCGTCCAACATCTCGACGGAGCACTTCGTGGGGATGGCAGGGCGCGGGTACGAGCTCGGCCTGGCCATCGCCAGTTACGAGTGGATGGCGGCGGTCACCCTCGTGCTCGTCGGGCTCTTTTTCCTGCCGAAGTTCTTGCAGGCCGGCATCTACACGATCCCGGAGTTCCTCGAGTTCCGTTACGACGTGCGCACCCGCACGCTGATGGCCGCCTTCATCATGGCCGCGTACGTCTTCGTCGCCCTCGCCACCGTGCTCTATTCCGGCGCCCTCGCTCTCGAGTCCATCTTCGGCATCGACACGAACCTGGGCATCTGGCTGATCGGCATCCTGGCCGGTGGCTACACGATCTACGGCGGACTGAAGGCGGTGGTGTGGTCCGACCTGATCCAGGGGGTGGCGCTGATCCTGGGCGGCGTGGTGGTGACGGTGCTCGGCTTCCGCGCGATGGGCGGGATCGAGCCCTTCCTCGAGGCCGCCGACGGCAAGCTGCACACCGTCCTCCCATGGAATCACCCGGAGATGCCGTGGCTCGCGGTCTTCATCGGCGGGCTGTGGATCCCGAACCTCTTCTACTGGGGACTGAACCAGTTCATCACGCAGCGGACGCTGGCGGCTCGGAGTCTGGCGGACGGTCAGCGCGGGCTGTTCCTGGCCGGGTTCATCAAGCTGGTGATCCCGTTCATCATCATCTTCCCCGGCATCATGGCGGCGGAGCTCTTCGCCGATCAGGTGACCAACCCCGACCAGGCCTATCCGGTCATGATGCGCGAGCTGCTCCCCGCCGGGCTCACCGGCGCGATGTTCGCCGCGCTCTTCGGCGCCGTGATGAGTTCGCTCGACTCGATGCTCAACTCGGCGGCGACGATCTTCAGCGTCGACCTGTACAAGCGGCACCTGCGGCCCGAGGCGTCGTCGCGCAGCCTGATGAAGATCGGGCGGTGGACGACGGCGGTGCTGGTGCTGGTCGGCTGCCTGTGGGCACCGGTGGTAGCCAGGGCCGGAAGCGTCTTCGAGTACATCCAGATGTTCTGGGGATTCATCTCGCCGGGGATCGTGGCGGCGTTCCTCTTCGGGCTGTTCGTGCCGCGGACACCGCCCGCCGCGGCCTTCGGCGGGATGATTCTGGGGATTCCGGTGTACGGGGCGCTCCTGTGGCTGCTCCCCGAGGTCGCGTTCCTGCACCACATGGCGATCACGTTCCTGGTGATCTCGGCGTTCATGGCGACCCTCACGTTACGTCATGCGCTCTCAAATCCGTATCTCGTGCGATCACTGATTGTTACGCGCTCCGTCGGCCAGATTCCCGCTAAATCACTCCCGCTGATTCGTGAGCTTCAGCCGCCGGGTCTCCGGCGGGCTTCCAGTGCCTTCCGAAGCTGTCCTTCGTCGGCTCGCTGATAGCACTGGAGCACCGTCTTGGCGGTCTTCCAACCCCCCAACTCGCAGAGCACCTTGAGCGGCTGGTCCATGAGATCCGAAGCAAACTTGCGCCTCAGCGAGTGCCAGCCTCGCCCGCGCTTCG
This sequence comes from Gemmatimonadota bacterium, assembly GCA_022827345.1. GTDB lineage: Bacteria > Gemmatimonadota > Gemmatimonadetes > Longimicrobiales > Gaopeijiaceae > Bin94. The sequence goes on along the minus strand of JAJDTB010000073.1, from coordinate 75,185 downwards.
GTTCGAGCGCGGCGAGCTTCTGGGCTCGGTTCCACCACGATCGCACGAGCGTCCGGCCCGCGCACCGCGACGGATCCCTCGGTGCGGGCAGCAGCGGAATGTCCCCGATCCCGGGGTTCCGCCTCCGCGCCTCCTCAAGGACGGCCAACGCCTCGGGGGTGGCCGGCGTCCGGTGTTCGTAGCCGGTCTTCTCGTGCTCCGCTCTCCACCGGATGACCCCGGCTTCAAGGTCGATGTCCGTCCATCGCAGGTGACGGATGGCGCCGATCCGGTGTCCGGTTTCGTGCGCGAGAACGAGCGCAACGTGAAAGCGCCAATCAACCCGGCGGGACACTCCGAGAAGTGCCTGGTATTCCTCCTCGGACAACACCACCCGCCTGGGGTTCTTCTCCGTGGGCATCTTCAGGCCCTTCAACGGGTTCCTGTCGAGAAGCAGGCGGCCTCGCTCGTTCTTCGACCTCGCGGCCCAGTTGAACACGGCGATCAGGAACTTCAGGTCGTGTTCGAGCGTCGCGTCGGATACCGGCTTGCCGCTCGCTCCGATCCTGCCCGCGCGCCGCGCCCGGATGAACCGGTCCCAATCCCGCTGGGACAGGGTGGAGGGCTTGCGGTCCCGCCCGAAGAACTGGAGGAACATCCTCGTCGCGGCCCGGTCGGACCGCTGAGAGGACTCCGCCTTCGTCGGCGTCACCTCTTCCCCGTACATGTCAAGAAGCCGTCCCAAGGTGAGCGGCCCGGGCTCGGCCTCCGCCTTGCCATTGGGCCGAAGCGTCGCGAACCCGGCGGCGAATTCGTCCGCCTCCCGCTTCGCCCTCACCCACTCGCGGTGCCCCAGCGACCGGGTGAGCCTTCGCCCGTTGTCGCGCCACTCCACTTGGTACAGGCCGGTTTTCGGATCGGGAAACACCCGGACCCGATTCCGGCCCCATTCGCCGGCGCCGTAACTGCGCCGACTTCGTTTCGTGCGTGCCATCATTCGATTCCTTATCGTGATGGACTGCACGATCTGCGCATCGGAACTTCGCGGAGAGAAGCCATGTGCGCCAGACGGATCGGAGGTTCGGGCGGGGTGGATCCTTCCGCGAATTGTGGGGTGACAACGAGGCCTGCACCCGCCACGGAAGAGTTTCACGACTGTCGAGTTGGAAGCCGTGTTTTCGAGGCGGTTTTCGACGCTCCCGATGCCGATCCGCGAGTGTACATGGCGCTTGGGGGGTCGCCGGACAGGAAATCGCGCCTGCGATGTACACGCCGCCGGTTTCGCAAGTCGCTGGAGCGCTTGCGGTTGGGCGACGGCCAGCGAAACGCCGATGCCGATCCGCGCGCTCTGGCCGTGGATGGGAGCGACCCCCCATCTCGGCATGCCTCGATCGGCATCGGGCGGGATGGCGATGTATATCCCCATCCTCCCCTCCGCCAAGGGGTCGCTCCCATCCATCAGTCCCGTGCGGGAAGGCCACCGAGCCCCGCGTTCCGCAGCTGGTGCGCCCGTGGCGCCGAAGCAGTCGCCTCCAGACCGGTCGTTGGGGGCTAGAACGAAACGTAACCGCCCATCTGGAAGCGCGCGCAGGCTGTGCTGCCGCACTCCTCGACGTGGAGCATGAAGCGCGCCCCGTGGCGCCGTCCGAAGGTCAGGCTCGCACCGGCGGTCGGCCCAACGTAGTTCCCGCTGCCATACTGGATCCCCGCGCGCAACGCCGGGCGAACGAGCCAACTGGAACGTCCAAGCAGGACCGAGGCCCCGATCCGGTTGTCCGACCCGACCCGGCGGGGGTAGGTGACGGTTCCGGTGATGCCGCCGCCAAGATCGATGTCCTCGGTCCGCTCGGAGCACCGGTAGTTCTCCACCATCCCGTACAACGACACCGGCCCCGCGACCTGGGCGTCGATGCCGACGTAGTATCCGGGACACGCTCTGCTGTCCCCCGCGATTCCGGCTTCGAGCATGAAACGGCCCGACGCCTCCTGCGCCTCGGCCTGTGCGGGCAGCAGCGCCAGCCCCAGAAGCAAGAGCTTCCTCATCGCGATTGTCCGATCCCAAGTCTGTAGAGTGCATCGGCACGTCGGAGCCGAGCCGACGGCTTGCGTACGAAACCGAAACGCTGGAATCAACGTAACGCAGGGAGGAATGGACCGCCCGGTCGCGTTGGACCACAAAGGCTCGTCGGGCGAACCAGGGCGGGCCGGAGACGCCCGCCGGCTCCGGCAAACGTGTGGACGGAGAACGCTGGCCCCGCCGCCTCGAAGCGGCGCTGAACGGCCTTCCGGCACGGATCGCTGATGCGGGAGCGACCCTTGGAAGGCGGGCGGCGAGTTGTGAAAACACACTCGCCGCTATGCCGCAGCAAGCCCTCGGGGCAGGGGGTCGCTCCAGCCACGGCACCTGCTCCCGGTGCGCCACCGCGCATCCGGTGGCGGCGCCGCAAGACGTTGCCGCAAAGCAAGATAAGCGAGAAGGCAAGTGTGCATCGCGGGCAGGCCAAAGTGTGAATTGGCCCCCTGCGTCGTTTTCATACCGCAGTGCGGCATAGTGGGCAGCGCGGGGCCTTGTCGAACGCGCTCCGGCCCCGCAGTCCGCCGACCAGAGGATGGGGCATCGAGAGGAGTCCGCTTTCCACCTCTACGCCGTTGGCAACGGCCGGGTTCGGCGGACACAGCCCTCCATGCCGCCGATGTGGCCATCCCCGGCGAACCCCGACCTTTCCTCCGAGGCCCGCCCGCCCGGTGTCTTCAGCGACCGCTCCGAGGAGATCCGCTGGGCTGGCTCCCGACCTGCTATTGGCCGGGAGCCAGCCCAGCCTGTACCCCTTCTGTAGGCTTCGCGTTAGATCGAAAGATCCTAACAGCAGCGACAGGCGACCAGGCCGGGAGTAACCACAGCCTACCAGTGCCACCGAGCACCTACAAGGGACTTGTACCCCGGTCCGGAAGCCGCGATGGATGCCCAGTGGGGAGTTCGCGCCATCGAGCGCCAGTACAGGGAATAGCGAGCATCGCGTCACCGCCTCGGCTGTCCAGCGACACCTTCACACGGGAGGGAGCATGATGAGACATGAGGCCTGGTTCGCCGGCGTGGACTGGGCATCGGAAGCGCACCACGTCTGCGTGGTCGGCGGCGACGGCTCGAAGCGGGCGGAACGCATCTTCCGCCACGGAGGCGCGGGGCTCGCCGAGATGGCCGATTGGATCGCAGCGAGGTGCGGAGGAGCCGCTCCGGAGGACATTCCGGTGGCGATCGAGATCCCGCACGGGCCGGTCGTCGAGAGCCTCATGGACCACGGGTTCGCGGTCTACTCGATCAACCCGAAGCAGCTCGACCGGTTCCGCGACCGCCACTCGCCCGCCGGCGCCAAGGACGACAGCCTCGACGCCCGCGTCCTCGCCGACGCGCTGAGGACCGATCTTCACCACTTCCGGAGGATTGACCCCGTCGACCCGGTCGTCATCGAACTCAGGGCGTGGTCGCGGATCGACGAGGAGCTCACGCGGGACCGCACGCGCCTGTCGAACCGCGTGCGGGAGCAGCTGTGGCGCTACTATCCGCAGATCCTCGATGCGGTCGGCAGCGTGGTCGAGCCCTGGGTCCTCGACCTCTGGGCCAAGGTGCCGACGCCCGCGAAGGCCCGGCGGGTCCAGCGCCGGACCCTTGAGAGCCTTCTCAAGCGCCACAGGATCCGGCGGATCACCGCCGACCAGCTCTTCGACATCCTCCGCGCCCCGGCCGTTGCCGTCGCACCCGGAACCACCGAGGCCGCGGTCGCCCACATCCGAAGCATCTCCGAACGCCTCCGCCTCGTACACCGCCAACTCGCCCACGCCAAGCGGGAGATCGCCCGCCTGATCGACGTCCTGGCCGACAGCGAGGACTCCGGCTCCGACCAACCCGGCGGGCAGCGCGACGTAACGGTCCTCTCCTCCCTGCCCGGAGTCGGTCAGACCGTCCTCGCCACGCTGCTCGCCGAGGCCCCCCAAGCGCTGGCGCGCCGGGACTACAAGGCGCTGCGGTGCATGTGCGGCGTTGCGCCCGTCACACGGCGATCCGGCAAGTACAAGCTCGTCGTGCGCCGAATGGCCGCCCATGCCCGCCTGCGTGACGCAGTCTACCACTGGGCACGGGTCGCGGTCCAGCGCGATCCCGTCAGCAAGGCCAAGTACGCCGCCCTTCGCGGGCGCAGCCACGGCCATGCCCGCGCCCTGCGTTCCGTCGCGGACCGCCTGCTCGCGGTTGCCTGCGCCATGCTCCGAAACCAGACCTGCTACAGGCCTCCACAGCCGGCGGAGGATCATGCGGCCTGATCTCCTCTCCCGGCGCGGACCAACGGGGCGGTCCACAGCGGCGTGCGCGCTGCGGCCTGGGGCAGCCGCGACGGTCTTCCCGCAGCTGGCTTCCGACCCGTTAGTGGCCGGAAGCCAGCTTACCCACGGTATAACCGCGGGGCTGGCGAGGGACGTTGCCCCTTCGAACCCCGGCAGCAGCCGCCGAGGGGATGCTGTGCTCCCCTTCGCACCCCTGGGCAAGGTTGGACGCGAGCACTTCCTCGCCCTTCCCGGTGCGATGCTCGGCCGACATCCACCAGCACGCCCGGCGACACGCTGCCCAGCCCGTCCGGCTCCCCGATGCGGGGTTACAGCCCCGCCCTTAACACCGTTGACAAAAGGTGGGGAGTCCCCGGGGCCACGCTTCGCTTGGTCCCGGCAGGAAGCTGACGAAGGGGCTTCGCCGCCTCGACTCCCAAAATCCTAGTTCGACTTTCCTTCGGCGTCAGGGCAGTCGGGCCAGGAAGTTTCGTCGTCGTAATCGCAAACGACCGTGATCTCGCCGAGTTCGGCGCTGCCGCTGGAGGATCTGGGAACATACACAATGACCCAAACGCTGGGGATGTTTCCGTGCGGTACCTTGCTGACGATTCTGGGGCTGCCGCCGCCACCGCCGCTGCTATTTCCGTCGTTCCCGTCTTCGTCGTCCTCTTTCCCGTCCTCCCGCCCCTGCGTGAAGCAGGAGATGAAGTCGTCATTGTTATCGGGCCCGCTGTTGCCGTAGCCCGCATGGTGCATGGCTTCGTGAATGACGGTCCCCAACTGCAGATCGATGGACAAGGAGGAGTCCACCACAACTTCATGCTGGGGAGTGTAATGGGTTCCCAGCCGGTTGCTCACCTTGTCCACCCCGACGTACCAAGTGTCGCCGCCGTTCAGCGCTCGCATCACCTCCGTCTTCACATTCCCGCACGATATCGTCGAGTCCGTGGGATGGGCGGCCAGCCAGTAAGCTGAGTTCCCGATGTCCCGCTTCCAAGTGGAAACCGGCGCAGGGCCAAGACCTGTCCACCTAGCCAGAAGCGATGACGATGTCTGCGGGCGTGCCAGCGCGGGAATGAGAACCAGAGCGAGGGGGATGCCGAGCCAAAGCAGGCGTATTCTTCGGTTCATCGTCATAGCCCTAGTCCGAAAACGCCAAAGTACTCGTCGAGTGCCCCGGCAAGCTGCTCGGGCGGAGCCGTGCGCCCTTCCGTGCGCGCTCGTATTGCCCCTATGATGGCGGCGATTGCATCCTCCGACACCCGCCCATTCCCGCAACGTGAACGCCGGGCGGGCGGTTCCCATGTCCGGAAGAACTCCGAGGGTCCCTCGTTCTCGTCGAACCAAGGCTCTTCGTTCTCATCGAACCAGGAGCGGTGAAGTTGCAGGACATCGGGGTTCTCGGCGAGCAAACGGTTGTACTCCGCCTCCCACCGCTCCGGGGACTCCGGGTCCAGCGCCGCCACGACCAACGCATTGTACGGATCACCCGGCGGGGCCAGAAACCCCCCGTCATCGCATCCGGCGGACAGCAGGGCGACAGCAGACGCGACCAAGATCGCGGTTGCGCCGTTCTGATTCTTGCTCATTGGATTCCTCCTCGTTTCGGCAACTTGGGGTTGCGCCTCTAAAAACGGTTTTTGCGTCAATCTCTTCCTTCCCGTTTCGTGCCTCTCGGGGGCCGAGGAGACGAACGCACTCCAATCATAGACAACGCGTGGTATCCCCAAGAGAGGGAAAACCCTGAATTCATGAGGGGGAAATCCCCTGACGCCACCCCGGGAAATCCCCCCAAAGTCATCAGGGCAACGCCCTTCTCTGGGACCCCGATACCCCGGCCCAATCGCACTGTGTAGCGCCGGGGCCCCGAAGCTTGTTTTGCCGAAACTGGAGGCACGCGGACCTTCAGTCCTGCGGTTTCGCCACCCTAGAACCGACCGCCAAATGGCTCGCTGGAGTTGCGAATGGTTGGGGTGCTTATCGGGAATGTCTACGAAAGTTGCGGATCGCCGCCGGGCTTTGCCTTACCGTAACGACCGGAACATCGAACTCGTCGGTTTCGACGAAAGCGACCAGTCCGCCCGGACCGAAGGCGTCCGGCATCCTAGGTTGCCCTGATGGCAGCGTGCCGACGTATTCCCAGTGCGGCGCGACTACATCGATGGGACCCGGCGCTTCCGTCCCCGGATCCGCGCTGCGTTCGATCCACAAGACCCCGCTCCAACTGGTGCGCACGGCCGCGACCACCGGCACTTCGGCGAAAAACTGCATGTTCTCGACAGCCGCCGCGTAGCCCGCCTGCGCCCGGTTGAACATCTCCAAGACCTGCGGAGGCGGTTCTCTCCCGCTCATGGTGGTGACCCGTCGGTTCCGCTGCTCTTCGAGGCGGCGCTCACGCTCCGCGCTTCTCATCGCCTCCGTGACTCGCATCGGCCGTATGGGTCGGCGGAGGACATGCGATACCTCGCCGGATGGATCGCTGATCTTGATCGCATAGGCCGAGGAATCCGAAAACACGACCCCGCCCGACGCGAGCACGTCAAACACAACGTCGGGTTCGAATCCCCACTCCTCGTCGATCAGTTCCTCGATTTCGCCGGTCCTCAGACCATGGTCCTCTCGCCCCGGCGGCGTCCATGGTTCCACCAAAGTGCGCTCCGTCACCTCTTCCGACGACATGTCAACGCTGATGATCGAGCGACCGTTCCGACCGATCACCGTATGGTGTTGTCCGATCCGAACCGGTCGGAGGCCGGGGCGACGTGAGATGCCGAAACCCGCGTCCGCGCCCGCTTCCCTCACCATCCGCTCGAACTCGCCGCGGGCGTCGAAGACGTGATGGGCCTGATGCAGCATGTCCTCGACTAGAGTGTGTCCGTCGGCCCACACCACGAGTTGCATCGCCGATCGGAACTCGCCCGGACCCTCGCCAGCGCGACCGAATTCGTGCAGGTATTGGCCTGAAGGATCGACCACTACGATGCGGGTGGCGCTCTCCACGCCTCCACCATCCATGAGGTAGAGGTTCCCAGCCGCATCGAAGCCCAGGTCCCGGATGGACGAGAACTGCTCCCATTCGGCCTCCGCCGCAACTGATCCGATGCGGTAGACGAGCTCAAAGTCCCCCGAAACGGGACGATCCTCGCCGGGGAGGTCTACCACCTCCTGAGCTTCAAGGACGATGGTTCCCATCGCCACCACGAGCACTGCGGCTAGACAAGTGCCCCCGATAGCAACGAATCGTGGTTTCCAGAGCATCCCGACATCTCCTCCTTGGTTTGGGTCGTCCGTCGCAAGACCCCACCCGAAGCCATCTACAATGAAACCAACAGGTACGATGCGCCATCGCTCTCTGCTTTCCCCCACGGCCCAGAGGAGTTTCTCGAAAGGGCCTGCCGGGGGCAAGACCGGCTTGACAGGCCGGCCTCGTTCCCCGAGTGACTTGGCTCGGCGGTTGCAGCCTTATCCGGAACATTGGGCCATGGAGGGGTTCTAGGAAAGGAGTTCGGTTCCGACAGTGAGCGGCTTGCGTCCAGCCCGAGTCCGAAGGAAGCCGCCGCACGCGGAGCGAGTCGTGCGGCGGCGGCGAACGGCGCTGTAATCCGCGTAGGATGCGTTGGCGAAAGCGCTTGCCTCGCCGACCCCCGACCGGACGATCCGGCTCCTGGACGAAGCCGCCTTCGACTCCTACCTCCCGGATCGGGCTACGGCGGGCTTGATGACATCTTGCGTTCAGACGCCCGTTGACATTCTCCGGCCATGTGTCCGTATGATTGAACGGACACCGGCGTGGTTGTTGGCGATGGGTTACCAACCCGCTTGGACGCAGGAAAGGAGGCAACCGGATTGCTGACCGATAGGGACTACAGGGCCGTGTTCGAGGCCTCGCCGGACGCGATGCTCGTCGTGGACTCCGACGGCGTCATCCGGGACTTAAACCGACAGGCGTCGTCGATGTTTGGATGGAGCCGCGAAGAGATCGAGGGCTCCGGCGTGGACCGGCTGGTTCCTGCCGGTGTCCGCAGTCGGCACGGGCAGCACCGTCGGCGCCAGGCCGAAGCGCCGCGAGCGCGACCGATGGGGCAGGGAGTGGAGTTACAGGCTCTGCGCAAGGATGGCACGACCTTCCCGGTGGAGATCAGTCTGAGCCCCGGCGAACTGGCATCGGGGCCGGAACACGTGATCTGCACCATCCGTGAAACCTCGGCTTGGAAGCGGATGCGGTGGCTCTCCCGAACGAAGCTGGAAGCGGCCGAGAACGAGCGAAAGCACCTTTCCCGCGAGCTGCATGACGAGTTCCTCCAGTTCCTGGTCGCGTTCAAGATCAGGGGAAGGCTTTTGGTGGACGAAACGGATCGGGAGAAGAGGGAACGTGCGTGGGCAGTGATCGCCGACGAGATCCTTACCGCAATCCGAGGGGTAAAGCGGATGATTCGCGGGCTCAGGTCGCCGAAACTCGAACAACAGGGGCTTGTTTCCGCGCTCGCCACCCTGTTTCGCGATGCCCGGAAGGTGCACGGAGTCACGATCCGCGCCAGCGTCAACCTCGACTGGGTGGCCGACGAATTGGATCCGTTGACGGTCCTGGCCGTGTACCGGATCGTGCAGGAGGCCGTGACCAACGCCGCGACGCATGCAAGGGTGAGCGAGGCTGCCGTGACCCTCAGATCGGCGGACGGGATGATCTTCGCGGAGATCCGAGACGAAGGATGCGGGTTCGAGTTGTCCGACCCCGGAGTGGCACTCGAAGATGGCCACGTCGGCGTCGGCCTCGTCGGGATGCGTGAGAGAGCGGAAGCAGTCGGGGGGAGCCTCACCATACAGACATCGCCGGGGTCGGGAACCACGGTTCGGGCCGAAGTGCCGATGGTGGGTCCGGAGCGCGAGCAATGGTGAGGGTACTGCTGGTCGACGACCACAACGTCATGCGAGCCGGTTTGAAGGCACTGCTCGAATCGACAGGGCGGATCGACGTCGTGGGCGAAGCATCGTCGGGGAAGGAAGCTGTGGACAAGGCACGGATGCTGGAACCCGACATCATCATCATGGACTTGGCGATGCCCGGGATGGGCGGGGTCGAGGCGACACGCCGGATCACCTCACTCGGCTTCGACACGAAGGTCTTGATACTCACGATTCACGACGAGGACGAGTTCCTCGTGCCGGTCCTCAACGCCGGGGCCGCGGGCTTCCTGAACAAGTCCGTCGCCGACACCGACCTCATGGGCGCCATCGAAGCGGTCATGCGCGGACGCTCCTTTCTGACGCGCCGCGCAGCGGCCCTGCTCGCGCGCCAAGGGGCACAGGGCACCTCTGACGAGGAACCGGGACCCGAGGTGCTTTCCGCGCGAGAGCGCCTCGCGGTGGCGATGTACGCGAACGGCTATTCGGCCAGAGAGGCGGCGGAAGAGATGCTTCTGAGTCCCAAGACCGTCGAGGGCTACCTCGCCCGCGCCAAGACGAAGCTGGGTCTGCACACCCGGCGAGACATCGTGCGCTTTGCCCTCAGGGCCGGGCTCCTGGAGGCCAACAGCGAGCGGTAGGGGCTGCGGGCCGCACCTGGCGGTTGGAATCGTCGAGGGGCTTCCCAAGTCGGCAGGTGCGGCCTTCATGAACGAGAATCCGGATCCGGCGGTACTGGCTTCCAAGGGGTCACGAGGCTCAGCGCATCACGGCAAGGAGGTTGCCCGCAACTACCCGGCGAATTGTTCCGGCGGGAGCTGGATCGACACGTCAGCGGCAGACGCCAAGGCTGAGCGGGACCGCGGTATTCGATTGCGCATCAGCACGACCCGCCGGAAGGCCCTAAGCGTCGATGGAGGGATTTTCCCGTCGTGAAGCCGGTGGTTTTCCCGTCACCGGTACAGGGATTTCCCGCTGCCGGGGTGTACCCACAACATCGCATCTTGGTTGCATCGGCGCTTCAGCCCTCAGTCCCAAAGGAGATGCAACGATGAGAAAAGAGAGCCTTCCCCTGCTTTCTGCCGCTGTGATGTTGTTGGCTTGCAACGACATAACGCCATCCGACACGACTCGGTTCTCGCCAACCCTCGGTGAGAGCGAGGACGAACTCTCGACCGTGGCTGCCGCGATTGCGCATTCCATGGCGACCGCGAATGTGCGGATGTCTGTACTGGAGGCCATGAGAGCGTCCGTAGGGGTCGAGCACCGCTTGATGCTCGCCGGTTTTCTCCGCGCGAGCGAAAGCACCTCGTTCCTTCGCGAGAGCGCGAACGCGCTGGGTATGTCGAGTTCCGACTTCATCGCCCAAGTCGAGGCACTCGGGGAGATCGAGATGGTCGTCCCACTTCGGGAACACCGCCTTGGCTGGACGGGGACCTCCCGAATCGGCGTGGCAGGCATGTGGGACTCCGAACTGCCCGAACTCATCGTCTACGAACCCTCGGGCGCGAGTCGTGAGATCGTCGTGAGCGAAGCACTTGCCGGGTATGATGCACTCTTCCTCGTACGCCCGATGGAAACAATCGGAACCCGAATCGGTCGGCAAGCGGACGTGCCGGGTGCGGTTATTCAAGATCCGGACGATGGCGAGATCGCAGTGATCTGGACGCTGAGGACCGGGGAAGAGGAGGCGAAGTCTGTCGACTTCGGCAGCTTCGATTCCGACGAAGCACTGCGGGACTACTTGAGAGCCGAATTTGGCACGGGCGCCACCGGGCTTGCGCAAGGTGGCTGCGCCGATTCCCTGAGCTACGCTTGCGATGCTCCCGGTACCGGAGGGGGCGGTGGCGGCACAGTATCCAACTCCCCGACGACGCTGGATGCGTTCGCCCTGAACGTAGCGACCGAGATCGGAACGGAGGAAGTCGAGATCACCGTTGGATACGCCAACGCAGATGGCATCTGGATCAGTGGGACCGCCCGCTACGAGGGGGTCGACCCCTTCAAGGGCTACGCGGTGGGGGATGAGATATTGCCCGTTTCGCCCGCCCGGGGAGGGGCGACATTTGAGGTGAGCGCGGTCGAAACGGATATCCTGTTCGATGACGACCTCGGCTGGGACTCGTTCGACTACCATACAGGCCCGGGGAGTTACGTCCTCGCCCGCATCGTCGTCGACCTGTCCTGGTAGGCGAGGGACCATGATTCGCCTCTCGGCAATCGACTGTGCCGGCCCTCGCTTCGTGGTGGAAGGTGGACACACGTGATCAGCGCACTACTGCTTGTGACTCTCCAGCAGGTCACCCTCGCAGGCGTCGTCCGCGACAGCGTCGACCTGGAGCCGGTCGCGTTTGCGCACGTCGCGGTTATGGCCAAGGATGCGGAAGCCGAGGTGATGGCAGGCACCTCCGACCGCTTCGGAGCGTTCGTCATACCGGATACTCGCGCAGTCGGGGGGTTCCGCGTGGAGGTGAGCGCCCTCGGTTACGCGCCGTGGACGCGGAGCTACGACGAGCTTCCCGCTGCACCCATCAGGGTTCTTTTGCAACCGGCCCCGATCAGACTCGAAGGGGTCGAAGTGAACGTCCGTGGTCGTGCTGGCGACCCGCTTTCGATGTCGCGGGACGCCTTCGTCGTGGACTCGGCGCTGATGCGGACGCTACCAACCATCCTTGAGACGGACGTACTGAGGGCGACCGCGATCTCGCCGGCCGCGTCGGCACCCTCCGACTACGCCTCCATCCCCTACGTCCGTGGCGGGACAAGTGAAGGAACTCCCGTGCTGCTCGACGGCGTACGGCTGTTCAACGCCTTCCACCTCGGAGGGTTCCTGTCGGCGGTTAACGCGGAGGTGGTCGAGCGGGCGACTCTCTTGGCGGGCTCGGGTGCCGAGGCGCTACAGGTCGGATCGATCTCCGGCGCGATCGATATCGCCACCCGGGACGGTGCCCGCGACCGGCGGCGGGTGGCGGGTTCGTTGGGACTGGCCTCGTCCCGGCTTTCAATGGAGGGACCCATCGGACAAAGTGTATCTTACCTGCTCGACGGGCGCCGCACCTATATCGACGGGATCACCCGCCTGCTGGAGGAGACTGGGGTGATCGAGCAGCACGCGCCCTATTTCTTCCAGGATGGCCACGCCAAGGTTACGAAGGACTTCGGGGGTCTCCGCCGCCTCTCCGTGAGTGGGTACGTCAACTCCGAAGCGCTGCGGAACTTCGACTCCCGGGATGCCAAGACGCTTGAGCTTCAGTGGGGCAATGCGGCGTTGTCGATGCACTACCGCGATCGGCTGGGCGCGACCGGGATACTAGATGTGACCATCGGTCGCAGCCGATTCGCGAGCGACCTGCTGGGGTTGGGCGGGGGCCGCGCGTCGTACCTGAACGGCGTGCCGCGCGATTACGAGCCGCCAAGCGACACCTTGTTGTCCGGTAGCGGATCGATGAGCGAGGATCGCGCAGACCTGAAGCTCACGTGGCACTTGGGCCGTGCTACGGTCACGACCGGTGCGCAGGCGACGAGCTTCTCGGGCGATCACGCATACGATCTCGACGAAGATTTCGAGGCGGACGATGGCTACTTCTTCTCGCCTCTGGACCTCCGGGAGCGCCGGTGGCGGTTCGCGGGCTATTCGAGCGCCAACGTGGGGCTTGCTAAAGGCCTTTCGGCGCTGACGGGCGTGCGCGTCGATCACTTCCAGGGATTGACGACCGCCGTTTCGCCCTTTGTCGAGATGAGCTACGCGGCTTCGTGGTGGGATGTGCGATTGTCGGCCTCCCGGTCCCATCAGGCACTATCTTCCGTGCGCAACGAGGAAGCGCTGGGAGCGAGCTTCCTCGCGTACGACCTGCTCGTGCCCGTCGACTCGGAACCCATTCCTCGCAACACCCAGCTTTCGGTCGGCTGGGAGGGATCCCGGGGAGGGCTTCGTCTACGTCTTGACGCGTATGCGCGGACACTTGAGCGTCTCAGGCTGCCCGCGCTAGGCGAGAAGCCCATCACAGCCGCCGCCCTCGGCGATCCGTCGTTGTGGGAGGTGGCAAGCGGGACGGCGCGTGGGATCGAGGCGTCGTGGAGCTGGAAGGCCGACCTGGGGATGTCAGTGCTGGGGAGCTACCGGTGGGCGAAGGTGTCGCGAACGGTTGGGGCCACTACCTACACGCCACGCTTCCACCGGGAGCACGAGTTCGAGTTGGGCATTTCATACGATAAGGGTGCCTCTTCCTGGTCTGCGCGTGTCTCACTGCGGTCGGGCCAGCCGACGACACCGCTGGAGGCGATTGTGCCCGTCGAGCGGTCTCCGTTTGGAGTGGTTCAGGTCGTGCCTCTGGGCGGAACGTACAATTCGGGGACACTGCCCTACTATGCGCGCATCGACGTGGGGTGGCGCCGTCCCCAGCAAGTCTCGTGGTTCGGCGGTGGGTCCATCGTCCCCTACCTGTCGGTCGCCAATCTCTTCAGCCTGCCCAATGTCGTCGGCTTGAGGGTTGAGAGGCAGGGTGCCGACGAGGAAGTCAAGAGAGTGTATCTGCCACAGCTTCCAATGATTCCGTTCTTCGGCGTGGAGTTTCGGTTTTGAGGGGGTACGCGCTTCTCGCTCTGCCGGTCGTCCTGGTGTTTTCGGCGGTCTGCGACGGTCTCACCCGTCCGGCCGATCCGCTTGAGACGGACCCCGACGTGGTCACGGTTGGCATCGTGCTCATCGCTGGCGAGGAGGTCGCCCGCATGCTCGCAGCGCACCCGCACCGCCCCCGCACCGGTTCCCCGCCGCAGATGGAGGCGGTCTTGAAAGGACCTGGATGGATGGCCTCGTTCTCAGAAACCGTGCCGTTGGAGTCATGCACGCTCGCCGGTCCGGACATGTGGCCAGGCCCGACAACCTGCCTCCAAGCAGCGCTTCCAGAACCGATCCGGTCACGGGTCCGATACGATATTGCGGGGACCGCGCTGCCGGGCAGGTTCACCGGCACGGTGGTCGTGCCCGTGGCGGCCGAGCTGATGGAGCCGGGAGACACTCTGGTGCTCCCTGCTCCCTCCGGTGGGAACAGGGTCGAGGTCGCGGTTCGTTACCGGGTCGAGTCCGATGTGGGCACGGTGCGAGCCGAGGTCTCGGAAGCGTCCGAGACGTCGAGCAACGGAACCGAGGTGCAGGTGGGCTTGGGTCTGCTTGGCGTTATACCAGCAACGCTCGAACGCGCTGGCGCGGACACGCTCTCCGTTCGGTACAGAGGCAGGCCGATGCGTTTCTCTCTACGACTGCTTGCGCTGGGATGGAACTACACCAACTTCGTGGCGCATACGAGCAGTTTTCCGCTGCCTGAGCCGTGGCCCAACTTCGGCATTGAAGGCGAAGGCGCGTACGGCTATTTTGCCGCCGCCGCCCCATCACGGGTTGCGGAGATCCGGGTGAGATAGTTGGGCTCAATCCAAGTCCAAGGGTCTCGCCAATTGACTCCGGTTTTCCCGCTCTCGCGACCCGATTCGACAGAACGTGGTCCAATGGCAAGGATGGCAGATCGTGCAGTCCCAGTTTGACTTACGTGATCTCTTGCCGTGATTCGCGTCCCCAGAATTCTGTCGTTACGTCAGGGTTTGGACGAGCCGCGGACGCTGCCGAGGGGGGCGGCGCAGGTGGATCTGGAGCCGGCGCCGGGGGCGAAGTGGTGGGCGGGGGCGGTGATCGCGGGGGCGGCGGTGTTGTATGTGATTTTCTGGTGAGGGAGGGTTCTATTCCAGATGGTGCCATTTGGCGAGTTTGGTAGGGTTCTCTATCGGAGGTTCGGAAGTTGATCCTGAAGTACAGGCTGGGAGGAGACCGCTGATGCACAAGTACGAGATTATTCTGTACTGGAGCAACGAAGACGAGGCGTTCGTCGCCGAGGTGCCAGAGTTGCCAGGGTGTATGGCACACGGTGACGATCAGGAGACAGCGTTGCGGAACATCAAGGACGCGATGCAGTTCTGGATCGAAAGGGCACGGGAGTTGGGACGACCCGTGCCGGAGCCGAAGGGCGAGCGCTTGATGCTGGCCTGACCGCAGACAGCAGATTCCCGAGGCAATTCTGCGCCCTGTAAACTGCATCGGCCTCGCGGCGGCGATCCTGGCCACGTCGTCTGCGTGCGGCGACCGGCCCCCACCCACCCCCTACTGGGAAGACCCCGCGGTCTTCGCCGAGAACCGGGAGCCGCCCCGCGCCTCGTTCACGCCGTTTGCGACCGCTGACGCCGCCATCAACCACCGGCCCGAGGACTCCCCCTTCCGCCTCAGTCTGAACGGCGACTGGCGATTCCACTGGGTGCCCCGTCCGGACGAGCGGCCCACCGACTTCTTCGAGCCCGCATTCGACGCGTCCGGGTGGGACGTCATCCCGGTTCCCGGCAACTGGGAGTTCGAGGGCTATGGATATCCGGTCTACCGCGACGAGTTCTACAGCTTCCCCCCCAACCCCCCCGACATCCCGGACGACGACAACCCGGTGGGATCGTACCGGCGGACCTTCGAGCTCCCGGCGGATTGGGACGGGCGCGAGATTTTCCTGCACTTCGGCGGGGTCTACTCCGCGTTCTTCGTGTGGGTGAACGGCGAGCGGATCGGGTACAGCGAGGGGAGCCGGACGGCGGCGGAGTTTCGGGTGACCGACGTGGTGCAGCCGGGGACGAATGCGGTCGCGGTCGAGGTGTACCGGTGGAGCGACGGGAGCTACCTGGAGAGCCAGGATTTCTGGCGGGTCAGCGGGATCGACCGGGATGTGCACCTGGTCGCGATGCCCGCGACGCATCTGCGCGACTTCTTCGCCGAGGCGACGCTCGACGATGGGTACGAGGGGGGGCTTCTGCGGCTGACCGTGAACGTGGCGAACCGCGGGCTGGGGACGGCGGGCGCGCACGAGGTGCGCTACGAACTGCTGGATCCGGAGGGGAGTTCGATTTGGGACGAGCCGCAGGTGCTTTCGCTGGATGTGCCGGTCGGCGGCGAGGCGGAGGCGACGGGCTCGATGGTGGTGGAACGGCCGCTCCAGTGGACCGCGGAGACGCCGATGCTGTACCGGCTGGTCATGTCGCTCGTGGGGCCGCAGGGGGATGTGACGGAGGTGGTGTCGGCGCGGGTGGGGTTCCGTCGCGTCGATATCGTCGATGGGATTCTGAGGGTGAACGGGCAGCCGATCGTGATTCGCGGCGTCAACCGGCACGAGCACGACCCCGACCGGGCGCATGTGGTCGACGAGGCGTCGATGATCGAGGACATCCGGCTGATGAAGCAGCTGAACATCAACGCCGTGCGCGCGGCCCACTACCCGAATGTGCCGCGCTGGTACGAGCTCACCGACGAGTACGGCCTCTACGTCGTGGACGAGGCCAACATCGAGTCGCACGGAATGGGTTTCGAGCCGGGGGTGACGCTGGCCGGGCGGCCGGATTGGCTCGGCTCGCACATGGACCGCACCGTACGGATGGTGGAGCAGGACAAGAACTACACGTCGATCATCATCTGGTCGCTGGGCAACGAGGCGGGCGACGGGGAGAACTTCGACTCGACGGCGGCGTGGATCCGGGCGCGGGATCCGAGCCGCCCGATCCTGTACGAGCCGTCCGGCGAGCGCGACAACATCGACATCGTGGCGCCGATGTACGTGCGGCCCTACTGGCTGGAACGGTACGCGCGGTCGGGTGCGGCGAAGCCCTTCCTGCTGGTCGAGTACACGCACGCGATGGGAAACAGCGTGGGGAATCTGGCGGACTACTGGGAGGTGATCGACTCGCATCCGCAGCTGCAGGGCGGGTTCATCTGGGACTGGGTGGACCAGGCGATGCGCGCGGTCGACGAGCGCGGGCGGAGCTACTGGGCGTACGGGGGTGACTATGGGCCGGCGGGCGTGCCGACCGATGGCAACTTCCTCGTGAACGGGCTGGTGTCGGCGGACCGGCAGCTGCATCCGCACGCGTGGGAGGTGAAGAAGGTGTACCAGCCGGTGCGGGTGAGTGCGGTGGACCTGGCGGCGGGGCGGCTCGCGGTTGAGAACCGGTACGCATTCAGCGACCTGAGGGGATTGGCGGGGAGCTGGGAGGTGCTGGCGGACGGTGAGGTGGCGGCGGCGGGGGCGCTTCCCAGGCTGGACACGCCTCCGGGCGGAACAGATACTGTCGCGCTGGCGCTGCCGAGGCTTGGAGAGGCGACCGGGGGTAGTTTATCCCCCTCAAATGCGGTGGATAGCGCAGCTTGTCGGCCAAATCTGCCCGAAATTGGCGGACAAACCGCCATTGTGCCCCGTCCCGGCGTCGAGTACCTGCTCACGGTCACCCTCTGCACGCGCGCGGACGCACCCCTGGTGCCGGCGGGACAGGTGGTCGCGTGGGACCAGTTTCAGCTGTTGCAGGAGTCACCCATTCAGGCGCCGCCGCCGGGCGGGCCGTTGGTGACGACCGAGACCCCGGACGACATCGTGGTGACGGGCGACGACTTCACCCTCCGCTTCGACCGGTCCCAGGGCATCCTGCGGTCGATGTCACTTCAGGGCCGTGAGCTCCTGCAGTCCGGCCCGGCGCCCAACTTCTGGCGGGCGCCCACCGACAACGATTACGGGAGCGGTCAGCCGGTCCGGTCCGGGGTCTGGCGGCTTGCGGGACGTCCGCCCGGACGCCATCTGGACTCGATGACGGTCACCTCCGCGGCCGACGGGCGCCGTGCCTCGGTCACCAGTCACTTCTCCCTGCGGGCCATTGGGGCCGACTACACACTCACCCACGAGATCCACCGCAACGGCACGGTGGCGATCTCCGCGCAGCTCGGCGATGTCGACGAGGACCTCCCCGAGATGCCCCGTTTCGGCACGATCCTCACCCTCCCTGGCGACCTCGATCAGGTGGAGTGGTACGGTCGCGGCCCCCACGAGAACTACTGGGATCGCCGCACGGGCGCCGCCGTCGGCCGCTACTCGGCTCCGGTATCGGCGCTCGCCCATCCCTATGTGCGCCCCCAGGAAACCGGCACCCGCACCGACACGCGCTGGGTGGCGGTCACCGACGGCTCCGGGACCGGCCTGCTCGTCACGGGGCTGCCGACCGTGTCCTTCTCGGCGCTGCCCTACTCGTTCGAGGACCTCGATGCGGGCGAGCGGAAGGCCCAGCGGCACTGGGTGGACCTGGTGCCGCGAGACGAGGTCACCCTTCACGTCGACCATCTGCAGCAGGGCGTGGGCGGCGACGATTCCTGGGGCGCGGTGCCGCATCGCGAGTACACGCTCTGGCCCGGCGAGTTGGCCTTCCGCTACCTGCTGCGGCCGCTGCGACGGGGCGAGGACCCGGCTCTGGTTGCGCGCACACCGCTCCCCGACAGCGCGACCGCGGCCGCCGTGGCGGGGCGCTCGCTGGCGCTGGATCATTTCGGCGAGCGCAACCGGGTGGACCACCTCGCGCGGGGTCGGCCGGTCGAGGTCACGCCCGCGTCGTCGTCGCTCTACTCGGCGGCGGGCGATGCCGGGCTGGTGGACGGGGTTCGCGGCTCGATCGACCGGCGGGGCGGGCATTGGCAGGGCTACCAGGCCGACGAGATCGAAGCCGTGATCGATTTGGGGGATGGCGCGGAGGTGGAAGCCGTGAAGGTGGGATTCCTGCAGCATCCCGGGTCGGGGGTGTACTGGCCGCGCCGGGTCGAGGTGGCGGTGAGCGAGGATGGGAGGCGGTTTGGGAGGGGGGTGGTGCGGGAGGTGGGCGGGGCTGCCGATGCCGCGACCGGGCCCGGCGCCGAGCCGCCGGACGGTGGCCGGATCTACGTCGAGATCCCGGTCGCCGCCACATGGGCGCGGGCACTGCGCGTCCGCATCGAGGCTCGCGGCCGCGTTCCACCCGACTGGCCGTCCGCGGGCGAGACGGCGTGGACGTACATCGACGAGATCATCGTTCGGTAGAAACGGACCGCCGATTCGTTTTGCGGGACGTAGGACGGCGACGCCCTTGACCCGCCGGTCTGTCCCCTGCATGATATTGTAAGTCAACTCCAGAAACAGGGATGCTTGGTACATGCCGAATCAACTCGTCCAGGCCCGCATTGACAAAGCTGTGAAGGAGGAGGCGGCCGCAGTGCTGGCGGCCATGGGCCTGACCGTCTCCGGCGCGTTGCGGCTGCTGCTGACCAAGGTCGCGCACGAGAAGGCGCTGCCGTTCGCGCCGCTGGTTCCGAACGCCGCCACCATCGAGGCGATGAGGGAAGCCCGCCGAGGCAATCTCCCGCAGTTCTCCACCGTAGAGGACCTGTTCGACGACCTGCATGCGGACGATTGAGCGGACCAGCCGGTTCAAGCGAGACTACAAACGGGAAGCCAGGGGGCGTCACCGGACATATCTGGACGCCATTCTGGTCCCCGTCGTGGAGGCGCTGGCCAACGATCAACCGCTGGAGCCCCGTCACCACGACCACGCATTGAGTGGCGAGTGGGGAGATCATCGGGACTGTCACGTGAAGCCGGACCTGTTGCTGATCTACCAGAAGTCGGGAAACGACATCCTGCGTCTGGTGCGTCTCGGGTCACATGCCGAACTGGGTCTCTAGCGCTAGCTGACTCTCGAGCCGGAAGGCTATCGACTCAACCCGGCGGTGGTGGATGACCGTGCGTAGGGGGCCAAGCAGGCTTACGATTACCCGACACCTGCTACTGGAGGCATCCTCCGTGAATCGCTTCGCCACATTCGCCATCGTAACCGCCACCACACTTGCCGCTTGCGCTCCCGCCGAGGACGATTCGTCCGCCGGCGAAGCCCAGGGCTCGACGGGCGCCGCGCCCGCTGCCGCGGCGGTCGGGCACTTGCCCACCGAAGCCGAGCGCACCGCCATCCTCGCCGCCGTGCAAGGCATCTTCGACGCCTTGGCTACGGGCGACGGCGAAATCCTCCGCGAGATCATGCACCCGGACGTGCTCATGCACTCGGTCGAGCGCGACGCGGATGGCGCGCGGTCGAGTTCTACCTCAACGCGGGATGAACTGATTGCGCGCCTGGAGGGAAGCGAGCAGGTGCTGACCGAGCGCATGTGGGATGCGGAAGTGCGCGTGAGCGGCGACCTGGCGATGGTGTGGACGCCCTACGACTTCTACGTGGGCGACGACCTGAGCCACTGCGGCGCCGACGCGCTGCTGCTTACGCGGAACGACGACGAGTCGTGGAAGATCATCGCGCTGTCGTGGACCCGGCTGCAGCCGCCGACCTGTGAGCTGCACCCGGATGGGCCGCCGGGTTGAGGGGTGCCCGCCACCGACGCAGCAACGCTCTATTGAGACTCTTCCGGGCCCATCGGCTGTAACGAAGTCAGCCGAATCACCCGGACGACCTGTACCCCGAATTCGTCGGTAGTGATGTACGCCATGAGTCCGTTCGGCCCGAAGGCGCTGGGGATCCTGACTCCGTCCGCAGGCAGCGTTCCGACGTAGCCGCCGCCCGTGGTCACGATGTCGGTGGGGCCCCGCCCGACCCCGTCCTCCCCTGTCCTCGCGACCCAGATCCGATCCTCCCAGTCCACCGCCATGTCGGCGATGACCGGGACCTCGTCCGCGAAACTGAGCCTGTCCGCGCTCTCCCGCTGGATGCGGAAGATGCCCACGTTGCTCGGCACTTCCCGCGCACTATAGCGGTCGCGTTGCGCTTCCCTCATCGCCTCCGTCACCGCGAGGGGAGCGATCGGCCGCTCCACCGTGCCCACCACTTCGCCCTCGCGAGAGATCAGCTTGATCCGGTAACCGATCGAGTCGACCACGGCGAGCCGACCATCGGAGACAGGGTCGAAACGGAGGCGTGGCTCGAACGCGCGGCCAGCCGAAAGGCGTCCGTCGGGTCTTGCGGCACCCCTGGTCTCTTCCTTCGGCAGCTCCCAGGCTGTGTAGAGGACTTCCGGTTTCCCATGTTCGATCGGAAAAACCTCGATGGGTCGCCCAGGGGGATCCGGCCGCGGCAACCCGCGGCGCCATCTTGCCATTGCGGTGCTGTCGCTACGGATTACGATCGAAACCAGGCTGCCGTCTGGGAACGCCTTCGTGTACAGGAAGGGACTTCCGGTTATCGGGTTCACCGGCATCCTGCGCAGGTGCTGCCCTCCGGGAGCGAAGACATCGATCGACGTCAGATCTGCGACCACGAATCCCCCGTCCCGCTGCACGTTGAGCGACGAGGGCGACCGCAGTTCCCCGGGTCCGTCGCCCGACCCTCCCACCATGCGCACGAAGCTCCCGTCCGGGTCCAACACCACGATCCGGTCTGCCTGCCGGTCGAGAATGTGCAGGTTGCCCGCCCCGTCGAAGCCGACGTCCGCGAGCCTGCCGAAGCTCTCCCAGTCGTCCCCCATGTACTCCCCGACGGTGTACACATCCTCGGTCACGGCGCTCAGCATGACGTCCGGGCCCTCCAGGGTTCCCGGAAGCCCGCCGGCACCGGGCGCGCCCGCAGAGTCTCCGCAGGCCAATGTGCCCGCCAGCGCACTCGCGATCAGTATCCCCGTGCCCCTGGTCCTGAACGAAGGCGCCGAGCTGTTTGAGGCGGGTGACCGCCTGGAATTCCTTCGTAGACGGGGGCTATCGGAGGTCGCGACCGGGGTCATGGCGGATTCGATCCTCGGTCGGTTCCGGGAGCTGTCGAATGCGTATGAAACATCCGTCGACATCAGGAACGGCCGGGCCTTCATTCATCCTCCGGCCCTGTAGGGGTGTCCGTACCTTGCGGCTGCAAGGACACCAGCCGAATCACCCGGACGATTTGTACCCCGAACTCGTCGGCAGTGACGTACGCCATGAGCCCGTCCGGCCCGAAGGCGCTTGGGATCCTGACTCCATCGGCGGGCAGCGTTCCGACATAGCCTCCGTCCGGCGTCACGATGTCGATGGGTCCCGGTGGGCCCCCATCCTCGCCTGTTCGCTCGACCCAGATGCGATCGTCCCAGTCCACCGCGATGTCGGCGATGACCGGAACCTCCTCCGCGAAAGTCATCTCATCCGCGCTCTCCTTCTCGATACGGAACATGCCCACGTTGCTCGGCACGTCCCGGGCGCGGTGCCGCTCCCGCGCCGCCTCCCTCATTGGTTCGGTCACTGCGAGTGGCGCGACCGGGCGTTCCACCGCCCCTAACACCTTGCCGTCGCGGGAGATCAGCTTGATTCTGTAGCCGATCGAGTCCACAACGGCGAGACGACCGTCGGCGGTGACGTCGAAGTGAAGGCGTGGTTCAAAGGCGCGGCCCGCGCGGAGGCGGGCGGGGTCGCCAGGGGACCTGGGTGTATTCCTCCTCCCGGCCTCTTCATCCGGCAACTCCCAGGCAGTGTAGAGGACTTGCGGCTTTCCATCCTCGATGGGAAAGATCTCGATGGGCCGACCCGGCGGATCCAGTTGTGCCAACCCCTGGCGGTAGCGCTCGGCATCAAATCGGAAGACGGTGGACACGAAGCTCCCGTCCGGAAAGGCCTTTGAGTTCGACCACGGACTACCGGACATTCCGTCCCTCGGCATCCTGCGCACGTGCTTCCCTTCTGGGGCGTAGACGTCAATACCACGGACACTGCCAACGACATACCCGCCGTTTGGGAACACATGGATCGAAGAAGGCGACCGCAATTCACCGGGTCCTTCGCCGGAGCCTCCCACCATGCGCAAGAAGCTGCCGTCCGGAGCAACCACAACGACTCGGTCCGCTCGCATGTCGACGATGTGTGCGTTGCCGGCTCCGTCGAAGGCGACGTCGGAAAGCAGACCGAAACTCTCCCAGTCGTCCCCCATGTACTCCCCGACGGTGTAGATGTCCTCGGTCACGGCCGTCAACATGACGTCCGGGCCTTCGAGGGTTCCGGGCAGACCGTCGCTACCGGGTCTGTCCGTGGCGTCGCCGCATGCGAGGGCGCTGCCGAGCACGCTCATGATCAGGATCGGGATCCAGGTTTTCATCCGCGGAGAGTCCTTTCATTGGATGCGAACCTAAAAACTAATCCTCTCGTTTATCGACGTCACCTCCGCGAGCGCGTCTGGCCCACCGCCTTGCCGCCCGGTACATTCGCTGCATTCCGTCCACCGCCCGTCAAGCCCGGAGGGCCCATGGATCGCCCGTCGTCCCCGCTCCCCCGCCGCCGCTTCCTGCACCTGACCGGAACAGCTATGGGCCTCGCCACGACCTCCGCCTGCGCATCATCGGGCGTATCGGTCAACGCAGGCTCCGGCCCCGCACCCACCGGCGCAACCGCCCGCGCCTACACTCCCACCCGCTCCGACCCGTGGATCGAACTCGACCGCGCGGCCTGGGCCCACAACGTCCGCGAGGCCGCTCGGCTGGCAGACGGCCGCCCCATCCTCGCGGTCGTGAAGAACAACGCATACGGCCTTGGCGATCGCGCCGTCGGTCCGATGCTCGCCGACATGCCGCAGGTGGGGGGTCTCGCCGCCGTGCGCGTCGAGGAAGCCCTGGCCATGCGGGAAGAAGGTGTCACCAAGCCGATCGTGGTCATGGCCGAGGCGGACGAGGACGAGATCGAGGAGATGGCGAGGAACGACGTGCTCCCGTCCGTGTGGCTGGACGACGCGCCCGGGCGGCTGCAGCGCGTGTCCCGGCGGATCGGCCGGCCCGTGCCCGTACAGCTCTTCATCGACACCGGGATGAACCGCGAGGGCATGCCGTACACGCGCGCGCGCCGTTGGATCGAGGAGCTGGTCCGGAGCGAGTACGTCGACGTCAACGGCACCTACACCATGTTCACCCACGACCTGGACTTCGACCGGGAACAGCACGCCCGCTTCGAGGAATTGCTCGCCTGGGCGCGCGAGAGGAACCTGCCGCTCGGCACCCTCCATGCCGCGCCCACCTACGAGCTATTCCACCTGCCCGAAGCGCACTACGACATGGTTCGGCCCGGAAACGGCCTGTTCGGCAATCCCCCGGGGGACGAGAAGGCCAGGGACATGGCCGACCTCAGGCCCGTGTTCAGCCTGAAGACGCGGGTCGTGCGCGTCGAGCACCTCGAACCGGGCGACAGCGCGGGATTCAACCGCACCTTCATGCCCGACCGGGCCACCTGGGTGGCGCTGCTCCCGATCGGTCGCACGGACGGCTACCCATCCGCCGCGAACGGGACCTGCGAGGTGCTGATCAACGGCCGTCTGTACCCGGTGGCGGGCGGGGTCAACTCCGCGCACACGATCCTCGACATCGGTGAGGAGAAGACGGTCGAGGTGGGCGATGTCGCCACGCTGATCGGGCCGGATCATCCGGCCGTGCTGCCGCACGCGGTGGCCGAGCGCACAGAGTTGGGCTTTCTGCGCATCATCCAGAGCATGAATCCGCGGCTCCCGAGGCGGGTGGTGTAGCCGACAGAACGAACAACGACAAAAAGGAGGCATCGATGTCGTCAGGTACCCACCTTCGTCCCCTGCTGGCTGCTTTACTCCCGTTGCTCGGCATCGCTGCCCCCGCCTCCGCACAGATCCAGCAGCGGCTCGACCTCCGGGTCCCCATGCGCGACGGCGTCGAACTGTCCGCCAACCTCTGGCTGCCCGACGCTCCCGGGCCCCACCCAACCGTCCTCGTGCGAACGCCCTACATCAAGGCCAACGAGCGATATCCGCAACTCGGCAAGCAGTACGCCGAGCGCGGATACGCCTTCATCGTCCAGGACGCCCGCGGACGCGGAGACTCGGACGGAAGCTTCGATTTCTTCTTCGCCGACGGGGAGGACGGGTACGACACCATCGAGTGGATCGCCCGCCAGCCCTGGTCGAACGGACGGGTCGGCATGGTCGGCGGCTCCTACCTGGCGACGGTGCAGTGGCTCGCGGCCCGGGAGGGCGCTTCGAACCTGGTCTGCATGATCCCCCAGGCGCCGGGCGGGAACTACTTCGACGAGCTCCCGTACATTGGCGGCGCGTGGCTGATGAAGTGGTCGCTGGACTGGATCAACGGCACCTCCGGAAGGACGGCTCAGGGGCCCGTCATGGGAGTCACCGATTGGGACGAGGTGTACGCCCACCGCCCGCTCATCACCGTGGACGACGCGATGGGCCGCGACATGCCCCTCTACAACGACTTCCTTACCCACCCGACCAGGGACGCCTACTGGGACCGGATTCTCTTCGAGGACGACGACTTCGCGTCGATCGACCTGCCCATCCTTGTCTTCACCGGTTGGTTCGACGCCGATCAGCCGGGCACCATGCGCTACTGGGAGGGCATGCGCGACCACTCTCCGGGAGCCGACAAGCAGCACATCATCATCGGCCCCTGGGACCACGGACAAGCCATCAGCGGCGGCGCGCTGAGCCTGGGTGAATTCCGCTTTACGCCGGAGTCCGTCGTCGACGTGCAGGCAGTCCACATGGACTTCTTCGACCACTGCCTCGCCGGCAAGCGGTCGACCCCGGATCTGCCCAGGGCGCGTGTGTATCTCACCGGATCGAATGAATGGCGCGAGTTCGACGAGTATCCGCCCGCCGAGATGGAGCCCCAGAGCTTGTACCTGTCGAGCGGGGGCGCGGCCAACTCCCTGGCCGGAGACGGACAACTCTCGTGGAACGCACCCGGTGATGAGCCGCCGGATCGGTACACCTACGATCCGCAGAATCCGGTTCCGTCCGACATCGGCGGGGCCGCCCAGGGGATCGACCAGCGGCCAATCGAGAGACGCCACGACGTCCTGGTGTATACGAGTGACGTGCTCGATTCCCCCGTCGAGATCATCGGTGCGGTCGAGGCGGTCATCCATGCCGCAACCGACGGCCTCGACACCGACTTCACCGCGAAGCTCGCGGATGTCCACCCGGACGGCCGCGCACTCAAGCTTGGTTGGTGGGACGCCGCCGCGATTCGCGCCCGCTACCGGAACGGATTCGAGGCGGAGGAACTGCTCACCCCGGGACAGGAGGAAGAGTACCGAATCAAGCTCGGACACATCGGACACACGTTCCTGCCGGGTCACCGCATCCGGCTGGAAGTCTCGAGCAGCGCCTACCCCTTCTTCGCACCCAATCCCAACACCGGAAACCCGGTGGCCACTGACACGGAATGGCGCGTTGCCCAGCAGACGGTCTTCCACGACGCCGGACGACCGTCGCGTTTGGTCCTGCCGGTGATGCCCCGACGCGTGATTCCGTAGCCGGGGCGACCTACAGCGGGATGGAGGACGCATTGTACGCCATGGAAGACGAAGGCAGATGCTAGCCCGAGCTGGAACCGCGCTGATGGTGGGCGTCGTAGCCATGCTCTCGGTCGTGTCCCATCCCGCGCCCGAACCCACTGCCACCCTGGGGGCTGGCCAGTGCTGCCCCTACTACCCCTACGACGGCTCCCTCACTTTCGTGCGCATCCGGACCGCCTCGCCCTACGGCGGGTGGCGCGGCTGGGGCGGCTGGGCCCACGACTACCCGGACGCCGACATCAACATGTCCGCGATCCTGCGGGAACTGACGCACTTCGACACCCGCGAACTCCCCGCGGGCGGCAACGTCCTCACCTTCGACGATCCGCGCCTCCCGCAGTTCCCGATCGCCTATGTGTCGGAGCCCGACGAGTGGCGCGTCACCGAGAGCGAGGCGGCCGGCCTTCGCGACTACCTGTTAAAGGGCGGCCTCGTCATCTTCGACGACTTCTTCGCTCACGAGATGGCGAACCTCGTCTACCAGATGGGTGTAGTCTTCCCTGAACTGCGCTTTCTCCCCATCGAGGAGACCCACCCGATCTGGGACTCCTTCTACTACCTCGAACCGCTGTCCATCTACCTGGAGGGTCCGCGAAAGTACGGCACCCCCCACTTCCTTGGCCTCTTTGAGAACAACGACCCGAACGGCAGGCTGCTGGCCATCGCCAACTCCGGCGCCGACATCGGCGATCTGTGGGAGTGGGCCGCCGAGGGCTGGTACCCTGTCGACCCCACGAGCGAGGCGTTCCGGATCGGGGTCAACTACTTCATCTACGCGGTCACGCACTAGGGCCGGAACGACATGGACACGCAAGACACGCGCAACCGGCACCCCATCGGACTCCTCGGCCTGGGCGTCTACCTCCCCGAGCGCGTGATGACGAACGACGAATGGTCCGAGCACGTCGACACGTCGGACGAGTGGATCGTGGCCCGCACCGGGATTCGTACGCGGCGGATTGCAGGGGATGAAGAAAGCACGGCCGATCTGGCGCTGGCCGCTGCCCGCGCAGCTCTGGCGGACGGCGCCTTTGAGCCTGCGGATATCGACGAGATCGTGCTGGCGACAGACACGCCCGAGGTCTTTGCCCCCGACACGGCGGCGTACGTGCAGGCCCGCCTCGGCGTCGGCAACATCCCGTGCTACGACCTCGCCGGCAGCGGCTGCGCGGGCTTCGTCCTGGCGCTGGACATCGCGCGCTCACGGGCCCTCGCGAACGGACGCCGGATGCTGGTGATCGGTGTGGAGCTGATCACCCGGCTCATGAACTGGAAGGACCGCAACACCTGCGTGCTCTTCGGCGACGCGGCCGGCGCGGCGGTGGTGGGTCAAGGCCCGGGCGCGGTCGAGATCCTGGCCGCCACCGCGGGCACGGACGGCACCAAGAGCGACATCCTCGGACTGGAGACTGGAGGCACCCGCCAGCCCGTCACCATGGAGCGCGTGCGGCAGGGCCTTCACAAGAACCTCGTGATGGACGGACGCGAGGTCTTCCGCCAGGCCGTTCACCGGATGAGCGCGGCGTCGCTCGAGGTGGTGGCCAAGGCCGGCGTTTCCCTGGACGACGTGGCGCTCGTCGTACCGCACCAGGCGAACCTGCGCATCCTGAACGCGGTCGCGGCGCGCCTGGGCCTATCCGACGAGCGCGTCTTCATCAACGTCCAGGAGTACGGCAACACGGGCTCCGCGTCCGTCCCCGTAGCCCTGTGGGAGGCTCGGGATCAGGGGCGGATCAAGCCGGGCGACCTGGTCCTGCTGACGGCCTTTGGGGCCGGGTTTCACTGGGCGGCGGTGTTGTTGCGGTTCTGACTGAAGGCGTTGCAGGTGAAACGCGGGGCCAACCCGCAACGAATCGAAAACGTTTCAGTCTGAAACGCCGAGCCTCCCCACGGCGAAGCGCAAAACGTTTCAGCTGAAACGCTATATGTAATGTTTTCTTTACATAATGTCATGTTTGGTATACATTTCTGTCTCCGGCAGCCAGGAATGCTCGTCAGTGGCCGACCGGCCGATCCCGCGCCCACCCCGGACCCTGCGGCGCTTCGGTACGCTCACCAGCCGCCCACGGTCGCTCGAAGTAGCGATCGATCGTGCTGACGACCCGCTCGGCGTGCGCCACCACGGTCGCACCCGTTGGATCGGCGGAGTCGCCTGTGGCGGAGTCGGACGCCGCGCGAGACTGGGCGCGCCGGAGTCCCCATTCAGCCGCCGCGCGTGCCTCGGTGGTCGCCGCCTCGTTCGCCGCCAGAGCCAGCAACTCGTCCACGACGACGTTCTGGACCACGCGCACCAGCGCAGCTTCGGCTGCATTCCCGGACCGGTCCCACGCATCATCCACCAGCCGCGCCACCACCTCCTCAAGACTCGGCAGCGACGGGTCACGGGCGTGGAACGCCACCACACGCGCCGTGCGGCCAGGCGCCAGCACCCCGCCGACGATCTCGCTCGCGACGGTAGTCGCAGCCCCGATCTGATCGAAGGCCGGACCCGCCCGATTCGACCACGCCGGCCCGCCCGTCACCCACCCGAACGACCGGGGCGCCATGATCTCCAGCACCGACTCCGGTATCGCGAGCTGCTCGGGGGCCAGCGCATCGCTCAGCAGCCCCATCGCCCGCCGCACCCGGTCCGCCGGCACCAGCTCCGTCACCGGCAGAATGTCGCCGCGCACCCCGTAGGTGTACTCCATCCCGCCGATCGTCTTGATCGCGGCCTCGTACGTGGCGCGGTGGCTGAAGTACACCGGCGCGAAGCGCTCCCGCAGCTTGTGCATCGGCTCGCCCGGCTCGATCGCGCGCTCGTCGAAGGAGTCGATCATGAAGCGCCGGACCTCGCTCACGCGTTCGAACTCGTCGAGCACGTCGCTCCCATTGATCCACCAGGTCGCATCCGGGTACGAGTTGTCGGCACCGGCATCCGGGTTCGTGATGAAGCGCCAGCCGCGCTCCTGCGCCTCGAGGAGCAGGCCGCCCAGGAACATCTCCTCGCTCTCGCCGGGAGGCGGCGACGCATAGGCGTACCGGATCGCGAGCGTGTCGTACGCCCCAGGGCCGGCACGATAGGCCCCGGACAGGTCGAGGCGCCCATCGCGCAGTTCGATCACCGGCGCGGGATAGTCCATCACGGACGCGTGCCCGTCGCTGATCGAGATGAAGTTGTGGGCGAGCCCCAGCGTGTGCCCGATCTCGTGGGCCGAGTGCTGCCGGCGGCGCATCATCACGAACTCCTCGCCGTCGACGCCCGGCGGCGCGCCCGCGTACCAGTCGCCGTCCACCCCGGCCGCCCCTGCAAAAGTGTTGTAGTTGGCGAGCGACCGGTACGAGTCCATCCGCACCGCCGCCTTGATGATCTCTCCCGTGCGGGGATCGGTGAACGACGGCCCGATCGACGAGCCCGCCTGCGTCCGGTGCACCCATTGGATGACATGGTAGCGCGCGTCCATCGGGTCCATGTCCGCCGGCATGTCCTCGATGCGGAAGGCGTCGATGAACCCCGCCGCCTCGAACACCTGGTTCCACCACACGCCTCCGATCTTGAATGCCGTGCGGTACGGCTCGGGCACCGCTGGATCGAGGTAGTAGACGATCGGCTCGACCGCCTCGCTCATCTCCGCCGCCGGATCGGCCTTGACCAGCCGGTGGCGCCTCGCCAGCGCCGTCTGGTAGTCGTCGTCGAAGGGTTTGCCGAAGTCGAAATAGCCGGTGGCGAAGACCCCGATCCTGGGGTCGAAGCGGCGGGGCGTGTAGCCGTCGTCGGGGAGCATCACCAGCGAATGATGCTGCCGCAGCGTCATCGCCCGCCCGTCCGGTGTGTGGCGCTGAATCTCGCCCCCCGGACGATCGCTCTCGAAGGTGAGCGACGCTTCCACCTCGGTGTTCTCCGGGAACGCCTTCGTGCGGGGCAGGAAGATGGCGCTCCGATTCGCATCGAGCCGGTAGGCGCCCTGGTTCGCCGCCTGCAGCCGGGCCGCGATCCCGACGACATCGCGCAGGAAGAACGAGGTCGCGTCGACCAGCGTCCGCCCGTCCTCCTCGGCGACCGCCGTGAAGCCGCCGACCGTCGAGGTCGGAAACGACTCCTCGACGGACCGCACGAGCGCGTCGGTCGGATCGGTCTCCGCGCGGAAGCCAGGGTTGTCGAGAACGAGCAGCACCTTCGGCCCAACCCGCTCGAAGTGGGCCAGGTACGCGCTCTGGATGTTGCCGCGGTCGAGTCCCAGCGCGTTGGAGCCGACCCCGGTCGCAAGCGACGTCAGGTAGAGGAACTGTTCGTCCCAGCGGCCCACCTCGAGGAGGAGCCGGCCTCCGGCGTCGTCCCAGTAGAGCGGGAAGTAGCCGGGCTGGGCGTCCATGCCGCGCGTGTAGTCGGCGATGGTCGGGAGGGGGCCGGCGGCCGCGGGTGCCTGGGTGGCCGCGGGGATTGGCGGGAAGAGGAGGGCCGCGGCGAGGAAGAGCGCGGCTGCGGCCGCCACGGGAGACCGAGGGGGCAGATGCGGGATGGCGGTGTTCACTGGGCGCATTGTCGGACAGTCCTTTTCGGGGCTGAGGAGGTGGCAGGCACAGGGGCTCAAGGCTTGTTGTCCCAACCTGCGTACTTCGTAATGGACAAGGTGGCCGGCCTGTCAGCGAGGCTGGCGGCGCCTGATCCTCTCGAGCAGGTCCACGGGCACGCGAGTACCGTACTCGGTCGCGCCGGCAAGCCGGGTGAAATACCAGTAGCTGAGGGCAGCGACGGTTTCGATCTCGGCCGAGATCTCGGGCGTCTCGCCGTAGTTGCCCATGACCGCGAGCGCGTACGGGCGCCCCTCGAGGTCGACCACGCCCCACGAGGTGCGGACGCCGGCGATCGAACCGGTCTTCTGGAGCACGCGCACGCCCGGACCGGTGCCGTCCTGGATCGGGCCGGCGTGCGGAATGGCGAGGACGGCCTGCATTTCGCGGCAATCTTCGGTGGGCATCGGCAGGTCGCATTCGAGGATGCGCCGCATGAGGGTCGCGGCCTCGAGCGGGGTGGAGAGGTTCTCGTTGCCCCGGGCACTCTGTTCCTGTCGGATCATCTTGCGCTGCAGGCGGGTGCCGGGCAGGCCCAGCTCGGCCATGATGGCGGTGACGTTCTCCATCCCCACCCGGTCGATCAGCATGTTCGTCGCCATGTTGTCGGAGACGGTGATCATCATGACGGCCAGGTCGTGCAGCGAGAGCGACGAGGTGCCGTCGCCGAAGTGCCGGATGTAACCGCTGCCGCCCACCCGCTCCTCGGCCCGGAT
This sequence comes from Gemmatimonadota bacterium, assembly GCA_022827345.1. Lineage (GTDB taxonomy): Bacteria > Gemmatimonadota > Gemmatimonadetes > Longimicrobiales > Gaopeijiaceae > Bin94. The sequence continues at coordinate 43,567 of JAJDTB010000073.1, read as the reverse complement.
CGCGACCGGCCGGTCGACGTCCATCTCGCCGCGCGCCTGCCGCACGTACATCGCGACCAGAACCGAGACCTTGATGGCGCTCCCCTGGGGAAAGACGAGCGCCTCGTTCACGCCGAACACGCGCTCGCCCGCAAGATCGATGACGGCGATTCCCATGACGCCGGGAAGCTCCCACGCGATTTCGTCCAGCGCCTCCTGGTACTTGGCCGCCAGGATCTCCCGGTGGGCCTCCTGGGCGAGCGCGGGTTGGGTGGTGGGGGGGATGAGGGCGGCGGTAAGGAGCACGGCGGCAATCTCCGCACGGAACATGGCGGTTCTCCCGGGGCGCCTGCCTGAGGTTGATAACCGGTTCATTCGGGAATCAACTCCCGCTGCCGCTCCTCCACATGACGCCGCATCCAGTCGAACATCTCCCATACGGTGTGCAGGACCGATTCGCGGGCGCGGTAGCCGTGGCTCTCGTGCGGCAGCATCACCAGGCGGACGGTGCCGCCCAGGCCCTTCACCGCGTGGTACATCCGCTCGGACTGCACGGGGAAGGTCCCGGAGTTGTTGTCGATGACGCCGTGGGTGAGGAGCAGAGGCTCGTTGATCTTCTCGGCGTGCATGAAGGCCGACATGCGGAAGTAGACCTCGGGCGCCTCCCAGAAGGTGCGGCGCTCGTACTGGAAGCCGAAGGGCGTGAGGCTCCGGTTGAAGGCGCCGCTGCGCGCGATCCCGGCGGCGAAATCGTCGGAGTGGGCCAGCATGTTGGCAGTCATGAAGGCGCCGTAGCTGTGGCCGGCGATCCCGATCCGGTCGCGGTCGGCGACGCCCATCTCGACGAGCTTGTCCACCGCGGCCCTGCCGTTGGCCACCAGCTGCTCCACGTAGGTGTCGTTCGCCGTGAAGCCGCCGACGATCGGCATCGCGGCGTCGTTCAGCACCGCATAACCCTGCGTGAGGAGCAGGAGGTGCGAAGCGCCGGAGATAGTCGTGAAGCGGTGGGCCGAACCCCGGACCTGCCCCGCCCCGTCCTCGTCCGCGAACTCGCGCGGGTAGGCCCACACCAGCACCGGGAGACGCGTGCCGGGTTCGTAGCCGGCGGGCAGATACAGCTCGCCCGAGAGGGGGATGCCGTCGTCGCGCTCGTAGTAGATCTTGCTCTTGGTGATGCCCGCGAGCTGGGGCTGGGGGTTGGGGAATGACGTGAGGGCGGTGCGGCCGCCGTCGCTGGTGGTGACGAGGTGGTAGTTGGGGGGCTCCTCGCTGGTCTCGCGGCGGATGACGATGCGTCCGGCCCGTGCGTCCGCCAGGCCGACGACCGTCTCGTAGGCGTCCGCGCCCGAGTGGAAGAGCCGCTGCAGCTGAGCGGCTGCGAGGTCCAGGCGGTCCAGGAAGGGCCGGTCGCCTTCGGGAGATCCGCCGGGGCCGGCCAGGAAGATGCTGGTGCCGGCCATTCGGACCACGGGCTTGCCCGCCCCGTCCTGAGTCATGACCGGGTCGCCGGGATTGCCGTACCAGTCGTCGGTGCTCCGGTCCCAGAGAAGTGCGGGCTCGGTGCCGGCGGCGGAGGCCTGAACGGTCCAGGCACGGGTCCGCCTTGTCGGCCAGTCGAATTCGTAGACCAGGGCGGTCTGGCCGTCCTCGCCCCACAGGACCGGGTAGCCAAACCCGAAGGCTCCCGAACCCAGGCGGTGTTCGGTGCGGATGAGTTCGGTGCCGTCCCCCTCGAAGGGCGCCGCGAGGGTCAGCACGCGGTCGCGGTGGGGCACGTCGCGCGATGGATTGCCGCCGTCGAGAGCTTCCACGTAGGCCAGGGTGGCGGGCACCCCGGGGCGCCACGAGAACTGGCGGAGGCCGGCGCGGCGAAAGCCGAGGTGTTCCGGGCCGCCTTCGTCCAGGGGCAGGGTGGCGAGGGTGCGGAGGGGCGCGCCGTCGCCGCCGAGGACCTCCACCTCCTTGGCGAAGCGGGAGTCGGGCACCAGGTACGAGTAGGGACGCACCGTGCGGACCGAGAGGAAGTACTCGCCGCTGGGTGACGGCTCCAGGGATTCGTAGACGGCCGGTGCGCCGATGGGCCGTGTGGCTCCGGAGCCTGCGTCGACGATGGCCGGCTGCGACGTCAGGTAGTAGTCGAACAGCGCCTCGTCGTGGGCATCTTCAAGCAGATCCTGGAAGGTCCAGGACGGGGCAGCCTCGCCGCCGGACTCCTGGATGACGGGCCCGATGGGGATCGCCCCCGGTTCGGGTGCGGCGCCGCGGTCGTCGGGCACGAAGTGGCAGAGCAGGGAGCCGCCGCCGGGCATCCAGGAGCAGGGCTCGCCCCGGGCGCCATTGAGCGAGGGGCCCGTCAGCGCGCGGGCGGCGCCCGTCTCTGTGTCGGCCAGCCACAGGGCGACGCCGTCGGTGGTCGTTCGCGTGAAGGCGAAGGTGCCGCCGGAGGGCGACCACATGGGCACACCCAGGCCGTCCTCGGCACCGGTCACATCCCGCGCGTCACCACCGTCCAGGTCGACGACCGAGAAGCGCACGAAGGGCGGCGCGGCGTGCATGCCGTTGGTCACCGGACTGATCCGGCGCCCGGCGAGCCGCAACATCGGCGCCGCCAGATCCTCGATCCCGGGCATGCTCTCGCCGTGCGCGAGGATCATCCAGTCGCCGGATGGACTCACCACCGCCTGGGGGAAGGGGGCGGCGTCCAGGATGCCGACGACATCGGGGGGAGGGGTGCGGTAGGCGTCCTGCGCGGCCAACCGGTCGGATGGCTGCGCAAGCAGGAAATTGAGCGTGAGGATTGCGGCGGCGAAGGGACGGATCGTCATAGTTCAAGCTCCTGCGCGAGTGGATCCCGTTTCGCTCATAGTAGGCTGCACGGGCCGGGGGTGACAGCGGTGATGCTGGGCGCGCGACATGGTCCTACCTCGTCCCGCGAATCACCTTGCCCGGGAACACTCCGTCCACTACTTCCCCATCTCGCACCACGAACTGGCCCTCCACCATCACATGCACGATCCCGGCCGAGGGCTGGTCCCCGTCCGAATAGGTGGACCGGTCGATCACTGTCTCCGGATCGAACAGCGTGAGGTCCGCGTCCGAGCCGACCTGCACCCTACCCTTCCGCGCCATCACGGGGGCCACATCCTCGACCCGCCTGGCTGGCTGGATTGTCATCTTGGCCAGAGCATCCATAAGGGACAGGGACTCGCGCTCACGCACATAGCGCCCCAGCACACGCGCGTAGGTGCCAGCCCCACGGGGATGCGCGGGCCCGTAAAGGAAGGGAATGCCATCGCTTGCCACCATCACGTCCGGCTGGACGGTAACCCACTCGTTCATCTCTTCGGTGCGCCCATGGGCGATTACCCACCCTCCGGTGGCCCGGTACTGGCGGAAGGTCTCGGCCGTCAGACGCTCACCGGTGACCGCCCACTGGAGCCGGCCGAAATCGGCATCCGGGTTGTCCTCCCAGCTGTCGTAGGCCGCTGACTCGATGCGCGTGGATCCCGCAGTGTAGGGATAGGCCTCCGTAGTGATGTCGAGTCCCTGATCCCGTGCGCCCCGGATCATTCCAAGTGTGACCGGAGCAAGTTCGCCGGAACTGCTGTTCATGTGCACGATGTGCAGGGACGCACCGGTAATCGCCGCGTCGGCGATGGCCTCCTGGAAGGCTCCCAGGGTGCCGCCCGAGTCACGGCCGCGCAGGTGCACATAGGCCGGCACACCTCGCGTGGCCGCCATCTCGAAAGTGCGCAGGATCTCCAGGCGCGACGCTCCCGGCGTATACGTGATTCCAAAGCCGATGCCCAGGCCGCCCTCCGTCAAGCCGTCCTCCAGCAGTTCGATGACCTCGCCGATCTGCTGTTCGGTGATTTCGGCGTATGCGCCCATGCCGGCGTCGAGTGCGGCCGACTCCTCTTCGGTCAGGGTGGGCCAGTGCAGTGCCTTGATGCCGTCCACCACCATGAAGCGGGCCCCCGCATGGCTGACGGTCGCGCCAAAGTTAATGATCGCCTGTCCTTCCCTCGTCGCGATCCACTCCGATACCGGGAAGACGCCGATCTCCATCTCCAGGGCCGTGGTGACCCCATCGGCGGCCTGCAAACGTGCGCTCACCGGATCCTGGCCGTGGGCGTGAAGGTCGATGAATCCGGGGGCCACCACCAAGCCATCCGCCTCGAGGGATTCGGAGCCCTCCAGGGGGTCCTCCGTAACGGCGACAATCCGGCCGTCCGCGATCCCCACGTTCTTGACGGCATCGAGGCCGGTCCCGGGATCCATTACCCGGCCGCCCGAGATCACCAGGTCGAAGGCTCCCACCTCGGCCGCCGACTGCTCCGGGAACCCTGCACTCCCATCGGGGGGGTCTGCCTGGCACCCGACAACGGCCAGGATCGGGATCACGCTGAAAGCTCGCATGAGGACTTCCTCTCTTCAGGGCGTGCGTCACACCACGCTCATGTAATGTTTACATGACATGATGTAATGTTGTCATTACATACGAAACCTGCGGCGGCCAAACGCGGAAGAAGCTTGTTCCACAGGCTGCAACTCAGCGCCTCGGCGGAATCACCGGCAGCACCACATGGGACGGATAACTGCCCCCGTGGTACACTCGTTGCTCGGCCACCACGGCCTCGTCAGCCAACGCCAGCCCCACGTTGTCGTGTCCGGTGTTCAGGTTCGGCAGGTAGTAGGGATAGTAGCTCGACGAGATCTCGATCCGGATCCGGTGGCCGACCCGGAACAGGTTCCCCGTCCCACGCCAGAACCGGATCGTGTATTCGTAGACCCTGCCGGGTTCGATGGTGCTGAGTTCGGCAGCGCTAAAGCGGCCCTCCGCATCCGGATCCCGGTTGCGGGCGCGCATCACGCCGTCTGCGAGGAACGCGGCATGACCATCGGGGTGGACATCGACCAGGCGAACCATCCAGTCGGTGTCTTCGGCAGAGGTCGAGGCGTACAGTCTGGCCTCGATGGGGCCGGTCACCTCCACCGCCTCCTCCAGGGGCGGCGTCTCGTAAACGAGGACCTCGTCGCCCAGAGCCGGCAGCCGTGCGTCGACGGCCCCGTCGATGTGGCCGTTGTGGCCGGGACGGGCGAAGAAGGGATCTCGCGTGGGACTCAAGGGATCATACGCGTACGTGTCATGACCCTCGGACACCGGCGCCGACCTGCCAAGCACCCCGTCGCCCTTGAGGGAATTGGCGTTCCCCCCGGAACGGAGGTAGTAACGGGTCCAGCGAGTTTGGGGAAGTGGCCAGTCGTCTTCCGCGTGCCACGCGTTCTCTCCCATCACGAATACGTAGACCGGCGGGTCGCCCCGGACCCCGTTTTCCACCCCCTTCAGAAAGTGGTCGAACCAGCGGGCGGCGTACTCCTTGAAGTCGAAGTTGGCTTCGGGACCGTAGTCGATCCCCGCTGCCTCTCTCACGTAGCGCCCATGGGTCCAGGGGCCGATGATCAGCGTCGGCCGCCGAGCCTCGGGAGTCGCACCGTACTCCTTCATCCCCATGTAGTTCATGGGCGAGCCCGGGTAGTTCGCGTCGAACCAGCCCGTGATGGCCACGGCCGGAACCGTCATCCGCGACCAGTGTTCCTGCCCTTGATAGGCGATCCCCCGCCAGTAGGGATCGCTCGATCGGTTCTGCCGGATCCAGGTCTCGAACCAGGGGGCGCTGCGAAGGCCCCGCGACTCGTTGAGCGTGACGTAGGGTGTGTGCTTGAAGTCCTCGGCCCGGGTGTTGGTCCACCCGGTGTAGGGCCCTTCGTCCACCGTCTGGAAGGTGCGTCCCGACATGCGGGCGCCCCAGTCCATGATCCATCCGGCCAGCACCCCGTTCTGGTAGGGGGCGTTCTCGAAGTGGTCCGGCGGGGCCACCTCCGGCGCGATGGCCTTGAGGGACGGCGGTGCGGCGCTGGCCGTCCACCACTGGGTCCAGCCCAGATAGGACCCACCGATCATACCGACCCTTCCGTTGCACCAGGGCTGCGCGGCGATCCACTCCACCAGGTCGTAGCCATCCTCCTGGTGGAGTTGGCCGAAGGGATCCCACGCCCCCTCCGAGTCGAAGCGGCCGCGATCATCGGCCAGGACCACGACGTAGCCGCGGCTGCCGTACCAGCGGGCCGCCTCGCGCTGCCCGATCCGTGTGTTGTCGTACGGAGTGAGGGCAAGGATGCCGGGAAAGGGCCCGGGTGCGTCGGGCCGATAGATGTCCACGGAGAGCCGAACGCCGTCCCGCATGGGAACCATGACGCCGCGGAGTTCCTCCAGACCGTATCGGGCGTCGGAATAGTCGCCGGGATCCGGCCGCTGTGCGTCTACCGACATCGGCGCGGAGAGTCCAATGACGACTGCGAGAACGAACGTCCGGCTTGATCGTCCCATCACACCTCCCAGGGAGGTCGGCCGCCCCAGTCAAGGGCGACCGGCCTCCGTTGATTCCTCATGGGATATTCGGGTTGCCGTTCCTCTCCACCAGCGGCAACGGCAGGCATGTGGTCGTGCCGTACACGTCCCCCTTCTGGCTGATTCCGTTGGGATGGATCGAGCCGGGCTCACCCAGGAACGGGATCTCGAACTGCGTGCCACGGAAGCGGATCATGTCGTTGAAGCGGTGGGCACCTTCGACGAACAGCTCCCGCCGCCGCTCCTCGATCACCAGCTCGATCATCTCGTTGGCGGTCGCCGGGGCCGTCATCGTTGGCAGGCCCGCCGCCATCCGGCGCTCGTTGATGACTTCCGTCGCCATGGCGATGTCGCCGGTCCGCGCCGCCGCCTCCGCCATGTACATGCGCGCTTCCCTGTACGTGACCAGCGGCAGCGGGTCGGCCCGGGAGTTGTACTTGTCGTGGAACCAGTTCTGGGTGACGAAGTCCGAAGCTGCCTCCCCTTTGGTCATGACGTTCACGCGCGTGTCCGGAACGCCGTCGTCCCGGGTCGGCCGGCCTTCCGCGTCGATCGTCAGGTGCCGGTAGTGGTCCGAGACCGAACCGTGGTTGCGGAATCCGGTCAATGCGTTCAGCCGCTCGTAGTAGTAGTTCCAGCGTCGCGATTCCGACGCATCCCGGGTTACAAGGGTCTCGAACCCCGCGGGGACCTGGGCCGCGTCGGCCATGGCGCCCGGGAAATCCTCCAGCCCGATCCGCACTCGGGCTCGGCCGACCAGTGCCGTATTGGCCAGCGCCGTATTTCCGACCCCCTGAGCCATGCCGATCGCCTCGGTGAACTTGGTCTCGGCGACCGCCAGCACTTCCTGCCTGGTCATCAGCGGCCCCGGCTCGCCTTCCACGGTCGGAATCGTCATGTCGCAGAAGGCTTCCCCCAGAGCGATCAGGGGAAAGGTGCCCCACGTCCGGGTAACGGCCTTCAGGCCAGCAAGGTCGGCCACGCCCGCAAACGCTTCGCCGTCGAGGCGCGACAGCACGTCCTCGCCCTGGAAGCGGGCGGTCTGGAGCGGCGTGTAGGTCGGGTAGGTCCCCCCGCCGCACAACCCCTGGCTGAACTGGACGTCGACGTCCTCGATCCTCCGCTCTCCCCACCGGATCAGGTCGAGATTCCCGGATGTTGGGATGTACTCGTCGGAGTGGTGAGCCATCCCGGCGGTGTACTGGTTCCAGGAGCACTCAACGTCGGAGATCACTCCCGTCACCAGGGTCGACGCCAGCTTCGGGTTTTCCAAAGCGCCCTCCTCCACCCGCCCCGGGATTTCGACCTCGAGTATCTCCTGGATGTCGCACGCGGCGAGCAGGGGCAGAGACAGCGCCAGTGGCCATGTCATTCGAGTCATGTATCGCATCTCACACCTCGTTGGTCAGAAGGAGAATCGCAGAGTCGATATGATCCGCTTCGCCTGCGGCCAGCTTTCCTGGAGGAACACCTCCAGCCCAGGCGTGGCCCCTCCCGCCTGGTTCGTCCTCTCGGGGTCCATGAGCTTGTGACCGAACCACTCGTCCCCGGCCGCCGTCCAGATCGTCCAGAGGTTCTGGCCCGTGACGGTCAGGGTGACCCGCGACGCCCGCATCATTTCGGCGAACCTCTGCGGCAGCGTGTAGTTGGCGGAGATCGTCCTGAGCTTGGCGAAGTCGCCATCGATGATCCCGGCCTGCCTCCGGCCCGCCGTGCCCAGGCTCTGGTAGCCCAGGAGGATCGGATCGACCCGCTCCTGCATGGCTCGGGTCTGGCGGAACGTCAGGTGCGAGTGCATGACGTCGCCGTTCTCGAAGGTGCGTCCGCCGACAAAATCGACCAGGGCATAGACCTGCAGATTGCGAAATAGCGTCACGTTGGCGCTGACGCCGCCCTCCCAGACGGGTAGCGGCTGGCCCCAGTACACTTCGGGTGCTTCGGCACAGGGCACCGGAGGGCCTCCGCCTTCGGAGAAGTTGCCTCCGGGTACCAGCGGGCCGCTCTCGCACATCACGTTCATCGGCTCGTTCCGTCCATCCACATTGACCAGGTCGGCGCTCACGACGCGCTTTCTGAACACGCTCGCCAGCGGAAAGCCCGCCACGTGGTACTGGCCGAACCTGGAGTTGTGGTCGATGAACGGCTCCCCGCCCAGACTCATGATCTCGTTGTTGTTCTTCGAGAGGGTGAAGCGGAAGTCCAGGCCGAGGTCGTTGCTCCTGTAGGCCGACACGTCCACGCCCATTTCGATACCGGAGTTCCTGACCTCGCCGAGGTTCCGGAACTGGACGCCGGGAAATCCCAGCGAAGGAAGCGCCGGAACGCGGATGATGGCATCCTTGGTCCGCTGGTTGTAGTAGGTGAACTCGACGGCGACCCGTTCGTCCAGAAGGCCCGCGTCAAAGCCGAGCTCAAGCTCCGCGCCCACTTCCGGCTTGAGGTCGGGGTTCCCGATGTTCTCCGGCGTGAGCACGCCTTCCGAGTTCGCCCCGACGACGGGCTCGTACGTGCGCAGCGCGTCGAAAACGTCGGGCTGCTTGCCGGCCCTCCCCCACGCCCCGCGGAACTTCAGGGTGCTCAGCCAACCCACGTCGTTCAGAAAGTCCTCGTCGGTGGGCACCCATGACAGGGAGAACTTCGGGTATACGACGAAATCGAAGTTCTTTCCGAACGCGCTGTTGTCGTCGCCACGGATGGCTCCCGTGAGGTAGACCCGGTCGCGCCAGTTGATCTGTTCCTGCACGAAGACGCCGAACGTCCGGTTTTCCAGGAAGTCCTCCTCGCCGCGGCGCACCGAGCCGGAACTCACCGTCGTGAGCGCCTCGATGGGAAAGAACTCGCCGACGGACTGGTTCGACTCCTCCTGCCGGCGGTAGAACTGGACCCCGCCGGAGGTGGTGAAGCTGAAATCGTCACTCAGCGCGTAGTCCACGTTCGCCCCGTAGTCGATCGAGACGAAGCTGCTGCGGAGATTGATGATCCACTTCCGGCCGTGCGCCTGGAACTGTCCGATATTCCCGGTGGCCTTGTAGAGCTCCGAGTTCCGGATGTTGGAGAAGTCCCCGCCCACGGTGAGGCTGTGACTGAACCAGTCGAAGGGATCGTGCCGACCCCGGAGGCTGAACGTGGTGCGGTCCACGTCCTGGAAGCCCTCGATCTCGTTGGCGTAGGCCTCCGGCAGGTACGCGATGTAGCCGCGGTACGGCCCGGCTATGTCCGACCCGGTGCCGCTCCCCGCCTCGCACCCCGGATCCGGACACGCCCAGATCACCGCCGTGCTCAGCGGTTGCTGCGCCGAGGCGGACTGGGCCCTGATCCGGTTCTGGGCGAGGCTGAAGGCGAAGTCGTAGGTGTCGTTCGGCGTATAGCTGAGGTTGGCCCGGCCCGAGAGGTGGTTTCTCCAGTTGTATGGGAGGAACCCTTCGTCGCGGTCCCAGTCCGCCGACATGTAGTAGGTGACCTGGTCGGACCCGCCGCTCACGTCTGCACCGTAGGACTGGGCATGCCCCGTGGAGAACCACTCGTTTCCGAACACTTCCCGGTCGTATTGCAGGACGTTGAACTCGGTGATCTCGCCGGGGTTGCAGCGGTACCTGTCGAAGGCGGCGGGGTCCGCGCCTGCGGGAACCGCGGCTGTCTGCGAGGTGCCCGAGCAGGTGTAGAAGGTGCTGGGGAACGTCTGCTCGGGGTCGGGCATCCAGTTCGCGCCCTGCTTCATGGTCACGTTGACCCGGGGCGCGCCCCGGTTGCCCCGCTTCGTGATGATCTGGATGACCCCGTTCGTGGCCTCCGTGCCGTACAGGGTGGCAGCGGCGGGCCCCTTGATGATCTCGATCGACTCGATGTCGTCGGGGTTGAAATCGTTAATCCGCGAAGGCTGGCCGCCGCCGTCGAAGCCGATGCCACCGAAGAGAGAGATGTTGTCCTCCCCGTTGACCCGCACGCCGTCTACGTAGACCAGCGGGGTTCCGGCGAGGGAGATGGAACTTGCACCCCGAATCCGCATCACGCCGCCGGCGCCGATCTCGCCCCCGGAGCTCATGATGCGCACGCCCGTGACCTGCGACCCCAGCATGTTCTGGATGGTCATGGCCGGGGCGATCTCTTCCAGCGTCTCGGCGGAAACCTTGCCCACCGCGTTGCCGATGGCCCGCGTCTGCTGGCCGCCGGCGGTACCCGTAACGACGATCTCGTCGAGCGAGATGGCCGCCTCCGTGAGTGCGAGCGTCAGGTCGAGCTGTCCCGCCTGGGTGGTCTGGCTGAACGCCCGGTACCCGATCATCACCACTTCGAGGGTGATCGCCTGACCCGGCACGTTCAGGATCAGGAAGCGGCCCCGGTTGTCGGTGAGCGTGCCGAGTTCGGTGCCCTGAACCGCGACCTGGGCACCGGCGATCGGGCGCTGGGTCGCCGCATCCACTACCATGCCGCCCACGGGCTGCTGGGCGGCGGCGGATGCAGGCAGGATAAGGAGGGAGAGTACTGTTGCGAGCGTGGCCCGGGACCACCTCCTGCGGTTGGGCGCCTCTCGGCCGAGGAAGAAGGGTTGAACTCTTCGCATGGAACACCTCCAGGTACGAATGACTGCCCTGCGCCCGCTGAAAGGGCTCGTGGGCTCGCGGCGAAATCAGCGCACGGTCCAAATATCCAATATCGTATACCAAACTGTTGGTGACTTCAGTATGCCGTTACAGTTGCGCAGGGCGCAAGACGGGTACCAGCCGAGTCGGCCGTTGAAGGGCACACCTGAAGCTTGCGGTAGGCCGGAACGCGCGTCGGCGCAGCAGCGTTAACCGCCGCCCACCACCCCTGCAAGCTCCTGCTCGTCGACCACCACGAACGTAGCCGTCGCCGTTGCCACCAATGTCCCGTCCGACGCCCGCCTGGCCGTGCCCTCCATCTCGACCAGCTTCCGCTTGCGCCCCGTCTGCCGACCCTCCAGGAGCAGCTTCTCGCCCTCCCGCGCGGGCTGCCGGTAACGGATCTCGCACCGCGCGGTGTAGGCGCGGGCGCCGCGCAGATACAGCCAGTTGGCCATGACGTCGTCGAGAGCGCTGTAGAGCATCCCCCCGTGGATCACCCCGGGATAGCCCTGGTGATTCTCGCCCGGCGTGAATTCGGAGAGGCAGGCCCCGTCCTCGAGCCGGAAGGTGAGGTGCAGGCCGATCGGGTTGTCGGGACCGCAGACGAAGCAGCGGTTGGCGACGCGGGGGCCGGACGAACTGCTCAACTGACGGCCCGCCTTCCCGGCACCGCCGGAATCCGGATCGGGGTCAGCCCGGCTGACTCCAGCTCCGCGTTCAGCTCGCCGACCTCCTCCGCGTACACCCCGCGCAGTTGTGTGAGCGCACCCTCCAACTCGGTCTCCAGATCGACGAGGCGTTCCAGCAGCTGCTCGGTGGGGCGCGCGTCCAGATCCTCGCCACGCTGCGAACTCGCCGCCGTCATCACGAAGCGCAGGTGGCTGCGGATCCGCGACGGGTTCGCGAAGCCGGCTCCGCGCGGCTGCACGAGGACCTCTTCGACGGCGGTCAGGGCAGACGACGCCCGCTCGGCAGCGCCCCGGATCGCATCGGTCGCGTCGGGCCCGCCGCTGGCGCCCTCCGCCTCGCCCCTCACCTGCCGAAGTCCGTCCAGCGCCTCTTCCAGCTCCCCGAGCCGGTCGCGCGCGCGGATCAGGTAGTCGAACTGCTCCTGCAGATCCGCGACCGTGATCTCCTCTTCCAGCCGCGGGTCCATGCGGACTTCGAATTCGGCGCCGGCATCGCCCTCCGGTGCCTCGATCCGCACCGCGTACATCCGCGGCACGGCCCTCGCCGCCACCCCCGCGCTGCCCGCCGGGTAGTCCAGGTTCCAGTTGAAGCGATTGAGGCCGGGGCCGGCGGTGACATCCGCGAAGGTGCGCACGGGGTCGCCGTCCCCCTCGAGGATCTCCACCGCGACCGTCCCGGCCGCACCCGGCGGCCGGCTGAACCAGATCGTCGCGCCCTCGGGCGGGTTCATCGCCTTCATGTAGCGAGGGATCATCGCGCCGTAGACGTGATCGCGCACGTAGTGTCCGTCCCGTTCCTGGGCGGCGGTGCGGTACGCGGGGCGCACCGGGTAGAGGACGAGATCTCCCGCAGGCGCACCTGCTGCCACATGCCGGAGCGGCGTGATGTCGTCCAGGATCCAGAATCCCCGCCCTTGAGTCGCTACCACCAGATCCCCCCGGTGCAACACAAGGTCGGTCACGGGCGAGGGCGGCAGATTGAGCTGAAGCGGCTGCCAGTGGGCGCCCGCGTCGAACGAGGCGAAGAGGCCGAACTCGGTGCCGGCGTAAAGGAGCCCGGCGCGCTCGGGGTCTTCGCGGACCACGCGGGTGGGGCGATCGGGCGGCAGGCCGTTGGCGCCGTCGGTGAGGAGGGTCCAGGTCGCGCCGAAGTCGGCCGTGGCGTAGATGAAGGGGCGGAAGTCGTCGAGGCGGTAGCGGTAGGCGGCGAGGAACGCAGTGCCCGGGGCGTGCGCGGAGGCGTCGATGCGGTTGACGGTCGCGGGCTGCGGCATGTCGGGCGGCGTGATGTCGGTCCAGGTCGTGCCGCCGTCGCGGGTGATGTGCACGCGTCCGTCGTTGGAGCCGGTCCAGAGGACGCCCGCGTCGTGGGGCGATTCGGCGATCTGCAGCAGCGACGAATAGATCTCGACGCCCGTGACGTCGGGGGTGATGGGGCCGCCGGCCTGGCCGAACTTGCTCGTGTCGTTGCCGGTGAGGTCGGGCGAAATGACCGCCCAGCTGCCGCCCTGGTCGCGGCTCACCGCCACGTACTGCGAGCCGTGATAGAGGACGTCCGGGTCGTGGCGCGAGAAGAGCACCGGCGCGTTCCACTGGATCCGGTAGCGGAGTTCGCGCTCGGGCGCGCCGTCCTGCCGCTCGGGGTAGGGGCGGATCTGGCGGAACTGCTCGGTGCGGCGGTTGTACCGCGCGAGGCGGCCGCCGAAGCACCCCGAAACGACGATGGCGGGGTCCAGCGGATGAACCGTGACCGGTCCCGTCTCGCACCCGCCGTGCGACTGCCAGTGCTGGATGTGGATCCCGGTGCCGGTCGCCGAGCTCGGCAGCGAGAGAGTCGAATTGTCCTGCTGCGAACCGTAGACGCGGTAGGGGAACTGGTTGTCGACGGTGACCGAGTACATCTCCGCCGTCGGCTGGTTGAACTGCGACGACCACGTCCGCCCGCCGTCGACGGTCACCACCACGCCGCCGTCGTTCCCCTGCACCATGACCGCCGGGTTGTCGGGTGAAATCCACAGGTCGTGGTGGTCCGAATGCGGCATGGCGATCCGCTCGAAGGTCTCCGCACCGTCGGTGGACCGGAAGAACCCGCCGCCCGCCACATACACGACGTCCGCGTCGGTCGGATCGGCGAAGATGTTGTAGAAGTACCAGGGGCGGCCGAGCAGGCGCGGGTCGTCGCTGACCAGAGTCCAGCTGTCCCCGCCGTTGAGCGTGCGATAGATCCCCGATCCCGGCGCGGCTTCGATGATCGCGTAGAGCCGGGACGGGTCGGATCGGCCCTGAGCGATGCCGATCTTGCCGATCAGCTCCGACGGGAGGCCCCCGGCGAGCTTCTCCCAGCTGTCTCCCCCGTCGCGGCTGCGGTAGATGCCGCCTTCGCGGGCGCCCGAGATCATTGTCCAGGGCTTGCGCTCGGCGCGCCACATTGCGGCGAAGAGCTCGTTCGGATCGTGCTCGTTCATCAGCAGTTCGATCGCGCCGGTGGAGTCCGACACGAAGAGGACATTCTCCCACGATTCGCCGCCGTCGCGGGTGCGGTAGACGCCGCGCTCCGGGTTCGGGCCGAAGGGGTGGCCGGTGGCGGCGAGGTAGGCGACGTCGGGGTTGGCGGGGTGGATGCGGATGCGCCCGATCTGGCCCGCTTCGCGGAGGCCGAGGTAGCGCCAGGTGGCGCCGTCGTCGTCGGAGCGGTAGATGCCGCGGCCGGTCGAGACGTTGCCGCGGATGGCGTCGGAGCCGGTGCCGACGTAGAGGATGTCGGGGTTGGAGGGCGCGACGGCGACCGCGCCGATCGAGCCGATGGGGATGCCGTGGTCGGAGATGTTCTCCCAGGCCTGGCCCGCGCTCTCGGTCTTCCAGACGCCGCCGCCGGTGGCGCCGAAGTAGAAGGTGTGCGGTTTGCTGCGGACGCCGGTGACGGTGGTGACGCGTCCGCCCCGGAACGGGCCCAGTTCGCGGAAGCGAAGGGCCTGGAGTTCGGTCGGGGGGACCTGCCATTGGGCGGGGTCGGAGGGATCGAGGGGGGCTTGCGGCGCGGTTTGCGCGGCGGCCGCGCCGGGGAGGTGGCAGAGGGCGAGCGCGCCCCATGCGAGTCGCCGGGCCAGCCTGGATATGCTATCGGTCATTCTGGCTCTGCCGGATAATCCTCTCAACTTCGTCGTCGATGATCTTCTGCTTGAACCGGAGAATGGCGTCCGCCGCATGTCCGGCCCGGTCTTCGGGCGGCAGGCGTTCCTGGGTGTCCATGTAGTCCTTCTTGGCCTGCCTGATGAGGCTCGCTCGTGTACCCGTCGGGTCGCCGTACCAGGCTGCGTACTCGCCCCACGTAATGCCGATTCGCTCCGGCACCAGGTATTCGTTGACACCGGACAGGATCAGGTCGATTACTACCTGCTCGTCTTCAGTTGGTTGGCGCATCGTTCCTCCTTGTTCACCGGAAAGTATAGTATACACGACATTATGTCATGTTTTCTTTACATATTGATTCAATGACCGCACGATTGCGTCACCGAGCCAAAGCTCATCAACGATCTCGTCCTCGGCGGCGCTGTGGAAGGTAACGGTCGCCCAGTCGCTGGTCTCCGCAGCTTCCGGAAAGTGCCAGCTGCCTTCGGGGACAATGTCCCAGTGGCGGGCAAGATCGGTGGTGTCGGCGACCTGGCCATCGCGGTGCGCGGATCGCTTCGCGCCCGGACTGCCGATCGCCCTCGCCCGCAACCCCTCCGGGCCACCGCCGGGCACTCCCTGGTGAATGGCGCCCCTGCCGCGATACGAAACCAGGCGCTGCACACTGTTGCAGTGCCGCTCCGGTACGGCCATTCGCTTGCCGCGTCGCAACAGGAAGACCCGGCATAGTCTGACCTCGTCGTGACGCGCGTCGTCCGCGAAGAGCTCGATCGGGACCGTGCAGGTGGCGTGCGGCGGATCGGGCCGCTTCTGCAACGCCGCGGCCAGCTGCGCGAAGCCCGCGTCCAACACGGCGCGCACGGCCGGGTCCGCGAAGACGCGCTCGTGCAATCGTCGCAGCAGGGGGAGGGATTGCCGGTCGGGCTTCACGTCACCGGCGCATGAGGTCCCGCGCCATCCCCGCCGCCGTGAAGGTCGGCTCGACGCGGGGACGGCACGGCTGATACTCGAGCGACCCGCACTCGGGCGGCGGCGCGGTCGCGGTTATGCTCGGCACGACCGGCAGCTCCAGGCGGGACGGATGGTCGGCCGAATGGTACACCGTGTTGATCCCCGGCAGGCTGATCGGCAACGGGCCCCAGTCGGTCGCCGGCGTCGGGCTCGGCGCCAGGATCGCCAGCTCGGCCGCGTGGCCGGCCCGGAACACATGGCCCACCTCGGGCAGCGAAATCACGAATTCGTACACTTCACCCGGCACCAGCGGTTCGGACCCCTCGTGCGGGTGATGCGTCCAGTGTTCGGACGACAGCTCCGGGTCGATCGCCCGGTGCGACGCCCGCAGGAAGGCGCGCTGCAGGTACAGCGTCTCGCCGTCGGGGCCGACATCGTGCAGCACCACCATGAAGTCGGTGTCTTCCGCCTGCGCGCTGGCGTGAAGGACCAGGCGGACCGACCCCAGGATCGGCACGTCCTCATCGAACGGCGCGGTGCGGTAGATCAGCGACCCGAGCGGCGCCGGCGGGATCGCGAACATGTCGTTGTTGCCCACCAGTTCGGTGCCCATCGGGTACACGTAGGTGAGCTCGCCGGTCTGTCCCTCTCCCAGCGCGGCGGTGCTCAGCGATCCGTCGGACCCGAGGTTGAAGGTGCGGCGCTCGGTCCCGGCGATGGGCCAGTCGGCGAAGGTCTCCACCCAGTTGGGCTTCAGCTCGCCATCGGCCACACCCGTCTCGAAGAACACCGTCACATCAGGCTCATCCTCGATTCCGTTCTCCTCGCCCTTGAGCCAGCGGTTCATCCACCTCAGCACCTGCTCGTGCGCCAGTGCGTTGCCGCCCACCCCGTGTCCGCCGTTCTGCAGGATCAGCTTGCGCGGCCCCCGCAGTTGCTCGTAGAGCCTCGGCCCGCCCATCGCGGTCTGCTGGTCCTGGTAACCCTGGATGATCATCATCGGGACCTCGACCTGGTCCGCGTAGCTCTCCGGCGACCGCTCGTTCCAGTACTGGCCGTGGTACTCGTGCTCCATGGCCTCCGGGAAGGCGTCGTTCCGCGGCTGGGCCGCCTGGACCGCCTCGCAGTGGGTGTCGCCGGCTCCGACCCGGAGCGCCACCCCCGCCTCCTCGATCCACGGCTGGGCCATCTCGCCCCACCAGGCGGAGAAGCCCACGTTGAAGATCCCGCCGGGCCTGAACGCTTCGCGGTAGATGGACGCGGTCAGTCCTCCCGCCGCCAGTGCCTTCAGGTGCTCCGGGCGCTGCGCCGCCACGAAGAACTGGGTGTGGCCGGGGTACGAGACGCCGTACATCCCCACATTGCCGTCGCTCCAGGGGCGCGCGGCCAGCCATTCGACCAGCGCGGCGCCGTCCGGCCCCTGCTGCGGGTGGAAGAGGCTGAAGGTGGCGCCCTCCGAACATCCGCTCCCGCGCACGTTCGCTCCGACCACGGCATAGCCGTTGCGCACCGCAGTCCGGAACCAGATGTTCGTGGCGATGTCGGCACCGCTGCTCTCGTAGGCGTCGTAGTCGAGGATGACCGGGTACTGCCCTTCCTCTGCCGGCCGATAGGCGATGTAGGCCAGACGCACGCCGTCGGGCATCGGTGCGTATCCGATCTCGCGGAATACCCCGTCCATCCCCTCGACCTGAAGCGCCTCGGCGGAGACGATCTCGGCCATGCCCCCGCCGCCGACCACAGGCGACGCTTCCGTTGCGGGGACATCCGCGTCGGGCGCTCCTCCACCCGAATCGCACGCCGCCAGCGCGGCGATTGCCGCCACCGGGAGAATCCCGCTCAACCCACGACGCCTGGCTCGCACATACATGATCAACCTCCCCATACCTGCTGGTAGACTCGGAGCCAGTTGGCTCCCATTGCCTTGCGCACCTCCTCGTCGGTCCACCCCCGCCGGCGGAGTCCGTCGATGAGGTTCGGCGCCTCGGCGATGCTCTCGAAGCCGCGAATGAAGCGCCACGGCTCGCTCACCATGTCGGGCGGAATGATCTCGGCGTTGATCCCGCCGCCGTACGGGATCGCCATCCCGGTGACGAAATCCGTGCCGAGACCGACGTGGTCCACGCCCACCCGGTGCTTGATGTAATCGTACTGGTCCACGTGCTCCTCGATGCCCACATGCGGCGTTGCCCCGGTATTCCCTCGCTCCCGCACATGGAAGTCGTTGACGGCCGTGATGCCGATGACGCCGCCTGTGCCGGCGATGGCGTCGATCACCCGGTCGCTGATGCAGCGGTAGTTGTCAGCGATGGCGGCCACGTTGGTATGGCTGCAGATGACCGGCACGCCGTCCGAGATCGCGATCGCGTCGAGGGTTGTCTGCTCACCGGTGTGACCGCCCACGTCGAGTATGATCCCCAGCGAATGCATCTCCTCGACCAGCCGCCGGCCGGCCCGCGTCAGCGATCCCTCCGGCTCCAGACATCCCGATCCGAACGCGTTGGTGACGTTGTAGCAGAGCCCGACCTGACGGAGCCCGATTTCGTGGAAGGCGCGCAGGGCGGTCGCCGGACTGCCGATGGGGCTGTTGAAGGAATCGCCCAGCACGGTGGCCGATTGCCAGCAGAAGACGTTGGAGATGAGCCCCGCCGCATGCGCGGCCCGGATGTCGGCCACGGATTTGGCCAGGACCACCTCGTCCGCGTACTCGTCGAAGAAGTGCAGCAGCGCCGAAAAGCTGGCCATGTCCGACGGTCCGCCGGCGACGCCGCAGTGGACGCCGCCCTCCTGCATGCCGCGCAGGTGCGACAGGCGCATTGCGCCGGCGAAGAGCCCGTCGACCACGATGTCGTCCTGGGCCAAGGGTCCTGCCGGTGGGCAGGCTGCAGCCTCGGCGCCGGCCGCATCCGTCCGAAATGCACCGCCCAGGCCCGCAACCCCCGGCATCACCCCAGCCGCCGCCAGCCCCTTCACGAAATCACGTCGCTTCACGGTGCCTCCTCTTTCCGCTCGGCCGCGCGCTGCCAGATCGCGTCGAACATAGGTTCGTTGAGCCGGCCGGTAAACGTGTTCTGCTGGCTGGGATGATACGAGGCGAGCACCGCGACGCTCCCCAGATCGACCTCGACCCCGTGACCGAACTTCGGACGCGGACGAGGAATGACCACGCCCCGGTCGGCGAGCATGCCGAGCACCACGCTGAAGGCAAAGCCACCGAGCGCAACGATCGTGCGCAGGCCAGGCCAGAGCAGGTCGATTTCGCGGCGAAGAAAAGGGGCGCATCGATCCCGTTCGCCTGTCGTCGGCCGATTGCGGGGGGGCGCGCACCGGACTCCGGCGGTCACGTACGCGCCCGTCAGCGCCAGCCCGTCACCCCGGTCCCGGCTGAGCGCCTGATTCGCGAATCCGGCCTTGTGCATCGCCCGGTACAACCAGTCGCCCGAACGGTCTCCGGTGAACATCCGCCCGGTCCGATTGGCCCCATGGGCGGCGGGCGCAAGACCGACCACCAGCACCGACGCCGCCGGATCTCCGAACCCCGGTACCGGCCTGCCCCAGTAGTCATCGTCCCGAAAGGCGGCCCGCTTCTCGGCGGCGGTCTTCTCTCGCCAGGCGACCAGGCGCGGGCACCGGCGGCACGCGACAACCTCCTCGCGCATCGCACGCAACCCCGCCTTCCGGTCCACGCTGCGCGTCCCCTACCCCGCGGCCTCGGCGTAGGCCTTCACGGCATCGAGGTCCGCGGCGATCGCCTTCGCAATCACCCCCTTCATCAGCGGCGTGACGAATCTCGCGAGGAGCTTGTGAGGCCGCGCTTCCATCACCAGGTCCAGCCGCGTCCCCCGGCCATTCGCGTCCGGCACGACCGTGAACGTCGTATCCCAGATCGTGCCGCCCTGATCCGACACCATGCGCACGTGCTCGTCCGGCACGTATTCGGTCACCTCCAACACCGTGCTCGCCTTCCTGCCCCCCATGATCCGCGTTTCCCGGAATCGGGCCCCCACCCCCGTCCTCACCTCCGACAGGAACTCCACCTTCTCGATGTGCGGCACCGCCCGGGAAAAGTTGGAGATGTCGGCAATCGTCGAGAAAA
Source organism: Gemmatimonadota bacterium (assembly GCA_022827345.1). Taxonomy (GTDB): domain Bacteria; phylum Gemmatimonadota; class Gemmatimonadetes; order Longimicrobiales; family Gaopeijiaceae; genus Bin94. Next base: position 23,728 of record JAJDTB010000073.1, on the reverse strand, counting down.
CCACGCCGAGCGGAGCGTCGATGGTCCGGCTGAGTTCGGTGCGTGTCATGGAGCGCGGGTGTCTTTCCTGGTCGGTGGTGGCTGGCGCTGCTTGCGCTGGTCGGGCCGGCTCGGTAGATATCGGCCCGCTCATCATACCCGCCGACCCAGCCGCCAAGCCACCTTCACATGCCCGGACCCCTTTTCACGCCTCGCACCTTCAGCTTCCTCAGCGAACTGGCCGCCAACAACAACCGCGAGTGGTTTCTTGCCAACAAGCCGAGGTATGAAGCGGATGTCAAAGAACCCGCGCTCCGCTTCATCAGCGACTTTTCCACGCCCCTCAAGGGAATTAGCCGGCACTTCCGCGCCGACCCCAGGGCCAACGGCGGCTCGCTCTTCAGGATCTACCGCGACACCCGCTTCTCGAAGGACAAGACTCCGTACAAGACCGCCACCGGCATCCAGTTCAGGCACGAGGCGGGCCGCGACGCCCATGCGCCCGGCTTCTACCTGCACATCCAGCCAGGGCAGTGCTTCATGGGTTGCGGCTCGTGGCGCCCCGGCGGGCCGGCGCTGCGGCAGATCCGGGAGTCGATCGACGAAGATCCCGATGCCTGGAAGCGGGCGTCGCGCGGTGCACGTTTTCGCAAGACCTTCGAGCTTTCTGGCGATTCGCTGATCCGGGCGCCGAAGGGCTTCAGCGTGGATCATCCTCTGATCGAGGACCTGCGGCGGAAGGATTTCATCGCGGTCGTGCAGCTGGCCGAGGAGGACGTGATATCGGACGGCTTTCTGGACCGGTTCGCCGAGCTGTGCCGGACGGCGGCGCCCTTCCAGCGATGGCTGTGCAGGGCGACCGGGGTGCCGTACTGAGGGGTGGGGGCGGCCCGCTATCCTCCAGTCGGATCCACCAGCGTCGCCGTGACGATGTAGTCCATCTCGGGGAAGCTCTCCTCGAGGTAGGCGTTGCCCCTGGCCGCGATGTTCTGCGAGATGGGGCCGTCGCCTCCCCGGTCCGCGATCTCGCCGTATCCGGAATGGAGTTGGTCGACCACATCCATCCCCTCGATCACCGTGCCGACCGGCGCGAACCCGTCCATGTCCAGAAGGGTGTTGTCCACGAGGTTGATGAAGAGCTGGGTCGTGCGACTGTTGCGGCCGGCCATCGCAAAGGTGACCGCGCCCCGGGTATTGGACGCCATGACCGGATCGTCCCGGATGGGCGCATTCGTCCACCTCACCTGAACCTGCGGCTCGCCGTGCATGCCGAACTGCGCCATGAAGCCCTCCATGACCCGATAGAAGCGGACCCCGTCGTAGAATCCGTTCCTGACCAGGTTGTAGAGGCGGTCGGCGCCGTTGGGAGCCTGCGATCGCGTCACCGCGACGACGAAATCGCCCCTGGTCGTCTCAAAGCGCGCCTGGAACGACTCCGGGGCGGTCTCCACGAGCTGTTCCGGGAAGTACAGCGCCCGGTTGGCGGGCAAGTCGGCGTCGTCGGTGGTCTGTCCGCTGTCTCCACCGCAGCTTGCCAGGAGGATGAGCGCGCCGGGGATGAGCATCGCGCCGAACGGGACCCGTGTCGTTCTTGTCATGGTGTAGCCGTCTTTCGGTCTGGATTGGGGAACCGCGCTGCCTGGAACGCGCCCGTAGCGCGCTCGCGAATCGCACTGTAATGCGCACATTACGAAATGTAAAGTTCTCCGTACATTTCGGTTCATCTGGCACGCTGTCCTTGCCACTGCCTGCGCGCAAGATGACCCATCCAGCCATGGAAATGCCCCGCATGATCCTAATCTTTCGTCTACGCTCGAACCGCCTCGGCGTCGGTGGACCCGCCCACTCGCGTTTGGCACGGCGTGACGGTACGATATAGTCGGAGCCCTGGACATCCTGTCCAGAAGGGAATAGGAGTGGGCACGTGATTCTGGAATCGATCCCGACCTCGATACAGGTTCTCGCGGGTTTCACCGCCATCTCAGGTGCCGGATGGACGTGGTTCGTACGCCCCCGGATCGTGGGCATACTTGCCGAAGCCGTCGGCGAGAGCCGGAAGGAATTCGCCGAGGCCGTCGACGGGAACAGGAAGGAGTTCGCCGAGGCCATCGACGGGAACAGGAAGGAGTTCGCCGAGGCCATCGACGGGAACAGGAAGGAATTCGCCGAGGCCGTCGACGGGAACAGGAAGGAATTCGCCGAGGCCATCGACGGGAACAGGAAGGAGTTCGCCGAGGCCCTGGGCGAGAACGGAAAGGCACTTGCCGAAGCCATGGACGAGAACCGAAAGGCACTCGCCGAAGCTATGGACGAGAACCGGAAGGAGGTTGCCAGATTCCGCAAGGAGCTGTCACGGGAAATCGCCGAGACCCGCAAGGACCTCACGGAACAGCTCCACGTAACCCGAACGGACATCACGGAGCAGCTCCATGTAACCCGAACGGACCTTACGGAACAGCTCCACGAAACCCGAAGGGAACTGTCCGAGGATATTGCTGCCAACCGGAATTCCATCGCCCGGAATCGCGATTCGATCGACACCCTCCGCCGGGACCTCTCCCAGGAAATCGCCGGCAATCGTGACTCGATCGACACCCTCCGCCACGACCTCTCCCAGGAGATCGGCCGCAATCGTGACTCGATCGACACCCTCCGCCACAACCTCTCCCAGGAGATCGGCCGCAATCGCGATTCGATCGACACCCTCCGCCACGACCTCTCCCAGGAAATCGCCGGCAACCGCGATTCGATCACGGCTGCGCGTGACCTGGTCTCCACTGCCCGCGTCGAAACACGAGACCTCCTTGCCGAAATGCGCAACGAGAATCACCAGGCCCATGAAGCGATCGGAGAGCGAATCAATGGACTTCAGCTCCACATTACCCAGGAGTCCACGGCTCTTCGGACGAAGATCGGTGACCTGAAGTCGGACACGGCGAAGCTGGCGGGGGCAGTGGAAGTGCTGACAACAGCTACGCGAGGCTCCAACTCCGCCTGAGCGGACCCAAGGCGGGACGCAGGGGTAACGAAGACCAGGCAGGAATGCTGTATCTTGACTCTTCAGCCCCAACGGTTCGCAATCTGGAGAAGACGGAATGCACGGAAATCGCCGCGCTTCTATTTCAAGTGGCGCCGTCGCTGCGTTGGTCGCGCTCGCCTGCGGCGGTGATTCCACGCCCACGCAACCCACCGGCACCCCCAACCTCCGCCCCACCGCCGCCTTCAGCGCCGATGTGACCGAGGGCTCCGCGCCCCTCGAGGTCCGCTTCGACGCCAGCGCCTCGAGCGACCCCGACGGCACCATCGTCAGCTACGAGTGGGCGTTCGGCGACGGCAACTCCGCCGCCGGCCAGACCACAACGCACACCTATGCCGACGCCGGATCCTACACCCCCCGCCTCACCGTGACCGACGAGCGCGGGGCGTCCCACTCGCAGAACGGCGCTCCCATAACGGTCAACAGCCCTCCCGGCACCGGCGAGAACGAGATCGCGGGAGTGGTCTGGCACGATGCCGATGCCGACGGCGTGCGCGACGACAATGAGGAGACAATCCCGGCCATGGTCGTCTTCCTCGACGAGAACGGCGACGGCGTGCGCGATTCCACCGAGGTCACGGCCGTCACCAACGACAATGGCGAGTACAGCTTCGAGGGGCTGGACGCGAACCGCTCCTACACGGTTACGCAGGAGCTCGGCATTGGCTGGACCAACACCGCGCCGGGGCAAGCCGCCGCAGAGGCCCGCGTGCCGGACATGGCCGAACCGACGGAGCTGACCGCAGCCGCGATCATCGGCGGCGAGGAGGCGACCCCAGGCGAGTTCCCATTCCAGGTCGCTATCGTCACGGCCTTGAGCCGACGCCAGTTCTGCGGCGGCACCTTCGTCGACGGCGACTGGGTGATGACGGCGGCCCACTGCGTCGACGGCGGGACGGATCCGGAGAGCATCAAGGTGCTCGCCGGGGCCCACAACAAGCTCACGGATGGGATGGTCATCGATGTCGAGCGCGTCTACATCCACCCGGCGTATGCCTCCCAGGCCTCGATCTCCAGCGATGTCGCCCTCCTCAAGCTGAGCGGCGAGCACATGTATCCCCGCATCGAGCTGCTGACGCCCGAGCGCCTCGACCTGTCGAAACCCGGCACGACCGCGACCACCATCGGCTGGGGCCTGACCTCCGACGGGGGAGCGTCGTCCGATGTTCTCAAGAAGCTCGATGCGGAAATCATCTCCAACGACGAATGCAAGACGCACCTGGGCGACAACATCCTGGACAGCACGATCTGCGCGGGGAAGCTCGGTTCCAGCGAATCGATCTGCAACGGCGACTCCGGCGGGCCGCTGATGGTCCCCTATCGCGGCCGCTGGATGCAGGTCGGAATCACCAGCTTCGGCACGAACGTCTGTTATCAGCCGACGGCCTTCGCGCGCGTGTCGTCGCTCGTGGACTACCCGACCGGCGTGATCCCCCCCGAGTTGTCGGGATCGGTGGTTGTGGACTGGAGCGGGGGCATGATGACGGCCGAGGTGAACTTCGGGAACTTCCGGTAGGGGCATCGTCAAAGGCGGTGTTTTCCGCTACTTGCGTCCGGTCCGCTCCCGGTAACATCATGCACAAGCGTCGGGTATGATTAGAGGCATGCTGACGCGCCGTTTACAAGACCGACTGACATCAAGGCAGGGACCATGAATACAATGGCCAACAAATCCGTCTGTTACCCCATCCTGCGGCTGAGCCTCCTGACCGGAGCCGCACTGCTGCTCGCCGGATGTGAAGCTCTGACGCTGGACAGGGAACCCGAAGTCGCCCACGTGGAACTCGCCAGCCCCGATGTGAGCCGCCTCACGCTGGTTACTTCACAGTGGTTCATCGAGACCGAGGATCCGGAATGTGAGAATCCTGGGGACCCCGGGTGCCCCCGCCGGATCCAGCTCGTGGAAGCTGACACAAACACCGTGTCACTCCCGTTCATGGAATCGTATCCCTTCACCTTCCGGCTCCAATTCTATGCCGAGGCCTTTACCAACCCTCCCGAAGAGGCCAACGTTGCCATGAAGGTGCACCTGGACGACGAGGAATGGTACAACGACTCCCGCCTCCTGGTGACCATGAACTCCGACGGTGAGCAGGAGAAGATGACGTTCCAGTATCAGTACCACCTGCCCCGGTTCTAAGGCGGTTGATCGAAGAGCGACGCTCGACGCGTACTCCTGTCCGCTGGCGACTGGTTGCATCGCCGCACTGGCTCCTGTTTGCCTGGGCCTGCCAATCTCAGCCGCCGTTCACCGAAACCGAACCGGGACTGCCGTTGCCCGGCTTGAGCGAAGCGGAACTGGATGTGTTCGCACGGGGCCAGGCTTTGTTCAACCGGCCCTTCTCGCCCGAAGAAGGGCTCGGCCCCCTGTTCAATCAGGACCGCTGCGGCTCCTGCCATGACCTGCCCACCAGTGGCGGACACGGGGCCGAACCGGTCGTCAAGGTCAGCCGCTTCGATCCGGTCCAGGGATGCAGCACGCTCAGCGAACACGGGGGCGATCTCCTGCAGCAGGTGGTAACCCAGTCCGGACGCGCGGCCGGGTTGACGATCGAGACGATCCCGGAGGGGGCGACGGCGGTTGCCGAGATCCGTGCTCCCGCCGTGTACGGGCTGGGGCTTGTGGCACGCATCGGTGAGAACGAGATCCTGCGGCGCGCCGACCCGGACGACGATGACGGCGACGGAGTCTCCGGCCGTCCCAACCTTGACTCGGCCGGCAGGGTCGGCCGGTTCGGACGCAAGGCCCAACACGCCACGCTACACGGCTTCATCGAGGAAGCGCTGCGCCTCGAGATGGGGATTACGACCCCGGAAAACCCGGCAGAGGAGCGCCGACAGGGACTCGATTTGCCCGCGGGAGCCGACATCGCTCCCGATCCCGAGGCTACCGAAGAGCAATTGCGCCTCCTGGTGGACTACATCGATCTGCTCGGGCCACCCCGGCGCCGGCTTCCGGAGGACCCCGAAGCCCTGGCTGACATCGAAGAAGGCGAACGCATCTTCGCTTTCATGGGATGCGACGCCTGCCACACCCCTTCCTTCACCGTTGGCTCCGCCGAATCACCGGTGTTCGCCAACAGGCGCTTCCGCCTCTACTCCGACCTCCTCCTCCACGACATGGGACCCGAGTTGGCCAGCACCTGTACGCCCGGAACAACGCCCTCGGAGTGGAAGACCGCCCGTCTCGTCGGCCTTGGCTACCGCTCGGAGTTCCTGCACGACGGACGCGTCCAGCGAATCCAGGACGCGATAGAGCTGCACGGCGGCGAAGGGGCCGCGTCGCGCGAGGTCTTTCGTCGGCTCAATTCGCAGGCACGCGCCCAGGTTCTCGCTTTTCTGCGCTCGTTGTAACGGCATGCGTCGGCCGCGCCTGGGATCGACTCACCCCACCCGTGCGGGACAATGACCACCCCACTTGGATGGACGTCCCCACCCGGGCCGTTGAGGGTCCATCAGTTCGTCGAACACAACGCGCATCAGCCCCTTGCGGTGGAGATCGACCAGGCGATGTCCTTCAAGAAAGAGTTCGGCAAAGCGCTCGTGGACGAGGATTTCCTGCATCTCGAAGGAGTCCCCGGGCACAGCGTAGCCCGGTAAGCCCACGGCACCACGCAACTCATTGAGAATGGCGGTCGCACCGGCGTATTCCTCCCGGTTCACGAGGGCTTCGGCAACGATCAGACGCATGAGATCGTAGTGCACCAGCGGAACGCGATCGGAAGCTACTACATATTTCCGCTGATCGTAGTGGGGAGTCTGCTCGTCGCGTCCCAGCGCGCCGGAATGAAATACCGGAAGGCGCGGATCCGCGAGCCCGCTTGATGGATCGGTCAGAAAGCTCGAACCTCCGGCTTCAACAATTCCCTCCCACCATTGGTACATGAGGCCCACGCTCCTGTCGACGGACATTCGTTCGTAGACCGCGTTGACATGCGAAGAAGGGAAAACGGCGTCGTGTGAGAACCCCTGCGGAATCACAGCCGCATCCGACGCCGCGCCCGCCCACTCCAGGAGCATGGCTCGGGTCTGGGCCCGTGCAGCCACGGCCGCCGTCTCGTAGTCCGACCGCTGCGCCGCCCGAGCCACAGCGATCGCCCTTGTCAGTGTCTGCTCGGCGGCGTCGAGCACATCCCGATCACTCAACAGTCTGCCGTTTTCGGCCACGCTGCAAAACGTCATGCCCCTGTACAGATTGACCAGGCCAGAGGACAGGAGTACCTGCGCCGTCAGTGCACTGGCCTCTGCCTCGGAGTCTCCCAGCACACGCTTGAACCGCTCCTCGGCGAGCCTGGCAGCGCCGCTCGCTCTCGCCCAGCGGGAGCCGATCCGGTCCATCGCCATTCCCCGGGTCTCATCGATCCGGCCCAGGTCGACGGCGTTGAATACTGACGAGGTGTCGGTGCTCTGCAGCACATCCGCAAGCAGGGCCTGCAGGACAACCCAGTAGTCGACCTCCTCGTAGACCGCGCCCTCGACACCGTTGGCTACGGCGGCCAGATCGTTGTCCAGGTCGTCGGAGGTCAGGCGATTGGGGTCGGAAACGGTCAGCCCATCGCCGCAGGCACCAAGGTGCAGCATTACGGTCACCAGCCAACCGAATCGAATTGCCCCTTCAAGCCTGGCCATACCGCACCCTGTTGCAGGAACGCGATGGGCGCGACCCCCGTCCCGGCGGGTCGCGCCCATCCACTGTCACCGCGAGAACATTCCCGCGGTTGACGACTCTACGCCGTGGGCAGACACCTCTGGAGTAGATCGTTTTCGATGTTCGGATTGTAAAGCGCTTCGGTGGAAGACATCGGGAATTTCGTGGGACGTCCCACCCCAACGCGCTCCGGATCGTTCAGCGCCTCGAAGACATCGCGCACGATGCCGGCCCGGTGCAGGTCGATCATGCGCTGGCCTTCCATGAAGTGCTCGGCAAACCGCTCCCACAGGATGATCTCGGCCATCGTGTTCGGATCGGCTGGGACCTCGTGGCCAGGCAGGCCAACAGCTGCACGCAACTGATTGAGGATCCCCGTGGCACCCGGGAAGTCACCATTCCTGGCCATCGCCTCGGCGATGATCAACTGCATTCCGTCGGAGTGCAGCATCGGAATATCGTCGGTTTCGGCGTTGTACTTCCACTGGCTGTAGTGGGGCGTCTCGTTGTCCGTCGCCACCTCGCCGTCGAAGTACACCGGAAGCCGCATGTCGGGCATTCCGCTGAGCGGATCCGCCATGAAGCCCGGCTCGTCGCTCTTGGTGATCAGCGGCCACCACTTGTGCATCAGGCCTGCGGCCTCGTTGTAGTTCTTGGTGGTTACCAACACGATCCAGTTGATGCTCTCCTGGTTGAAGATCGCGTCGTAGGAGAAGCCGGCGGGAATGGAGGATGCGTCCGCAACGGCTCCCGCCCAGTCGCCGAGCATCATGCGGGTCTGAGCCCTCGCGGCGGTCGAAGCCATAGCATAGTCGGGCCGCCCCGCAGACTGCGCGGTCGCGATAGCAGTGGTGAGCTTGCCCTCTGCCTGCGCAAGCAACTGCATGTCGGTGACAACATTGCCGGTGGGCTCGGCCACGGACTCGCAGAACGTCATGCCGTTCAGCATGTCCGCCATGCCTCCGCTCATCTGTACCTGCGCCGTGAGCGGGCTGGACCCGGCCTCGGCGTCGCCCATCACTCTCCTGAACCGTGCCTCGGCATCGACCGCGAACCACTGCGTCCTCAGCCACGAGTTCTGGCTACCGGCGAGGGTATTGCGGGTGTAGTCCATCCGCCCGTGGTCGGTATCGTCGTAGCCGGACCAGGTGCCGGTGTGCTGGTACACATCGGCCAGAAGCGCCTGGTAGACCACCCAGTTGTCCATGACCTCGTGCATGGCACCCTCTACACCGTTCGCTACGGCGGGCAACGCGCTGTCAAGGTCGTCAGCCGTGTAGCGCTCAGGGTCGGACACGGTCAGGATGTCGCAGGCTCCGAGAGCCAGGACGCCGACGGCAGCCGCTGTCAAACCTCTAAGCTTTGACGTATTCATGGTCGGCCTCCTTTAGAATCTTGTCTTGAACGACAGTTGGAACCGCCTCGGTTGTGGCATCCCGAGGAACGGAGACGTGCTGAAGTCGTCGCCACCTCTGTACTGCTGATTCGGGTCGGGGCAGTGGCAGTCGTCCCACCAGTGGAGGTTGTAGCCCGACAGTGTGAGCGAGGAGCGGCCCAGCCCGATGGAGCCCATCAGATCCTGTGGCAACACGTAGGATACGGACAGCTCCTGCAGTCGGATGTGGTCCCGCTTGTCGATCGGGTAGAGGAGCCTGAACATGTCGAGCAGCGAGTCGCTGGCAGGTGTCCGCTCGCCACCGGGCCCAAGCAGCTCGAGGTATTCGTCGTAAGCCAGCTGCCGTACGCCGTAACCCCGGTCGGAGTTGCTCATCACGGCACCCCACTCGCCACGGAACTGCACGGCGACTCTCAACGACTGGCCGATCGCAAAATCGTTGAAGATGGAAGCCAGTTGTTCCGGCTGTCCGTTGCCGACGTAGGTGTTGTAGGCCGAGCGGCTGTGGCTGCGCGTGGTCGGATCCCAGCCGGTGATCACACGGCTACGCACTTCGAAGATCGGAAGGCCCACGTAGTGTCCACCGAGGCTCCGGTGGTAGTTCCAGTGGGTCAACTGACCATCGGCGTCGTATACCGGGAGGGAATCCTCGACGGCGGTCTCTCCGAGATCCAGAATCTCGTTGTGAATCCACTCGAAGTTCATGCCGGCAGACCAGCGGAAGTTGCTCTGGTCGATGATCGTGGAGTTGACAGCGAGCTCAACGCCTCTGTTGAGGATCTCGCCGACGTTCTCCAGGCGGCTGGAGCCGAACCCTTCACTCGGGGGCAACGCAATCGCGAGAAGGGCGTTCTGCGTGTTGGCGTGCCAGTACGTCGCGTCGAGGCCGATCCGGTCGTTCCAGACACCCATTTCCAAGCCCGCTTCGTACTCGATCTTGTTCTCGGGCTCCAAGTCGGCGTTCCCGGGGTTGCTGGGAGCTACGCCAGCCAAGTCGTTCAGAACGGTGTTCGGGACATAGGTCTGGAACTGGTCGAAAGCGCCCGGCGCCTTGCCGGCCATGCCCACCGCAGCGCGAACCTTCGCGCTGCTGACGCCTGGCAACAGGCCCGCGGGAAGATTGTAGGCCGCGTCGACCTTGGGGTAGACCTGGAAACCGTAGTTCACGCCGAAGGCGCTGTTCCCGTCCACCCGCACCGCGGCCGTCACGAAGAGGTTGTCGAAATCGAACCGGTTCTGCACGAACGCACCGATGTTGACTTCCTCGAAGAAGGTCTCACCAGCGAACGTCCGCGCGGCGCCGGAGACCGTCGTCACGCCCTCACCGGCATAGTCCTTACCGGTCGCCATGGATGTCGAGATAATGTCCCAGTATCCCTGGGAGCCGAAGGCGACCGTTCCAGCCAGGCCACCCAGGAAGGGCAGGTTCCAGTCGAGGTTGCCGATGTACTCGGCCGTGAACTTCCGTGCCTGCCGGTACCCGATGTTCCGCTCGCCGTTCCTGCCGATGTAGGTGTAGTGGCGGCCGAAAGGCATCCACCGGGTCTTCTGGTCGGCGACCGCGTCGAGACCGAAGGTGGCCCGGTGGGTGAAGTTGGGAAGCGGGTTGTAGTTCAGGTTGATCGACCCGGTCCACCTGTCGGCGTCCGAAAACGTTTCGAGGGCCTGGGCATCGGCCACGTTCACGTCGAGGCCGCCGCCGTAGGGCTCGTCGGCCGTCGCGTGCAGCGGGTTCGTCAGGAGCGCGTTGGTGTAGATCCCGAGCCAGTTGTTCCCCGACTGCACCGCCCAGATGCGGTTTCTGACGTATCCGGAGGTGACGCCGATGGTCAGGTTTTCGCCCGCCGTCCAGTTAAGGTTGACGCGCAGGTTGGCCTTCTTCTGATCGTTCGGCTTGATCGAGCCTTCCTCGTAGGCGAAGCCGCCGGACACGAAGTAGGTCACCTCTTCCCCACCGCCGTCGACGGTCAGGTCGTAGGAGTTGATGAGGCCGTTTTCGATCAGCGTCTCATTCGGATCCCATGCAACGGTTCCGTCCGGACCGCGGAAGTTGTCCCGCAGACTGGTCGGAAAGTTCTCCCTGTGCCGGTTGAATCCGGTCGTGACGTTCAGCGAGAAGTTGGCCGGGCTGTTGCTGCGGCCGCGCTTGGTGAAGATCTGAATCACGCCGCCGGAGGCTTCGGAGCCGTAGAGCGTGGCCGCCGCGGGGCCCTTGAGGACCTCGACGCGGTCGATCTCGTCGGGGTTCAGGTCGGAGAGCCGGTCCTCGCCGGCACCGCCGCTGAAGGCGCAACAGGTGGTCGAGCCACCGGCCGAGCTTCCCCACTCCTGCTGTCGCGCGTCCACACGCACGCCATCGATGTAGATGACGGGACGCTGGCCGAGGCTGAACGAGTCGGTGCCCCGAATCCGCAGCTCACGTCCCGCGCCCACGCCGCCGACCGTTCCGATCGAGCGTACGCCGGGGATCCGGCCCTCGAGGGCCTGACCGAAGCTGGACAGCGGAGTCACTTCGGAGACGCTGCTCACGTCGAGCGACGCCGCGGATGTACCCAGCTTCCGCCGCTCCACGGCACCCGCAGTGCCCGTGACGATGAGCTCGTCCATGGCCACAGCCGAGACTTCCATCTCGAACTGCACGGTCGCGGCCCCTCCTGGGGCTACCGTGACTTCCTGCGTCTGTGTGCCGTAGCCGACGTAGGTGGCCTGCACCGTGTAGGTGCCGGCCGGCACGCCGTTGATCAGGAAACGGCCGTTGACGTTTGAAAGTCCGCCGAGCGAAGTCTCCATGATCGAGACCTGGACGCCGTTGATCGGCTGTCCGGTTGTTGCTGCAACGATCTGGCCGGTGACCGTCCCGTCCTGCGCGGCCGCCTGAGCCGGCAGGAGGAATGCCGCCGCGGCCGCCACAGCCAGGAGAGAGGAGAGCCTCCCTCCCTTCGTAAGGTGGTAGCGTTGGGTCATGTCGCCTCTCCTTTTGGAGGTGAGTGACTAATTCGCGGTCGAAAGCCTCGTGCTATTCGCCGCTATCGTTACCGCAGAGCCACTGCGGCAATGTCCAATCCATAACCATGACATAGTATGGGTCGCGCGCGCGACACGCAATAATGTCTGCGCCGGGGTGCGTCAGAAGATCTCGCCCAGCCCCTGTTCGACCCGTTCCGCCAGCGAGGTGACGGCGAATGCGACGATGCGGGTCGTCTCGCTCCGGATGTAGTAGGGATCGCGTTCAGCCGCGTCGTCGCGCAACAACTCCACGAACCCGAGAGGCTCGCCCGAGTCGTCGAGATAGTCGACGCGCACCAGCGGTCTCGTGGTGGCCATGGCCGGCTCGGCGCCGTATCCCCCGATGGCAAGCTGGTCCACCCGCTCCATGAAATTGGCGAATCCGGCGTCGGGGGTATCCGAATCCGTGTCGGTCCACTCCCCGGCCTCGGTGCGCGCCATCTCGCGAGTGCCGCCGCCCGGGACCGTGATCCCGACGGTCGCGATATCGTCGTCGAGGAAATGGTGGAGCCAGCGCTCGCGAAGCGCGCCCTCGCCGATCCCAAAGGGCCGTGTGAGGTCGCCACCGATGACGTAACCCTCCCCCGTTGCGGGTTCGATGGCGTAGCGATCCTGTCCGCCGAACGCCGAATCCCCCACCAGCAGCAGGCGCTCCTCGTCGACGAACCGCACTTCGATCCGCTCGGCGGCCTCGTCAAGCCCGAAGCGCGCCACCGATTCGGGCGACAATTCGCCGAGGTCGCGGATCACTCTCAACTCGGCGAGTCGGCCCAGGAGGGTGCGCCCCGGCGCTCCGGCCGGGTACTCGAGCGTGTCGGACCGCGCCTCGCCGTCGACCTCGATCGTCCAGAGGAAATCGTCGCCGTCGTCGCTGCGAGGCTGCAGTTCGACGGTCTTTTCGGGCGCGGTGTAGTGCACGGAAACCACGTCGGTGGTGTCGCGCTCCCAGATCAGGATCAGCGCATCCTCCTCCACGTAGCTCGTGTCGCGCATCCACGTCAGCAGCGCCCCGATCACCGCGAGAACCAGGAAGACGCCGTGCATCTTCAACGTCTTCACTCTTCATCCCCTTCCACGGCAGCCGGAGACCTGCGCCGGCCGTAGAGCGTGGCGACACCCACCGCAAGCACCAGCGCCGGGGCCCCGAAGATGATCGCGTAGAACCACGTCACGTTCTCGGCCTGGGTGTGCATGATCGGCACATCCTCTTCCGACACCACCTCGCCGGCGAACTCTTCCTCGCCTCCCAGCCACCGGATGCCGTCGGCGACGACGAACTGGTTCGCGCGAATGGAGACCAGGACCTGGTCGGTGAAGACCTCCGCGTCGCCGAACACGAGGGCCCGCAACCCGGCGCGGGAAGAGGGCAACACCTCCTCCTGTTCGGCCTCCGCACCACCCTCCGGATCCTCCGCGGCGTCAGCGGCGGACTGCTCCGCGCTGCCATCCCCGGTCCACTCCACCGCGGCCACCAGTCCGTAGCTCTCCTTCACCTCGGTCTCCTCGTCGAACCGGAAGTCGCCGTTGAGGTCGGCGTAGCTGGAGGGGAGCGAATTGACGACGAGGCTGGTGCGGCGGCCGGGGACGGTGTCCGGGATCGTGAAGCTGCCGGAGCCGATCATCACGATGTCGCCGCCGGCGCGGCCGACGGTGGTCACGGAAGGGTGGGTCGAGAAGCGGTTCGTGACGATGAAGCGCCGGTCGGCCACCGTCGGCGGGGTGCCGGGCATGAAGCGCTGATCGTCGATGACCATCGGCGGGCTGTAGTCCACGCCCAGGTAGTCGCGAAGCTCGTCGATCTGGAAGTCGGAGCGGGATTCCATCGCCAGGAGGAGTGCGCCGCCCCGGTCGAGATACTCCCGCACCGCGTTCATCTCGGCATCGAGGAAGGCGCTCTGCGGCCCCAGGATCATCACCATCGCGGCATCGTCAGGGATCCGGTCGCCCAGGCCCTCGCCGATCCCGATGTCCCGCACCTCGTAGTTGAGGATTCCGAGCATCTCCCGCAGCGCTCGCGGCGGCGGACCCTGATCGATCTCCGATTCCATCCCCGGACGCCAGTCGCGCAGCGACGGTGGCTGATCGGGTTCCGGCTCGTCCGCGGAGACCGGATCGTTGAACTCGCCGTGGCCCTTGGTCATGTAGACGAAGCGGCGCGAGCGGTTCAGCTGGAGCAGCGCCTGCTGGACATGGCTGTCGAGAATGCGCAGCCTGCCGCGCGCCTCGTCGAGATCGAGCAGGAAGCCGACGCTCTCGGTCCGGCCGTTCAGGCGCAGGAACAGTTCGCCGTCGCTGCGGGCGTTGAAGTCCTCGGCCGCGTCCGGGTTCGAGTATCGGTCGTACTCGGCGATCGTGACCTTGCCCGTGGTTCGCGCCAGCTCGTCCAGGTAGTTGCGCACCTGGTCCTTGACGGCATTGACCTCCGGGAAGAAGAGCGCCGTTTCGAGCGTGCCGTCCATGTTACGCACGATCTCCTGCACCGACTCGCCCGGCGTGGCCGTCTTGAAGTAGCTGAAGTCGGCGGTCTGGTTGAGCGCCGACGTGATGTATCCAACGAACACCAGCGCCGATCCGCCCATCGCAAGGCTCAGTCCGTTCGTGACGGTTTCGCGCACCCGCATGGCATCGACTTGCGCCGCGCCCGCGCTGCCCCCTCTCGCCAGCGCCCACTGCGCGCCCAGCACGGGCAGCAGCGATCCGGCCAGCAGCATGGGGCAGGCCACCAGGAAGAAGCGCCGGAAGCGGATTTCGGTCCGGATCTCTTCGAACTCGATGCCGAGCAGCTCCATGCCGCCTTCGGTGCCGGGAACGTAGCCCGCCAGCGCCAGCGCGCACCCCGCGTATCCGAACGCAAACACCGCCTCGACCGACCGCCTGTCGCCTTCGGCACCCCGCCAGATCGCGAAGCGCCAGACCGTGGCCGCGACGACGGCGCCGCTGCCGAGGATGATGAGGGGCAGGTGCAGCCAGGCGATCCCGTCGAGCACGCGGACCGCCGTGAAGACCACGACAAGGCCCGCCAGCAGCAGCCAGGTCAGCCCCCCTTGCTTCATTCCCATCGCTTGGCCTCCATGACCTTCGTCGCCGCGAAGAGGAAGAAGTACGTCACCGCCAGGTAGTACACGACATCGCGCAGGTGGAGCAGGCCCGACAAAAAGCCCGCGAAGTGCCGCCCGTGGATCGCGAATGCCGCGAAGACCCGCGAAAGAGGCGGCCCGACGATCTGCGACAGCTCCCAGAAGAGGAACATCACGCCGGTGATGACTGCGGCGATGGCGGCCGCCACGAGCTGGTGGCGGGTCACGGAGGTCGCGAAGACGCCGATCGAGAGGACCGCGGAGCCGAGCAGGACCAGGCCGAGGTAGCCGATCAGGATGTGGCCGACCGCAATCTTGCCGTTGACCAGGATGAGCAGCGGGATGTAGAGCGTCGCGACGGTGATTGCCGACAGGAACGCCAGCGCCGAGAGGAACTTGCCGAGCACGATCTCCCAGTCCCGCACCGGCGAGGTGTCGAGGAGCAGCTGGGTGCCGGTCTGGCGCTCTTCGGCGATGAGGCGGATGGAGAGCGCCACCGCCGCGACCGCCGTCAGTCCGCTGGCGTTGTAGAAGAACCCCGCCAGAACCAGCCCGGACAGACGTTCGCCGGCCTCGGGCCCCAGCGCGGTAGCGTAGAAGAACACGCCGTCGAGCAGCAGTACGACCGCGGCCACGATGTACCCCATCGGCGAGCGGACGTAGGTCTGAAGTTCGCGCCGGAAGATGATCCCGGTGGCTCGCAGGTTCATGACTTCGCGCCTCCTACCAGGCCGACGAAGACGCGCTCCAGCTCGCGCTCGGCACGGTTCAGCGCGATCACATCGTGCCCGGCCTCGACCAGCGCCCGGCACACTGTCGCGCGCAGGTCGGCGGCGCCCTCGACGCGATAGGTCGCGGGGCCGGCGTCATCGCCATCGCCCCGGCCGGCCGCGCCCGCCCGCTCCACCCTCGTCACCCCCTCCACGCCGGTGATCACCGCCTCGGGCGTCTGCGCCGCGCCCGCACCCGCCCGCACCGTCACCGCCATGCGGCGCGACATCATCAGCCGCTCGCTCAGCTCGGCCTCGCTCCCCGACGCGACGATCTCGCCGTCGTTGAGGATCAGCAGCCGGTCGCAGGTCTCGCTGATCTCGGGCAGGATGTGGCTCGAGATGAGGATGGTGTGGTGGTCCTTCAGCGCCCGGATCATCCCGCGCATCTCCATGATCTGCACGGGGTCGAGGTCGTGGGTCGGCTCGTCGAGAATCAGGAGGTCGGGCTCGTGGATGATCGCCTGCGCCACGCCGACCCGCTGCCGGTACCCCTGCGAGAGCGTCCGGGTGGGCATGTCGCGCACCTCGCTGATGCGCGCGTACTCCTCGACCTCCGGGACCCGCCTGGCCACCTGCTCCCGCGACATCCCCTTGAGCAGCCCGACGAAGGTCAGGTAGTCGCTGACCGGCATGTCGCCGTAGACGGGAGGCAGCTCCGGGAGGTAGCCCACGCGCTTCCTCACTTCGTGGGGGTCGCGCAGCACGTCGAGCCCGTCGATCGTGACGGTCCCGGAGGACGGGCGCAGCCCGCATGCAAGGATGCGCAGCAGGGTCGTTTTCCCGACCCCGTTGAGCCCCAGGAAACCCACCGTGTCGCCCCGGTCGATCTCGAAGGAAACCGGGCCGAGGGCACGCTTCCTGCCGTAGTACTTTGTGACGTCGGTCAGCTGGACCATTCGCACCCGCAAGCGCTGAAACGATTCGCGCGGCAAACATCTGCCGGAAAAAAACCTAGACGGAGACGGGGAAGGGTCAAGGTTGTACGTTCCCGTGCGGCACGCTCGTGGGGCGCCCTCGCGCGGTGCCCCCCTCAGCGCGCCAGGTCGAAACGGACGTTGCGAACGCGCCCGGCCGCCAGCACGAACGCGGCCGCTCGTCCACCCTCGACCTCGAAGGCCAGTTCGAACCCCCCGACGCCGAATACCTTGTCGCCCGCCCGGTCGTCCGCAGTGTCGCCACGATGCTCAAGCACCCGGTCGACCCCGCTCGGATGGCGGAGCACCAGGCGCCCCTCCTCGGCCGCAATCACCCACGTCGCCCCGATCTCGTCGGAGTGGTAGGAGCCGGTCAGGGCCGCGAGCACGTCGGCCGGCACCTCGGCCCCGGCAGTATCCGGTCCCGGTGCCGCGGGCGGAGCCGCCGCCACCTCGGCCTCCTCGGTGAACGCATCCTCCAGCAGAATGTCCTCGACGGCGAGGCTCATCTGCACCGGGTTGGCCATCCCCGCGTTGCAGAGCGCGATCACGGTCGTCCGCTGCTCCGGATAACGCGCGATCATCGTGCGAAACGCCATGAACCCGCCCGCGTGCGACACCCGGGCGAGCCCCCGCCGCCGCTCCACCGAGAGCCCGCGGGCGTAGCGGATCTCCTCGCCGCTCGTCAGCACCCCCCGCTCATACATCCGCTCCGCAAAGCCGGGCACGCCCAGCACGTCGCCGTAGAACGCCCCGTCCCAACGCGCCAGATCCTCGACCGACGAGTACAGTCCGCCGTCTCCCACCTTGTCGAACGCCATCAGGTAGTTGGTGCGCCAGTCCCCGTCCGGGCCCGCGTCGTAGCTGAACACACGGTCCCGCACGACCTGCTGGCGATCGTCGTGAAAGTGCGTGCTCGTCATCCCCAGCGGCCGGAAGATCTTCTCGTCGGCGTACTCGCGCAGCGACCGCCCCGTCGCCCGCTTCACGATCTCGGCCATCAGCACATACCCCGAATTGCTGTACAGATGCTCCGACCCGGGCGCAAAGTTGAGCTCCCTCTGCCGGGTGATGAGCCCCAGCATGGCCTCGTCGGTCAGGATGTTCTCGTACGGCGTTCCCGCCAGCGACATCAGGGTGAGGTAGTCGCGCACGCCGCCCGTGTGGTGCACGAGGTGGCGCACCGTGACCGCGCCCTGCTCGTAGTCCGGAAACTCGGGAATGTGCCGCCGCACCTCGTCGTCCAGCGACAGATGTCCCTCGTGCGCCGCAATGACGATCGCCGCCGCCGCAAACTGCTTCGACACCGACGCGAGATAGAAGACCGACCGCTCGCTCAGCGGGATCCCGTGATCCAGCTGGCCCATCCCGTAGCCGCGCCCGTACACGAGCGTCCCCGCTTCGGCGACCCCGACCGCGCACCCAGGCCCGTCCGTCCGGTCGTACTCGGCGAAGACCGCGTCGATCCGCTCCCGGACTTCGGGTGTCAGTTGCTGGCCCAGGGCGGTTTGGGGGATGAAGAGCGACGTGCTCAGTAAGGTAAAGATTACATTATGTAAAGTACGCTTTACATTCCATTGCGCCTGCATGATGGTCCTCACAGTGATCTCAGGAAACGCACGACTGCCCGGCGTGCTTCGTCCGGCAGCGCGCTGAAGGCGTCTCGCGCGGCGGCCGCCTCGCCGCCGTGGGCCGCGATCGCGGCCGGAATATCGTCCGCCCTGCCGTCGTGGAGCAGCAGGGTGCGGTGGCGCAGACCCCATAGCGGCGCCGTGCGCAGTTCGCCCGGGGCGGCATCGACCCCGCACACGTCGGCCATCTCCGCGCCGAGGTCGTGCAGGAGCATGTCGGAGTAGGGCGCGATGGTCTGGCCGGCCAGCGCCGGGGTGTCGGACGCGCCGGTGCGCAGCTGCGCGCGGTGACAGGATGTGCAGCCGATCTGCCCGAAGAGGGCGGAGCCCTGCGCGACCGTGTCCCGCGCGGCCGGGGGGAGGTCCCGCTCGGGGGCCGGGGGCGCGAGGAAGCGGACGTAGTCGGTGAGCTGCGCGAGGGTGGGGGCGTCGATCTCGGGATCGGGCATGGGATCGGCGTCGGGGGGGATGGGGACACCGTTGACGGGTTCTTCGGTGGTGTGGCCCGGGACGGTGAAGCCGAGTTCGAAGCGCAGGGCGGTCATCACGAAGTCGCGGACGGTCGAGGCGTCGCCCTTGCGCCCGAAGCGCGCCGTGCGGCCGTCGCCATGGCGCGGCAGGCGCCCCGAGATGCCGTCGCCGTCGCCGTCGCCGGGGTCGGCCCACTCGAGGAGGACATTGTCGGGCACGGCTTCGAGCAGGCCGAGGCCGAGAAGCGGCGGAGCGGTGACGCGGGAGGTGGCCGTGGCCGCGGCGGGCACCTTTTCGGGCCCCATCCCGTGCGCGAGGAGGAGGTCGGTCGCGCGGCGCTGGATGTTGTCGCCCCCGGCGGCGACGAGGAGGTCGCAGCGGCCGTCCGCGAACCGGGTCGCCTTGACCACTCGCACCCGCGTGCCGCCGCCGCCGACCACCGGCTGGTCGTGGCAGTCGCTGCAGCGCTCGGCGTTGTACAGCGGGCCGAGTCCCTCGTCGGCGGTGGCGAGCCGTTCGAAGAGGGCGCGGCCGAGGAGGAACCGACCCCGCTCCCCGCTGTCGAGTCCCGCGACCGGTGCACCGAGCGGCGGGGGCTGTTCCGCGGGCCCCGCGTCGCCGCAACCGGTCAGTCCGCCGCCCAGAACCGCGCACGCCAGGAGCACCGCCCGGCGACCCGTGGACGAAACCGCCCGGGCATCGGACAACACCGCCCGCGCACCGAGAGCGGCCGGTCGCCCGCTCCGGCCGCACACCTCGGTCACGTCCCGGCTCCCCCTGTGGTCCCGGCATCCCGCAGCATCCCCTGTGCGGTGACGATCGCCGCGAGGATGCCGCGGTGCCTCACCCGCGTGTCGGTTCGGTCCAGCAGCCACGCTTCGAAGAGCGGCGGCATCGTCCGGGCCTCCTCCCTGCGCGCCACCACCGATTCCATGTAGCGGGCGAGCGCCGTCCTGGAAGGCGAATCGTCCGCGTTCAGATCGAGCACGCGCGACCAGTACTCGAGCTCCTCGTCGTGTCCAAGCGCGAGCATGTCCTCGATCAGGGGATCGAGCGTCATGCCGCTCTCGGCCGCGTCCACCAGGCGCAGCTCGCGGGTGCCGAGGTCGTTGATCAGACCGGTGCGGGCCTCGGGGTCTGCCCCGCTGATCTCGGTCAGCGTCTCCCGCGGAAAGAAGAAGAAGTCGCGCGCCGTGGTGCCGGCGGCATAGCTCCCTCCGTCCCAGGATGCGAGCACCTGTCTCGAATCGAGCCATTCAGCCGGGTCTTCCGCGATCCGGGCAACCACCACCTCCGCCCCGGGCGACACCGTGAAATTGCGCGCGCCCCGCACGCCCGCGGCAGCCCCCGCGTCCGCCTCCATCAGCAGCCGGTCGAAGAGGCGTTCGCGGAAGATCGTCTCCACCTCGGCGTACCGGGGCCGATACAGGATATGGAACCCCTGCGCGCTCTGGGTGACTGCCGACACCTGGCCGGGCTCCAGCCGGAAGGCAGCGCGTTCAAGCGTAGTGGGAAGCTCACCCGGACCGAACAGCCCGAGCAGTCCGCCCATCGACCGTGAATCGATGTCCTCGCTCTCGGCCACGATTGTGGCCCAGCCGCCCCCTTCCGCGATCGTGGCCAGAAGCCGATCCGCGGTACGCTGCTGAAGGAGCCTCTCGCTCGAAGACGTCTCGGGCCCGACCCGCCTGAGCACATGGGCGATCAGGCGCAGCGAGCCCTCGCTGAAGACCGTCTCCGCCTCGGTCACCCGCGGGATGACGCTGGCGCTCAGTCGCTCCCTGCGATCGGCGTTGAGAATCCCCTCCCGGCGCTCCAGCCACGTCGATGCTTCGCGGGCCTCGGTGCCCTGCAGGGAATCGCCCGCGGCGGCACGCTGCGAAAGCGCGGCCGAGGCGACCCAGAGGTCGACCAGCGGCGCGACTGCTGCGGAGTCCAGCGGAAAGGGCTGGGCGAGGACGAGGAGTTCGGCGAGCCGTTCCTCGGTCAGGGTCCAGTCACCGGCCCGGGCGGCCAGGCCACGGTCGGAGAGGTTGCTGCACGGCGCCAGCCACAGCACCGCCGCCAGCGACAGCGGGGCTCGCCAAGTCGCGCGGTTGCCCCGGACACGGTCATCGGCCCATTGGGGACGTCGCGGTCGTGTCCCCACCGATTTTCTACCGGACGGTGACCGTGATCGTATCGGCAACTGGCGGATCGAGCGGAATGTGCACGCCGTCGGCGACGACCGCGATGATGCGGTGCTCGCCCGGCGCGAGATCCTCCAGGGTGAACTCGGTTTCGGCCTGACCCATGTGATAGTGCACGCCGGGATCGTTGGGAATGGGGATCGCCCAGTCCACGTCGCCGTTCACGACCAGGTGGTGATGGCCGGTTCCCGGGTCCATGTTGCCGGCCATCACGATCTGGAGGCCCTCGACTTCCATGACGACCCGGACCGGGCCGGCATCCAGCTCGGCGCCATCCGCCGGTTCGGTGATCATCACCCTGGCGGGCATCGCCGCTTCTTCGGCCGTCCCGGCGTCGGCCTCCGAGCCCTCGCCCGTGTCTCCCGTGTCGCCGCCGCAACCCAGCACCAGCATCGCGATTCCCATTCCGACCGTTACACGCATTGCTCGCCGCTCCTCGCACTCCGAAGGCTCGTGGTTCCGTGGCGCTGAACCCCGGGGATGCGGGCGCGCCGAGTCCCGACAAGGTGCGTGAAAGAGCGCATCGGCGCCAGACCGCCGCCGATTCGCATTCATCCGATCATTTTGTCCTTCGAATCCAGATGAGGACCACCCCGCACGAGGAATTCATGCCCCAGTACTGAGCCGGTAGTCCCGCCTGGCCCCTGTAGATCTCGACTCCGGCTACTGCTATCGGATCTACGAGGTCGTCCAGTACGACGCGCGTGTCACCCCCCCTCTCGATCAGCATGCCGTCGATGTAAACGGAAGGGTAGCATTGCTCGCCCGCCCTTCGAAACAGGACGTATCGGCGGGTGGGCATATCGGGATCGGTGACCACCCTGACACCCGGGAATCGGATCAACGCATCCGACAGCTCCATCGGCGACCAGCGCTCGAGCTCCTCCCGGTCGACGAATTTGCCCCAGCCGTCGGTTTCCCGCTCGTAGAACCCGACCCCCTGCAGGGTGACATCCCGCCGTTCGACCGACACCTCGATCGGGTCCAATTCGATGGCTTCGGCGGAAAGCGCCACCTCCATGACGCTGACGCGACCCACGTTGATGTCGACCGAGTCGGTGCGCTGCTGGTAGCCGAGGTGGGAAAAAGCGACTTGATACCGTCCGGGAAGAAGACCTGGCAGCGTGAATCGGCCCGACGTGCTCGTCGTCGCCACCCGGCCCTGGACGGCAACGTTGACGACCACGTCGGCGACGGGCGCGCCGGTGGCCTGATCGGTGACCAGGCCGGCGACTCCGGTTGCGAGTCCCTCGTCCGGGTCGGCGGAAGCCGTCATTGCCAGAAAGAACTCGCCTGACTGGTCGAGCGTGAGATTGCCCTCGAGCCGTCGGTAGTCGTCGTGCAGGATGTTGATGTCGTACACGCCACGCGGCACGCGGTCCAGCAGGAACTGGCCGTTGACGTCGGTGACGAGCGTGAGGCCCAGGGTTTCAACCAGGACCACGGCCCCGGCAATCGGCTCGGCGCTCAACTCGTCCAGCACGTTGCCCGTCACGGTTACGGTCGCGGGTTCCAGAGCCGACTGGGCGCGCGCGGACGGCGCGGGCAGGGCACCGGCGAGCGCCAGCAACAGGGTGAGACCGAGGGTCTTGTGGATCGAGCAGGTTCGGTGGGATTGGGTTTGAAGCATCGAGGTCTCGGGTGATGTGCTGAGAGGATTGGCGCTGCGGGCAATTGGCCTTGGACGTCAAAGTCACATACGCCGCGCAACCCCTGGAGCTCGCAGGTGCCAAGGTGTGGCAAGCAGCTGGCAATTCCTACCCGGCGGGGGTTCCAGGGTTCCCTTGTTCCCGGTTCGGTCCAGACGACAGCCGATAGTCCCATCCGGCCATTGAGGCGGACAGTTGAAATCTAGTGTCGTCCAAGGGTGTCCATAGAGTTCCGTAACATCCTGCTTATCAACACGTTAGGCACTGTGTCGCCTACTCCCTTCGACCGGCTACGCCCCTTGCGATCCACTGCCATCCCGCCTACGATTAGGGAATGAATAATGTTACCACTTCCCGCACCCGGCACCGACGAGGCAAGCCGAAGGGCCGCCATCCCCACAATCGGCTGTCCGCCGCCTTCGTGCGCTCGGCTCCGCCCGGAAGACACTGCGACGGGAACGGCCTCTACCTCTACGTCAAGAAGACCGGAACCCGCAGTTGGATCCAGCGGCTCGTCGTGCGGGGCCGCAAACGCGAGATCGGCCTCGGCAGCGTCGTCCTCGTCTCGCTGGCCGAGGCGCGCGAGCAGGCGCTGGCGAACCGGAAGCTGGCCCGCGCGGGCGGAGATCCGCTGGCCGAGAAGCGCCGGTCCCTCGGCGTTCCGACCTTCGCCGAGGCCGCCGGGCGCGTCATCGAGCAGAAGCGCGCCGGGTGGCGCAGCCCGAAGACCGCGAGGCTCTGGACTCGCAAGCTGGAAATGTACGCCTTCCCGCGCCTCGGCAACCTGCCGGTCTCGGAGATCACGAGCGGCGACGTACTGGAGACGCTGTCCCCCATCTGGCACACAACGCCGAAGGTCGCCCGTGCCGTCCGCCGGCGCATCGGGGCCGTGCTGGAATGGGCTATCGCCATGGACTTCAGAACGGACAACCCGTGCGACCGGCTCCTGCCGGTGCTC
>JAJDTB010000027.1 GCA_022827345.1 Gemmatimonadota bacterium | reverse complement strand
AAGTCGGCGCTCCTACGGCGCCGGTGAATGGGGCCGGAACCGGGTGAGGGTCTTCCCTGATCCGAAGACCGGCATCTACCAGATCGAGTGGCGCGAGAATGGGCGCAGGCTCACGAGATCGCTGAAGCACCGCGATTGGGCCAGGGCCAAGAGGCAGGCGGATGAGGTCGCCGCCGGCTTGGCGGTCCACGAGCCCGCCGGCAAGGCGGAAGCCGAGCCCGAGCCGCTAACCCTGGAACGGCTTTTTGAAATCTACGGTGAGGAGGTGACGCCTACCAAGGCGTATACGTCCCGCATGCACGACCGGGCGGCGACGGCGATGTTCCTCGACTTCCTTGGTCCGAACCGAGGACCCGGGACGCTGTCGCAGAGGGACTGGGATCGGTTCATCCGGGCGCGGCGAGCGGGCAGAATCGGTCCGAGCGGCCAGCCCGTGTCCGACCAGACCATCAACGGGGACCTCACCTTCCTGATGGCGGTGCTCAACTGGGCCGCGAGGTCGCGGGACGAGCACGGCCGCCTGCTCCTCGACAGGAATCCGCTCAAGGGTCTCAGGAAGCCCGTCGAGAAGAACCCGGTTCGCGTCGTCGTTACAAACGAGGAATACCGGGCGCTTCTGAAGGTGTCCCGGCGGGTCGGGTGGCGGTTTCACGTCGCGCTCGTCCTAGCGCACGAAACCGGGCACCGAATCGGAGCCATCCGGCACCTCAGGTGGCGCGATATCGACCTCGACCGCGAGACCATCAGGTGGCGCAGCGAGCACGAGAAGACGGGATACGAGCACCGGACGCCGTTGTCCGCAAAGGCGCTCGCCGTGCTCAGGCAGGCGTGGAGGAGGAGCCCCGGGATCGCGGACGCGCCGGTGCTGCCGTCGGCGAAGCATCCCTTGAAGTCCGTGAGCCCGTCGCAGCCGCGCGTCTGGTGGTGCTGGGCCGAGCGACTCGCGGGGATCGAGCGGAAGCACCGGAGGGGTTGGCACTCGCTGAGGCGCAAGTTTGCGAGCGATCTCATGGACCAGCCGCTCAAGGTGCTCTGCGAGCTTGGCGGCTGGCGGAACGCCAAGACGGTGCTCAACTGCTACCAGAGGCCCGACGAGGTACAGCTTCGGACGGCTCTGGAAGCCCGCCGCGGGGCGAGCGGCTAGAATTTCACTTGGCGGGAATCAAACGGCGGGAAATCGACCACGACATCCCGTAAGGACAAGTGATACCGACAGATACCAGATTTGGTGTCAATGTCCGCCCACCGGAGCTGACGGATGGCCCCGATTCGGTGTCCGGTCTCGTGCGCGAGCACGAGCGCGACGCGGAAGCGCCAATCGACCCGCCGGGACACCCCGAGAAGAGCTTGGTACTCGTCCTCCGACAACACCACCCGCGTGGGGTTCTTCTCCGTGGGCGTCCTGAGACCCCTCAGGGGATTCGAAGCGAGCAGGAGCTTGCCCCGCTCGTCCCTGGACTTGGCAGCCCAGTTGAGCACGGCGATCAGGAACTTCAGGTCGTGCTCGATGGTCCGGTCGGTCACCGGCCTGCCGCTTGCGCCGACCCTGCCCGCGCGCCGCGCCCGTATGAATCGGTCCCAGTCCCGCTGCGATAGCGTCGCGGGACTGCGGCCCGGCCCGAAGAACTGGAGGAACCTCCTCGTCGCGGCCCGGTCGGACCGCTGAGAGGACTCCGCCTTCGTGGGCGTCACCTCCTCACCGTACATTTCAAGAAGCGTCCTCAGCGTGAGTGGCTCGGGCTCGGCTTCCGCTTTGCCGTTCAGGTCCGGGCCAACGAAACCGGCGGCGAATTCATCCGCCTGCTTCTTCGCCCTCACCCACTCGCGGTGACCGAGCGACCGGGTGAGCCTGCGCCCGTTCTCTCGCCACTCCACCTGGAACAGGCCGGTTTCGGGTCAGGGAACACCCGGACCCTGTTCCGGCCCCACTCGCCGGCGCCGTACGAGCGCCGACTTCGTTTCGTGCGTGCCATCGTTCGATTCCTCCCGATTCGATGGACTGCACGATCTGCGCGTTTGAAACCTCGCGCAGGGTTCGCCCGTCGTCCAGAGTCGGCGGCCCGGGCGGCTTCTGGCGCGGGCGCGCCACGGGGGCGCTTGTTTCTGCGGTTTGTGGAGGAGCCGGATGTGTTTTCGCTGCACGAAAACCTCTGGCCGGGGGATGCCCCCGGACCCCCGAACGACACTTCCGCGCGCCACCAAAGGAGGCCGCCCGACATGGCCCGTCCCCGGAAGCCCGAGGCCGAGCGCAGGAGCCGCACGATCGGCGTGCGCGTCACCACCGCGGAAGCCGCGGAGATCACCGAGCGGGCCGGAGCGGCCCGCATGACGAGGGGCGGCTACATGCGCCGCAGGGCGCTCGGGCAGCCGGTCCGCGAGGCGGCCGTTCTCCGCCTCGGCGCGGCGGAGCGGGTCGAACTCCACCGGATCGGCGTCAACCTCAACCAGATCGCCCGCGCCCTGAACTCCGGGGCCTCGGCCCCAGCCGGGACGCTGGAGGTGGTCGAGCGGGTGGGCGAACTCGCGGCTGGCCTGCTGAGCGGCGAGGCGCTGGACCGTTGATCCCGAAGATCAACGGGCTGGGGCGGTCGTTCGCCGGGGTCGCGGCGTACTGCCTGCACGACGCCCCGGAGCCGGACGACCGCCGTCCGAGGACATCGGAGCGGGTCGGGTGGGCCGACACCCGCAACCTCGCGACGTTCCGGCCGGAGCGGGCCGCGCGGCTGATGGCCGCGACGGCGAGGGCGGCCCCCGACCTCAAGCGGCTGGCGGGCGGTGCGCCAGGGGGCCGGAAGCTGGCGAAGCCGGTCCTGCACTACTCGCTCAGCTGGGCTCAGGACGAGACGCCCGACAGGCGGGAGATGAGCCGGGCGGTGGACCGGAGTCTGGAGGCGCTGGGGCTGGAGGGCCACGAGGCGCTGATCGTCGCGCACGACGACACCCGGCACCCGCACGTCCACGTCATCGCCAACCGGGTCGATCCGGAGACCGGGAAGGCGGCGACGCTGGGCAACAGCAAGCTCCGGCTGTCGCGCTGGGCCGAGGGCTACGAGCGGGAGCAGGGCCGGATCCGGTGCGAGAGGCGGGTCGAGAACAACGAGCGGCGGCGGGCAGGCCAGGAGGTGGTTCGAGGTCCGTCAAACCGGCCGCGCCACTGGGCGCGCGTCCGGCGCGAGGGGATGCAGCCCGGGCGGGCGCGGCGGACGAGGAAGCCGCGCCGCGAGGATCAAATCGACGTGGCGGCATGGCGGCATGGCGAAGCGGAGGCTTGGGAGACGGTCGCGGATGGGCGCCAGTCGAGCTTCCGGCACCTTGAGACCCGGGCGCGGAAGGAATGGGCCGAACTGCACAAGCGGCAGGAGGAGATGCGGCAGACGCTCGACCGGGAGAGCCGCACCGTGCTCGGGCGGCTCCGGATCTGGCGGCTCGATCGCTCGCTAAGGGAACTGGCCGGGGCGATTCGGGGCCGGGAGGATCTGGTCGAGGGCTGGCGCGAGGATCTCGACCGGGATCACAGGGACGAGCGGGCCGAGTTGGGCAAGGCACACGGCGAACGCGCCCGGGAGATCGAGCGCGGTTGGAGCAAGTTCTATCGAAGTAGGCTGGTGGACGCGGAGCGGAGCGCATGGGCAGTGCGGGAGGGGATGAGGGAGCGCCAAGAGACGGGGGAGCGGGAGAGCGGCCCGGGCATCGTCACCCCCATTCCCCGGCCTCGTCGGCCCAGAGGCCCCGAGCGTGGCGGGGGAGGGTTCGAGCGATGACCATTGACGGCGCTCAGAATGACACCGGAAAGAGGCGTGATTCCCACGGTTCCGGAACGTAACTTTGAGTGTCTCGGATCAACGAACCGCCGTGAATCGCGGAGGCCGTGCGGCTATGGAGCTTCTCGGAATCGATTTCAGTTGGGCCGATGTGGCGGCTTGGTGGGACCGTGCCGTTTCTCATGCGGCACCCCTCGTCGTGCCCAGCGTGGGGATCATCGTGTTGGCTCTGCTCGGATACGTTCTGGGCAGCTCACTCCTTCGTCTGATCCATGCGCGTTTCGCCGCCAGGACCGCAACCCGTCTCGATGACGAACTGGTGCGGGCGATCCGTCAGGGACTCCGGCTCACGGTGGTGGCCTGGGTGGCGTGGCGGCTGATGGGCCTGTGGATAGCGCCACTCAGCGCGGTGAACGCGGAAGGCATTGAGGTGCCCTACGCGAGTCAGCCCCGCGACTGGGTGTGGGGCGTCTGGATTGCGGCGGTCTTCGTGCCGCTGAGCCGTTTCGTTGTTCACCTGCTGCATGGCCTTGAGTCACGCACGATCTCCCGCGCGGACACGGTCCTGGAGGAGACGGCGCTGCCGATGGTCAACCGGTTGGTGCGGTTCACGGTCATCGCGCTTGGCGTACTTCTGGCCATGGCCCATCTCGGGCTCCCGATCGCACCCCTTCTCGCGAGCGCCGGGGTGGCTGGTCTGGCACTGTCGCTGGCCGCGAGGGACACCCTTTCGAACCTGATCGCCGGGTTGCTCCTGATCGTGGACCGTCCGTTTCGGGTGGGCGACCGGATCGAGTTGTGGAGCGCGCCCCTGGAGACGGGCACCTGGGGCGACGTGGTCGAGATCGGCCTGCGGGCGACCCAGATCCGCAATCCCGACAATCTGGTTGTGGTGGTGCCCAACAATGAGATCATGCGGCGCGACATCGTCAACTATACGATTTCGGGCGAGGACATCCGGTTGCGCATTCCCTTCTCGTGCGCGTACGAGTCGGACATCGAGCGTGCCAAGGCGCTACTTGTCGAGGCCGCGGGCGAGGTCCGGGGCGTGAAGCTCGATCCCGCGCCCGTCGTCATCGTGCGGGGCTTTGGGCCGTCCGAGGTCAACCTCCAGCTGCGCGTGTGGATCCACGAGGCGCGGAACCGGCGCAGCATCGCGGACGAGATCACCGGGAAGGCGATGGCCAAGTTCCGTAAGGCCGGGGTGGAGATTCCGTATCCCAAGCGGGAACTGTACATCCATCAGGGCCGGGAGGGCGACCGGCTTCGAGGAGGACTCGAAGCGGCGGACGATGTGACGCGATGAAGGGTACCATCGGCGCGATTGCCAACCTCATCAGGAGTCATCGGGATCATTCCGAACTGAAGCCCCTCACGCTGCTGCGCTTCGGGGTTCTGCTGGCTCTCGTCGTCGCGCTCTTTTCGTTGATCTTCCATGTGCTGATGGCCCACGAAGGCCAGCAATACGACTGGTTCAGGGGCGTCTACTGGACGCTGACGACGATGAGCACGCTGGGATACGGCGACATCGTCTTCCGGTCGATCCTCGGTCAGGTCTTCAGCATGGTGGTGCTGATTACCGGCGTGATCCTGCTGCTCATCGTGCTGCCTTTCGCCTTTATCCGCTTCTTCTACGCGCCTTGGCTGGAAGCGCAGTTGAAGACGCGGGTCAGCACGCGCGTGCCCGATCACCTCAGCGGACACGCCATCATCAGCACCCACGACGATGTCACGGCTGAGCTCATCGAGAGACTCGCCCACGCCGGAATCGAGAGCGTGGTGATCGAGTCCGATCCCGTGCGAGCCGCCTCGATGCATGCGGACAAGCTGCCCGTGGTGCGTGGGGACCCGGGGCTGCGGACCACCTACGAGGACTGCGCCTTCGAACGCGCGAGCCTTCTGCTGGCCAATGCACCGGATGTGATCAACAGCAACATCGTGCTCACGGCGCGCGAGGTATCCGAGCGGGTTCCCATCGTGGCCACCGCCGTGAAACCCGAGAGCGAGGCCGTGCTGAGGCTGGCGGGGGCCAACCAGATCGTGTTGACCACCCGGCGGCTGGGCAACCAGTTGGCCAACCGGGTGCCAGTCGGATCGGTGCGGGCGCTGACGGTCGGTCGCTATGAGGAGATCGTGATCGCCGAGTTTCCCATTCGCAACACCCGACTTGCCGGGTTGACCCTGAGGGACGCGGGTGTGCGGACACATACTGGTGTGACCGTGTTCGCCCTGGCCAAACGGGGACACCTGGAGCCGGGGTTGCCGGGAACGCGGCTGCGGGGGGATTGCATCGGGCTTGCGGTGGGAAGCTCTACCCAAGTGGCGGCTCTCGATAAGTATTTGGGCGGAAGCGTTGCCGGCGGGGGTCGTGTGCTTGTTGTCGGGGGAGGTCCCGTGGGGTGCCAGGTGGCACGGGCACTCGACGAACGTGGGGCATCGGTTCGGATCGTGGAACGCGATCCGAAGCTACGCGAGAGCATCGAGAGGGTTACCGATGACGTACTGATCGGAGAAATGACAGATGACCGATTGGTCAGGCAGGCGGGGATCAGGACCGCGGCTTCCCTGGTCCTGACCACCCACGACGACGCAACGAACATCTTTCTCGCCGTGTACTGTCGGAAGCTGAATCCAGACGCGATCATCGTCAGCCGGATTACCCACCCCGCCAACGTCGAGGCCATCCACAGGGCCGGTGCCGATTTCGCGGTCAGCGACTCCCAGATCAAGATCCAGTCCGTTCTGGCGGCTGTGAGAGGAACCGAGCCGATGATCCTTGGGGAGGGCCTTGACCTGTTCATTGCCGAAGTGCCCCGCTCGCTGGAGGGCAGGGCGCTCCTACGCAGCCGAATCCTTGCGCGCACGGGCCTCGCCGTGCTCGCCATCGAATGCGACGGAGTGGTTGACCCCCACCCGCGGCCGGAGCGCGAACTCCGCAGGGGAGAACGCGTCCTCTTTGTCGGTACCGCCTCTCAACGCGACGAATTCAAGCGCGTGTTCAAATGACAGGCTGTCACCCGCCGGTCCGTCTGGCTTGGAGCGGCGTGGGTGCGGCAGCGGATTCTGGAATCCGGAGACGCCGGTAAGGAGCGGTCGCTGGGACCACCGGTAGTGGCGGAGCCTCGATGCCGGGGACGCGGGGCCAGCCATCAATCTGCTCCCTTGGAATCGTCACGGCGGAAGCCTTGAAGGGCGAAAACGGTGCCTGCCCAACCGAGGCGCTGTCTGGCGCGATCGTCATTCTCTCCCGGCATCGGCCGACCCTGCTGAAGCCGCGGTACGAGGAAAAACCCAATGCCGCACCAACCACGGCACCGATCCTTACAGCATCCCCATCGGAATTCGTGAGTGCGGTCACCAAGCCCCCAGCGGCCCCAACCGCGTCAATCAGCGGAATGGTCCTGTCGACCGTGCACGACCCGGGAGGCACCGGATCGTTGGCCGGGAGGAAGTCGGGCGGGCCGTCAACCAGCACGAGCGAACAACCAGCAGAGAGGGCCGCCAAGGCTCCGATCAACAGTATTCGCTTAAACACGAGTTGAGTCCTCCTAGATTGGGATTGATTACGTGGTTTGGGGTGTCCAACATGACCGGACTCGACGGCGCGGGAAAAGCCTCCGGGAGTTGCCGCCTCACTCCGTTCTCCCGGCTGGCTCCCGCATGTAGACCGTCCGAATGGGGAAGGGGATTTCGATTCCCTCGGCCCCGTAGCGCTCGTGAAGCCGTTTCACCAGTGCGTGACGAACCAGAAACTGGTCCGTGAACTCGCGTACGTGCACGCGCAGGAGGAAGTTGATGCTGAAGTCGGAGAACTCCTCGAAACGCACGAATGGCTCTTCGTCCGTCAGCCCGCCTTCGACCTCGCTCAGAACCTCGTTGGCGACGTCAAGGGTGACGGCCTCCACCTTCTCGAGATCCGAGTCGTAGGAAACGCCGATCGGTAGCGTGATGAAGAGCCGCTTCTCGGGCAGGCTGTAGTTGGTCACCACGGTCGATGCCAGTATGGAGTTGGGCACCAGGACGCGGTTGCGCTCCGGAAACGTCCGTATCGTCGTGTTCCTGGCCTGTATGTCGGTGACCGCTCCCTCCTCGCCGGTGGACAAGGCGACGTAGTCGCCGGTTCTGATCTGGCGGGACATGATGATCTGCATCCCGGCGAACAGGTTGCCGAGCGTGTCCTGCAGGGCCAGCGCGACGGCGAGTCCCGAGATCCCGAGCGCGGTCACCAGGGTCGTGATGTCGATCCCCAGATTCTGCAGGACGAGGGCGGCCCCGAGGATCAGCAGAAGCAGCCGGACGACGTTCTGCACCAGCGTCGTGGATTTCTCGGCCCCAGAGGCTCGCTTGGCGAACCCGCTGATCCCCGCTGTGGCGAGTCGCATTGCGACGATGATCAGCGTGACGATGACGGTCACACTCACCGCGGTGCCGACCAGATCGAGCGCCGGCCCCACGACTCCGGCCAGCGTCACGCCCAGATAGGCGCCGGCTGCCGCGAACCAAATGATCGGCATGCGATGGATCGCACCCAGCAGCGCGTTGCCCCAGCCTGCGAAGGGCTCTTGCTGCACACGTCGGGTCCAGCGGACCAGTAGCCTTTCGCATAGCCACCCTACCCCGATTCCAAGCAGGAGCATGGCGAGGAACATCGCCCAGTCCGGCATGTCCGCCAGGACCCCAAGGGCACGCTGAAGTCTCTCCATCTCGGTCTCTTTCTGCCGACCCGCCCGGGCCAGGAACACCCGGATGTCGGCGGTTCATCCCGTCAGTCGATCACAATCTCTTCCACCGCGTGCACGAACAGGATGTCGTTCGCCGCCCGGTGGCTCTGGAGAACCTCGGTCAGGCTTCCTTCCTTCATCTGATCGGCCGAGATTCCCGCGATCACCAGATCCGCGTCGGATGACCGATGCTCCACTTCGGTCTCGATCCTGGCCTGGGACTCGACGGGCAGCATCTCGACGTTCTTTCTCCCGATCGGGAGTCGCCCCTGGTCGACAAGAGCGGACAGTTGGTCCGCCTCGCGCTCGTCGCCGTCCGTGCCGATGCAGGCGAAGACGCGGATCTCGGCGGTTCTCCATTCGGGGTGCCCGACGATGATGTAGGCCAGCATCAGCATCATGGCCGCGTTCGGCAGAGTCTCCGGCGTCAGCCAGACATGGATTGACGAGCGGTAGCCGAAGCGGAAGGTGGTGGAGCGCAGGACGACCGCGTTGAACCTTGACGATGCCGCGAGACGCATGGCGCGCTCCAGCCGCGGGATCTCCTCGGGATGATCCTGGTCGAACTCCAGCAGAATGCTGTTGTTGGGCAGGCCCGAAATGCCGGGGTACTGGAGCGCCTGCGTGACCGCGTTCTCGAACGAAGGCGCGATCAGCGTGTCGACGAAGGTCCCCGCCCGGCTGAGGTCGGAGCGTTTCACCAGCTTGCTGAGTTGGGCGCGGGCCTGGAGCTCCGTCTCCAGGGAATAGTCACCCTTCATGTGTTGGACGAAGTGGCCGAAACCGTGGCGATGGGAGATCCAGCGCAGCAGGTCGAACTGGGCAACGCGGCGGTCGCCGAACTGAGTGAGCGCCACGAACGACGGGCGCCACCCGCCGTCCTGCTGCGCGCTCTGGTTCTTCTGGAGCATGATCTGAAGCCTGCGGACCAACTGGAACATCGCTCCCTGGAGAATCGCGGCCAGATCCCGTTCCCCCCGCCGCGAGCGCCGTAGGCCCACGTAGATGACGAGCATGATCGCCATGGCCAGCAACGCATACACGGCGCTCATCTGGATCATCATGAGCACGCACATGACCGCGCCGACGAGCGATATGTACCACCGCGAGCGGAAGGTCGGGCGGTACGACGGGTTGCCCGCGAAGTACTCCAGGAATGACACGGAACAGAGGGTGCCGTACGTCACCATGAAGAACATGCTCAGGATCTGCGCGATGAAGTCGATGTCCCCAAGCGCGACAAACACGGCGGCCAATGCAACCGACACGTACGTGGCGTTGATGGGTTCGCCCGCCTCGCCCCGTCCCGAAGCCAGCAGGGTGTTGACCTTTGCGCCCGGGAAGACGCGGTCGCGGGCCAGCGCCTGAAGCGTGCGCGGGGCCACCATGACGGAACCCAGCGCGGAGGAAAACGCAGCCGCCGCAAGCCCGATATAGATGGAAGGCCCCCAGAGCGCGATGCGGGCCATGA
Source organism: Gemmatimonadota bacterium (assembly GCA_022827345.1). Classification (GTDB taxonomy): domain Bacteria; phylum Gemmatimonadota; class Gemmatimonadetes; order Longimicrobiales; family Gaopeijiaceae; genus Bin94. Next base: position 304,183 of record JAJDTB010000027.1, on the reverse strand, counting down.
CGAACTGGTCTTCCGCCAAGGCGTCCGGCGTGGCGCTCTGCGCGAGCTTGATCGCGACCAGCGCGTAGACGGCCATTCCGGCCAGCGTCGCCCCGATCGTTCCCAGCGGGATCGACCGCATGGGGTTCTTGAGGTCACCCGACAGTCCAAGGCCCGCGATCATTCCCGTGAAGGCGGGGAAGCAGGTGGCGAAGACGATGCCGAAGCCATCGGGGTTGGCAATCGTCGACGTCAAGTTGAGTCCTTCGGGACGAATCTCCTCCGGCCCAGATCCCAGCAGGAACGCCCCGATAACCGCCGCCAGAATGCCGCATACAATCCACAGCACGCGCACACCCTGGTCCGCACCCTTGGTCAGCATGAGGGTAACCAGCGCGGCCAGGCCTGGAACACTCACCCATTGAAGACTGGGGACGACCCCGAATCTTCCGCCGAACCACTCCAGAATCGGCTGAAACGCCTCCGCAAACGCCACAAGGTAGAAGGCGACCGAGATCGCCTGGGACAGGTACAGCGCGATCCCGATGGAGCCGCCGATCGTGGTGCCGAAGGAGCGGCTGATGATGAAATATGCCCCGCCCCCGGCGACACGCCGGTTGGTCGCGATCTCGGAGACGGCCAGCACGGTGGGAATCGTCACCATATGGCCGATGACGATGATCATCATCGTGCCCCAGAGGCCGACGTGTCCGACGGCATAGCCGAACCTGAGGAAGAGGATGGCTCCGAGGATCGTGCTGATCGACGCCAGGAAGACGGGCGCCGTGCCGAAGCCGTGACCGGCCTCGGAAGAGTCGCCGCCGACGCCGGATGTGCCGCCCGCAGCCACGCCGTGGGCCGACTTGCCCCCGGCCGACGCGCTTCTCGGCGCGTTCACGGATGACTTCTGAGAACGCGAGGTTGTCCGCGCCATGGAGACCCGTGGTCGTCTCGCTGGCCACGCGCCGTTTCCGGCACCAATCGGGCCTTGGCCCGGCCCGACTCCGTTCGGGGGCGGGAGGCCACCCCCCGTGGCTCTCTGTAGCCCTCCTGATCGTCGCGCGATGCAATCACCGGTCACCCCCAGTGTCCATCTGCACCCTCCTTATGCTGGTCCCGAGGCCCCCAAGGCCGATGACCTCAAGGCACCCGGACGCCAGTAGGCCCGGCAACTTAGTGCCCGAGCGGCAACACTGCCATTGATGTGCCGCTGGCGGCTTGGACTCCAACCCCCGTATCTTGCCCACACCCGGATGACAGCACGCCGTAGCCGCTGGAGCGACCCCGATGAACGGGTCATGGATGTGTCGGGCCGACGGTCACGACGCGGCTGCTTGACCGGCAGCCCGACATGTTCGATGACGGAGGTAGCTCAAGATGGAAATGGACTGGAACGCGATACTGCTCGACCCGATCCGCGTCTTCTTTGGTCAGTTGGTCGGCTTCCTGCCCAACTTGCTGGCCGTGTTGGCGATACTGGTCGGTGGCTGGATCGCCGCGAAGGTGATCCAAACGGTGCTCGTCCGGCTGCTTACGGCAGTGAAGGCAGACAGCCTGGCGGAGAGAATCCAGTTCGCGGAGATGCTGGCCAGAGGAGGCATCGAGCGCACTTTCTCCCAGTTGGTGGGAGCAATGGCATACTGGATCGTCATGCTCGTGGTCCTGGTGGCAGCCCTGAACGCCCTCCAACTCACCGCCACGGCGGAACTGCTTCAACGGCTCGTTGGCTTCCTGCCCACCATCGTCACGGCAATCGTGGTTCTGATTCTCGGGATCCTGGCTGCCGGTTTTCTGGCGGCAACGGTCCGCACCATAGCCAGCAACGCCGGCATCGCCCAAGCCGCGGTGCTCGGGCAGTTCGCCCAGGCCATCGTCATCATCTTCTCCGTGGTCGTGGCCCTGCAACAGGTCCAGATCCAGTTCGTGGGCGACGCCTTCCTGATCATCCTTGGAGCCCTCAGCTTCGGTCTGGCCCTCGCATTCGGGCTTGGATGCAAGGATTTGGTGGGACGCTGGATGAGCGATTTGGTCGATCGCCTCTCGCCTCCCCCGGAGTAGGCCCAGGGAAGGTTCTGCTGCGTGGTTGGCTCCTGCCGCAATTCAAGCTCACCGACGGGGTCGTCGCGAGCCGGTCGCGCGGACCGACCTCAAGATACCCATCCGCCCGACGCCCATGTCCGCAGAGATTCCGTGTGCCCGGACGAGGGCGGGAAGTGGGCTTCCAGAACCTGTGCCGAAGACCCAGCGGGAGCGGCTGGGAGTCCCGCCATCCAGGTCCGGTTTTCCCGCTTTTGCGGTACGGTCTGGCAGGGTCCAGTCCAACGGCAGGAAGCGCAGATCGTGCAGTCCTGTATGACTTTAGACGATTTCCTGCCGGGATTTACCCTGCCATGAATCCGACGTTACGTTAGGGTTACCGCTGGTGACCCGGTTGGAATGACTTGATGATGGGTCCCGTGCGTCTGCTGCATTATCCTTGACGGCCTTGTCCCATCCTGCCTACCGTTTGCCCAAGCCTCGGAGACCGGTATGAACGAAGTGAAGCGACTGTCTGAACCGCCCAGGCTCTGGGAGATGCTGGCCGCGGCCGGCGCCACGATCATCGCGATCGTCGTTGCGGCCGTGTCGGCCACATGGGTCTTTGAGCGTTCCGTCTCGGACACCGCGCTCAGAATATCCGAAGTCGAACTCAAGGTGTCGGAGGTCGAACTCGCCGTGACGACGGCGATCAAGGACTCGGAGATCAGGACCCTCGAACTGCTGGCGGAAATGCGCAAGGAGAACCAGCTCGCGGACGACAGGATCGAGGCGCTCGTTACCGATCTGCGTGTCGACTTTGCGGAGTTCGCGGCGTCCGGCGGCAACGGCTTTGCAGACGCGGGCGCGGGAAGCTAACGCCGCCGGTCCCAGTAGTCGTCCGCGCGCACATCGGTCCGCGTGATGTCGTCGTTCGTCCACGGGCGGGGCCCGTAGTCGCGCTCGATCGGCCAGGTCTGCCGCAGCGTGCGGGCGTCGAAGAGGTTGCCGCCGACGAGTACCAAGCTGACTTCGGACGACAGGCGGATGTCCTCGAGCGGGTTGTTGTCGAGGATGGCCAGGTCGGCGAGCTTGCCGACTTCGATCGAGCCGATGTCCTGCTCCAGCCCGATGAAGCGGGCGGCGCTGATGGTGCCGGTCTTCAGGGCCTCCAACGGGGTCATGGCCTCGCCGAGCGCCCACATCTCCCAGTGCGCGCCGAGGCCGTCGACCTCGCCGTGTGCGCCGACCGCGACGTGGCCGCCCGCGCGGGCGATGTCGGCGGCGCCTTCCGCGACGAGCGGGAAGATGAACTCGCGGGCCGGCTTCTTCACGAAGCTGCGCCGCACCGCGATCTCCTGCCACGGTGACCATTTGAGCTGCAGCGGGTCGAGCCACAGGTCGTGCTCGCCGAGCCAGAACTCGAGCGCGACGCCCTTCGGGTAGTCGGTCAGGGTGATCTGCGGCGAGTAGGTTGCGCCGGCCAGTCCCATGAACGTCGTCACGTCGCCGTAGGTGGGCACGTTCTGGATGGGGTGCTCCCAGCCCGTGTGGCCGCCCATGACGAGACCCATCAGGTAGAGGAAATCGCCGTTCTCGGCCGTCAGGGTGACGCCGCGCTCACGGGACGCCTGCGCGAGCATCTGGCGCTGGACGCGGGTGCACTGCTTGTAGTCCTTGAGCGACAGGGCGCCCTGGTCGGCGAGGCGGTTGACGTGGTTGCGTGCGTCATCGTACGACCGGATCTCGCGCACGGGGCCGTGCGGCGGGCAGACCAGGGTCTGGCCGGTGGAGTAGGTGCGCGGGCCGATCACGCGGCCGGCCTCGTGCATCTCCGCGATCACGAACGAAGGGTCGGGCTGTGCGGAGGGATCGTGGGTGGTCGTGACGCCGTAGACGAGGTAGCGCGCGGACTCGTGGCGGCGCTGGGGCGGGATGAAGGTGCTGCCGGCGAAGGTCAGGTGGTGGGCGTGCACGTCGAGGAGGCCGGGGATGATGGTCTTGCCGGAGACATCGACCACGCGGTCCGCGCCCGTGGTGTCGCAGTCGCCGACGCAGGCGATGCGGCTGCCTTCGATGACGATCGTGCCGCGCTCGATGACGTCGGCGAGGGAGGGGGCGGCAGGGGCCGGGCCGGAAGAGGCGGCCGCCGAAGCCGCCATGGTCACGATGCGGGCGCCCTCCAGCGCGAGGGTGCCGGTGGGGCGGGGCCGGGGGATGCGGAGGCCGAGGTCGCGGACGCTGGAGGACACCTCGCCGCCGTCGATGGTCACGGTGGCGTGGCGGGCGGCGGTGGCGTATTCCAGCGTGCGGTCGTCGCGCCAGTGGGGGTAGATGCCGCCTTCGTGCAGCCGCACCACACCGGGCGCGGCGGGATCGATGGTGAGCGGGCCGGACGCGGTCAGGCCGGGTGGGGCCGGGGCGACGTGCATGGACTGGAGGTGCCGGAAGGCGACGTGGCGGCCGTCCGGAGACAGCGCAGCTTGCTCGGTGCCGGGGGGGAGCCGCAGGTGGGCGCGCTGGTCGCCGCCGTCGGGGGCCAGTGAGAGGATTGCGGGTGCGCCGCCGTCGGCGCCGGCGAAGTAGAGGCGGTCGTCGTCGCCGACCGCGATGTCGCGCTGGGGGCCGGTAGGGGTGAGTGCGCGCGCGTCGCCGCCGCCGGCCGGGATCTCGACGAGCTGCCAGCCGCCCGCGCCGAAGGTGACCCAGGTGAGCGCGGGGTCCCAGCGGTTGACGACCAGCGCGCCGTTGTCGGGGCGCCAGGCGAGCCGGGCGTAGCGGCCGGGGGTGGTGGTGAGGCGCGTGGGGGCGCCGCCCTGCGCGGGGACCTTCCAGACGTGGCCGCCGTGCACGTCGTCCCAGGATGTGTAGGCGACCCACCGTCCGTCGTGGGACCAGGCCGGGCCGGTCTCGAGGGGCTGATCGGCAGGATGCGGAGTGTCCAGGAGGTAGCCGGTGGCGTCGGTGAGGCGGCGGGGACTGCCTTCGCCGCCCTCATCAATCCACAGCCAACCACCGGCCTCGAACACGACACGGGTGCCGTCGGGCGAGGTCACGGGCGTGCGGGCGAAACGGACCGCGAAGTCGTCGTCGGCGATCCGGCGCGAGGCACGCGCCATTTCGGAGATGGTTCGCTGGACGCGGGCGCGGAAGGGGATCGTCTCGACGTCGCCGGACTCGACGTGGACGCGGCGGATGCGGCCGCCCTGGGTGATCACGAGCGAGCGGCCGTCGGGGGCCCAGCTGTAGCCCGGCAGTACGCCGATGTTCCAGCTCGGGTGATGATCGGTGGCGGCGGGCGTGATCGGGTCCATCAGGATGCGCTCGTCGCCGGTCTCGAGGTCGCGGATCCAGAGCGCGGTGCGCCCCATGTACTCGTGGCCGCGGTACGAGGTGACGCCGCCCGGGAGCTTGCGCGCGAAGGTGAGCCAGCGGCCGTCGGGCGAGACCTCGGCGCCGACCTCGCCCAGGCGCAGCGGGTAGGCGGGACGGCCGCAGCAGTGGAGGTAGCGGCCGGTGCTCTCGGTGATGTCGTCGATGGTGCCGGTGGCGAGGTCCAGGCGGCGGATGCGGCGCTCCTCGCCGGTGAAGATCGCGGAGCCGAAGAAGAGGGTGCGGCCGTCGGCGGTGAACGACGGGTTCTGCGCGCGGTCGGCGCCATCCCAGAAGCCGGAGCGGGCCGGGGCGGTGGCGCCCGACGCGCCGAGAATGACGAGGTCGGTCGGCGGGCCGCCCTCGGCGGGTAAGACGGAGATCACGTCGGTGGTGCGGTAGAAGCCGACCGGCCCCTTGAGCTTGCGGGTGACCGCGATCTGGCGGCCGTCGGGGGTCCACTCGGGCTCCTGCAGACGGTAGTTGACGTCGAGGTGGATGGCTCGCGGGTTGGCGCCGTCGGCGTCCATCACCCAGAGGTTGTCCTGTCCGCCGCGGTCGGAGACGAAGGCGATGCGGGCGCCGTCGGGCGAGTAGCTCGGGTGGTAGTTGACCGCGATGCCGCTGTTCTGCGTGAGAGATTCGGCGTCGCCGCCCGCGGCCGGGATCCGGTAGATGTGGCCGAGGAGGTCGAAGACGATCCAGCGACCGTCGGGGCTGATGTCGAGGGACATCCACGTGCCCTGCTGGGTGGTGAAGTCGATCTCGCGGGGTGTGCCCCGGGCCAGCGTGGCGTCCCACTCGGTGACGCTCTGGGCGTGGGCCGAGGTGGGGGAGATGAGGAGGGCGGCGGTGAGGAGCGCGGCTGCCGTTCCCGCCAGGGATACGGTGGGTGCGCCTCGCGGGGCGCCTGCCTCAGGGCACGCTGATGTCGAGAACTTTGGTCGAGACCACATGGTTCATGAGCTCCGCTGTGTCGAAGTAGGTCGGCTTGAGGCGCCGCTCGCTGGTAAGCTGGGCCTGATCCACATAGTGCGGCGAATCGGGGTTCTCGCTCTGGCCGAAGTTGTGGAGCGTGAACGACCGGATGGGGTCGGTGAACTGCACAAGGCGCAGGAGGCGCGAGCCGATCTGGACATGGCGCAGGCCCAGCGAGTCGGGTGGGCTGAAGGTGCTCATCGCGCGCAGGGTGAAGATGCAGCTGAGGTCGAGCGCGCATCCCACCCCAGCCGTGCCGGGCGGCATGATCGAGAGGCCGCCGAGGGGCCAGGTGCGGCCGCCGCGGCCGATGCGGAAGACGTCGCCCAGGGTGCGGTCGATCGAGCCGTAGGTGTCGAGCATGAAGGCGGCGGTGCCGTCGAGGGCGTCGAGGAGGCGCGGGAGGTGTTCGGCGGGGACGCCGCCCTTCTCCCAGAGCGGGTCGGTGAGGGCTGCGCGGGCCGTTTCGTCGAGGTCGGGGAGCGAGAAGATCTGTTCGCGCCAGACGAGGTAGGCGTGCGCGGCGCGGGACTCCTGGCGGGCGTGGCCGTCGAAGCCGAGGATCCGGGCGGCGAGGGTACGGACCTGCGGCGCGGCGGCCTGGACGCGGTCGAGGTCGGCATTGAGGGCCTGCCGGAGCGCGTCCTGCCAGGCCGCGGTGCCGACCCACATCTCGTCGAGGGAAAGTTCGACGGCGTCGTCGAAGGTGAAGTCCCACGCGCCCGATAGGACGTCGACGGCGCGCACGCCGCGCGAATTCCGTCGTCCCGGCGTGTCGTTGTAGATGTACGGCGGATAGCGGTCGGCGGTGAGCGGGCTGTCCTCGAGCATCACGTCGGGCGCGATGTTGTTGTTCTGCATGTAGCCCGCGGCGGGGGTCTCGAGCTGGACGAGGTCTTCGACCGGGTGGATCCCGAGCCAGGCCGTGGCCGACGTGTTGCCCGGGACGGGACGGTTCCAGTCGTAGCCGTCGGGGCGCTGCGGGGTGCGGCCCGCGCGGATGTACCACGAGTCGCCGTGGCGGTCGCCGAACATGACGTTCTGGGGGAACATGCCGAGCCGCCGCATGGCCTGTTTGACGTCGCCGATGTTGCGGGCGTGGTTGATCTCGTAGACCTCCTGGTCGAAGTCGCCGGCGGTGTGCATGTAGGACGTGCTCACCACGAAGGCCCTGCCGTCCTGCCGCGCAACGACGGGCGAGAGGACGTCGTTGTGGCGGGTATACGCGAAGGTCTGGGTGACCGGGTCACCGCCCCGCACCTCGATGGTGACGTCGTGCGTCTCCATCCGGCGCCACTCGCCATCGTACTGGTAGCGCAGCGAGTCGGCGGGATCGACTTCGACCTCGTAGCAGTCGGCGACGTCGGGCGCACCGGTGGTCATCCCCCAGGACACGTCGCGAGTGTGCGTGAGGATGAGCATGGGCCCGAGCGAGTAGCCCGCCGCGTGCAGATCGCCGGCGTGCATGCGTGACTCGTAGGTGAAGGCGCCGTCGATGCCACCGTGCGGGTCGCTCAGCACGATCATGGCACCCGCACGCGTCCGCCACGGAGCCAGGATCCACTCGTTGGATGCGTTTTGGTCGGCGCGGGCGAGGCCGTCGCGGTCGATGGCGGCGAGCTGGACGCCGCCGCGCGCGCAGTCCTGCAGGCCCTGTCCCGCCTGGTAGCCGGGCCAGAGCACGAAGCGCGAGAGCACCACCGGGTCCCAGGGCTCGAGGTCGGGCGCCCAGTCCGGCGTGTCGTCCGGGTGTTCGGCCATCCACGCTTCCATGCCCGCGACGTAGTGGGTGTAGTTGGCCTGCAGCTGGGGGCTGAGGCGCTCCCACCCCGCCTGTGCCTCCTCGACGTGCCGCCACATGCGGGACTGGATGTCGCCGGGGATGGCGCTCGCCGCCGCCGGGCCGCCGAAACCGCTGGTCGGTTCCTCCCCGAAAGCCGCCGCGAGTTCGCCGCGCCCGGCCAGGAACATCGTCAAGATAAACTCAAGTTGATCTTCAGCCTGAGCGTACCCGAGACCGTAGAAGCCGGCTTCCTCTGTGTCGGCGATGATGTGGGGGACTCCCCACGGGTCGCGGTGAATGGTGACCTGGTCGGCGGACTGGCCGAACGTGGCGACCCGGTCTGTGGAGGGATGAGTCCGTGGGATGTCGGGCAGCGCGGCGGTGACCGCCAGCAACGCCGCGCCAACGGCGAGAATGCGGGTTGGGTTCATGGTGCGCTCCTATTGAGGTCTTCAAGAGCAGGAATCAAGCCCGCCGAATGAGCCCCAAGGCCAAGAGTAGCTTAAACAGCTCGTCGTCGCGTCCCGCTGCCCGCTTGAGGTCACCGAGGGAGAATCGCTGCCACAGCTGATTGGCGGTCAACGAAGATTTTGAGTATGTCGGCCAGAGTCTCCGCAATTGGTTCTGCGCGTCTCGCGCGGTTATCCGACGCCCCTCGTATCCCTTGTATAGTCGCACAATCAGCCCCTCAAGGTTCGGATTGAAGAGCACCGCTTCCAGCCCGTGTTTCTCAGCCTCCGGGAGCGCATCCCGGCCCGAAGCCAGATCCGCCTGCATGCGGTCAAAGTCCAGCAGCACCAAGCGCGTCGCTATTCCGCGCTTTTCGGGATGCCGCCTCAGTCGACGCGCAGTCTCTCTAACGACGCTCAGCGAGTCACCGCCGTTGCAAGGCTTGACGTCGAGGTGCACGTGGAGGCTCTCCTGATCGCACAGCAGACCGAGAAACCGCACGAACGCTCGGTCGCTCTTTCCCTCAACCCCAACAAAGATGACGCGCCTGCGCGGCACGTCTCGCCTACGCCGCGACCCCCTCACCCGATCCGAGGGATGCCGCCGAGCACTCCCGCTCGGTATTTTGGGTACAGCCGGACATCGCGGCGAAGACCTCGAACATCCTGGGCGCCGTACACCTGTGTGGCACCTCCCGCGTCCTTCTCCACGATGAAGACCTCTTCCTTCTCCAGCTCGTCAAGGAGGCCGACGTGATGCGAAGTTACGAGAAGCTGCGCACCCCGGGGATTGCTCTCGCGAGAGCGGAACAGTCGCAGCAACTCCACAACGACATCCACGTGAAGATCACCGTCGATCTCGTCCAGAACCGCCAGGCCGGTTACGTTGAGCGCGTGTTTGATCATCGGCAGTAGGTGGAACAGGCGCCGGGTGCCGTTGGACTCCAGACCAAGGACGACAGGGGCGTCTAACCCGGAGTGTTCGAACCGCACGTACCTGGTCCCTTCGGCGTCCCGGGCGACCTCGAGGCCTCGTATCCCTACATCACTGCGACCGAGCTGTGTCTCTGCCCAACGTCTCGAGTCGGGATTCGCTTCGATCCATCCAATCGCCGTTTCGGTGTCCAGCGAACGAGTGTCGTTGCCGAACACGTTTGTCGTATTTCCGAGCCAGCCCCGCATCCAGTCCGCGATTCGTCGAGCCAGGGGCACGTTGAACATGGCCATCATGGCGATCACCGACGTGGTCGGACCGAGGCCCCGCAGCCGGTCGTCCGACCGTCGGACCCCAAAATCGCGCGAGACGTAGACCGGCGCTCCTTCGCCACGCCTCTCGTACAACCTCCGCTTCCGCCCCTTAGGGAAGTGGAGAAGCGCCTCGCGGATCACGAACATGTGTTCGGACCCGTTCTCGGACGGCATCCGCCCGACCACCAGCTCGTAGCGGAATCGCTGTGAGCCGTTACCGGGCGACAACCAGTCCCATTCACCCTCCACCGAAAACCGAGTCGGTTCCCACCGGGTCTCTTCGCTCAGAAAGGGCACCAGCCAGATGGTCTCGTTGAATGAGGAGACGTAGCGCGCCATGTCCAGCAGGGCACGTAGCAAGGTCGTCTTTCCGGACCCGTTGGGCCCCATCAGGACAGCGACCGCAGGTAGCTGAAGGTCGGGCTTGACACTGCTGTGGCGGAAGCACGCCAGGTCGGGCGCCGTGCCCCGAATCCGCAGATCAAGGGTCACCGTGTCCCGAACTGATCCGTAGTTGGATACCGAGAAATTGTGAATCATAATCCATACTAGCAAATTTTTCGTCGACTGTCAAGAGATAACCGCTTGATAACGCATTATCACGCTCAAGATTCCACGCTTTCCAGGTGCGACTGCGGATGGAGCTGGCGGACGTTCGCACCGGCGTTCCTGGCTTGGGCGTCGTCGTCCGTGGAGGTGCGGCGGACGCAGGGAGGAATCGGGCGTTCCTGCTCGTTCCCAGCCTTTGCCACACGTGTCAGGTACCAAGGATTCCTTGACCACTGACGGTGCCAGACTTCCGTCGCCTGGAATGTTCCCTGACGTGGAGGCTGATCTCCGCTACCTCGGAAACCGGATCAGCTGATCCCGCATGGGGGTCTCGCCTCGCCGCGTCTTGGGCTCGTGCATCTCGCATGGCCCGGCTGGTCCCTGGCGGCAGAAGCCCAGCAGGTCGAAGGCATCGTGCACGAACGGCAACCCTTCCGCACCGAGCGGCACGTTCTCGTCGGTGATGTGGAAGTGCAGGTGCGGACCACCCGAGTTGCCGGAGTTGCCGACCTGGCCGAGCACCTGGCCGCGCCGCACCTGCTGGCCGACCTGGACCGGCACGCTCCCGGGCAGAAGGTGGGCGTACAGCGCGTAGCGGTTCTCTCCGATGTCCAGAATGACGTGGTTGCCGATGGCGGTGGACAGGTTGAAGACCTCGGGGCGCGAGGTCTCTCCGGGACGGTTCTCCGGGACGCCGTCGAGCACGGAGGAGACGACCCCGTCCGCCACGGCGATCACCTCGGCGCCGTAGCCCGGATAGGTGTCGTTGTCGCCGCCCTCCACAGGAAAGGCGCGGCCCTCGGCGTCGACCAGCATGTAGTCGATCGCGTACCGCTGCGCGAACGCCGAGCGCCCGAAGAGCTGCAGCGGCATGCGGCGGTGCCCGGAGTCGTTGGAGGGACCGTTGAACACCGCCCACGGTCCGCCCCGGAGCGGCGGCCCCACCTCGATCACGGAGCCCTCGTGGATCGGCGTCTCCAGGGCCACGTAGTCGGCCTCGGTGGAGTCGCCCGCGGGAAGGTCGAACCACACGCGGTGGAAGAACTGCCGCGGGGTGGCGGCGGATGCCGGCAGGGACAGCATGACGTACACCACCCCGTGCGACCGGGGCTCGATGGTTCGCTGCACGACCGGATCGTCCTCCTGGATGAACGGCGGAAGCATGTTGCCGCCCAGCTCCTCGCCCGTGTACTCCAGCAGGCGCTGTCCCTCTGCCGATTCGGCGAAGACCTCGACACGGCTCACCTGCGCCGGGGCGGGCAGGAAGCTCGTGATCAGGAGCTCGTAGACGAAGTAGCGGGTGTCTCCGGAGACGAGCGGGCCGGGGGGGACGGGCACGCGGATCTCGAAGGGTGGGGGGAAGGGGCGCAGGGACTGGGCCGCGGCCGGGACCGCGGGCAAAGCCAGCAACGCGGAGGCCGCGAGGGGCGCCGCGCATAACGCAGGCGCGATTGCGTGGCCGAGCGCGAAGCGGAGGCGCGTGGAAAGCGATCCGGGAGAACAGCGGCGTACTCTCATCCTTCAGACTCCTGTGCCGGGAAGTAGTAGGTCATGTTGTCGAAGTCGATCGTCCAGGATCCGAGGGGCCAGAGGTACTGGTGGGACATGAGGGCGTCCGCCATGAAGCCGGCCTGCCAGAAGAAATTGTCTTCGACGAAGACGTTGCCCAGGGCTTGCGTGGCGCCGCTGGTCAGGCCGTTCAGGCCGTGGGACTCGATGGATGTCCAGTAGTAGTTGGTGCCTTCGATGGCGTTGGTTTCGAGGCCGAGGAGCTCGACGGTTTCGTCGACGACGATCATGGGCATGCTCATTGCAAGGCCCGAGTCGAGGAAGTAGTTGATGCCTTCGTGGCCGTTCAGGCTGCCCTTGGCGAACATGAGGTGCGTGGTCGTCATGTAGAAGGGCGCCTGGACCGGCGGCGGCATGTCGCCGAGGGTCGCCATGACCTGGGCGAGGGATTCCGGGGTGCGTTCGCGCAGCGTGATGCGGCTGTTGTCGTAGTCCATTGTGCTCAGGAACTGCTTGAGCAGCTGGGTGGTGAGGACGCCGTCGCTGGTCTGGCCGATCTCCTTCCAGGTGGCGCCGACGACGGGCACGTTGGTGAGGGTGACATCGCCCATGGTGACCGACTCGGCGACCCCGAGGGGCTCTTCGACGGTCTCACCGCCGGTGTAGGCGTAGCGGGCCTGGCGGTGTGTGAGGGTGTTGAGGCCCAGGCTCTCGTAGATGCCCTTGTCGAGGTAGAGGCGGTCGCCGCCGGTGTCGAGGATGAGCGAGACGGTCTGGCCGTTGACTTCGAGGTCGACGATGGGGAGGGCGCCGGGCACGGTGATGTCGTTGGTCATCGGGAGGTGCGCGATGCGCTCGCCCGTGGCCCACTCGATGCCGTAGGGCTCGCCCTCGAAGGCCTGCATGAAGGTGATGAGGCTCGATGCGCCCTCGCTGTCCTCGGGCGCGGGGAGTTCCTGGGCGTCGGCGAACCGGTTGGTCTGGTAGAAGGTGAGGGCGAGGCCCCGGGTCGCGTCGTCGTGGGCTTCGGAGCCTGCCTCGGTGAGCTCCATCATGCGGCGGTAGAGGGGCTCGGCGCGGGCGTAGTCGCCGAGCACGTAGGCCAGCCGGGCCGCGAGGTGAAGGTCGTCCACGTTGGACGAGGAGGGGTTGGCGAGCGGCGCGATGACGTCGTCGGCCTCCCACATGTTCCCCAGCTTGAAGAGGATGTCGGCGTAGGCCCAGCGGGCATCGTTGTCGTCGGGGTCGGCCGTGAAGGCTTCGGCGCGGGCGGGAAGGGCTGCTTCGACATCGGACCTGAGGCGGAAGTCATCGTCTGCCGCGGCGGCTTCCCGGTAGGTGGGTTCGCTGTCGGTGTCCGGCTGGCAGCCTGCGATGGCGAGGGTGGCCGGCAGTGCCGCGAGTGTGAGTGCCGCGGTGCGCAGCGTGCGTGACATGAAATGCTCTCCTGTTGCTGATCGGTCCTGAAAGGGGTCGGTTGCTTCCCAAGGTTTCACGCCGTAACAATGCCATTGGCACCCCGATTCCCGAAAGGCCAGAGAATGCGACGACCCGACGCGAATTACTCACATACTCATATACTCATATACTCACTTCGGCTCGTTCGGGCCGGCCCGGCGCTCGTGGCTGTGGCGGCCCTGCTGGCTGCGGTCGCCCTCGTGGTCAGCGCTCCACCCGCCGCCGCCCAGGACGCGCTCATGACTCGGTACCCCTACGAGGACCGCGCGGACATCGACCTCGCGGCCATCTTCGAGCCGAAGTGGGACGTCATGGTTCCCATGCGCGACGGCGTGCGGCTGCACACCGAGATCTACATCCCGCGGGGCCGGACCGAGCCGCTCCCGATCATGCTGGAGCGCACGCCCTACTACGCCAACCCGCAGGAGCAGGAGTACTCGATCCGGCTGGACTGGTACGAGGAGTTCTTCGACGAGGGGTACATCTTCGTCCTGCAGGACCTGCGCGGGCGCTACGAATCCGAGGGCGAATTCGTCACCCTGCGTCCCAACCGCAAGCCCGACGACGTCGACGGCATCGACGAGTCCACCGACTTCTACGACACGATCGAGTGGCTGGTGAACAACGTGCCCGGCAACAACGGGCGGGTCGGCACATGGGGCATCTCGTACGGCGGCTTCCTGGCCACGCGCGCGATGGTCGACCCCCACCCCGCGCTGGCCGCCGTCTCACCGCAGGCGAGCTGCGCCGACATGTTCATCGGCGACGATTTCCACCACAACGGCGCCTTCCGGTTCAGCTACGCCTACGAGGCGGCTGTGCGGTTCGAGATGCCGCCCGAGGAGTGGCCCCCCGACGGCCCATGGGACAAGTACAGGCGGTATCTGGAGATGGGGCCGCTGTCCCGGGTCACCAACGAGATCCTGCGCGGGCGGTCGCGCATGTGGAACGACTACGTGGCCCATCCGAACATGGACGAGTACTGGGAGACCGAGATGTGCGGCGTCTTCCCGTACCTGCAGGGCGTGACCGTCCCCGCGCTTCACCTCACCGGCTGGTACGACGCCGAGGACTTCTACGGCCCCATCGAGGTCTACAAGCAGCTGGAGGCCGACGATGAAAACAACGAGAACTTCCTCGTCCTCGGCCCCTGGCGCCACGGCGGCTGGACCTTCGACGAGGTCGGCGACAAGGTGCTGGAGTTCGACCTGGGCAGCGCCACCGCCCGCCATTTTCGCGACGAGATCCACGCCCCATGGTTCGCCTACTGGCTGAAGGACAAGGGCGCCCTGCCCGCCGCCGAGGTGATCACCTTCCAGACCGGCTCCAACGAGTGGAAGTACTATGACAGCTGGCCTGCCGAGGGCATGGAGCCACGCAACGTCTATCTACGGGCCGACGGCGGCGTTTCGTTCGACCCGCCGCCCGCGTCCGCCTCCGACGACACCGCCTACGACGAGTACGTCTCCGACCCCGACAACCCGGTGCCCTACCAGTACCGCCCGATCCACTACGACCGCTGGCACTTCTGGCAGGCCGAGGACCAGCGCTTCGTCGACGGCCGCCCCGACGTGCTGACCTGGGAGTCCGAGCCCCTCGAGGAAGGGTTCGCGATCACCGGCGACATCGTGGCCCACCTCTACGCCTCGACAAGCGGCAGCGGCGCGGACTGGATCGTGAAGCTGATCGATGTCTACCCGGACGATCACCCCAATCCGGCGTTACGGGGCTACCAGTACATGGTCGCCGGCGAGGTCTTCCGCGCCCGCTTCCGCAACAGCTTCCGCGAGCCCGAGCCTGTAGTCCCGAACGAGATCACGCCGTATGCGATCAGCCTGCGCGACCGCGACCACCGGTTTCTCCCGGGACACCGGATCATGGTGCAGGTGCAGAGCACGTGGTTTCCGATCATCGATCGCAACCCGCAGACGTGGGTGCCAAGCATTTTCGAGGCGGTGGAGGGGGACTTCCAGAAGGCGACGAAGCGGGTTTATCGGTCGGCGGAGCACCCGACGCATATCACGGTGCTGGTGAATCCGGGGGGGTAGGGGGGAGGCTAACATGAGCATCCGGCGTTGCTGGCTCGTGACGTACCGTGCCATGGCAGTCATCGCGTTTTTGCCCGCAGCCTGCGCTGTTGACCCGGACCCGCGCATGTCGGCGGAGGTCGATACCATCGACGGCGTGGTGGTGGTCCGCAACGGGCCCGCCGGTCTCTGGCGGGAGTCCGAGCAATGGCAGGTTGTCGAGGAATTCAGGGTCGGCCGCGTCCGGGGAGCGACGGACGAGGATCTAACGACTCCCAGAAACAACAGCGTGTCCCTGGGACCGAACGGCCAGATCTTCGTCCTGGAGTATTCGACCGACCGCGTGGTCGTCTTCAGCGGCGAGGGCGAGTTCGTACGGAGTTTCGGCGGCCCGGGCGAGGGTCCCGGGGACCTTCGGAGCCCGATGGGCATGGCGTGGGATGGAACAGACCGGCTATGGGTGGCGGCCGGCCTCAACGGGCGGTATCACGTCTTCGATTCGACGGGTGTGTTCCAGAAGTCCATGCGAAGACCGGTTCGCGCGGCCACTCGCATTCAGCATCCGCTGGTGTGGGAGGAGACGGGAACCCTGATCGACGAGACCGTCATGAGCACAGAAGAACCCTTGATGGTCCTGTTTCTGCGCGTGGATACATTGGGACAGGTCGTCGACACGGCGTCGATACTTGCGACGCCGCCTCGGTTCCGCACTGGACTTCCGGGCATCAGCACGATGATCCGGGGCCGGGATGCTTTTCGGTTTCTGGCCAGGCACTACCTGGCGAGTGGGCGATGGAGCATGGCTCCCGACGGGACTGTGTGGTCGGCGATGAACGGTCGGCTTCGGCTGGTCAAGACGGATTCCAACGGCGACACCCTGCGGATCGTCGAGACGTCGCATCGGCCAGAGTCATTCGACCGGCGAGACCGGGAGGCAATCTCGAAGGGCCTGGCCGAAGCGGGGCTATCGAGACAGGATGTCGAGCTGGTCCGTCCATTGGTGAGCGAGATCTACCTGATGGACGACGGGCACATCCTGGTTGGGATCTTTGAACAGGTGGGGGAAGACCCCAGCACATTCGATGTGTTCGACCCGGAGGGGTTCTTCCTCGGCACCATCGATCTGGGGATCACCATCCCACGACGCAACCGACCGGCGCTCGTAGGCGATACGCTGATCGTGGTTTCTCCGGGGCTGCTCGACGTGCCTTTTCTCGTGCGTTTGACGATACGGCGCCCGTAGAGGAGCACCTGATGTTCACGCCGCCCCCAACCTCCGTCTGATCTTGTCGGCGACCTGCGAGAGCTGAGCCGCTGACAACCGGCCGGGCGCGACTGTCGCGTCGCGCGATCCGTGTAGGGGAACGGCACCCTGATCGCGTCATCTGGCGCAGAGGTCGGCATAAGCCGTGGTATCCGCTTCCGAGTGCCACTCCTCGAAGGTTCGGAACGGGTCGTCCAGCAGCGTCCCATCTTGCTGGACCTTGGTGAGAATGACCCGCCCATCGAGGATCTCGTAAGAAAGCTGGTCTCCCGGTTGCAGATCGAGGGCCGTGCGGATCGGCTTCGGAATGGTGGTCTGCGCCTTTGAAGTGAGTTTGCTGACGATCACGACAGTCACCTCAGCGGTTGAGCGGCAAGGGATTCTCTGCACCACGGCTCCGCCGCAACAGCACGTAGAACGCCCCCTGGCCCCCATGCCTGCGCTGCGCGGGCACGCACGCCAGCACAAGCGGGCGGGTTGCGGGCTGGTTAAGCCACCCTTCGAGCCCACCGCGCAGCACGCCCCGGGCCGCGGCGAGCGGATCACGCCTTCCCTGCCCGGTAATGACGAGGACGCAGCGAAGACCACGACGGCCAGACCGGGCCAGGAATTCAGCCACCTTGCCCGCAGCCTCCCTGCGTGACAATCCATGCAAATCCAGCCGGGCGTCGATCGCGATACTGCCGCCACGCAAAGCGTCGGCTTGACGCCGGTTGAGCCCGGCGACCGAGCCGATTTCGATGCGGGAGCCTCTCCGCGCGGAACCTGCCGGGCGCTCGCGGACCGTCGCGCCGTGACGCGTCTTCACTACAGTGTCCTCGACCAGTCGGTCCCGTCCCGGAAGACGCGAAACGCCTGCCATCCGCTGTTCGAAATCGTCCTGTCCGGTCTCGTCCCCGTCTTCCGTCCGGTGCTCAAGTTTCATGTCTCCGCGAGCTCCGTGAGGGACCGTGGACGCTCTCGGGCAATCAGCTCCAGGAGATCCCGGTTGTGCTCGGACAGCAACCTCGCGAAGCTCTCGATCGAGGTGAACCAGACCTTGGGCTCGTCCTTCGCCGGCGTGCGCTCCCCGCGGGCAATCGCCATGGTGCGCGCCTTCATCTGGTCGTAGCCAGCGATGCCAATCTTCAGTGTCTTCATGGAATCGTGTCCAGCCCCGGATCCCGGTCAGGTATGGTCATCAGACAGGTTGTCATTTGCTGATAACCATAGCAAGACGAGGCCATTCCGCGAGAACGACCAGCGGAGCCGCCCACCCCGACGATCACCCCGAGGAGTTCAGCGTCTGAGGGACTCCCAGAAGCCTCGCGGTGTGACGATGTCGACCGGGGCTTCTCCCGCGACCTCCAGGAGATCCCGATCGCCGGTTACGAGAACATTCGCCTGTCCCCCGACCGCTTCCTCCAATACCGCGACATCGTCGCAGTCCCGCACAGCGATCCCGAGCGACGGCGCCTGCCCGATCACGATTCCCTGGCGCCGAAGGAACACCTCGACAGCTTCGACGGTGACGTCGGGTACGCCCAGATTGTCACGAAGAACACGGCACAACCCGTCGAGCACCGTCTCGCTGATGACGAGGACATGGTCGGCAATGACGACCCGAAGCGCATCCGCGCAGATGCCTCGCGTCGCCATTGCGCTCAAAAGGACGTTTGTGTCGAGCAAGACCCTCAAGAGAGATGGCGGAAGATGTCCTCGTCGGTCAGATAGCCACGAGCCTCCGCGAAGGGAACGATGCGGCGGCGCAGATCAGCGAGCTGGTCAATCGCCAGTTGGCGCTCCAGGGCGTCACGCACGACGGCGCTTCTGCTCCGGCCGCTCCGGCGGGCGGCACGGTCCAACCGGTGTCCGAGCGCCGCGTCGATTCTGATTGTCACGGTCTGTGTTTTCATGTCATACATTGTAGTACATCATTGAGCCGCGCGCCCGGGCTGCCTATCCTGCCCGTAGGACTCCGCCTCTGCTCCCAAAGGAAGCACCTGATGTCAGGAACTGGTCATCACCCGGCGATTTGTTGCCGGCGGTTCGGACTGCTCGCCGGATCCACCTCGGCGCTCGTCACCTTCGCCCTGGTTCTCCTCGCCGCAGCCACCGCCCCCGCGTCCGCCCACACCACCCGGGTCAAGCGCATGTTCGACATCCGCACCCCCATGCGCGACGGCGTCGAGCTCTCCGCGGATGTCTGGATGCCTGCCGAGGGCGGTCCGTTCCCGACCATCATCATGCGCACGCCCTATCTGAAGACGATGACCCTCGGCGACTACACCATGGCTGCCTGGGCGACGTACTTCGCGGAGCGCGGGTACGCCGTGGCGATCCAGGATGTGCGCGGCCGGGGCGATTCGGACGGCGAGTTCGGCTTCTTCTTCCAGGAAGGCGAGGACGGCCACGACACCATCGAGTGGATGGCGGACCAGCCCTGGTCGAACGGCGACGTGTGCACTGCCGGCGTATCCTACCTGGGAACCGATCAGTGGCTGGCGGCACGCGAGCATCCGTCCGCGCTGAAGTGCATGGTCGCGACCGCTTCGGCCGGCCGGTGGATGCACGAGGCGCCGTACTACGGCGGTGCCTGGATGATGGCTTGGGCTCTCGACTGGGTGAACGCCACCTCCGGGCGGAATGACCAGTCGGCGAACACGCTCGGCGTCGATCGGGAGTCACTCTACTGGCACCGGCCGCTCATCACGCAGGATGACGCGATGGGCCGGGACATGCCCCTCTTCGACGACATGCTCGAAAACTCGACCATGAACGAGTACTGGAACCGGCTCCACTTCACCGACGAGGATTTCCGGGGACTCGACCTGCCCGTTCTTCACGTCACGGGGTGGTTCGACGGCGACCAGCCGGGCGCCATGTTCTACTGGGACGGGATGATGGCCCATTCCCCGGCCGCGGACGAGCAGTACATGCTGGTGGGACCCTGGGGTCATGCCGAGACCTTCATCGGCGGCACGCTCACCCTCGGAGACATGGAATTCGAGCCCCACGCCCTGGTCGACAACAAGGCCGAACACCTCGCCTTCTTCGACCACTATCTGAAGGGCACCGCCGACAGCTACGACCAGCCCCGGGCCCGTGTCTACGTGATGGGCGCCGAAGAGTGGCGCGAATTCGACCAGTATCCTCCGGCCGACGTCCAGGCGACCAGCCTGTACCTGTCCAGCGGCGGGAATGCGAACTCCATCGTCGGAGACGGCGTGCTCGGGTGGACGCCCCCGGACGACGATGCACCGCCCGACCGGTTCACCTACGACCCCCAAAGGCCGGTCCCCGCTTCCGCCGGCGAGATGTACCACGGCGAAGACCGCACCCCCCTGCACCGCCGCGACGACGTACTCGTGTATACCAGCGAAGAGATCGACGAGGCCGTCGAGGTCGTGGGCCGGGTCGTGATCGATTTGCACGCCGCCACCGACGCGCGCGACACCGACTTCGTCGCGAGCATCATGGACGTCTACCCGGACGGCAGGGCAGTCAAGCTGGGACCCAGCATCGGGGTCGTGCGCGCGCGTTACCGGAACGGATTCGACCGGGAGGAACTCCTCACCCCCGGCGAGGTCGCACGCTACGAAATCGACCTGGGACACATTGCCCACTCGTTCGAGCCCGGGCACAGGATCCGCATCGACCTGACCAGCAGCGCCTACCCGTCGGTTGCACCCAATCAGAATACCGGCAACCCTGTGGCGACCGATACGGAGTGGAAGACGGCGCGACAGATCATTCACCACAGCCGGGAATATCCCTCCCGGATCATTCTGCCGGTGCGTGGACGCCGGCGCGCGACGGAACAGGAGGATTGAGATGACCAGCATGCGCCCCCCCAGGGGAATCGGGTTCGCCCTTCTGCCGGCAACAGCGGCATTCGCGGTTGCGTTTGCGTTGTTGACCTCGGCCGCGACGCCCGCCCCCTCCTCCGCCCAAACCGCCCAGATCAAGCGCATGTTCGACGTACGCACCCCCATGCGCGACGGCGTCGAACTGTCGTCCGATGTTTGGATGCCGGCCGAAGGCGGGCCGTTTCCCACCATCATCATCCGCACGCCGTACATGAAGACGATGGCTGTTGGCGACTTCAGCCTCGCCGGGTGGGCGACGTACTTCGCGGAGCGCGGGTACGCCGTGGCCATGCAGGATGTGCGCGGCCGGGGCGATTCGGACGGCAGTTTCGACTTCTTCTTCCAGGAGGGCGAGGACGGCTACGACACCATCGAGTGGATGGCGGCCCAGCCCTGGTCCAACGGTGACGTGTGCACTGCCGGCGTGTCGTACCTGGGCACCGACCAGTGGCTGGCGGCGCGCGAACACCCGCCCTCGCTGAAATGCATGGTCGCGACAGCGGCGGCCGGGCGCTGGATGCATGAACTGCCGCACTACGGCGGCGCGTGGATGATGCAGTGGGCCCTCGCATGGATCAACGACACGTCCGGACGGAACAGCCAGTCGGCCAACATGCAGGGGATCGACATGGACTCCGTCTACTGGCACCGACCGCTCATCACCCAGGACGACGCGATGGGCCGTGACATGCCGCTCTTCAACGACTTCCTCGAGAACTCCACCTTCAACGAGTACTGGCAGCGCCTGCACTTCACCGAGGAGGACTTCCGGGGACTCGACCTGCCGATTCTGCACGTCACCGGGTGGTTCGACGGCGACCAGCCCGGCGCAATGTTCTACTGGGACGGGATGATGGCCCATTCCCCCGCCGCGGACGAGCAGTACATGCTGTCGGGACCGTGGGGTCACGCCGAAACGTTCATCGGCGGCACGCTCACGCTCGGGGACATGGAGTTCGCGCCCCACTCCATCGTGGACAACAAGGCCGAGCACCTCGAGTTCTTCGATCACTACCTGAAGGGCACAGCCGACAGCTACGATCAGCCCCGGGCCCGGATCTATGTGGTCGGGGCCGAGGAGTGGCGCGAGTTCGACGAGTACCCGCCAGCGGATGTCCAGGCGACCAACCTCTATCTGACGAGCGGCGGCAGGGCCAACTCGATCGCCGGCGACGGCGCGCTTGCATGGACGCCGCCGGACGCCGACTCCCCGCCCGACCGCTTCACCTTCGACCCCAGGAGGCCGGTCCCCGGTTCGGTCGGCCAGATGCCCCTCGGTGAGGATCGGAGGCCGCTTCATCGGCGCGATGACGTCCTGGTCTACACCAGCGAGGAGATCGAGGAGGCGGTCGAGGTCGTGGGACAGATCGTGGTCGAGTTCCACGCCGCCACGGACGCGCGCGACACCGACTTCGTCGCAACCATCATGGATGTTTATCCCGACGGCAGGGCGGTCAGGCTCGGACCGCGCACCGGCGTCGTGCGGGCCCGCTACCGCAACGGCTTCGACCGCGAAGAGCTCCTGACCCCCGGCGAAGTCGCGCGCTACGAGATCGACCTGGGACACATCGCCCACTCATTCGAGCCGGGACACAGGATCCGCATCGATCTGACGAGCAGCGCCTACCCGGAAATCGCCCCGAATCAGAACACGGGCAACCCGGTCGCGACCGACACGGAGTGGAACACCGCGCGGCAGATCATCCATCACAGCCGGGAGTATCCGTCGCGCATTATCTTACCGGTGAGGGCGCGCAGGCAGGCGACGGAGTAGACGAATCCGCCGCGAAGCAAATGATGTAATGTTGGCCTTACAATATGACAAGTTGACATTACATTCTGACTTGGTGAGCACAGTTCCCGGAGCCTTTGGCGGCTGATGAATCGGACACTTGGAGGCGAAAACGCGAGTCGCATCCCCTGGTACCTGACCGCCGTCCTGTTCGCGTCCACCAGCGTCATCGTCGGGATCATCTGGGACATCTCGTGGCACCGCACGATCGGCCGCGACACCTTCTGGACGCCGGCACACCTCGCGATCTACGCGGGCGGCCTCGCGGCGGGGCTGTCCTGCGGATGGCTGGCGCTGAAGACGACGTTCGCCGGCTCCGGAACCGAAGTCGGGCGCTCGGTGCGGATGTGGGGCTTTCGCGCGCCGCTCGGAGCCTGGGTGGCGATCTGGGGCACGATCGCGATGCTCACCTCCGCGCCCTTCGACGACTGGTGGCACAACGCCTACGGACTCGATGTCGAGATCCTGAGTCCACCCCATGTCGTGCTCGCCATGGGTATCTGCGCGATCCAGCTGGGGGCCATGCTGATGGCGCTGTCGTGGCAGAACCGGGCATCGGAGCGCGGGCAGCGCCTGCTGGGGTTCGCCTACGCCTTCAGTGCGGGTTTGCTCCTGCTGAATCTCTCCGTGGTCATGATGGAATACTCGATGCCGAACGACTGGCGCGGGCCCGCGTTCCACATGATCTCGGCGGGCGTCTACCCGCTGGTGCTGTTCGCGGTGGCCCGGGCTGGACGCCTCCGCTGGCCGGCCACCTGGGCGGCGGTGGTCTACACAGGCGTGACGCTGGTGATGATGTGGGTGCTCCCGCTGTTCCCCGCGGAGCCGCTGCTTGCGCCCATCCTGCGCGACGTGGATCGGATGGTGCCGCCGGAGTTCCCCCTGCTGCTGGTCGTTCCCGCAATCGCGCTCGACATTCTCCTGCGGCGGGCGTCGCGACCCGGCCAGGCGCCGGCCCGGCGTTCGGTGGACTGGGGGCTGGCCGCGGTGGGCTCCCTGATGTTCGTCGGCATCTTCGGAGTGATTCACTGGTACTTCGGCGAGTTCATGCTGTCCGAAGCGGCGCGCAACTACGTCTTCCAGGGTGACACCTGGGGGTACTTCAACCGTCCCGGTCCCTGGCAGTACGAGTTCTGGGGCGGGAGCCGGCTCTGGCCGACGGTGTGGTGGGCGCTGCCGATCGGGTTTGCGTCGGCGCGCGCCGGCCTGTGGGTGGGCAACTGGATGCTGGCGGTCCGCAGATGAGGCGCGCCGCGCTGATCGTGGCGGGGCTCTACCTGGCGACCACGGGACACGTAGGCAGCAAGAACGTCTTCTTCACGGGCCAGGCGGGTCCCTACCCGGTGTCCGTCGTCGTCCGGCCGCCCGATGTCGTTCCGGGCCTGGCGGAGATCTCGGTGCGGATTCCAGGTGGCGAGGGCGAAGTGGAGCAGGTCACTGTGCGGCCCGCGCGCTGGGACGCCGCGCCCGAAGGAGGGGCGCCCCCGCCGGACCCGGCCCAGCCCGTGCCGGGCGATGCGGAACTCTACAGCGCCGAGCTCTGGCTGATGACCGTGGGCGCGTACCGAATCGAGGTGGCGGTGGAGGGGTCGCGGGGGGCGGGGATGGCTTCCGTACCCGTGACTTCGGTTATGCTGGGCGTGCGCGACCTGCCGCCTGTGCTGGGTGGGGTGCTTCTCATCCTCGGGGTCCTGCTGCTTGCGGGCGCGGTGTCGATTGCGGGTGCGGCGGTGCGCGAGAGCCGGCTTACCCCCGACGAGGCGGTGCAAACGACCCATCGCCGCTGGGGTTGGTTGGCCATGGCCTGTGCAGCCGCCCTGCTGTTGACTGGGGCCTACTGGGGCAATGCCTGGTGGGATGCGGTGGACCGGGACGTGCGGAGTGGCATTTTCGAGCGCCTCGCCGTGGAGGGCGCGGTCATCCGGGACGGCGGCGCGCCCGTGCTCGAGGTCCGCATGACGGATCCGTCCTGGCTGGGCCGGACCTGGAGCCGCCTGGTGCCCGACCACGGCAAGCTCATGCACATGTTCGTGATCGGCGCGCCAGACATGGATGCGTTCGCGCACGTCCACCCGGTGCCGGTGGACTCGGCGACCTTCCGCGCACCGTGGCCGGACCTCCCACCGGGCGAATACCGCATCTACGGCGACATCGTGGATGAGTCCGGGTTTGCACAGACGGTCGTCGACACTGTGCTTGTGGACGCGGGGATGCTGGCAGAAGGAGAGTCGGACTCAAGGCTGGAAGCCGACCCCGACGATTCGTCATGGCGTGGGACGGCCGCTCGGGTGTCTGGTGCCGGTGCGACAACGCCGCTGCCAGACGGATCGACCCTGCAGTGGCTCGGAGCGACCGAACTCCGCGTCGACGAAGAGACGGTGCTCTCGTTCGCGGTGCAGGACCCGGCAGGCGACGCTGCCGTCCTCGAACCCTACATGGGTATGATCAGCCACGCGGCGATCACGCGTGACGATGGGTCGGTGTTCGTCCACTTGCATCCGGCGGGCACGATCTCGATGGGGTCGCTGTCCGTGCTGGCGCCCGACATGCAGTCGATGGGGGAGGACGGTGCGATGGCCGCCGTTGCGAATGACGAAGCGGCCCGCGGTGACCCGAATGACCCCGCGAGCACCGGCGAGGTCGAGTTCCCGTACGCCTTCCCGCAGCCGGGAGAGTACACCATCTGGGTGCAGGTGAAGCGCGATGGAGAGGTGCTTACGGGCGCATTTCAGGCGCGGGTGACGGAGTAGGACTCTCAATCAAGGCGCTCTGTGCCTGGCTGACGAGGGATCACGAGAACCTCCGTCGGCAGTCCACACACACAGACGGTGGGGGTGACGCCTACTCCTCCAGCCCGAAGTCAACCTCGCTGATGTCGTACCAGTCGATAGCCCTTTGCCCGATTCCATACCGGTCGGGTTTGCGTTCGACGTGTGCTACGAGGGTGGACCCCAGAATGTCGTAACCCAGCAGTCGGTCGCGTATGCGGACAGTGCCCGCGTACTCTGTGCCGATCCAGACATCCAAATACGAAAAGGTGTCCCGGTCGCGTGACGTGGCTGCCCAAAGGCGGCTCTCGCCATCGAAGCTCAACCCGGATGAGCCCCCGCCATAGTGCCACTTCTTCGGTTTCTCCCGGTATCCCGCCGCGTAGGCGATGTGCTGCCCGTCGGGCGACCAGCTCGGCTGCGAATGATACCCCGGCCCGCCGGTGACCTGGCGCGCGGTGCCGCCCTCGGCGGGCACGACCCAGATCCGCCCCTGGTAGGCGAAGGCGATGGACTCGCCGTCGGGTGACCAGGCCGGATAGGTGGGCGAGGCCGTGACCGGGGGCGGGAAGTAGCTCTCCATGTACATCCGGCCCGCGCCGCTGACGCCCCTCAGGTTCGGGTAGCCGCCCGGGAAGGGGTCGGGATATTCGTATTGCTGGGCGGCGGCGGTGATGCTAGCAGAAAGTGCCAGCAATGCCGCGGCGGCCGAGGCCGAGAGGATCGAGATGGGTCGCTTCGTTGCTCTCTTCATGGCGTGGGTCCCGGAAACGCGGTGTCTTGGTACTCGGCAGCATGGTAACCCTGCTACCCCGTCGCTGCGAGCGCACCCGTGTTCATTGACGCCCGGCTGCCTGAATCGTATTTTGACTGTCAATCAATGCACATGACTTCAATCGCGATCACTGTGGACCAAAGAACGGAAACACGATGAGCCAGATCACCGCGCGAGTACCCCAGGCGGTTGTCGATGAACTCGACGCCGTAGCGGCGCAACTCAGGCGCAGCCGTGCGCAGGTCGTTCGCGAAGCACTGGAACACTACCTGGAGGACTACGACGATCTTGCCGTGGCCATCGGGCGGCTTCGCGATCCCTCGGACCCTGTCCTCGACTGGGACGAGGTGCGGCGTGACCTACTCGATTCGGATTAAGCGCAGTGCGGCCCGAGAGCTGGCCCGGGTCCCGCGCAAAGATCGTGTTCGCGTCGTGCGGGCCATCGACGGGCTCGCGGATGAACCGCGCTCGGGAACCGCATTGAAAGGAGAACTGCGCGGGCTGCGGCGCATTCGCGTCAGGCGCTACCGGGTCGTGTACGAAGTGCTGGATGGGGAAGTGGTCGTGCTTGTGGTGCGGGTCGCGCACCGGCGCGAGGCCTATCGAAGGGGCTGACGACCGGCCCCCTGGTCTGCCGTTTGCCGCCGGTAGTGGAGCATCCGGGCCGCGTATCCGAAACCGAAGAAGTACCTGCGCAACCCCTCTGCCGAATCGGGCGGAACATCAGGGTCGAAAAACAGTCGGCAGAACTCCTCGCGGGCGCGCAGGACTTCCTGGCAGCGGTGGCCGTGCCAGCGGGGGTCGGCGACCGTCAGGTCGAAGAGTTCGAGGGCCCGCTCGAGAGCACTCTCGAACCGGCCGATCCGCCCCGCGTTCCAGGCCCGGATCGCGCGATCCACTTCACTGCCCACGTTGCCGAGTTGCTCCACAAGTTCCAGACGGCCCCAAGCGCCGTCGGCGGCTCGCTTATGGATGGTGCGTCGCATGCCGAGCGATTTACTCCGCCGGGATCAATGACTCGACGACGTCG
Organism: Gemmatimonadota bacterium; assembly: GCA_022827345.1. Lineage (GTDB taxonomy): Bacteria > Gemmatimonadota > Gemmatimonadetes > Longimicrobiales > Gaopeijiaceae > Bin94. The sequence continues at coordinate 277,338 of JAJDTB010000027.1, read as the reverse complement.
CGGATCCGGGCACGCGTTCGCTCATCGTCGACACCGCGCGACCGGTTCCCGTCCCGGGGACGGATGTTGATCATGGAGTCGAACTCGATCCAATCGGGACCCTCGTCTGCGGGATAGAGGTTGATTCCCCAGAGATCCTGCTGGTATGAACCCTGGGCAAGGAGCAGCGCTGCGTCGTCCGCGTGCAGGTCGCCTCCGACGGCCATTATCCCACGCGACACATCGACAACGGCCTTGATCCAGTCTCCGAACCCCTCTTCGGCCCACCGGGCAAGATCTGCGCGATATACGGGCTTCGAGACCACGCGTCCAGCAGTCAAACCACCGACTCCGGTTCCAGGGTGATATGCGTGAAAGAAAGGACGGGCCGTAAGGTAACCGCCGGTTGCCCCACACGCCGACATGACGAAAACTTGGGGACACCGCACCTAACCCAACCCAGCGAGCACGAAGATGCCCAAGATCAAGACGACCAGCCCAACCAAGGCCACGCCCACCCTCGCCGGCGCCCTCCTACCGGCGGCGACCGCGGCAGTGATCGCCACCCTCCTCACGGCCACCGCCGCCGCGCCCACCCCCGCCACTGCCCAGTCCCACTTCGAGCCCATGGACGTCTTCCAGCTCGAATACGCCGCCGACCCCCGGATCTCCCCCGACGGCACCCAGGTCGTCTACGTCCGCACGTCGATGGACATCATGCGCGACCGCAAGCGCTCCGAACTGTGGATCATCGACGCGGACGGCTCCGACCACCGCAGCCTCGGCGACGGCGGCTCCCCGCGCTGGTCACCCGACGGCACGCGCCTCGCCTACACCGCCGACGGCCAGATCCACCTGCGCTGGATGGACACCGGCGAGACCGCCGCCCTCACCCAGCTGACCGAATCCCCCAGCGGCCTGCGCTGGTCCCCCGACGGCCGCCAGATCGCCTTCAACATGCTCGTCCCCTATCCGGCGCCGAGCCTGGCCGCGCCGCCGAGCCCGCCCCCCGGCGCCGAGTGGGCCGCTCCCCCCATCATGGAAGACCGCTTCAAGAGCCGTCAGGACGGCGTCGGCTACCTCGACTTCGGCTACAGCCACATCTTCGTCCTCCCGGTCGACGGCGGGACGCCCACCCAGGTCACTTCCGGGGACTTCCAGCACTCCAGCCCGGCCGCCTGGGTCCCCGACGGCACCCACCTCGTCTTCTCGGCGAACCGCAATCCGGACGTGCTCGACTACCGCAACTCGGAGCTGTACATCGCGTCGCTGCCGACCGGCGATATCCGCGCACTCACCGACCGCCCCGGCCCCGACGGCAGCCCCGCCGTCTCTCCCGACGGCCGCCAGGTCGCCTTCACCGGCTACGAGGACCGCACCCGCACCTACCAGGTCAGCCGCCTCCAGGTCATCAACCTCGACGGCAGCGGCCACCGCACGCTCACCGCCGGGCTCGACCGCAGCGTCTCCAGCCCCGTCTGGGCCAGCGACGGCAGCGGCCTCTACTTCCAGTACGACGACGAAGGCAACTCGAAGGTCGGCTTCGTCACCCTCGACGGCGACACCGAGGTCCTCGCCGGCGACCTCGGCGGTACATCGTACGGCCGCCCCTACGGCGGCGGCTCCTTCTCCGTCGCCAGCGACGGCACCATCGCCCTCAACCAGACCCGCCCCGACATGCCCGGCGAACTCGCCATCGGCAGGCGCGGCGGCCCAACCGCCCGCCCCATCACGACCCTCAACGCCGACCTCCTCGCGGGCAAGACGCTCGGCGAGGTCGAGGAGATCTGGTGGGAGTCGTCCTTCGATGGCCGCCCCGTTCAGGGCTGGATCGTCAAGCCGCCCGACTTCGATCCGAACCGCCGCTATCCCCTCATCCTGGAGATCCACGGCGGGCCGGTGTCCAACTACGGCGACAGGTTCTCCGCCGAGATGCAGCTTCTGGCTTCCGCAGGCTACGTCGTGCTCTACGCCAACCCGAGGGGGAGCACCAGTTACGGCGAGGAGTTCGGCGACCTCCTCTACCACAACTATCCCGGCCAGGACTACGACGACCTGATCTCGGGCGTCGATGCGGTCATCGAGCGCGGGTACGTCGACGAGAGCAACCTGTTCGTTACCGGCGGGAGCGCGGGCGGAATCATGACCGCGTGGATCGTGGGCAAGACGGATCGGTTCCGGGCCGCGGTGTCGCAGAAGCCCGTCGTCAACTGGATCAGCAAGACGCTGACCGCCGACAACTGGTACGGCTACTACTTCAGCCGCTACGAGGGACTGCCGTGGGAGGATCCGGAGCCCTACTGGCGCTTTTCGCCGCTGTCGCTGGTCGGCAACGTGAACACCCCGACGATGATCATCACCGGCGAGGAGGATCTGCGGACGCCGCTGTCCGAATCCTACCAGATGTACCACGCGCTCAAGATGCGCGGGATCGACACCGCCGTGATCCGCCTGCCGGGTGCTTCGCATGACATGAGCCGGCGGCCGAGCCAACTGATGGCGAAGATCGCGAACATCGTGGCGTGGTTCGACAAGTACCGGGCGATGCCCGCGGCGAGCTGATCACCCGTGGCGAAGAAGGCCGGCGCCGGCACAGCCAGGGGCGAGACCGCGAAGCCGAAGCTCCTCTCGGGCGGCAATCCCCAGATCCCGAAGGGTGACGGGGATGCGCCCGTGCAGGCCTACATCGCGGCCATGCCGGGCTGGAAACGGGGGGTGGGCCGCCAGCTCGACGCGCTGATCGAGCGCACCGTGCCCGAGGTCCGCAAGGCGGTGCGGTGGAATTCGCCCTTCTACGGCATCGAGGGCCGGGGCTGGTTCCTCTCGTTCCATTGCTTCACGAAGTACATCAAGGTGACCTGGCTCAACGGCGCATCGCTGAGGCCGGTTCCGCCCGTCGCCTCCAAGCACGAGCAGGTGCGGTATTTCCACATCCATGAAGACGACGAGCCCGACGAGACGCTGATGGTCAGCTGGCTCGAGCAGGCGTCGGCGCTGCAGGGCGAGGGGCTGTTCTGAAACCAAGGTTATCTTAAGTTTACCTTTAGGGCCCAACGCGGTATCGCAGCCTCGAATCCAGCAACCGGACGCACCCATGTCCAACACGATCAACGTCAAGACGCTCCGGCACGAAATGAGCCGGGTCATCGCGCGGGTGAAGAAGGGGGAGCACTTCACCGTGCTCTACCGGAGCCGCCCGGCGTTTCGGATTGTCCCGCTGCATGGTGGGGCCGCCCTCGGCCCCCTGGAGGACGATTCGCTGTACGGGGCGGAAGCGGTGGGCCGGTCGGCCGATGGGCTGACATCCGCGGATCACGACCGGATTCTCTATGGTGGGGAGTAAGCCGACGAGCAAAGTGTCCAGCAGCCTGGCGCTCTTCGTCGATACGGCCGGCTGGATGGCGATGGCCGACGCTGCCGATCCGGCGCATGAAGCCAGCCGCCGGGAACGCGATTCGTGCCTGGAGGGTGGCGGGATGCTGGTTTCGACAGACTATGTGATCGACGAGACGCTTACACTCATCCGGGTTCGACTGGGGCTGAGCGCGGCCGAGGGATGGTGGGCCCAGATCGACGCCAGTCCCCGGATCCGCTGGGAGCGCATCGATGCCTCGCGGGCCGAGAAGGCCCGGACGCGGTTTTTCGCCTGGACCGACAAGAACCTCTCGTTTACAGATTGCACGAGCTTCGTCGTCATGGAGGAACTGAGCCTACGCAGAGCCCTGACGACCGATCGCCACTTTTCTCAGGCTGGATTCGAGACGGTGCCCAGGGTGCCGGACCGGCGCCGGCGCTACAGCATCGGGGAGTAACCGAAATGAAGAGACGTTCAGCACCAAAGGCGGGGCTCGCATTGCCGGCCTCGGCCGTCCTCAGCCTCATCGCCATCGCGTCCCTGGCGGCGGGTGCGGCCCCCGCCCACGCCCAGGAGTCCGCGGACACCCCCGACTCCCTCGCCACCGCCGCCCTCCCCCTCGAGCCCACCCGCACGGTCAGCTTCACCACCAGCGAAGGCTCCTGGATCTCGGTCGACATCAGCCCGGACGGCACCACCCTCGTCTTCGACCTCCTCGGCGACCTCTACACCCTCCCCGCCGACGGCGGCACTGCGACCCCGCTCCTCACCGGCCCCGCCTTCGAGAGCCAGCCGCGCTACAGCCCCGACGGCACAGAGATCGTATTCGTCTCCGACCGGAGCGGCGGCCAGAACCTCTGGGTGCTGAGCGCCGACGGCTCAGACACGACGCAGATCACACGCGGCAACGACAACCTCTACACGTCCCCCGAGTGGTCGCCCGACGGCGAGTATCTCGTCGCGTCCCGTACCTTCAGCCCGCTTGGCGGCACCGCGAAGCCCTGGCTCTTCCACCGCGACGGCGGCAGCGGCATCGCGCTGATCGACGAACCCGACAACCTCAAGGCCATCGGTCCCGCCTTCGACCCGACCGGCCGCTACATCTACCTCGCCCGCGGCACCCGCGACTGGAACTACGACGCCGCCTTCCCGCAGTACCAGCTCGTCCGCTACGACCGCGAGACGGGCCGCCAGGCCACGCTGACCGGCCGCTACGGCTCCGGTTTCCGACCCTCGGTCTCCCCCGACGGTACCACCCTCGTCTACGGCACCCGGCACGAGGACGCCACCGGCCTGCGCGCCCGCGACCTCGCCACCGGCAGCGAACGCTGGCTCGTCTACCCCGTCCAGCGCGACGACATGGAGAGCCGCGCGACCCTCGACATCCTGCCCGGCTACGCCTTCACCCCCGACGGCTCGGCCCTCATCGCCTCCTACGACGGCGGCCTCTGGCGCGTCCCGCTCGATGGCGGCGACCCCACCGCGATTCCCTTCACCGCCGACGTGACCATCCACGCCGGCCCGCGTCTCGACTTCGACTACCCGGTCGAGGACACGCCCGCCTTCCGCGCGCGCCAGATCCGCGACGTCGCCCTGTCGCCGGACGGCAGCACGCTCGCCTTCACCGCACTTGGCAGCCTGTACGTGATGGATGCCGAAGGAGGGGTGCCGCGCCGGATCGGCGCGGAGGTCGACGGTGGCCTGTTCCATCCCGCATGGTCGCCCGACGGTGCCACGATCGCGGCGGTGAGCTGGCGTGAGCCCGACGGCGGCCATCTCTGGGCCATCCCACCCGATGGCGGCAATGCCGAGCGCCTCTCGCAGGCCCCCCACTACATGCAGACGCCGGCGTGGTCCCCCGGCGGCGACCGGATCGTGGTCCTGCAGGCCCCCGTGCGCGCACGCCTGCAGGGAGCTGGCGGCGGGAGCCAGCCCGACCTTGCCTGGTACGCTCAGGGCGGCGGCGCGCCGACGGTCATCGCCGAGTCCCTGGGACGCTCCGGGCCCCACTTCCGAGCCGATCAGCCCGACCGCATCTATCTGCACGCGGGCGCGCGCGGGCTCGTCTCGGTCCGCTGGGACGGCACCGACGAGAAGGAGCACCTCAAGGTCACCGGCTTCTCGGCCAACCGCGGCGGCCCCCCGGCAAACGCGTCTGCGATCCGCCTGTCGCCCACCGGCAGTCAGGCGCTGGCCAAGGTCGGCAACGACCTCTACCTCGTGACCGTCCCGCAGGTGGGCGCCGAAGCCCCGACGGTTTCGGTGCGAAATCCATCGGGCGCGGCCGTACCCGTCACCCGCATCACCGAATTCGGCGGCGAGTTCCAATCCTGGAGCAGCGACGGCGAGGATGTGGTGTGGGCGCTGGGGAATGCCTACTTCCGCCACAACCTCGACGATGCGGACGCGTTCGCGGACAGCGTGGAAGCTGCTGCCGCCGCCGACCCCGCTGCCGCTGCCGACGACCCAGAGGACCCCGCCGACTCCGACTCCCCCGACGACGACCCCACCTACCAGCCCACCGAGATCCGCGTCGCTCTCGACATCCCCCGCGACCTCCCCTCCGGCACCCTCCTCCTCAGCGGCGCCCGTGTCATCACCATGCGCGGTGACGAAGTCATCGAGAACGGCGACATCCTGATCGACGGCAACCGCATCGCCGCCGTCGGCCCCACCGGCACCCTCGATGTCCCCGTCGGCACCGAGACCCGCGACGTCAGCGGCATGACCATCACACCCGGCTTCGTCGACACCCACGCCCACCTCCGTCCGCCGGCCAGCGTCCACACCACGCAGCCGTGGAGCTACCTCGCCAATCTCGCGTTCGGCGTCACGACCACGCGCGACCCCCAGACCGGCGTCTCCGACGTCCTCACCTACGCCGACCGTGTGCGCTCAGGCGACATCCTGGGCCCCCGCATCTATTCCACCGGTCCTGGAGTCTTCGGCAACTACCAGGCCTTGGAGGGCATCCGCGATCTCGACCACGCCCGCGACGTCCTCAGGCGCTACTCGGACTACTACGACACCAAGACCTTCAAGATGTACCTCTCGGGGAACCGCCAGCAGCGCCAGTGGCTCGTCATGGCCGCACGCGAACTCGAACTCATGCCGACGACCGAGGCCGGGCTCGACTATCAGGCCGACCTGACGCACGCCATGGACGGCTATCCCGGCATCGAGCACAACCTGCCCATCTACCCGCTCTACCACGATGTCGTGAGGCTCTTCTCGGAGACGAAAGTCCTCAACACGCCGACGCTCATCGTCTCGTTCGGCGGCCCCATGGGCGAGATCTACTGGTTCACGAACGAAAACGTCCTCGGCAACGAGCGCCTCGTCCGCTTCACGCCCCGCGAGACCCTCGACTCCCGCACCCGGCGGCGTGCCGGCGCGGCGGGCTCGGTCGCGTGGGCGATCGACGAGGAGTACGTCTTCGAAGACCATGCGCGCTTCCTCGCCGATGTCGTCGCCGACGGCGGCTTCGCGGGAGTCGGCAGCCACGGCCAGCTCCAGGGCCTCGGCTTCCACTGGGAGCTGTGGATGGTCGCTTCGGGCGGCATGTCGAACCACGACGCGCTGCGCTCGGCGACAATCCTCGGCGCCAACGGCATCGGCCTCGAGACCGAGATCGGGTCCATCGAGCCCGGCAAGCTCGCCGACCTGGCGATCATGTCGAGCAACCCCCTCGACGACCTGCGCAACACGCTGTCGGTCGAGCGGGTCATGATGAATGGACGCCTCTTTGACGCCGAGACACTGGACGAGGTGTGGCCGCGGCAGCGGGCGCTGGGGTACCGGGGGTTTGTGGAGGATGAGCCTCCGGAGGGTTGATGCCCCGACTCCCCGCACCACGGACACTCAGAAATGTAATCGACACATGACAGAATGTAATGTTCTCCTTACAGCACAGAGAGCTGATCCAAGCAGTCCATCCCTCCCTTCCCAACAGCCACCCCCGGAGACCCCATCATGAAGTCGCCCCGCAGCCCACTCTGGCTCGCCCTCGCGCTCCTCGCCCCGCTCGCCGCCACACCGGCCCACGCCCAGGACCCCGACGCCATCTCGGCCGCCCTCGGCGACATCGAGTGGCGTCACATCGGTCCCGTGAACATGGGCGGGCGCGTTTCCGCCATCATCGGGGTGCCGGGCGATCCGCGGACCTTCTGGGTCGGCGCCGCCAACGGGGGCGTCTGGAAGACCACCAACGGCGGCGTGACCTTCGAGCACCAGTGGGACGACGAGAACACCTACTCGGTCGGGGCGCTCACGCTCGCTCCCTCCGATCACAACGTGCTCTGGCTCGGTGCCGGTGAGGCGGACCCGCGCAACTCGGTCTCCTACGGCGACGGCGTGTACCGTTCGACCGACGGCGGCGCCACCTGGACCCACCTCGGCCTCGACGACAGCGAGCGCATCAAGCGCATCGTCGTCGACCCGCGCGACCCCGACGTCGCACTGGTCTGCGCGATGGGCCACGAATGGGGTCCCAACCAGGAGCGCGGCGTCTTCCGCACGACCGACGGCGGGCAGTCCTGGGAGCACGTGCTGTTCATCGACGAGGACACGGGGTGTTCGGACATGGACCTCGACCTCACCAATCCCCGCAACGTCTACGCCGGGATGTGGACCTTCCGCCGCAAGCCGTGGCGTTTTGACGACGGGGGCAGGGAGACGGCGCTTTACGTCTCGCGGGACGGCGGCATCTCGTGGAATAAGATCACGACCACGCCGGACGAGCCCATGGCCCGGATCGGCATCAGCGTGGCGCAGTCGCGTCCGAACATCGTCTACCTGATCACCGAGTATCCCACCGCGGGCACGCTCTTCCGGTCCGACGACTACGGCGAGACCTGGGAGATGGTCAACGACAACAAGAATCTGATCAACTTCCGACCCTTCTACTACTCCGACGTCTACGTCGACCCGTCCGACCACGAGACGCTCTACACGCTCTCGGGCGCGCTGGCGAAATCTACCGACGGGGGCCGGACCTTCGACCGCATCGCCAACGACGTGCACGGAGACCACCAGGCCTACTGGATCGATCCGGCGGACGGCGAGCGCGTACTCTCGGGCTCGGACGGCGGCATGCAGGTGTCGTACGACGGCGGCGCCAACTTCCACATCTTCCGCAACTTCAGCCTGGCGCAGTACTACCACATCTTTGTGGACGACCGCGACCCGTACTACGTGTGCGGCGGTTTGCAGGACAACGGCAACTGGTGCGGTCCGAGCCGGCTCAACGACCGACGCGGCATCCTGCCCGGCTACTTCTACACCGTCTCCGGCGGTGACGGTTTCTACACCGTGCCGGTGCCGGGTCAGCCGAACCTGATCTACTCGAACGCGCAGGGCGGCTACTTCCGCATCACGGACATCAACTCGGGACAGATGCGGTCGATCGAGCCGTGGCCGCTCATGATCGGCTCGCAGGGGCAGGGCATGTTCCAGGCGCGCTACCGCTTCAACTGGGACGCGCCGATCGTCATCTCGCCGCATGATCCGGGCACCGTGTACTGGGGCGGCAACGTGGTCTTCCGCAGCAACGACTACGGCCACTCGTGGGACGTGATCAGCCCCGACCTCACCACGGACGACCCGGAGAAGCAGCTCGATTCCGGCGGCGAGATCTACCTCGACAACACGGCCGCCGAATTCCACACCACGATCCTCACGATCGCCGAGGACGAGTTCGAGCCGGGCGTAATCTGGGTCGGCACCGACGACGGCAACGTGCAGATCACGCGCGACAACGGCGCGACCTGGACGAACGTCCGCGACCGCGTGCCCGGCCTGCCCGCCGAGACCTGGATCGGCAACATCGAGGCGTCACCCACGGATGCCGGCGCTGCGTACATGGCCGTCGACAACCACCGCCTCGACGACTTCACTCCGCACCTGTACGAGACGCGCGACTACGGGCAGACGTGGCGCGACATTTCCACCGGACTCCCGCAGGACGACTACGTGAAGGTCGTGCGGCAGCACCCCTCGAACCCGGATCTGCTCTTCGTCGGCATGGAGCGCGGCATCTTCGCGTCGTGGGACCGGGGCGACACCTGGGTGGACATTCGCGGCAACCTTCCGCGCGTCTCGGTGCGGGGAGTGAAGATCCAGCGCCAGTACAACGACCTCGTCATCGGCACGCACGGGCGCGGCGCGTTCATCCTGGACGACATCCAGCCCATGGTCGAGCTGACCGAGGCACTCGCCCAGGACGCCCATCTCTTCGACATCCGCATGGCGACGGAGTGGGAGATGTGGGGCCGCACCAGCAACTTCGGCCAGAGCCGCTTTGCGGGTGAGAACCCCGACCCCGGCGCGTGGATCCACTTCCATCTCTCGGAGGACGCCGCCGAGGCGGCGGGCAACTCGGTCGCCGTGCGCATCACCAACAGCAACGGCACCCTCGTGCGCGAGTTCCAGCACCGCGGCGTCACGCCGGGCGTCAACCGTGCGATCTGGGACCTCCGCTGGTCCGGCGCCGAGCCGATACCGGGACAGGGCCCCCCGGGGGGTGGGTTCTTCTTCTTCGGCCCGACCGGCCCGCCCGCCGTGCCCGGCACCTACACGGCGACGATCGACGTCGGCGGCAGCGAGCTGTCGAAGGACTTCGAGCTCCGCGGCGACCCGAACGTGGCCGCATCGCAGGCTGTGTACGAGGAGCGCTTCACCGCGGCCATGCGGGCCCGCGACCTCGAGACACAGCTCAACCAGATGATGGGGACGATCAACGACCTCAACGGCCAGATCGACGGCCTGCTCGAGTCCATCGAGGGCAAGAACCTCTCCAACGAGGAACAGGTGAAAGCCGTCGCCGGCGACGCGCAGGGTCAGCTGACGGCGGTGTCGAGCGAAGTCCGCCGTCCGCCGGGATCGATGAGCTACCGCGATTGGCCGCGTCTCATCGAGCAGCTCCGCAACATCTCCCGCGCCGTCTCGGGCCCGCAGGCACGGCCGACGGTTGGCCAGATGGATGTGCTGACGGAGATCGAAGCCGGTGCCGCTCAGCGGGCCGAGGAACTCTCCGGCATCGTCAACGGCGTGATCGCCGACCTCAACAACCTCCTGGAGGACGCCCCGAAGATCATTACGAACTGGAGGCGGGTGATCAGCTGATCGCATGCCGACCGGCCCGCTCGATGCCCCAGTAATGCCGGGTCGCCCGAGGGGGTAAGGATGATTGGGGGTTGTGCCACGCGCAGCCGCCGGGTCAGGTGTGGACGCGGAAGCAGGCACTTGGCTCTGGCGGTTGCGTCGCGCACTTGCGTGGGATGCGGCCGATGCACTAACCGGGTCATCCAAGAGGACACCTTGCGACATCCATTCCGCGGTCTTCGGTTCTCCGCATTCATCCCCCTGACCGCAGTTGGAACCCTGGCCTCGTGCAATGACCAGGAGGCTGCCATCCCCTCGCCCCCCTTCGAAGACGTCTTTCAGCTGGCGGAGGTGATCGAGCTCGAGGACGATCCGATCGATTCCATTGCCGAGGTGGGGATTTTTCTGGAACGGCGCAGCGGTGGGTTTGTGATGAGCGACCGGCTCAGGCCCCGAGTCCGGACCTATGCCGAAAACGGTGAGCTCGAAGCCGCATTCGGCCGCTTCGGCGATGGGCCGTGGGAATTCCGGAGAATCAGCGGCTTGGCCGAGACCGCCGCTGGAGGGATCGTGGTCAGTGCGAGCAATTCACGATTGACCTATCTCCATTCGGACCTGACCCGCGACACCATCGTTACACTCGACGGCCACGTCTTCGGTCGCCTGGTCGCCTTTGAAGATGACGTGCTGTTCACGGGCTTCACACCAGAGAACACTGCAGAGCCCAGATGGGGACCGGCGAGGCAGGTTGGCATCTTTCATCGCCTGGATGCCGGACAGGTGGCATGGAGCAGCTGGACGACGCCGGCTCGTGACAAACCCTATTGGAACGCCATGGGAGGCCTGGCGACCGCCACCGCAGGCGACTCGCTGTACATCATGGCATCGCTGCTGTATCCGGCGACAATTCTGAACGGGGCAGGGGATTCGGTGGGAACCATCGGCCAACCGTCCCCCTCCTTCAGGCGAATCCCCGAAATCCCCGCCGGCTATTTCGCGTTCCGGGCAGGCGAAGCACCGGACGCCAATCGGATGCAGAGACTACTGGAGAGTTACGATCTGGTCTCACGAATGGACATCGTAGACGGCGACTACATGGTGTTCACCCTGGCCCGTCCCGATCCAACCAAGCTGCCGCCGTCCATCCGCGAGATCCACACGGTGGTGGAAGCGTACAACCGCCACACCGGAACCAAACTCTTCGAGGACGTTCCCTTGCCGGAAGGCAGCAAGATCGTGGGCGGCGGTCGGTATCTCTACGTACTGCTCAATCCCGACATCCCGCCGTGGCGGGTGGGGAAGTACAGGTTGCAATTGCCCGAGTGACGCTGGGCCGGCATCGGCTCGCCGGTGGAACCTTGGCGCCACCCCCGCACTACGACCCCGCCAGCACCCAAAACCTGAACAACCCCAGCCACTGATCGAAGGTCAGCCCGGAGGGTGGCCCGGACGGGTCGAACCTCAGGTCGCGACCCAACCGGTGGACTTGCGTGCGCGTGGACTCCGACCGCAGGCACCGGCTGATCGTGTGACCGCCCCGGCCAAAGCAGGTCCTGATGAAACGCCGATAGTCCGCGGCCTGCGATCGGTCGACGAGCGGCCTCGTTCGGCGGGCGAGCCAGAGCGCGACAGCCTCGACATTCGGAGGGGGGTCGAAGTCGGTGCGTCGCAGACGCCGCGCGATCTCGACCTGCCACCACGGTTTGAGCAGCAGGGAGGACAGGCTTTCCCGGCAGTAGGGCCCTCCCGCAAACCGCTCCGCCGCTTCACGCTGGACCAAAAGCCAGGCGTCCTCCGGCGGCAGGGGGGCCTGGACCAGCCGCCGCATGATCGCTGCAGTCCGGTTGAACGGGATGTTCCCCATGACCTTGTACGGCGCATCCGGCAACCGAAAACGCAGAAAGTCGGCCTGGACGATCGTGATCCGCGCGTTGCCACGAAACCGTCTGCGAAGCGCCTGGCACAGTGCTCCGTCGAACTCCACCCCAACTACCTCGCGGCAACTACGGGCCAGCTCGCCAGTCAGAATGCCGCGCCCCGACCCGATCTCGACGACCAGGTCTCTTCGCGTGACGGGGGCCTGAGTGATCAGGCTAGAGGCAAGCGCCCTGCTCCGCAGGAAGTGCTGTGAAAGGTCGGCACGCCGGGGTGTCCGATGCGCGGACATGGCGAACCACCACAAACGTAAGCATCACGTTCTCCCTTGAGGTGTAACACGCGGAGGAAAGCTAGGAATCAGGCATCCCAGCCACAACCGGCAGCCCGATCGACGCAACGGCCGGGATATCGAATTCGTCCCTGTACACGCCCCAGATCCGGGAGTCCGAGAAGCGAAACGCATCGAACCGCTCGGGCAGGTGCACTTCCCGGATGGCTCCGTCGGGCGTGATCCGCAGCCACGTCAAAGCTCCCTTCAGTCCACCCGCGTCGAGATCGATGGGGTTCATCCACATCGTCCCGCTTTCGCTGCAGCGGAAGTCCACATAGCGCGGCAGGTAGCTTGCGAGTTCGCGGGGCTCCCCTTGAACGGAGCGCGCCGCCTGATTGAGGACTCGAAGGCTGTCCTCCGGGCTGAGCCTGCTCCAGACATCTCCCGTCAACTCGGCCTGCCGGATCGGGAAGACCGCTTTGGCGAACTGCCGGGGTGTGACCTCCGTGAAGGGAACGGGCGGCAGGTCGATGGGCCGCACCTCGGCCCCCGTTCCGTCGAACCCCCGGAGCTGATTCCTCACCCGATCATGGATCCGGACGACGCTGTCCCCGCATGAAGCCCACAACCGGTACCACATCGGGAACCCGCCGTCGCTGGCGATGAAGTCTCCGGACGGGTCGTCCAGCACCTCGCTGAAAGCCAGGACGGTTCGTGCTCCGCCCGCTTCCGGATCAACCGCGATCAGGTCCGGGTGCAAGAGCGAAAAACGGTAGTTGAGGACACCGGCCTCCATCGTTTCGCTCGTGCGCCCCACGATGAACTCCCCGCCAAGCCTCGCCGATCGCACCGAAGAGCCCAGCATGCTCATGCCGCCCCGCACGGTGCCGGGAGGAAGGGAGGCCGACCGCAGCGGAATCTCCGCCCAGTCCGCGTCAGGCCGCGAGACGCGGATCATCGCGTGGCGCACAAGGTCAAGGGCCCATACCTCACCCTGCCATCCGCCCGTGACGAAGCCCGCGGGCATCGGGAAGTCGCGGGGCCCCCTGCCGGATCGTCCGTGGACGCCGAGCGACTCCCCGTCCGGGCCGAATCCAACGAAAAACGGCTCGGCCGAGTTCAGCACCCAGACGGACCCATCGCTCGCCAACTCCAGATCCCGCACCACGGCGAGGGAGTCCGAGCCGCCCAGCACCTCGATGGCCGATTCGCTCAAGTCGATCGGGGAGCCCGGCCCGCTGCCCGTATCCCCACCATCACAGCCCGCGAGGCTCGCCAAACCGGTCAGGGCGGTGGCTACCCAAAGGGGCGTCGAGCGTTCAGCAGATCTCGCCTTCCCAACCGTGCCCCGCATTACTGACCGAAGCCATCCATGTAATTTGTCGAGAGGTTTTCGGGCCCGGGAAAGGCACCGGCAAGATCAGGCGCCTGCGCTACCAGATGCCCCGCGATCAGCCCACCGTGCTCGCGTCCGTTCTCGATGAAGATCTTGTTGGCGTTGTACCCGGCCGCGATCACCCCGGCGATGTACACTCCGGTGACATTCGTCTGCATGGTCGTCGGGTCGTGCTCCGGAATCCCCGTCACCGGGTCGGTCTCGACACCCAGCTCGTGCAGCAGCGTCCGGTCCGGCCGCCACCCGGTCATGGCCAGCACCCAGTCGCAGGCGACCTCGCTCGCCGCACCGGTGTCGTCACGGACGATCGTCGCCGTGCGGGGTCCCAGCCGCGCCACCCGCGACCCCCAGTGCATCGGGATCTCCCCGCTCTCGACCCGGTTGTCGATGTCGGGCCGGACCCACGGCTTCACGCCCCGGTCGAAGACGTCCAGAAAGTGCACCATCCGCACCCGCGCGCCGCTGCGGTAGAGTTCCAGCGCCACTTCCACCGCCGAATTGCCGCCTCCGACCACGATCACGTCCTGGTCGAAAAAGGGAAACGGGTCCTTGTAGTAGTGGATGACTCTTCCTTCCGGCTCCCCGCCATCCAGCTCCAGCCGGTTGGGCTCGCCGAAGCCGCCGGTGGCGATCACCACAGCCCGCGTCCTGATCCGATCCTCGAGCCCTTGTTGGGCACGCGTGTGGACGATGAAGCCCGATTTGTTCGCCATTACAGCCGGATTTTGGCGAACAACCCGCCGTTTCTCGCGTTTGTCCGCCACATCACCCCGATTCTGGCGGACAATCCGCGTCACATCCTCGTACTGCCGCACCCTCAACCCATGGTGCGCCACCACATGCCGATAGTACGCCAGCGCCTCCCGCCGCGTCGGCTTCGGCTCGGGAATCGTGAACGGCACGCCCCCGATCTCCAGCCGCTCGGCAGTGGAGAAGAACGTCATGTAGTACGGGTAGTGCGTCAGCGACTCGGTGATGCACCCGCGGTCGAGGACGACATACGTCAGTCCGGCCCGCTTCGCCGCCACCGCCGCGGCGAGCCCGCACGGCCCGGCCCCGACGATTACGAGGTCAAGCGGCTCGGTCTCGGCAGCCACCTCAGCTCACCGGCCGCCCACCCCGCAGCACCACCTCGCCGGGCAGCGCGTCGGTGAACTCGCCGTCGTCGATCGTGAGCACGCCGTTGACCATCACGTAGTCCACGCCTTCGCTGTACAGGTCGGGCTCCAGCACGGTCGCGCGGTCCCGCAGCCGCTCGTAGTCGAAAATCACCACGTCGGCCTTGTATCCCTCGCGCAGCAGCCCCCGATCCTCCAGCCCGATGATCCGCGCCGGCAAGCCCGTCATCGAACGCACGGCGAAGGGCAGCGAAATCGCCTGCAGGTCCTTCACGTAGTGCGCGATCTTGCGCGTGAACGCACCGAAATGCCGCGGATGCGCACCCGGCCGCGACCCGAACTCCGGCACGCCCGCGACCCCGCTCACACCCGCGTCCGAGGCCGTCGCCGTGTATTCCTGTTGGTAGTAGTTGATGACGTCCACATCGTGAATGCCGTATCCCCGGGTCCAGGCCCCGCCGATCACGTCCGGGTACCCGTTGAGGGCCATGTGGATGACGACCTCCTGGAAGGTCACGCCCATCTCCCTGGCCAGTTCGGTGAGCGTCTTCCCGACGAACGCGGGATCCGGATAATCCACCACCACCACCCGTTCCTCGCCGCCGTTGTGATCCACGATCCAGGCGATATCCCGGGCGATCCGCTCCCGCGTCTCGGGGTGGTTCCACCGCCGTGCAAGGTGCGCCTGCGCGTCGCTGAAGATCCCGGCGGCGTAGTAAACGGGACTGTCGCGCCCGCCGCTGACGTCCACGCCGTCGGCCACCAGGCTCCAGCGCGGGATCATCGGACGGGCGCCGCCGCCGAAGGTCTCGTACGGGTAGACGTCCAGATAGATCTCCAGCCCCTCGGCCCGCGCAGCGTTCACCACCAGCGTGTCGTGGCCCGAGCGGCCGAAGCTTGAGCGCCCGCGCGCCTTGTGATGGCTCGCCACCACGCGGATCCCGGTCTCACGCGCGATGTTGATCGTCTCCGCCAGGCCCTGCAGCCCGTCGACCGGCCAGTCGTCCACGTTGCTGGGCAGCTGCCAGAGCGGCATGGTGGCCTCGCTGCGCTGGTGTGCCACGTAGAACCCGTCGTAGGGCGCCACCTCGGAAGCCAGCGCGATAATCTCCTCCGGGTCGCTGAAACGGGCGGGCCTGTACTCGATCCCCGCACCGAGCCCCCATGCGCCGGCTTCCATCCCCTGCCGCACCAGCTGCCGCATGCGCGCGACTTCGTCGGCCGTGGCAGGGCGTTCGTAGTCATCCCCCATCACCGCATTGCGCACGGTACTGTGGCCCACCATCGGCACGAAATTCATGGCGTGGCCCTGGTCCTGCAGCGCCGTGACCTCCGCGCTGAGCGGCCATCTGGCGTTGCGCCCGTCCGGCCCCCCGATCACCGTCGTGAGCCCCTGGCTGTTGAGGCTCTTGGCCCGGCGCGCCTCCGGGAACTGGGACATCATGGCCTGGTCGGAATGCGAATGCAGGTCGATGAACCCGGGCGAGACGTACAGGCCGGTGGCGTCGATCACGCGTCGTGCGGTGGCGTCCGGCATGCGGCCGATGCGCACGATCTCGTCGCCGTCGATGGCAATGTCGGCGCGGAACCAGTCGTTGCCGGTGCCGTCCAGGACGCGGCCGCCCCGGATGATGATGTCGTAGTCCTGGGCCGCGGCGGTCTGGGCCGCGAGCGCAAGCGCGAGGCCGGTGAAAAGAGCTCTTGCAGTGATCATTTTGCGCTCAGCCTTCCGATGATTGCGCGTCCGGGCATGGCTCCCGGGACGTTCTCCTCGTCCCGGACCACGAACTCTCCGTTGACCAGGACATGGACCACGCCCTCCGAGTAGGACAGGTCGTCCTCGAAGGTCGCGGTATCGATGATTCTGTCTGCGTCGAAGACGGTGATATCGGCGTCGGCGCCGGCCTGGAGGCGCCCCTTGCGCCTGGCCTGGTCGGTCATCCCCTCAAGCCGCCTCGCAGGCATGATGGTGATCTTCGCGAGTCCGTCCATGAGCGGCATCAGCCCCTGGTCGCGCACGTAACGGCCCAGGAAACGCGCGAAGGTGCCGGCGCTGCGCGGGTGCGCACCCGGCGCGTAGGGCATCCCGTCCGAAGCGACCATCACGAAGTCGGTGGCGAGCGCGTGCCGGATCCACTCCTCCCGCATCATGTGGATGATGACGGTGCCGCCACTCGCCCGATAGCTGTTGAAGGTCTCTTCCGTCAGCCGCTCGCCGGTGTCCTGCCACTGCAGGTCGCCGTAGCTGATCTGGAGCTTCTCCTGCCACCCGGGATCGAAGATCGCCGACCCGAGCCCGGTCGAAGCGCCCGTGTAGGGGTAGACCTCGGTGGTGATGTCGAATCCGCGGCTCTGGGCGCCACCGATCATTTCCAGGATCGGCTCGATATTCCACAGGCTGGAGCTGTTCGCGTGCACGATGTGGAGTGACGCGCCGGTCGCGACCGCGTTGGCGATCACCTCCTGCATGGCGCTGATCGCCATGTCCCGAACATGGGTGTAGATGGTCGTGTTCTCGTAGGCCGCGAACTTGAACACATCGAGGATCTCCTCGAGCGACGCCCCCGGATAGTACTGGTGCGCCATCCCGATCCCGAGAGCGCCCTCCGAGAGCCCCTGGGCGAGTGCCGCCCACAGGGCTCCGAATTCGTCCGCCGAAACCGACTCGTAGCGCGCGCCGCCGGCGATGCGGTCCAGCTCGCGGAGACCGGCGTCGGGGTCGCTGTCAAGCATGGATTCGGCGCGCCGCAACAGGTCGGCCCGGTCGAACATCGCCCAGGCCCGGTTTATCATGTGCGACACGGTGGCGCCGTAGTTCAGGATCGCGCCCGTGCCGCGGTCGGTGAGGTAGGCCGTGAGGTCCCCCACCCCGCTCTCCATCTCCAGCGCTGTGGTCACGCCGTCCCGCGCCTGGAACTCGTTGGCTCGGTTGGTCTGGCCGTGTGCGTGAAGGTCGATGAAGCCCGGCGCGACCACGAGCCCGGAGGCGTCGACCACGACATCGCCGTCGAGCGGCTCCTCCGAGACGGCCACGATGACCGAGCCGTTGATGCCGACGTTGCGCACTCCGTCCAGCCCCGTTTCGGGGTCCATGACCCGCCCGCCGCTCAGCACGATGTCGTAGCGGTCCTGCGCGGCCGAGGGGGCCGGACCGGCGAGGCCGCCGGCCAGCAGCGCGATGGCGCAAAGTGCGGGGAGCGCCCGACTGCCCGTCACCCGCCCGGATCGCGCGCTGGCGGGGGCCGTTCCGGCCGGAAGCCGACTGGTTGTGTTCCTGAATTCGTCCACCGGGTCATCCTCCATCAACGGGACGTTTGGGACCTAAAGAGGTATCTACAGGCGGAATTGACCGCAACCGCGATTGCGCTGTCTGTGACTGGCCAGTATATTCGGCTAGCCCACTCAACTGGACAGACGAGGACGCCGGAATGCCCGATTGGAACCTGCAGGATGCCAAGAACCGGTTCAGCGCCGTTGTCAGGGAAGCGCTGGCGGGGTATCCGCAACATGTGACTCGGCGCGGAAAGCGCGCCGTGGTCGTGCTGGCCGAAGACGAGTACGATCGCCTGCGCCGGCTCGAAACCGCGACCGCCCCGTCGCTCGCCGACATGCTGCTGGCGCTGCCCCGCGACGACGGCGACTTCGAGCGGCTGGCCGTCGACCCGCGCCCGGTGGCTTTCGGCGCACCGGATTCCTGATGTACCTCATCGACACCGACATCCTCTCGGCCCTCCGCAAGCGGCAGCGCGACCCCCGGATCGCCGACTGGATGTCGGCGCAGCGAACCGCGGACCTTTACCTGAGCGTCGTCACGGTCGGAGAGATCGAGCGCGGCATCACCGCTCAACTCGACCGGGACCCGGCGTTCGCGGAGCGCCTCGGCACCTGGCTGGACGACGTGCTGCGGGTGTACGCCGACCGGATTCTGCCCATCGACCTCCCGGTGGCCCGGCGCTGGGGGCGGCTGTCGCAGAGCCTCGGCCACAACAGCGCGGACCTGCTCATCGCCGCCACCGCCCTCGAGCACGGCCTCACCGTCGTGACCCGCAACGTTCGCCATTTCGAGCCCACCGGGGCGCCGGTGCTCGACCCCGTGGCAGCCGGCGATGCCCAAGCAGTCCCATCGAGCGGGCAATCTGTCCCATCCAGCCGTTGATCCGCCCCTGAACCGGGTGCATCCTTCATGGCATGAAGACACCGGAAGCAGAGGCACGCCGCGCCCTCACCCGACTCCGCCGCGCCCTCGAGAAGGCACGCCGCGAGGTCCGTGGGCTGCGCGAACTGCTCGACCAGTCCGAGGCCGAAAGCTACCCGGGCGACGACTATGCCGAGATGGACGATCATCTGGCCGCCGTCGTCGAAGCGGTTCACCGTGAGCAGGCGCGTCAGCAGGCCAAGGTCCTGCGCGGCGGCGGAATCAGCGCGGGGGGCCTGGTCGGCTCGGGTTCGCTGCAGCGCAAGGGTCGGCTGAGCCGAAGGGCGGAGTCTTCGGGAGACGGGACGTGAGGCGTCGCGACTTCCTGGTGGGCAGCACGGCTGCCCTGGCCGGGCTGGCAGGCCTGAGCCGGCCTGCCGCGCCCCGGGTCGCGGCCACCCGCGGCCGCGCATCGCTGGTGATCCGCGGCGGCACCCTCTTCGACGGCACGGGCGGCCCCCCGCGCAGCGGCGACCTCGCCATCGACGGCGACCGCATCACCGCCGTCGGGCGCGTCACGGAAGCCGGCACCGTCGAGATCGACGCCCGCGGGATGGCGGTGGCGCCCGGCTTCATCGACATCCACTCCCACGCCGACCTGTCGCTCCTCGTCAACCCCCGGGCCGAGAGCCGCGTGCGGCAGGGCGTCACCCTGGAGGTGGTGGGCCAGGACGGCTCCTCGATCGGCCCGTGGAGCGACGGCGTTTTCGAGTTGACGCGCGACCGCTATCAGCGCGACTTCGGGGTCGAGATCGACTTCCGCGATGTCGGGGGCTTCCTGGAACGGATCGACCGGGAGCGGCCCGCGGTGAGCGTGGCGTCGATGATCGGTCACGGCAATATCCGCGGGCTCGTGGTTGGCGGCACGGACCGTCCCGCGACGGAGGCGGAGGTGGGGCGCATGCGCGGGCTGGTGCGCGACGGGCTCGCCGGCGGGGTGGTGGGGCTCTCGACCGGGCTCGAGTACACACCCGGCAGCTTCGCCGACCGTGACGAACTGGTGGCGCTGGCGGGCGAGCTGCGCGGCACGATCTACCCGTACGCGTCGCACATGCGCAACGAGGACGACCGCCTGCTGGCCGCGCTCGAGGAGGCGCTGCACGTGGGCCGCGTGGCCGGGGTGGCGGTTCAGGTCTCGCACCTGAAGGCGCAGGGACAGCGCAACCACTGGAAGGCCGACGCGGCCTTCGCGGCGATCGAAGCCGCGCGGCGCGCGGGCGTCGACGTGCACTTCGACCGCTATCCCTACGTGGCCTATGCGACGGGGCTCACCAACCTGTTCCCCGCTTCGGCGCGGGCCGGCGGCACGGCAAGGTTCCTCGCGCGGCTCGCCGATCCGGAGACCGCCCCGGCGCTCGAGCGCGCGTGCCGCGACAAGATCGCCCTGCTGGGCTCGTGGGACGCGGTCCAGATCAGCCGGATCGGCGGCCCCAACGCCTACGCGCGCGGGCGGCGGCTCGGTGAGCTGGCCGCCGAACGCGGCGAAGATCCCTACGAGCTCACCGTGCGGCTGCTGCGCGAAGCGGGCGGCAGCGTCGGCATGATCGGCTTCGGCATGTCCGAGGACAACACCGAGCGCATGCTCTCCCACCCCCTCGGGATGGTGTGCTCGGACGGCGGCGCCTACGCGCCCTACGGCCCCCTGTCACGCTCGTCTCCGCATCCTCGCGGCTACGGCAGCTTCCCCAGGGTGCTCGGCTACTATGTGCGGGACCGGCGGGCCATGCCCCTGGAGACCGCCGTCCACAAGATGTCGGGGCTCCCGGCCGCGAAGCTCGGGCTCGGCGGCCGCGGCGTGCTGAGGGCCGGCGCCGTGGCCGATGTCGTCGTCTTCGATCCCGACGCCGTTCGCGACCGGGCCGACTTCGACAACCCGCACCAATATCCCGACGGCATTCCGCACGTCATCGTCTCGGGGGTGCACACGATCCGTGACGGCGAGCAGACGGGCCAGATGGGTGGCCGGGCGGTCCGGGGCGGCGGTCCGGCGCGCTAGGCGGCTCGTGAACAGGACCTTCCCGGCCTTCGAGTGGCGATGCACCCGCGTCGGCCGCTTCGCCTAGTGGCGCGGGAATCCCGGACCATGGCCGCCCAGGGCACCCTGCCGCCTGAATGCGCGGAGCTGATCGAGGAGCTTGCGGGCCTGTTCCGCGACTCCGAAGGCATCTTCGGGTGCGATGACATGTTCGACTACATGGCGCGCCGCGTGCACGCCGTTCAGCGTGCCACGAACCCGGTGCTGCGCCGCTTCTGGGACGCGGCCGGCGGATCGGAGCCCGGAGCCTGGCACGAGATCCCGCCGGTGCCGGTGGCCGCTTTCAGGGACGTGCCCATCGCATCGGGCCCGGCCGAGGTCGTCTTTCGCACCAGCGGCACCACCGGCGGGGCGGCACGGCGCGGCGAGCATCATGTCGCCAGCGTCGACCTGTACCGCACGGCGGCCCGCCCCAACTATCGGCGCCATCTCTTCGGTGAGGATGGCGCGGCCGCGCGGACCCCGAGCGCCGCCGCAAGCACCGTCGCCCTCGTGTCCCTCATTCCACACCCCGCGGCCGCACCCGATTCATCGCTGTCGGCCATGGCCGGGTTCATCGCGCGGGAACCCGAGGTCGCCCACGCCACCTGGGCCTTCCACCCCCGGCGCGGAGTCGACGCGGCCGCGTTCGAGCGCGCGGCGCGCGCGGCCTCGCACCCGGTCCTCCTGCTCACGACCGCCTTCGCGCTCGTCCAGCTCCTCGACGCGCTGGGCGACGCCGCCCTGCCTCTCCCCCGCGGCTCCCGCCTCATGGAGACCGGCGGGTTCAAGGGCCGCGTCGCCGCCGTGAACCGCGCGGCGCTCTACCGGCGCGTAGGCGATGTGCTGGCCGTCCCCGAATCGCACATCATTAACGAGTACGGCATGACCGAGATGCTCTCACAGGCCTACGACGGCGCTGCCGGCCATGCCGGCCCGGCCCCGAGCCGCGTGCACCGGTTTCCGCCGTGGGTGCGAACCCGCGCGCTCGACCCGCTGGACCTGGCGCCGCTGCCGCACGGCGATGTCGGCCTGCTCGCGCACTTCGACCTCGCGAACGCCGCGTCCGTCTGCCACCTGCTGACCGAGGACCTGGGCGCCGTCACGGAGGATGGCGGGGTGCGCCTGGCCGGGCGCGCACCCGGATCCGACCTGCGCGGCTGTTCGCTGACGGCGGAGTCCTTCCTGCGGGCAACGCGCGGCCGCGGCCCGGGATAACAGTCCGTGACGGAAGTCCCCCCCGCGACCGACGACAGCTCCGCCTCGGGCCGGCCGGTCATCGACGGGTGGGTCTGGCCTCCGGCAGCGCCGCCCCCAACGTCGCTGTTACAGATCCGCGCGGGCGGCGTGGACATCCGTCACCCAAAGCCGGACCTCGACCTTGCCGGCCGACTGGTCGCATCGCTTCGCGCGTCGGCCAGGACGCTGGCGGCGATCCCCTCCCGCGAGCTGATCGCCTGCCTCGGCCAGGCGGGAGAGAGTTTCGTGGGCAGCATTGGCGACAAGGGATCGCGGCGTATTGCGCAGAACGCCGGACTGTCGCGGGCAATGACCGCGGAGGTCGTCAACGGAATGGCTGCGACGTGGTCCACCGAAGCCCTCGAGGGTCTCGTTTACGCGGAGTTTCCGGACCCGCGCGTCCTCGACGGCTTCGTTCCCGATAACGAAAGGCTGGTAGCGGCAACCGCTCCCGGGATCACCCTGCACCTGGGCGCGGGGAGCGTCCCGGGGGTGACCGTCACGTCCATCATTCGGGCGCTGCTTGTCAAGTCCCCGGTGCTGGCCAAGCCCGGCGCGGGGGACGTGGCGCTCACCGTGGCCTTCGCGCAGCACCTCGGCCGCGTCGATCCCCTTCTCGGTGCGGCTGTGGCGGTCCAGTACTGGCCCGGCGGCACGGCCCCGTGGGCCCGGTGGGAGCAGGAACTCTTCGCCGCGGCCGATCAGGTCGTCGTATACGGGAGCGATACCACCGTCGAATCCGTACGCACCCGCACTCCGGCCTCCACCCGCCTCATCGAACACGGCCACCGGGTCGGTGTGGCGGTGGTCGACCCCACCGGCGACCCGCGGGCCGCTTCCGACGCCGCCCGCGCGGTCGCGCTCTTCGACCAGGAGGGCTGCGTCAGCACGCACCTGTTTCTCGTGCTCGGCGACCGCGCCGCGGCCCGGGAGTGGTCCGGTGAACTGGCCGATGCACTGTCGAAGATCGAATTCGCGCTGCCTCCCGGTCACGCGCCGGCAGGTGAACTGTCCGCAATTCACCAGATGCGAGGATTCCTGGAGATGGATGCGGCGTCGGGCCGCGACACCGAGCTATGGTATCGCAAGGGACTGCGCTGGACCGTGATTATGGGCAGCCTGGATGGGTTCTCACCCGCCGGGGGCCGCACGGCCTGGGTCATTCCCGCAGCCGATGTTGCCGCCTGCCTGCAGGCGCTGTCCCCGCTGTCCCCGGTGCTGCAGACCGTCGGGATCGCCGGGATCGGCGAGGAACGGCAGGCTCTGGCGGAAGGGTTGGCGCGGATCCGCGCAACACGAGTGGTCCCGTTGCGCGAGGTGCCCTTTCCCGGTGCGGAATGGCTCCACGACGGGCAGCGTCCCCTGCGCGAACTTGTCCGCTGGACCGAACTTCACTGACAGCGGCAGCGCCTGCAACGGGCTACCGCCACGAATTCACTCTTCGGCGCCGCGCTCGTTCCGCCACATGACCAACTGGCGGGTTCCCTTGGGTGTTTCTTCGACGCGAACTGTCAAGGTGTCGCCCTTGCGAATGCCACAGTCGGACCGGATACCCAACGGGATCGTCAGTCGTCCTCCCGTTCCAACCGTCACGTCGCCATAGTAGAGCGTTCGATAAATCGCCACACATACTCCTTGGGTACTCGTTAAAAACGCTCTTGAATGATAATCAAAGTGACGCGGTCAAGTCGAGATAATCGGGCAGCGGGCTGCGACGCAAGACGTGCCGATGAACGAAACCCTTTGCTTGCCCGTACCGTCCAGCAAGGCCCGAAATCAAGACCAAACATGGAAAAGGAGCGACATCCGTGACGGAACTCGCCGTACGACTGGCGGGCGTGACGAAGAAGTTCGGCACGCACACAGCCGTCTCCAACTTCGACCTGGAAATCCCCCGCGGCACCATCGTGGGCCTCCTCGGCCCCAACGGCTCGGGCAAGACCACCATGATCCGCATGATCATGGCCATCCTTCTCCCGGACAGGGGGACCGTCGAGCTCTTCGGCGGCTTCCCGGATTTCGCGCGCCGCAGCCGTGTGGGCTACCTGCCGGAAGAGCGCGGCGTCTACGAGAAGATGAAGGTTCTGGAGCAGCTGGTCTTCCTGGGCGAGCTGCGGGGCCTGGCCCGCCGTGAGGCCCAGTCCAGGGCAGGGCAATGGCTGGAGCGGCTCGAGCTCTCCGAATGGTCGGGCAAGAAGATCCAGGAGCTGTCCAAGGGGATGCAGCAGAAGGTGCAGTTCATCGGCACGGTGCTCCACGATCCCGACATGCTGATCCTGGACGAACCGTTCAGCGGTCTCGACCCCATCAACCAGGAGGTTCTCGAGGCGATCGTCCGCGAAGAGCGCGAGCGGGGCAAGACGATCCTGTTCTCGACCCATCTCATGGAGCAGGCGGAGCGTTTGTGCGAGCGGGTGTGCCTGATCTCCAGGTCCCACAAGGTGCTCGACGGCGACCTGAAGAAGCTCAAGCGGCGGGAGCGGTCCGGCGCGGTGGCCGTGGAGTTCCAAGGGGACGCCGGCTGGCTGACCCGGCTGGGCATCCACGACATCGAGGTTGTGGACGACGCGCATCACATCCCGGTCACCAACCGGGTCGGCCACGACAGCATCCTCGCGGCTGCGGTCAGGGAAGGCGTGACGCTGCGCCGCTTCGAGGTCCTCGAGCCCACCCTGCGCGAGATCTTCGTGCGCCACGCGGGCGAGCAGTCCGAGGAACCGGCGATGGCGGCGATGGGAGGTGCCCGATGAGACAGGTATGGATCGTGATGCGGCGGGAATACCTCGAGCGCGTGAAGACGAAGGGCTTCATCCTGTCGACGATCGCGCTGCCGGTGCTGATGGTCGGCCTGATCGGGCTCAGCGCTTTCCTGGGGGTGCAGTCCGAGCGCTCCCAGCGTGAGCTGGCCGTGATCGACTACACGGGGCTGATCGGCGAAGAGGTCGCGGGCAGGTTGGCCGCGTTCGGCTACGAGATGGAGGTGGTCGGTGCGGATGTGGGCCAGGAAGAGCTGGACCGCCAGATCATGGAAGACGAGCTGGAGGGCTACCTGGTGATCGACGACCTGACTCTCACGGAAGGTGTGTTCGCCTACCGCGGAAAGGACCGTCCGGGCAGCCTGCGGCGCAACCTCTTCGAGCGGTTCGTCGTGCAGACGGCGTTGGACCGGCATCTGTCGGCGCTCGAGGACGGGGCGTCGGTCCGGGCGCTCATCGAGGGAGGCCAGCTCGACTTCGAATCGGTCGTGGAGGAGACCGACGGCGAGGATGCGGAGGTCAACAGGATCACGGGGATCGTCACCGGCTTCGGCGGAGCCTTTCTGCTCTATTTCACGATGCTGCTCTACGGCGCGTACGTGCTGCGGTCGGTGCTGGACGAGAAACGCAACCGTGTGGTCGAGGTGGTGATCTCGTCGATCAGCCCGTGGCGTCTCCTCCTCGGCAAGGTGCTGGGGGTCGGGTCGATGGGGCTGACGCAGCTCGGGATCTGGTTCGCCTCGGCGGCGGTGCTGGCGATGTTCGGGGTGCCGTTCGTCGTGGCCCAGCTTCAGGCGACGGGCCTTGAGGACGTACTGCAGTTCCTTCCGGGTCCGGGAGTGATCGCGCTGCTCGGGACCTACTTCGTGCTGGGGTACTTCCTGTACGCCTCCATGTTTGCCGCCGTGGGGGCGATGTGCAGCTCCGAGGAGGAGGCACAGCAGGCCCAGTTCCCCGTCATGATGCTGTTGATCGTCCCCTTCGTCCTGCAGATGGCCACCATCGAGGGAAGCGGTTTCGCCTGGATGGACTGGGTGGCGCTCTTCCCCTACTTCAGCCCCGTCATGATGTTCCCCCGGGCGGCCGCGGGGGCGGTGCCGTGGTGGATGGTGGCTTCATCCCTGGTCCTCATGGCGCTGGCGCTGGTGGGCACGGCGTGGGTTGCCGGCCGGATCTACCGCGTGGGGATCCTGATGCAGGGGAAGAGGCCCACGCTGCGCGAACTGGTGCGCTGGGTGAAGACCGCGTGACTGGCGGTTCACGTGCAGCTCCGCGAAACGCGGGATGAGGTGCTCGGCCTCCCGCGCATCGTGGAACCGCTCCAGCACCTCCTCCATCGTGCGGCCGGTGACCTCTTCGGCGTATCGCGGGTACTCCTGCAACCGTGAGCAAAGCCCCGCCGCGTCGAGTTCGGGGTGGAACTGCGTACAGTAGATGGGCGCGTCCTCGAAACGATAGGCCTGGTGCGTGACCCTGGCCGACGAGGCGAGGAGGGTGGTGCGCGGGGGAAGCGTCTCGACGAGGTCTTCGTGGCCGAGCTGGGCCCTGAAGCGGCCTCCCAGGTAGGAGAAGACGGGGTCGGCGCGGCCGGCGGGGGTCAGTTCGATCTCGTAGGTGCCTACCTCCGCGCGGGAACGGTCCCGTATGACCGCCCCGCCCATCGCGGCGGCCATCCCCTGGAACCCCCAGCAGGATGCGAAGGCGGGCACCTGGGCCGCATGCACCAGGCGGAGGGAAGCGAGGGCGGTTTCCAACCACGGTTCCGTGCTGGTGGCCGAGTAGCTGCCGCTGCCGCCCATCAGGACCAGGTCGACGCCGTCGAGGTCGCTCGCATGCAACGGGCGGCTGAGCAGATCGAAGACCGCGATCCTGGTCGGCAGCGGCGCCATGATGCGTTGGAACGAAGCTGTCTCGTGGGGACCCATGGGGTCGTCCGCGTCGCGGACCTGAAGCAGGAGGCAGCGGATGGTTTCGGCGTCGGGGTTGTTCATGAAGCTCGGGCGTGTTCCGTATGGGCGGTGCAGGCGACGCCCCGTTGAACGATTCAGATCACGGAGCGAAGCATGGCGGAGAGGTGATAGCGGTCGAATTCCTGCGCCACCTCCAGCGCCTCCTCGTAACTGGGTTCGATGATAATCACCGCCGTGTGGACCGGTTCCTCGTGATCGGCCCGGTCGGTCGGCAGGAAACCGAGCCGGGCCCGGCAGGAATCAGGATCCGCGGGATCATCGACGACCTTGAAAAAAACGTCCCAGAACCTTCCCTCGTGGGTAAAGGTCTTCAGATGCATGCCCAGGGAGTCGCCGCCCGCCTCCCTGGACGAGCCGCCCGGGTCCGAGTCGCCGGAAGGCGTCAACTTCTGCTCCATGCGGATTAGTGTAGCGAACGAAAAGGGTCGGCGCACCCCGACGCGGTCCGGCCGTGGAGGAGGTTGCCGCGGCGCGCGTGCTGTACCCCGCCATGCTCGTTGACATCGCCGAAAGCCGCATCTACCTTGCGTCGGCTTTTTTCGCCAACGTTGTTGGACCCTCAATCCACCCCGAACCAGGCCCGGCGACGGGTCTTCGATGCCTACCTCTCATATGAAAAGGTTGTGGCTGGTGGCCGCGGTCGTCGCGGTCCCGATCTTCCTGGCGGTTGCCGTGATCGGCGGTCAGCAGACCCCCGAGAGCGGCGGCGATGCCGAGACCGCGCAACCGGACGATCTGTCCCAGCCGATCCAGTTCCCGCACAACACCCACGCCGGGCAGTGGCTGATCGACTGTCAGTACTGTCATTTCTCCGCTGAGCGGTCGGTCGACGCCGGGATTCCACCCGTCGCTACCTGTATCGGCTGCCACCAGGTGGGGATCATCGACGGACGGACCAATCCGGAAGAGATCAGCAAGGTCCGGGAGTACCACGATACCGGCACGCCGATTCCGTGGCGCCGGATCTACAAGGTCTCCGATCACGTCAATTTCCCGCATTTCCGCCACGTCGCCGCCGGGGTCGAGTGTCAGACCTGCCACGGCGAGGTACAGGAGATGGGGGTGCTGGAGGAGGTGGCCCCGGAGGCGGGCGACCTGAAGATGGGTTGGTGCGTTTCCTGCCATCTGGAGCGCGGGGCCTCCCGCGACTGCACGGTATGCCACTACTAGTCCCCCTCCCGGTGTCCCCATGAGCGACGGCCTCAAGCGGCGCGATTTCTTCAAGGTCCTCGGCGCCGGGGGTGCAGGTGCGACCGTTGCCGGGTGCTCCACGGGCGAAATCGAGCGACTGATCCCGTACGTGACGCCGCCGGAGGAGATCACGCCGGGGGTCGCGACCTGGTACGCGTCGACCTGCGGCGAGTGCTCGAGCGGGTGCGGGGTGCGGGTGAGGACCCGCGAGGGACGCGCAGTGATGATCGAGGGCAACCCGGATCATCCCGTGTCGAAGGGCGGCCTCTGTTCGCGGGGCGTCTCCGCGCTGCAGGGGCTGTACAATCCCGACCGGTTGGCAACGCCCCTCCGTGCCGGACCGAACGGCTTCGAGCCGATCGGATGGGACGAAGCCTCGGCGCTTCTTGCCGAGCGGCTGAGTGCGGGCGGCCGGCCTCTCTTCCTCACGGGAACGAGAGGCCCCACCGAACAGATGCTCCTGGGAGAGCTGGCCGGCTCGCTCAACGGGCAGCACGTCATCCACGACGCGCTCGACGACGCGGCGCTGCGCGAGGCGGTCAACATCGCGTTCGGGGTCAGCGCACTGCCCAGGTACGACATTGCGGCTGCGCGCTTCCTGGTCTCCTTCGGTGCCGACTTCCTCGAGACGTGGATCTCGCCGGTGACGTTCGCCGCCGACTTCGCCAGCATGCACGGGGTGGATCACGGCGAGAAGGGCCGCTTCGTCTTCGTGGGGCCGCGGCTGTCGCTTACGGGACAGAACGCGGACGAGTGGATCCCCGCGCAGGCCGGTTCAGAGGCCGCGATCGCGCTCGCTTTGGCGGGCGAGCTGGTGCGCCGGGGCGGGGATGCGGGCCCCTACACCGACATGGTGGCGCGGTACTCCCTCGAGGACGCTGCCGAGGCGGCCGGGGTCGAGGCCGAGGCGCTGGGCGCGCTGGCGGATCACTTCGCGGCTGGCGATGCGCTTGCGCTGGGACCCGGTCTTGCCGGGCAGCACACCGGCGCGACCGCGGCCAACCTTGCGGTCCTGATCCTGAACGTCGCGGCCGGCAGTCTCGGGCGGACCATGCACGTCGACGCAGCGCCCGACGCCGGGGCGTCCGCCTACGGCGCGATGGGGGATGCCATCGCCGACATGGAAGCCGGCGAGTACGGCGTTGCGGTGGTGTCGGGCACGAATCCGGCCTACTCGCTGCCGTCCGGATCGGGCTTTGGCGAAGCGTACGCGGGCGTGCCCTTCAAGGTGGCGTTCGCCACGGCGCTCGACGAAACCTCGTCGCTGGCCGACCTGGTGCTGCCCGACGCGCATCCGCTGGAGTCGTGGGGTGACAGCATGCCGGCGCCCGGCACCTATGCGGTCCGGCAGCCGGCCATGCGTCCGCTGCCGATGTTCGATTCGCGGCCGATGGCCGACGTGCTTCTCGATACGGCCCGGCGCATGGGCAATGATCTCGGCGCGGGCACCTTCCACGAGTATCTGCGGGGTGCCTTCGACCTCTGGCTCACCCGGAACGGCGAGGCCGCCGGCGTCGTCGGCGACCCGAACGCGCTTTGGCGGACGGCGCTGCGAACCGGCTCGGTATCCTATGCCGACGCGACGCCCTCGATCGACGCGCTGCAGTCCCCGACCACGGCCGTCAGCTTCGACGCTCCCGATATCGGAGGCGACGGGGAGCTGACGCTGCTGGTGTACCCCTCGCCGCGCTTCGGCGACGGGACGCACGCGAACCGGCCCTGGCTCCAGGAGCTGCCGGACCCGGTCTCGAAGATCATGTGGCACGCCTGGGTGGAGATGAATCCGGCCACGGTGGAGCGCATGGGGCTGCGCGAGGGCGACATCGTGACGGTCGCCACGGCCGCGGGTTCGGTCGAAGTGCCCGTCTGGGCCTATCCCGGCATCCGCGAGGATGCGGTGGCCATCGCGATGGGCGGCGGCCACACCGACTACGGCCAGTACGCAAACGGCAACGGGGTCAATCCCATGGGGCTGCTCAACGGCGCCAGCGACGCCCATTCGGGTGCGGTCGCGCTGGTGTCGACCCGGGCGACGGTCACCGCGACGGGGGCGTGGCGCCGACTGACCACCAACGAGGGCTCCGAGGTTCAGGACGACCGCAACGTGACGCCCGCTGTGGCGCTGGCCGCGCTGGGCCACGCCGGGGAGGAGGCGGATCACGAAGCCGAGGACGGCCACGGCCAGCTCCGCGAGCTGCAGGAGGGCGGCGGTTTCCGCACGGTGGACACCGAGGGTCGCGCGGAGGACTTCCCGCTGCCCGGTTCCGACTTCGGCACCTACGGCGAGGACCACCCCAGGTGGGCGATGGCGATGGACCTCGACAAGTGCACGGGGTGCGGGGCCTGCATTACGGCGTGCCAGGCCGAGAACAACATCCCGTGGGTCGGCGAGATGCAGGCCACGATGGGGCGCGAGATGCACTGGATGCGCCTCGAGCGGTACTACGAGACCGTCGACGCGTCCCACTCCGGCCCGGTGGACATCCGCTTCCTGCCGATGCTCTGCCAGCACTGCAACAATGCGCCGTGCGAGCCGGTTTGCCCGGTCTTCGCCGCCTATCACACCCCCGACGGGCTCAACGCGCAGGCCTACAACCGCTGCGTGGGGACGCGCTACTGCGCCAACAACTGCCCGTACAAGGTCCGGGTCTTCAACTGGTACCGGTACACCCGGGAGATCCCCGAGCCGATGAACTGGCAGTTCAACCCGGACGTGACGGTTCGCGACAACGGCGTCATGGAGAAGTGCACCTTCTGCGTGCAGCGAATCCGCGAGGCCGGGAACCGCGCGGCGGTCGAGGGACGCGAGGTCCGCGACGGCGAGGTGTACACGGCCTGCCAGAGCGTGTGTCCGAGCGACGTCATCAGCTTCGGCAACATCAAGGACCACGATTCGCAGGTCGCGGCGCTGGCGGAAGACGAGCGCACCTACCGCGTGCTGGATGCTCTCATCAACACACAGCCCGCCGTCCACTACCTCAAGAAGGTCACCTTTCACGACGTGGAAGGGGGCGGACACTAGATGACGACCGCAGAGCTGAGGCAGCAGCGGGGGACGCTGCCGAACCCCGACGTGGGGACCTACGAGGCCGTCAACCGCGATGTCCTCAAGGTGCTGTCCCGGCCCGGCAAGGGCTGGTGGATCCTCTTCGGCATGGCCGCGACAGGCGTGGCGGTCTTCCTGGCCTGCTGGTTCTGGCAGATCTACAAGGGGATCGGTGTCTCGGGACTGAACGCGCCGGTCGGGTGGGGCGTCTACATCACCACCTTCGTGTTCTGGGTCGGGATCGCGCACTCGGGCACGCTGATTTCGGCGATTCTCTTCCTCTTCCGCGCTCCATGGCGGCAGGCGATCTACCGCGCATCGGAGGCGATGACCGTCTTCGCGGTGATGACGGCGGGGCTGTTCCCGCTCATCCACGTCGGCCGGGTGTGGCACGCGTACTGGCTGATCCCCTACCCGAACTCGCGTTTCCTGTGGCCGAACTTCCGCTCGCCGCTGGTCTGGGACGTCTTCGCGATCACGACCTATTTCACGGTGTCGGCCGTCTTCTTCTACCTGGGCACGATCCCCGATCTGGCGGCCGCGCGCGATCAGGCCCGCGGCCTGCGCAAGAAGTTCTACCAGATCATCTCGCTCGGGTGGCGCGGCACGGACCGTGAGTGGCACCACTTCTCGAAGGCATACATCTACCTGGCCGCGCTCGCGACACCGCTGGTGCTCTCCGTGCACTCCGTGGTGTCGTGGGACTTCGCCATGGCGATCGTGCCGGGGTGGCACACCACGATCTTCGCGCCGTACTTCGTGGCCGGGGCGATCTTCTCGGGGGTCGGGCTGGTGATCACGCTGGCGGTCCCGATGCGCAAGTTCTTCGGGCTCGAGGATTATCTGACCGTCAAGCACTTCGAGGCCATGGCGAAGCTGTGCCTGCTCACCAGCAGCATCGTGCTGTACGCCTATCTCACCGAGTACTTCCTGGCGTGGTACTCGGGTGAGCCGCCCGAGCGCGGGTCGTTCTGGAACCGGGTGTTCGGGCACTACTGGTGGGCGAACTGGATCATGCTGACCTGCAACGGCTTTGTACCGCTCATGCTCTGGTTCAAGCGGGTGCGAAGATCGATCGCGGCGCTGTTCGTGATCTCGATCTTCATCAACATCGGGATGTGGTTCGAGCGCTACGTGATCATCGTCACGTCGCTGTCGCACGAGTACGAGCCGTGGGCGTGGGGGCTGTACCGTCCGTCGGTCATCGAGATGGGGATCCTGCTGGGCAGCTTCGCCTGGTTCGGGTTCTGGTTCCTGCTCTTTACACGATTGCTGCCACCGGTGGCGATCGCCGAGATGAAGGAAGTGGTGCCGCCTCCGATGCGCGGCAGCGAGGAGGCCGCGACATGATTCCGGCGAAGCGTCGTCAGGGGCACCGGGGCTTCTTCGCGCTCTTCGAGCACCTCGACTCGACCATCGACGCGTGCAAGGCGCTGCGGGCGGCGGGCCACAAGGGCTTCCGGGCCTACGCGCCGCTCCCCGAGCACCACCTCCTGGAAGAGGGCCTGGCCCTGAAGCACAGCCCGGTGCGCGTGTTCACCCTGGCCGGCGCCATGACGGGTGCCGCGACGGGATTCGCCTTCACGACCTGGACATCGATGGACTGGCCGCTGGTCACGGGAGGGAAGCCGATCTTCTCGATCCCGGCCTACGTGGTGATCGCCTTCGAGTGCGCGATCCTCTTCGGTGCGCTGTCCACGGTGATCGGGCTCTTCATCAACGCGGGGCTGCCCAACCTGCGGCGCATGGTCGCGTATCACCCCGAGTGCTCCAACGGCAGCTTCGGCGTTTACGTCACCGCTCCGGCGGCCAGGGCCGATGTGGTGAAGGAGATCCTCGAGGGGTTCGGGCCCGCCGAGTTGCGGGAGGATCCGGAGGGCTTCGATGTCTAGGGCCAGGAGCGGTCGGCTGCCCGTCCGGCGGGCGGCGATGGCGGCCGCCTGCGCGGCCGTGCTGGGCACCGGCGCGTGCACGCCCCTCGACGATGCCATGGCGGCGATCTTCGGCCGCAGCATGCGCGACCAGGCCTCCTTCGACCCCTACGAGATGACGCTGCTGCCGCCGGAGGGCACGGTTCCGATCTCCGCGGGCAACTACCCGGCCGGGCCCTTCGACCTCAATGTGGGGCAGCCGGAGGGCGCTGCGGACGTGCCGCCGCCTTTCACGCAGGACGACATCGTCAACCGGCCCGAGGTGGTCGATTCGTTGAGCAACCCGGTGCCGCCGACCCCGGAGTCGCTGGCGCGCGGCGAGCAGCTCTACGAGCGGGTGTGCATCGTCTGCCACGGACCGGACGGGGCCGGCACCACCGGCTACATCTTCGAACTCCATCCGCTCATGGCCGCCTATCCGCTGAACGGCGATGTCGCGATCGCCCGGAGCGACGGCTACATCTACGGCATGATCCGGGTGGGACGCGGCGTAATGCCGGGCTACGGCCACCAGATAACCCACTACGACCGCTGGCACATCGTGAACTACGTGAGACAGCTGCAGGGGCCCGCGGCCGCAGCCGTGGCCGGCGCGGCGGGGAGCTGACCGATGAGTTCGCACTCGATCCCCGGCTCGATCCCGGTCCGCTACCTGGAGCGCGGCGGCCTGCTCGGCAGAGTGCTTCAGCTCATGGTGCTGGTGGGCGTCGTGTCGTTTTTCGTCACGCTGTTCCGGGATCCCGGGCTGGCGTGGAAGTCGTACGTCGTCAACTGGAACTACTTCACGTCGATCGCCATGGGCGGGGTCATGGTCGCGGCGGTCACGTGGATGGTGAAGGCGAAATGGAACTGGTCCGTGCGGCGGATCCACCAGTCCTTTGCGGCCTACCTGCCGATCGCGTTCATCCTGTTCCTTCCCATGCTGTTCAACCTGCGGGAGGACTACTTCCCGTGGATCGAGATGATGGCGCACGACCCGATCGTGCAGAAAAAGGCCGCTTGGCTGAACCTCCCGTTCCTGCTGAGCCGGAACTTCGTGGGGGTGCTGATCCTGTTCGGCCTGGGGCTGGGCTTCGTCTACCTGGCCATTCGGCCCGACCTGGGCAGGGTGGGACAGGCGCAGACGGCGGCGGAGCGCGACGCGAGCGGCAGCAGAAACCGGTGGCACCGACGCTTGATCCGGGGATGGGCGGGCCAGGAGGCCGAGGAGGAACGCAGCTATCAGCGGATGACGCGTCTGGCACCGGTCATGGTGCTGGTCTACGCGGCGGTCATGACCATGCTGGTCTTCGACTGGGCGATGTCGCTGGAGCCCCACTGGTTCTCGACGCTCTTCGGCGGGTGGTTCTTCATGGGGGCCTTCTGGAGCGGCTTCGCGGCGACGGCCGTGGCGGCGGTGGCCTTCAAGCGCCGTACTCCGGGCTTCAGGGAACACGTCGGCCCCGCGGTCCTGTGGGATCTTGGCAAGCTCACCTTCGCCTTCACGGTCTTCTGGACCTATCTCTTCTGGTCCCAGTACATCGTGATCTGGTACGGCAAGCTTCCATGGGAACAGGCGTGGATCAACACGCGGGTGGGCGATCCCTGGGGCGGCCTTTCGGCGGCGGTGATCGTGCTCTGCTTCGTGGTGCCGTTCGGGGGCCTTCTCGGCGTGCGCCCGAAGAAGACGCCGCAGATCCTGCAGGGCTTTGCGATGGTGGTGCTGGGGGGACTCTGGCTCTGGCACTACATGCTGATCTTCCCGTCTCTCCACCACGAGGGCGATCCCGTGTTCTCGGTCGCGACGCCTCTGATCGGCCTGATGTTCCTGGGCCTGTTCCTCATCTCGGTGCGGTGGTTCCTGTCGACCTTCCCCGCGATGCAGATCTGGCAGCCGCCGGTGGACCCGGAGCCGCTTGAGGCGGAGGGGTAGGCGGCCGGTCCGCCGATTGTAAGGTAAACATTACAACATGTAATGTTGTCGTTACATATCGGTCTGGCGGTCGGCCCAGTTCCGCAGTTCGTACCCGATCGAACGCACGAGGCGGGCTTCGTGCGCGTCCAGGCCGGTGCGCCCGAAGATGGTGCGAAGGACCCTCATCACGCTCTCGGGCTTGCGGGCCTTGAAGAACTCGATCCGGGCCAGTCCCTGCTTCAGCGCGCCGTACATCTCTTCGAGCTCGGCAGCCGTTGCGGGCCCCAGCGACCGCTTCCCCCGCGGCAGAGGCTCCGGTTCGATGCCCCCGGCCAGAAAGAGCTCGTAGCTGATCAGCAGGACGGCCTGGGCCAGATTGAGCGACGAATGCTCCGGGTCGGTGGGGATGACCAGCACGTCGTGACAGCGATCGAGCGCTTCGTTCGAGAGGCCGCGGTCTTCGCGTCCGAAGACGAGCGCGACCGAACCTTCACGGGAACGCCGTTGCATCGTGGCGGCCAGTTCGCGCGGGCGGCGGTAGTTGCGCTGCGCGGTGCGCGCACGCGCCGATGTGCCCACCACGTACGTTGCGTCCGCAAGCGCCTCGTCCAGGGTGTCGGCCCGCCTGATGCGGTCCACGATGTGGTTGGTCCTGTGCGCGATCCCCGTAATCCTCCACGGGTCGAACTCCGCCGGGTCGACCACGGTTAGGCGCAACAGTCCCATGTTGGCCATCGCCCGCACGACCCCGGCGATGTTCACGAGATCCTGGGGTTCGTGGAGGACGACGGTCAGGCTCACGCGGACTGCTCCCCGGGTTGGCGCACCCTGCCCGCCAGCAGGGTGGCCGCGACAATGAGCATCGCGCCCGCGAAATAGGGCAGCGACAGGCGCACGTCGAAGAGCGCGCCGGCCATGCCCGGTCCCAGCACCCGCGCCAGGGAGCCCACGCTCTGGCCCAGCCCCAGAATCGCACCCTGCCGCTTCGGCTCGACCGAGCGCGACAGGAGTCCCAGCACACTGGGGATCGTGCCGCCGTAGCCGATGCCGACCAGGACCAGGCCGGCAAGGAAGCCGGGCGTGGTCGCGGATGCGCCCATGACGATCAGTCCGAGGCAAAACGGCAACGCACTGAGGAGCAGGAGGGAGCGTTCACCGGTTCGGGGCACGATCCTGCGCACGAGCCCACCCTGAACGATTGCCGAGACCACTCCCAGCAGCGCGAACAGGTACCCCGCCTCGCGGGCTCCCAGCCCGAACCGCGCGGCTGCGAGCAGCGACAGGGTCGGCTGAAGGGTGGCGAAGGCCATCGTCACGACCAGGTAGGTCCCGAGGATGAAGAGGATCTGCCGGGACGAGGCGGCGTGGGCCACCGAGCTGCGCAGATTGAAGCGCCCGGTCCTGGCGGTGACGCCGGGCCGGCGCGATTCGGGCAGGAAGAGGACGGCTGCGAAGGCGTTGAGGACGCAGAGTGCCGCGGCGGTGTAGCCCGGGGCGGTCGGGGCGCCGGGCGACACTCCCGAGAGAATGCCGCCCAGCATGGGGCCGATGACGAAGCCGAGTCCGAAGGCGGCGCCGATCAGCCCCATGTTGCCGGCTCTCCGCTCGGGAGGCGTCACATCGGCGATGTAGGCCTGCGCCACGGGAATGGTGGAGCCCCCGATCCCGCCCACGATGCGGGAAAGGAACAGCGTGGCCAGCGAACCGGCATTCGCGAACACCAGGTACGCCGCCCCGCTTCCCAGAAGTCCCAGTATGAGGACCGGACGCCGTCCCACCCGATCGGAAATCCGTCCCCAGATCGGTGCCATGACGAGCTGCACGAGGGAATAGACGCTGACCAGCAGTCCCGTCTGAATCCCGTCGGCACCGAAATCACGGGCATAGAGAGGGAGGAGCGGCAGTACGATGCCGAAACCGACGAGGTCGACCAGTACCGTAAGGAACAGCAGAGGGAGACGCCGGGTCTCCCTTGTCGCCCCGCCCCGCCCCGAACTCTCCGGGCCGCTAGCGTTCCCGGTCGTCAACGTCTTCGGAATCGGCCTGGCTGCCCGCGCGAAGCGACCCCTTGAAGTTGCGGATGCCCGAACCCAGTCCGGAGGCGATCTGGGGGATGCGCTTGGCGCCGAAAATCAGCACGATCACGACCAGCACGAAAAGGATCTCCCGGATACCTATTGCTCCCATGTGATCTCCCTTCGCTCGGGGACCGGGGGCGAAAGCCGCGCCCCTTCAGCCCCGGAGCAGGTCCTTTGCGATGGTCTGAAGCTGCATGTTGCTGGTTCCCTCGTAGATCGTCCCGATCTTGGCGTCCCGGTAGAACTTCTCGACCGCGTACTCCCGTGTAAAACCGTACCCGCCGTGCAGATCGATGCACAGTGAAGATACCCTCTGGGCCATCTGGGACGCATGGAGCTTGGCCATGGCGGCTTCCCGCAGGAACGGGGCCCCGCCGTCCTTCAATCGCGCCGCGTTGTACACCATGAGGCGGGCAGCCTCGATATCCGTGGCCATTTCGGCCAGCTGAAACTGAACACCCTGAAACTCGGCGACGGGCCGGCCGAACTGCTCCCGCTCCTGCACGTACTTCACCGTGTGATCGAAAGCGCCCTGGGCCAGTCCCAGCATCTGCGCACCGATCCCGATGCGTCCCTCGTTGAGCGTCTCGATCGCGACCTTGTAGCCCTTGCCCACTTCGCCCAGGATGTTGCCCGCGGGGACGCGCACGTCGTCCAGAATCAGTTCGGTGGTGGAGGACGCGCGAATGCCGAGCTTGTCCTCCTTCTTGCCGACCGAAAACCCCGGCATGTCCCGTTCCACCAGAAAGGCCGTGATGCCCTTGTAGCCCAGCTCCGGTCTCACACTGGCGAAGATGATGTAGATGCCGGCCTCGGCGCCGTTCGTGATCCACATCTTGCGTCCGTTGAGGACCCAGTCGTCCCCGTCCGGAACGGCGCGCAGGAGAAGCGCGAACGCGTCCGAACCGCTGCCCGCTTCGGAGAGGGCGTAGGCGCCCACGGTACCCGCCGCGAGCCTGGGGAGGAAACGCCCCAGCTGCTCCTGCGTGCCCCACGTGATCAGGGCATTGTTGACGAGGGTGTTCTGGACGTCGACCAAGACCGCGACCGACGGATCGACACGCGAGAGCTCCTCGACGACGATGGCGGCGGTGAAGAAGTTGCTGCCGATGCCCCCGTAGTGCTCGGGGACCTCGATGCCCATGAAGCCGAGCTCGAAGAACATGGAGATCAGCTCGGAATCGATCTCTCCGGCCGCCTCCATGCGCGCGACCCTGGGCGCCACCTCCGACTGGGCGAATTCGCGAACCGCATCGCGAAACATCGCCTCCTCTTCGCCGAGTATCGTCAGCGCGGGGGGGTGGGCCAGGGTGGTCATGCCTTCTCCGTACACCGGCGGTTTGCAGCAGGGTTCCGTGAGTCCGAGGGAGACGGGATTCACCGGCATCCCCCGGAGATCGGTAATGTAACCAACAGGCCAAACGCGCGCGAAACGGCACGGTCGCGCTTGACGCCTTGGCCGTTGACGGCTTTTTTTCTGTCGCTCCCGATCCAACCCCACCACCCCGGACAACCTGCAGCGGAGACGCCAGAAGATGTCTCACATACCCGACGGACTCAAGTACACGGAAGAGCACGAATACCTGAAGGAGACGGACGAGCCCGGTGTCTTTCTCGTCGGGATCACCGACTACGCTCAGGGAGAGCTCGGTGATGTGGTATACGTCGAACTGCCGGAACCGGGCGAGAGCTTCGCGCCGATGGAGACCTTTGGCACGATCGAGGCGGTGAAGGCGGTCAGCGACCTGTACTGTCCGGTCGCGGGCGAGGTCGTCGACATCAACGAAGCCCTCGACGACGACCCCTCGCTCGTGAACACGGACCCGTACGGCGAGGGGTGGATGATCTCGCTGCGGGTGGACGATCCCGGCGAAGTGGACGAACTGATGGATGTGGGCGGCTACGCGGGGCACATCGGCGAATAGTGCGCACACCGATAGGCCACCCCCCCGATTTCGTCGCGCGGCACCTGGGGCCCGGCGACAGCGATGTGCAGGAGATGCTCGAGGTTGTCGGGTGCTCGAGTCTCGACGAGCTCATGGACGAGACCGTCCCTTCCACGATCCGCTTCAGGAGGGCGCTGGACATTCCCGAAGGGGTGCCGGAAGCCGAATTGCTCCGGCGCCTGCGGGAGATCGCCGCCGAGAACGACGTGTGGCGCAGCTACCTGGGGATGGGGTACTCCGGGACGATCACCCCGGGGGTGATTCAGAGGAACATCCTCGAAAACCCGGGCTGGTACACACAGTACACACCGTATCAGGCCGAGATTGCGCAGGGCCGGCTGGAGGCGCTGCTCAACTTCCAGACGGCGGTCATGGACCTTACGGGCCTCGAGATCGCCAACGCGTCCCTCCTGGATGAAGGAACCGCCGCGGCCGAAGCCATGTCGATGCTGTACGGACAGGGTCGGCGCAGGCGCGGGCACGTGTTCCTCGTCGCGGAGGATTGCCATCCACAGACGATCGGGGTCGTCACCACGCGGGCCGAACCGCTGGGCATCGAGGTCAGGGTGGGGCCGAGTGCCGACTTCGCCTTCGACCACCATGTCTTCGGGGCGCTGCTGCAGTACCCGGCCACCGATGGCGCCGTGCACGACTACCGCGCCCTCTGCGACGCGGCCCACGCGGCGGGAAGCCATGTCGTGGTGGCCGCCGACCTGATGTCGCTGGCCCTGCTGACGCCGCCGGGGGACTTCGGCGCGGATGTCGCCGTCGGCAATGCGCAGCGCTTTGGCGTGCCGATGGGCTACGGCGGTCCCCACGCGGCCTACATCGCGAGCCGGGAGAAGTTCAAGCGGCAGCTTCCCGGGCGGATCATCGGGGTGTCGGTCGACCGGCACGGCAATCCGGCGCTGCGCATGGCCCTGCAGACGCGCGAGCAGCACATCCGCCGCGAGAAGGCCACCTCGAACATCTGTACGGCGCAGGTGCTCCTGGCCGTGATGGCCGGGATGTATGCGGTCTATCACGGGCCCGAGGGAATCCGGCGGATCGCCCAGCGCATTCGCAAGCAGACCGCGACGCTTGCACTCGGTCTTGAACTGGCGGGCAACACCGTCGTCCACAAGACCTTCTTCGACACGTTGCGCGTGAGGCCGGCGGCCACGGTGGAGAGCGTGCTCGCGGGAGCCCGGGAAAAGCGCATCAACCTCCGCGACTTCGGGGACGGCACGCTGGGTATCGCCCTGGACGAGACCGTAACGCCAGCGGACCTGGACGACCTGCTGACCGTCTTCGGCGCGGATATGAAGGCGGAGCGCCTGGCCGCATCCCACGAGCCGGGCGACTATCCGGCCCCCTTCGGGCGCACGAGCGATTACCTGACCCACCCGGTCTTCAGCTCGTACCACTCCGAGACGGAGATGCTGCGCTACATCCACCGCCTGGAGTCGAGGGACCTGTCCCTCAACACCAGCATGATCCCGCTGGGGTCGTGCACGATGAAGCTGAACGCGACCACGCAGATGACACCGGTCACCTGGCCCGAGTTCGGCCAGCTGCACCCCTTCGCGCCGCGGGACCAGGCAGCCGGCTACGCGCGGATCGTGTCGGATCTCAGCGACTGGCTAGCCGAGATCAGCGGTCTGCCTGCTGTTTCTCTCCAGCCCAATTCGGGGGCGCAGGGAGAATACACCGGCCTGCTTGTGATCCGCGCCCGGCATCATGCAAAGGGCGAGCACCACCGCGACATCTGCCTGATTCCGTCGTCAGCGCACGGCACCAACCCGGCGAGCGCCGTGCTGGCCGGGATGAAGGTGGTGGTGGTGCGATGCGATGCGCGCGGCAACGTGGACGTGGAGGACCTGGCGGCCAAGGCGGAGAAGCACGCGGACCGCCTCGCCGCGGTGATGGTGACCTATCCGTCCACCCACGGCGTCTTCGAGGAGGAGATCAGCAACGTCTGCGACATCGTGCACCGCCACGGCGGCTACGTCTATCTCGACGGCGCCAACCTGAATGCGCAGGTGGGACTGTGCCGCCCCGGCGACTACGGCGCGGACGTCATCCACATCAACCTCCACAAGACCTTCGCGATCCCCCACGGCGGCGGCGGTCCCGGGATGGGGCCGATCTGCGCGACCGCCGAACTGGCGCCGCATCTGCCCGGCCACCCGGTGGTGCCGACCGGCGGCGAGGCCGCCATCGGGCCCGTGTCGGCGGCGCCATGGGGCAGCGCGAGCATCCTGCTCATCTCGTGGGCCTACATCGCGCTTCTCGGGCGCGACGGCGTCACTGCGGCGACGCAGACGGCGATCCTGAGCGCCAACTACATGGCCGTGCGCCTGGAGGACTACTTCGAAGTCCTGTACTGGTGGGGCAGCGGGAGCGGCCGCGTGGCCCACGAGTTCATCATCGACATCCGTCCCCTCAAGAAGATCACCGGGATCACCGAGGAAGACGTCGCGAAGCGCCTGATGGACTACGGGTTCCACGCGCCGACGATCGCGTTCCCGGTCCCCGGGACGATCATGATCGAACCCACCGAGAGCGAGTCGAAGGCGGAGTTGGATCGCTTCTGCGCGGCCCTCGTTTCCATACGCGCCGAGATCGAGCAGGTCGAACTGGGCCTGCAGGACCGGCAGGACAACGCGCTCAAGAACGCTCCGCACACGGCCCGCGAGGTTACGGCCGAGACCTGGACCCACGGATACACGCGCAAACAGGCGGCTTTTCCGGCGCCGTGGCTGCGCGAATACAAGTTCTGGCCGCATGTGGGCCGGGTGAACAACGCCCACGGGGACAGAAACCTGATATGCACCTGCGCCCCGATCGAGGCGTACGCCGCGGCCGAA
Organism: Gemmatimonadota bacterium; assembly: GCA_022827345.1. Lineage (GTDB taxonomy): Bacteria > Gemmatimonadota > Gemmatimonadetes > Longimicrobiales > Gaopeijiaceae > Bin94. The sequence continues at coordinate 235,131 of JAJDTB010000027.1, read as the reverse complement.
GGCGAGGACTGAGGCCGGACCGAAGGACAGCCGACGCGAGGAGAACAGCAAAGTGGCCAAACTGACGTTTCACGGACAGTCGACCTTCACCGTCGAAATGGATGACGGCACGCGGCTCGTCATCGACCCGTTCTTCGACGACAATCCCACCTCGGACATCAAGCGCGCCGACGTGGGCCCGGTGGACTACATCCTCTGCACCCACGGGCACTTCGATCACTTCGCCGACGCCATTCCGCTGGCCGGCGAGACGGGCGCCACTCTGATCTCCACCTTCGAGATCGTCTCCTTCGCCGAGACGCAGGGGATCGCGGGCGGGCACCCGATGCACATCGGGGGCGGCTTCGACTTCCCCTTCGGGCGGGTGAAGATGACGCCCGCGCTGCACGGCGGACAGGTCCACGGCGACACCACGGGGCAGTTCACGACTGTGCCGGGCGGCTTCCTCATGGAGCTGGACGGCAAGAGCATCTACCATGCGGGCGACACCGCGCTGCTCCTCGACATGCAGCTTCTGCGCGGCAAGGTCGACGTAGCGCTCCTCCCCATCGGCGACAACTTCACCATGGGACCGGAGGACGCGGCCACGGCCGCCGGGTTCATCGAGCCGGAGGTCGTCGTGCCGATTCACTACAACACATGGCCTCTGATCGCACAGGATCCGGAGCGGTTCCGCGACCTCGTCGGGGACACGGCGAAAGTCCAGGTCATGGAAGCGGGGGATGTCTTCGCCCCCTGAAGCCGCGGGCGAGCGAAGGAACCGCGACGAGGCTCTCGACTGGCGGGTCCTTGTCGACGGAGCACTCCCTGGCGCGGCCAACATGGCGCGTGATCACGCGCTGGCGGCAGAGCTTCGCCCCGGCACTGCGACCGTACGCTTCTATCGCTGGGAGCCGGCGACCCTGTCGCTGGGGCGAAACGAGCCGTTCAGCACCGGTTACAGGGGCTTCCTGCGTTCCAGGCCGGAGGTCGGAGTGGTGCGGAGGCCCACGGGGGGGCGCGCCGTGCTCCACGACCGGGAGCTGACCTATTCGGTCGTGCTGCCGGCCAGGGCCTTTGGGGGCCCTCGGAAGGTATACCGTCGAGTCAACGAGGGGCTTGTGGACGGGCTGCGGCGATTGGGGGTGGATGCCAGTGGGGCGTCCGGGCGTGCGCTGCCGCCGGATGCGGGCCCCTGCTTCCTCGAGCCGGCCGACGGCGAAGTGACGGTTCGCGGCCGCAAGGTCGTGGGGAGCGCACAGGTGCGGATCGGACAGGCGGTTTTGCAGCACGGCTCACTCCTTCTCGTCGCCGACCAGAATTCGTTGTTCGCCGGGGCGGGGGCCGTGGACGCGGGCGGGGCCGATCCCCGGCCGGAGTTGGCCGGCACGGAGAGGGGGAATCGGAACGGCAATAGCGGCAACGGTTTGGCTCCGGCGACCCGGTCGATCACCCTTGCGGAGGCACTGGGCGAGATCCCGTCCTGGACCCGTCTGGTGAAGGCCTTGAGCGCGGGCCTGGCCAGTTCCCTCGGCGGATCTTGGGCCGAGGGCCGGATGACCGAACCGGAGGCCCTGCTGGCCGCGGGCTACGAAAAAAGATACGGTTCGCGGGAGTGGACATGGCGACGATAGGGGCGCGGCGTATGGCAAATGACGGATGGCGACCGGGTGATCGCGCCGGTGCCGAGTGCGTCAGGGTTGACAGTCCCAAGGGTCCTGCTCATTATGCCAAGCCGTTGCCACACGGGCCTCGGTGCCCATAGACTCGTTAGTCGCGCGAAATCGCGCGGCCAACAATTACCATCAGCTCTGGATCGACCGCAGGAGGTTCCTTTGGCCAGCTTGATGAGCGTCTTCGACGTACTGCTCCAGCTTCCGGGCATGGAAGCACCAGATCTCACCTTCACCGAACAGATGATGCAGTCCTGGGACGACGCCGGCATCATGCGGTGGCCGCTTGGTCTGTGTCTCCTTGTCGGGATCCTGGTAATCATCTGGAAGTTCTTCGACATCTTCCGAAAGGCCGGTTCGACCCGACGCATCCTGCGCGAGGTCGACGAGCTGCTGTCGCAGCATCAGATCAAGGAAGCGCTGGAAGTCACGCGCGAATCCAACTCGCCCGCCGCCAACATCCTGCACGCCGGACTGGAGCGTCAGGACGAGGGTACGGATCGCGTGATGAAGGCGATCGAGAACCAGGGGCTGATCGAGCTGTCGAAGCTCGAGAGCGGACTCGTGGTTCTGGCCACGCTCACAAACGTGGCGCCGCTCCTCGGGTTCCTCGGGACGGTCATGGGGATGATCGCCGCCTTCCAGGCCATCGAGCTGGCGGGTGAGGTGGACGCGACCACGGTTGCCTCGGGGATCAAGATCGCCCTGACCACGACGGCCGCGGGGCTGGCGATCGCGATCCCGGTCAGTATCGCCCACAACTACTTCGTGTCGCGGATCGACAATCTGGTCATCGACATGGAGGAGTCGGCGCAGAAGATGATCGACGCCCTCTTCGCCATGCAGGCGGGACAGGGCGCCGGGGACTGATCCCCTTCCATCATCGATAGGCGTCTGTGGCGCGAACCCGCTTGAGTACCGTTCAGCGGGGATCCTCGCCCCAGGCGACAACCCTCCGGGGGATGGCGGTCCGGGTGCTGCTCCTTACGGCAGTGACCTGGGCCGCCATCCCCTTGTCTTGTCCCGTTGCGGCACAGGACACGTCGACCGGCGGCCCTGACGGCGCGATCCCCGATTCGGTGCGCCGGCATATGGCCGAAGGGCGGTTCTGGAGGGCCAGCCTGGGGCTGAGGAGCAGCCTGAGTCCCCTGGAGTCCGCGCCGCTCGCCGACCGGATGGTGCTGGCCGAGGCCGAGGCAGGCTGGAGGAACTGGGACGGAGCCCTTGCCGCGCTGACGGCTGGCGGAATCGACACGGCGCAGGCGTCGGCGCGTTATTGGCATCTGCTGGGCACCGCCCGCCGCGCATCCGGTGACGAAGCCGGCGCAGTTCTGGCGTTCAGGCGCCTGGCTGCGGTGGTGCCCGCGGACTCTCGGGAGGCCGTCGTTGCGCGTTCCTTCCTGGCTCGCAGGCTGGTCGACGACGGGCGGTACGGCGAGGCTGCCTCGCAGATCGAGCAACTCGCCGGCCGGTCTCCCGAGGTGGCGGGATGGACGGCGCTGGCTGCCGCCCGCATCCTCGCCGAAGCGGGGGACGCGCAGCAGACTTCGCGCTTCATGGCTCTCATTGCGGATTCGTCGGCGCTCAGGTCCGGCCGGGCGCTCGAGGCGGACGCCTGGGCGGCCTCCGGCGATACCGCCCGGGCCCTGGAGGCCCTGCTCGAGTTGCAGGCCGGCCAGGCGGCCGGCGCGGCTCGCGTGGGGCATAAGGGCCGGGAATGGCGATACCGGCTGGCGCTGGGGGACTCGGCGGGTGCCGTGGCCGCGATGGAGGACCTGCTGCACGCGACGACTTCCGGGAGCGAAGCCCTGGCCGCCGCGAACGCGCATTGGAGAGTCGCCAGGAACTCGGGCCCCGAGATCCTGAGCCTGGTCGCAACGGCATTCGGTCGCGCGGCCGAATTCGGCCTGGCTGTCCGGGCCTGGAGGGTGGCGGTGAGGGCGGGCGCGGTGCTTACCGAGACCGACAAGCTCGCGCTTGCCCGCGCCTACAACGGCAGCGGCGACCGGGGAAGCGCCGTGGAGGTGTATCGGGAGCTCCAGACATCGGAGAACCAGGCCGTGGGGGCGGCCGCCCTGCGAGCGTGGGCCACGATCCGGACCCGGCAGGGCCGGCACGGCGACTCCCGCATCCTGCAGGAGCGGCTGATCGAGCGGTATCCGTCCTCGCCCCAGGCGGTGGATGTCGTCTTCTTCCGCGGGGACGATCACCAGGACGCCGGCCGCCTGAACCAGGCGATCGAGGCCTACGGCAGGGCCGCGTCCATGTCCGACACGGACCGATCCGGGCTGGCCCGGATGCGCTGGGCGCAGATTCACATTTCACGCGGGGAGCACCAGGAAGCCGCGCAGCTCTTCGGGGATTATCTGGAGCGGTACCCGAACGGGCGCCGCTGGGAGGAGGCAAGCTACTGGGCCGTGCGCGCGGCGCGGGCGGCGGGCGACACCGCGGGCACCGGGGACCTTCTGGACCGCCTGCACGAGGAGAGCCCCCTGTCCTACTACGCGCACCTGGCCGCCGAAGCGAACGACGCTGTCCCGTCGCTCTCCCTCGATGCGGCCACCGGTCCGCCGCCCCCGCTGCCGGATTGGCTGTCCCGTGACCTGGAGGTGCTGGCGGCGCTCGACGAGGCGGGTCTGGACGAGGGCGCGGAAGTCCATGTAGCCCGAATGAAGGCGGCGGTTGCGGACTCGGTCGACCTCATGCTCGGTCTGGCACACGCCCTCAACCACGGCGGCCGCACGATCGACGGCATCCGCCTGGGCCGGGAGGTGCGGGAGCGGGGAGAGGAGTGGAGCCGGGCTCTGCTGGAGGTGGTGTATCCCTTTCCGTACCGGGCGCTGATCACCGCGCGCGCCGAGGAACTGGGGCTGGATCCGTATCTGGTTGCCGGTCTCATTCGCCAGGAAAGCGCCTTCGTGCCGGCGATCGGGTCTTCGGCGGGGGCCATCGGTCTCATGCAGATCATGCCGGCGACAGGCAGACAGCTGGCGCGCGCGCTCGGGCCCCGCGGCTATCGCACGGAATCGCTCAGAACCGCCGAGGTGAACGTCCACCTGGGTACCCGGTACCTGGCCGACCTGATGGAGCGCTACGATAGCGACCTCCCGATCGTGCTTTCGGCGTACAATGCGGGCCCGACCCGTGCCAATCGATGGAGACGATTCCCCGAGGCGGAAGACCCCCATCGGTTCACGGAGCGGATCCCGTTCGTCGAAACGCGCGGGTACGTCAAGAACGTCGTTCGGAACCGGGCGCTGTACAGCTGGCTCTACGGAAGTCCTTGACGCCCGGAGCCGCCCGTCCCCATCATGGAGCCGCGGCTACTCGGCGAACTCGTGCCGGGATGCCGGGCCGCACGGCATCACCATCAGTAATTGCGGAGGAATGCGGGAATGGCGAGAGGGACGGTCAAGTGGTTCAACGACTCCAAGGGCTACGGATTCATCGCGCGCCCGACGGGCAGCGACGTATTCGTTCACTTCAGCTCGATTCAGGGAGAAGGCTTCCGAACCCTCGCCGAGGGCGAGGAGGTTGAATTCGAGGTCCGCGAGACGGATCGGGGGCCGCAGGCGGCGAATGTAAGTCGCGCCTGACAATTCACCTGGTCCGCCGGGTGCTCCGGTAGCCACAGCACCGTCCTGAGCGGAGCCAGACACCATGGACATCCCGGCCAAGACTGCGCCTCGGCTGTTCCTGATCGACGCCTATGCGTTGATCTATCGGTCGTACTTCGCATTCATCCATCGCCCGCTCACGAATGCGAGGGGGGAGAACACGTCCGCGCCCTTCGGCTTCGCGAACTTCCTGTACGCAATACGCGACGAGCACCAGCCGGACTACATCGCGGTGGTATTCGACGCCGGGCGCAGCCACCGCGAAGAGCTGTATCCCGACTACAAGGCGACCCGCGAGAAGATGCCGCGGGAGCTGCGCGACAGCCTGCCCCGCATTCGGGAGCTGGTGGAGGCGTTCGGGGACCGAGTGATCTCCGTCGAGGGGTGGGAGGCGGACGATGTGATCGGTACCCTCGCCGCGCGCGGGGTGGAGGCGGGGCTGGAGGCGGTGATCGTGTCGGGCGACAAGGACTTCTTCCAGCTCGTCGGTGACGGGGTCCACCTGCTGAACCCGGGTCGCGGGGGGCCGCACGGGGTGGGACAGCAGTGGGTGGACGCGAAGGGTGCCGAGAAGAAGTTCGGTGTCGGGCCGGGCCAGGTGGTGGACTACCTGGCGCTGGTGGGGGACAGCTCGGACAACGTGCCCGGAGCGCCAGGGATCGGCCCAAAGACGGCGCAGAAGCTTCTGACGGAGTACGGCACGGTCGAGGAGGTGCTGGCGCACGCGGGGGACATCAAGGCCAAGCGCGCGCGGGAGTCGCTGCAGGCGCACCGCGACGAGGTGCTCCTCTCGAAGCAGCTGGTGACGATCCGCACGGACCTGGAGCTGGACACCGACCTTGAGGAGCTGCGGGTGTCGGCGCCGGACAACGAGCGGCTGCGCGCGCTGTACGTCGACCTGGAGTTTCGCACCCTGCTGGACCGGCTGGATGCGGCGGATGACAGCGGGGCCGCGGTGGAGGCGGAAGAGGCCGTCGAGCAGATCCTCGTCACCGATGGCGCGGAGCTCGCCGCGGTTGCCAGGGCCTGCCGGAAGGCGGGCTCGATGGGCGTGGCGGTGCTTAATCGCACGCTTGATCCGATTCGCGGAGAGGTCGCCGGTCTGGCCGTCGCGGCCGAACCGGGGCGGTGCTACTACCTGCCGGTCGCCCACGAGGCCGCGATGTCGCTGGAGCTGGGCGAGATGGACGATGGCCCCGCGCCCAACCTTCCCGCGCTGGGCAGCGAAGCGTTCGCGCCGATTCGCGAGGTGCTGGCCGATCCGGAGATCGCGAAGGTCGGGCACGATCTCAAGCGTTCGCTGATCGCGTGCCGCCGCGCGGGGCTGGAGTTGGCGGGGTCCCTCCATGACGTCATGGTGGCGTCGTACGTCCTGGATCCGGGGCGCCGGGGCAGGGAGCTGGGCGCCCTGTCATCCGATCTGCTGGGCCGCGAACTCACGCCCGCGGCGAAGTTGCTGGGGACCGGGAAGAAGCGTCGACACTACGGCGACATACCCGCCAGCGAGGCGCTTGCGTTCGCCTGTGAGCGGGTTGAGGCGCCCCTGCGGCTCTGGGATCGCTTTGCGGATCAGATGGCCGCACAGGGGCTGGAAGGGCTCTTCCTGGAGCTGGAGATGCCGCTGATCCCCATACTGGCCGACATGGAGATGAATGGCATCGGCATCGACGCGGGATTCTTCGCGGCGATGAGCAGGCGCCTGGGCGACGAACTGCGGCTCATCCGCGAGGACATCTTCCGGGTCGCGGGTACCGAGTTCAACATCAACTCCACGCCGCAGCTGCGGGAGATTCTCTTCGAACGACTCGAACTGCCCGTGCTGAAGCGCACCAAGACGGGGCCGTCCACCGACTCCACCGTCCTGGAGGAGTTGGCGATCCGGGGTCATCAACTGCCGCGGCTGATGATGGACTACCGCCAGCTGGAGAAGCTGCGCAACACCTACGTGGACGCGCTTCCGTCGCTTGTCAATCCGGAAACACGACGAATCCACACAACGTTCAATCAGGCCGTCGCGGCGACCGGTCGCCTGTCATCCTCCGACCCCAACCTCCAGAACATCCCGATTCGCACCGCGGTGGGGCGCGAGGTTCGGCGCGGCTTCACGGCTCCCGAAGGTTCCGTGCTGGTGACCGCGGACTATTCCCAGATCGAACTCAGGATCCTGGCCCACTTCTCCGGCGACGAGGTCTTTGTGCGTGCGTTCAGGGAGGACAAGGACGTGCATCGCGAGACCGCGGCCGTGATCTTCGAGGTTCCCGTGGACGAGGTGACGGGCGGGATGCGCAACCGGGCCAAGACGGTGAACTTCGCCACGCTCTACGGTCAGGGGCCCTTCGGGCTGGCCCGTCAGCTGGGCATTTCGATGGACGACGCGAAGCGGTTCATCGAGCAGTACTTCGAGCGTTTCGCGGGCGTGCGCCGCTTTCTGGACGAACAGGTCGCGCATGCGAAGGAGGCGGGCTACGTGGAGACGCTGCTCGGCAGGCGGCGTTACATCCCGGAACTGCGTGCGCGGGCGTGGAACGTGCGTCAGTTCGGCGAGCGCGTGGCGCAGAACACACCGATCCAGGGGACCGCGGCCGACCTCATCAAGGTAGCGATGATCCGGGTGCGCGAGGCGGTGGGCGACGGTCCCGGCGCGCGCATGCTGCTGCAGGTGCACGACGAACTCGTCTTCGAGGTGGAGGAGGGGCGTGTAGCCGGCCTGACGGACACCGTGGTGGAGGTGATGGAGTCCGCCCTGGAGCTGAATGTTCCGCTCAGGGTCGATGTCGGGACGGGCAGAACCTGGTACGACTGCAAGGAGTAGCAGCCCGGCCCCTCGCCGTCCTCGGTGCCACGCGCGGGTGATCCACGGACTGCTGAACGAAAATCTGTCCCATCCAGCTATTGGAACGCCCCTCCGCTCGGCCCACACTTGTGCGCCAATGAGCAACCCGTCCACCAATCGAAACGGAGGTTAGGTCCGTGAGCCGTTCAGTCAACAAGATCATCCTGATAGGGAACGTCGGGAGCGACCCCGATGTGCGCGTCACGAGTGCGGGGGTGAAGGTGGCGCGCATTTCCCTGGCAACCAACTGGCGCACCGGCGGAGAGGACGCCGAGGAGCGCACCGACTGGCACCGGATCAATCTCTGGGGCCGGCTCGCGCAGGTGACCGAAGAGTACGTCTCCAAGGGGGACAAGCTGTTCGTGGAGGGGTACCTGCAGTACGACTCCTACGAGCGCGACGGGGTCACGATTCCCACTGCGGAGGTGCGTGCCCGGGAAATGATCATGCTGACCCCGCGGAGCGAGGCCGCGTGACCCGTGGCTGAAGTCAGTTCGATATCCAGAAGCCGGAAAGCGAGTCGCCCTGCGGGCTGTCCCGGAGCTTTTCGAAGGCCCTGTTGCGAATCTGGCGAATCCGTTCGCGAGTCACGCCGAGAAGCGAACCGATCTCCTCCAGCGTCCGTTCTTCACCGTCGTCGAGCCCGTAGTACAGGTAGAGGATCTTGCGTTCGCGCTCGGTCAGGTAGCTGTCGAACATGGTCTCGAGGTAGTGGCGGCGCGCCATCGCCTCGACGTCTTCCTCGATCTCGGTTCCCTCTGCGCCGGCGAAGCGCTCTCCGAAGCTGGCGCTGTCGCGGTCGCCACGGTCGAGGGGGGCGTCCAGACTCAGCTCGGTGGCGGCGACTCGGCGAAGTGCGCGCACCGTCTCGATGGGCTCGCCCATTTCCTGGGCGAGTTCCTGGTCGGTCGGGGTGCGGCCGAGATGCTGGGTCAGCGCGGTATTGGTACGTGCCAGGCGCGCGAGGTTCGAGTTCTGGTTCAGCGGGATCCGCACGGAACGGGTCTGCTCGGCCAACGCCTGCAACACGGTCTGGCGAATCCACCAGACGGCGTAGGAGATGAACTTGACGCCCTTGTCGGGATCGAACTTCTTGACCGCCTTCAGCAGCCCCTCGTTGCCGATACACACCAGTTCGGCCAGCCCGAGGCCACGGCCCTGGTACTTCTTCACATACGAGATAACGAAACGGAGGTTGGCGGTGACGAGGCGTTCCGCCGCCTCCTTGTCACCCGTTCGAGCTCTTCGCGCGAGTGCTCGCTCCTCCTCGGGGTCCGAGATGAGTGGGTATCGTTCTACATCCTGAAGATACTGATCGAAGGAATCGAGACCGCGCGAGGCTGCGAACAATGCCGTCCTCCTGAAAGGGGTGAATCGTATCGCACTCCCCCCGTGTTCGGAGCCGGGTACCGGCGCGAAGGGCGAAGAACATCTCGACTTCAGCGGCTCCACCGGGCCGGGGGGACAACCATTCTATGGCCCTGCGGGTTCCAAGTCAATTGTTTTTTCACCGGGCACCGCACGCGGGGTTCGCCCGGCCGGCGAATCGGTCCCGGCCACGGGGTGGGGACCGTGCGGCTAGCGCGACCCCAGGAAGGCGGACGCGGGGCCGGCCGCGCGGCTGCGGCGCACCTGCCGGCTGCCAAAGGCCGTCAGAAGGCTCACGGCGTCGTAGCCGACCCGGAACTGGGCCTGGCTGACTCCTCCCTGCTCGACCGGAACGGCGACGTCGAGACGCACCACGTTTCGCGCCCCGGAGGGGAAGGCCACGCGCAGCCCGGCGCCGACCGAGGTGCGCAGCCCCGAGTCGGTACCGAACGGCACGTCGCCGCGCCAACCGGCGCCCGCATCGGCGAACAGGGTGATTCCCAGGTCGAAGACATCGCGAAACGGACCATCCAGCACGATCCGGTCCTCGGCGTGGACAACGACGCGGTGGGCCGCGGGAAAGTCCTCGCGGTCGTATCCGCGTACGCCGAACGGTCCCCCCAGAGTGAGCTGGAAGGGGAGTGTGTTTTGCCATCCGCCGGCACCCGACACACCGATGACGAAGGTGTGCCGCGGGATCTCTTCGAGTTGCCGGGGCGCCTCTCCGGGGTGCCAGTAGAAATAGGTCTCGAACTCGCCCACGAGGTCCTGATAATCGCCGCCGCCGCCGTCCGGACGGAACCGGGTGCCTTCGACGCTCAACTCGGTATTGAAGACCCAGCTGCGTCCGGCAGCCCCCGCGAACCACCCAAGCCGGGCGCGCAGTTCGCGGCCGTCGCGGCCGAGTGTCGAGGTGCGCCTGGACAGGGACGTCCCCAGCGCGACCAGCACCTGGGTTCCCACGCGAATGTCCTGCTCGCCGCGAATCGCGTCCAGGCCGCGGCGGGTGATGAAGCGAATGTTGCGCTTGCCGGCCAGGACGTTCAGATAGGCGCCCCTGCGCGGCTTGACGTGGGGACGAATCGCCTCGACCGTAGCGGAATCCGCTGCCATGCGCTCGGAGAAATCGAACCCCGACACTACTTCGACCTCGCCCGGAAACCGGTCGAAACGCACGTCCTCCCAGGACAGCCCGCCACCCAGAACGGTCAGATCGCCGGGGCTGCCGAGCCGCCGGCCCAGGGTCAACTCGCCGAATCTGGTCTCGATGGGCAGGCTGGCGTTGGTGAATGCGGCTCCGGCGGGTCCGACGTAGCGGAACAGGTCTTCGCGGAGGGCGAATGATTCGATAAACGCCCACTGTCCCACTTCTCCGACGAAGGGATAAGCCAGCGACTCGGTGAAGAAGACGCCGGTGCGCGTCCTCCCCCCGGAGAACTGTCCGTCGAGACGTGTGCCGGCCAGCCGCTCGGTGCGAAGCTGCGCCCCGAGGTCACGCTGCTCGTCGCGGTTGGTGAGATAGAGGCCGAGCAGGGTGCCGGTGCCCAGGAAGTTCTCCTCGGTCGCGCTGACGTGCGTTATCCGCAATCCGTCGTCCCACTCGGGCCGGACATCGAGCTTCAGCGACCAGTCGTCCCGCGTGTCGACGACCACGTGGACCTCGTCCTCATCCACCGGCACCGGGTAGACGTGCGCTTCGTCGATGAACGGCAGGGCCCTGAGGATGCGTTCGGACTCATCGAGAAGCATGGGGTCGAAGCAATCCCCCGGCTGGAACAGAACCTCGTCTTCGATGAAGCTTCTCCGCGTCTTCCAGTGGACGCGATTCACGACCCAGTTGGCAAATCTGCGCATCCCGCTCAGCTCGCGCGCGGAGTCGGCCGGGGGCGTCTCGAAGATCGAGTGATTGTCGACGAAGACGTGGGTGATGACAGCCCCCTCACAACCGTCTGCCTGCCGGGGATCCGGGGGCGATTCCTGTCCGGCCGCTTCCATGTCTGCCGCCGCGGTCCACAGCATCATGCTGAGGACCGCCCGGCGGACGGTGGAGGCGGTCATGATTTCATCCGGAATGAGGCCGTGGGGAGCAGGGGCAGCGACGCGGGGCACAGGCGGCCGGGACTTCTGTGAAGATGATTAGACCGCCCGGCCCGGCAAAGGGTTGGCGCCGCCCCGCGCTGGCGTGATTGACGCGCATTCGGCGCCTCCGGTAGGATCACTTGCTCGATCAGCTTCACAACATGGGAGACGAATCGTTGTCGACATTCGAAAGCGACGCGCTTGAGTACCACGCCGAGGGCCGCCCGGGGAAGATCGAAGTCGTTCCCACGAAGGCGGTCGCAACCCAGCGCGACCTGACGCTGGCATACAGCCCCGGGGTGGCCGAGCCGTGCATGGCCATCCACCACGATCCCGAGACGGCGTTTCTTTACACGGCACGCGGCAATCTGGTGGCCGTGGTGTCCAACGGCACGGCGGTGCTCGGATTGGGCAACATCGGCGCGATGGCGGCCAAGCCGGTCATGGAGGGGAAGGGCGTCCTCTTCAAGAAGTTCGCCGGGATCGACGTGTTCGATATCGAGATCGGGACCGAGGACCCCCACGAGGTCATTCGTTTCTGCCAGCTGCTCGAGCCCACGGTCGGCGGGATCAACCTCGAGGACATTCGCGCCCCCGAGTGCTTCCTGATCGAGGAGACCCTGAAGAAGACCCTGGAAATCCCCGTCTTCCACGACGACCAGCACGGCACGGCGATCATCGCGGGGGCGGCCCTGCTCAACGCGCTGGAGATTTCCGGCCGCGATCCTGGCGATGCCCGCGTGGTCTTCAGCGGCGCCGGCGCGTCCGCGCTGGCCACGGCCCGTCACTGCCTGCGGCTCGGCGTGAAGGCGGAGAACATGCTCATGGTCGACCGCGCCGGGGTGATCTACGAGGGCCGCGAGGAGGGGATGAACGAGTACAAGGTCCCCTTCGCGACCACGCGAGAGGAACGCACGCTGACCGAGGCGATGGACGGCGCCGACGTCGTCATCGGCCTTTCGGCAAAAGGGGTAATCACCTCCGAAATGGTGGCGTCGATGGCGCCCCGTCCGATCATCTTCGCCCTGGCGAACCCCGACCCGGAGGTGACGCCCGAGGATGTCGCCGAAGTCCGCAACGACGGGATCATCGCCACCGGCCGCTCCGACTATCCCAACCAGGTCAACAACGTCCTGGGGTTCCCGTTTCTCTTCCGCGGGGCGCTGGATGTGAGGGCGCGGACCATCAACCAGCGGATGATGCTCGCCGCGACCCGGGCGCTGGCCGAGTTGGCCCGCGACGACGTGCCGGAGTCGGTGCTGAAGGCCTACGGCGACGATGCATTCGAGTTCGGGCCGGAGTACCTGATTCCGAAACCGTTCGACCCGCGGGTACTGCTGCACGTTGCACCGGCGGTGGCGAAGGCGGCCATGGACTCCGGCGTGGCCAGGACCTCGGTCGATCTGGAGGAATACCGGCACAAGCTCGAGGCCAGCCTGGGTCCGGGGCGCGAAGCGATGCGGAGGATCCTCGGCCGTGCCAGAAAGGAACCCGCCCGCATTGTTCTGGCCGACGGGTACAACGAACGCGTCCTGCGCGCGGCGGCGCAGGTGGTACAGGAAGGAACCGCCCGCATCGTGCTCATCGGCAAGCACGACAAGATCCATCGTCGCGGCGCCGAACTGGGGATCGAGCTGGACGGGGTCGAGTGCATCCACCCGCCGTCGGTCGAGCGCACCCGGTACGCGTACGCGGACGAGTTCTACCGCCGCCGGGCGCGCAAGGGACTCACGCTGGCCGAAGCGCGCGCCCGCGCCTACCAGCCCGTGTACTTCGCCTCGATGATGGTGCGAGCGGGAGACGCCGACGCGATGGTCGCCGGAATCGACTCCAACTACCCGGAGATCCTCAGGCCGGCCCTGGAGGTCATCGGCACCTCGCCCTCGGTCGACCGCGTCTCGGGGCTCCATATCGTCGCTTTCCGCGACCGCGATCCCCTCTTCTTCGCCGACACGACGGTCAACATCGACCCGGACCCCGCCACCCTCGCCGAGATCGCGATCTCGGCCGCGAGGTTCGTGGGCGACCTCGGCATCCAGCCCCGGATCGCCATGCTGTCGTTCTCCAACTTCGGGTCGGTGCGGCACCCCGAAGCCGAGAAGGTCCGGGAGGCCGTGAGGTGGGTCAAGAGACTTGCGCCCGGACTGGCGGTGGACGGCGAGATGCAGGCGGATGTGGCGGTCGACGAGCACATCCTCGGGAAGACGTACTCCTTCAGCGACCTCACCGGGCCGGCCAATGTCCTGGTCTTCCCGACCCTGAGCGCCTCCAACGCCTGCTACAAACTCATCAGCCAGCTGGGCAACGCCGAGGTTATCGGTCCCATCCTTCTGGGCATGGATCGACCCGTCCACATCCTGCAGCGCGGAAGCTCGGTGCTGGAGGTCGTGCACCTCATCGGGATCGCATCGGTAGACGCGCGCGCGCCACGCAGTCAAATTAGCAGGTTGGCGGGCGCACGAGGCGCCGCCGCGGATTAGAGCGATACACCCGAATTACGGACTACAACAATGCTTGTGGCAGAAGCACCGATGACCGTTCTGCGCGCCGAAGGACTGGACCCGAAGGGACGGGTTCGCCGCAACCTCGCGCCCGCGGAGCTATACGAAGAGACCCTTCGGCTGGGCACCGGACGACTGGCGCACGGCGGTGGCCTCGTCACCCTCACCGCTCCCCACACCGGCCGCTCCCCGAACGACCGCTTCGTCGTCCACGAGTCGGGCTCGAGCGGTCTGATCGACTGGGGCGACATCAACGTCCCCATCGCCGAAGAGCACTACGAACTCCTCAAGGCAGAGATCATCGACCGCCTCAACGGCACCGACCTCTACGTCCGCGACGCCAAGGCCGGTGCCGATCCCCGGTACGGCATCAGGGTCCGCGTGATCTCGGAGAGTCCGTGGCACGACCTCTTCGCACGCAACATGTTTCTGCGGCTGGCCCCCGGCGAGGAGGCGGGCTTCGAACCCGACTTCATCGTATACCACGCCCCGTCGATGCAGGCGGACCCCCGCCGTCACGGCACGAACTCCGGCGCGTTCATCGTGGTCAACTTCACGGAGCGCGTCGTCCTGGTCGGCGGCACCGCATACGCCGGCGAGATCAAGAAGTCCATCTTCTCGGCGCTCAACTTCATGCTGCCGGGCCGCGGTGTCCTGCCCATGCACTGCTCCGCGAACATTGGGGCGGGGGGCGACACCGCGCTCTTCTTCGGCCTTTCGGGAACCGGCAAGACCACGCTGTCCGCCGACCCGGACCGCCGGCTGATCGGCGACGACGAGCACGGCTGGAGCAACGACGGCGTCTTCAACTTCGAGGGCGGCTGCTACGCGAAGACCATCCGCCTCTCACCCGAGGGCGAGCCCGACATCTACCGCGCGACGCGCATGTTCGGGACGATCCTCGAGAACGTCGTCCTCGACGAGCGCACCCGCGAGATCGACTACGACTCGGCGGAGATCACCGAGAATACCCGCGCCTCGTACCCGATCCACTACATCGAGAACGCGGTGCCGTCGGGCCAGGGCGGGCATCCCGGGAACGTCGTGTTCCTCACCGCCGACGCCTTCGGGGTGCTGCCCCCGATCGCCCGCCTCGACACGGCGCAGGCGATGTACCACTTCCTGTCCGGCTACACGGCCAAGGTTGCCGGCACCGAGCGTGGCGTCACCGAGCCGCGTGCGGCCTTCAGCGCCTGTTTCGGGGCACCCTTCCTGCCGCGGCCCGCGACCGTCTACGCCGACCTCCTCGGCGACAAGACGCGCGCCCACGACGCCAAGGTGTGGCTCGTCAACACCGGGTGGACGGGTGGCCGCTACGGCATTGGCAGCCGCATGAAGCTCGGCTACACCCGGGCGATGCTCGCCGCCGCCCTCGAGGGCCGCCTGGACGATGCTCCGCACACCGTCGATCCGGTCTTTGGGCTGCGGATTCCGAGCCGGGTCCCGGGCGTGCCCGACGAGGTGCTGCTCCCGCGGGCGACCTGGGCGGACGGGAGCCAATACGACGCGGCGGCCGCGGAGCTGGCGGCAATGTTCAAGAGCAACTTCGAGCGCTTCGCAGGCGGTGCCTCCGCGGCGGTCAGGGCTGCCGGGCCGGCGTAGGGGCCTTTGGCGCGCGTCTCGGCCGCGGCGGGCACTCCGGGAGCCCTCAAACAACGACAGGGGCTTTCGCGGCCCACGGACTGCGCGCCTGGCCGCTCCCGGTGCTCACCAGGGTTTGTCGGGCTGCTCGCAGCGCTGGTCCTGGCGAGCGCCTGCGAGCAGGCCGAGATCGTGCAGGACCGATTCCGCGACCTCACGCCGCATGAAGCCTACGCCGCATCGCTCGCCGCCGCCGGGCTGGGCGAAACTGCACTCGCAAGGGACTGGGCAGCGGCCGGCCGGGACGCGTTGGAGAGCCCGGTCAACGTCACGCCCCCCTTCGAAGAGGAAGGCTACATCACGCCCGAGGACCCCTCGGCGGTGGCCTACCGCATCCACATCCCGCGCGGCCGCAAGCTGTTGTTTGCGGTCTCGCTCGAGTCGGAGCCCGACACCCGCCTTTTCATCGACCTCTTTCGTCTGCCCAACGACGACGGCGACCCGCCGAGGCCGGTGTTCTCGTCGGATTCGTTGTCGCGCGTCTTCACCCACGAGGACCCGTGGCGCGAGGGCGAGTACGTCCTGCGCGTCCAGCCGGAACTGCTCCGGGGCGGCACCTACCAGGTCATGCTGGGCGAGGAGAACGCCTTCGCCTTCCCCGTCGAGGGTCACGGCCCCACCTCGATCCTGAGCTTCTTCGGTGCGGCCCGGGACGGAGGCCGCCGCCGGCATCACGGCGTCGATGTCTTTGCGAGGCGCGGCACCCCGGTGCTTGCCAGCGTGGACGGACGCGCGAGCCGGATCCGCACGACGCGCCTCGGCGGCAAGGTCGTCTGGATCCGCGACTCGTTCCGCGAGGCCAGCGTCTACTACGCACACCTTGACAGCCAGCACGTGAGCGACGGCGATCTCGTCAAACGGGGCGACACGATCGGCTTCGTCGGCAACACCGGCAACGCCCGCACCACGCCCCCCCACCTGCACTACGGCATCTACCGCAGCGGCCAGGGCCCGATCGACCCGTACCCGCTGCTCACCCCAGCCCGGACGGCCCGCCCCGCGGCAGCCGCCGACGCCGCCCTCCTCGGCGCCCAGGTTCGTCCCCGCAACGACGGGGTCCGCCTGCGCGCCGGCCCCGGGACCCGCATCGAGATCCTGCGCGAGCTCGCCGCCGAACACGAACTGCGCGTCCTGGGCGCCTCTGGCGAATGGTTCCGGGTGCGATTGCCCGACGGCGGTGCCGGCTACGTCGCCGCGCGCCTCACCGAGCCGGTCACCGCGCCGCCGGCCGCACGCACCGAGCGCACCGATCCCGACGCACAAGCCCCGGGCAGCTGACCGCAAACGCAAGACGGCCCCGCCGGGCCCCACCGGAGAAACGACCCCATGGCCCGCCAGTACTGGCTGATGAAGAGCGAACCCTACGTCTACTCGATCGACGACCTCGAGCGCGACGGAACCACCCACTGGGACGGCGTCCGCAACTACGCCGCCCGCAACCTCATGCGCGACAGGATGCGGATCGGCGACCGCGTGCTCTACTATCATTCCAACGCCAGGCCCCCCGGAGTTGCCGGCATCGCCGAGGTGTGCCGCGAGTCCTACCCCGATTTCACCCAGTT
Organism: Gemmatimonadota bacterium; assembly: GCA_022827345.1. Lineage (GTDB taxonomy): Bacteria > Gemmatimonadota > Gemmatimonadetes > Longimicrobiales > Gaopeijiaceae > Bin94. Next base: position 217,878 of record JAJDTB010000027.1, on the reverse strand, counting down.
CGACGAGTCGAACAAGTACTTCGATCCCAAGGCGACCGAGGAGACCCCCCGCTGGTTCATGGTCGACATCCGCTTCATCGAGAAGTTCGCCGCAGAGGTGAGCCTGCCGCGGATCCGTGCGACGCCCGAGCTTGCGAAGATGGTCCTGGTGAACCGCAGCCGCCTGTCGGTGCAGCCGGTCACCGAAGCCGAGTACGAGCACATCGTCGCAATGGCGAAGGAGGGGGTGGGAGGATGACGACCCCACGCGGCCTCGCGGCCAATTACATAGCCGGTGAGTGGTCACCAGGGGATGCCTGCGAGAGACTCCCCGTCACCGACCCGGCGACCGGCGAGGCCCTTGGCGCCGTCCCCGACTCGGGGCGGACCGAGGTCGACCGCGCCGTCGCCGCCGCCAGCGCAGCCTTCCCCGCCTGGCGCCGCACCCCCGTCCCGGAGCGCGCGCGCGTCTTCTTCCGCCTCAAGGCGCTGCTGGACGAGCACCACGACGACCTCGCGGTGAGCCTTTCGCGCGAACACGGCAAGAACGTCGCGGAGACGTGGGGCGAGGTACAGCGCGGCATCGAGAACGTCGAGCACGCCGCCGGCATGCCTACGCTCATGATGGGCGACACCCTGGAGGACATCGCCCGCGGCGTCGATTGCGAGACGGTGCGCCAGCCGATCGGCGTCTTCGCGGTGATCACCCCGTACAACTTCCCCGTGATGATCCCGCTCTGGTTCTGGCCGTACGCGGTCGCCGCGGGCAACACGGTCGTCCTCAAGCCGAGCGAGCAGGATCCGCTCACGCACCAGCGCGTGGTCGAGTTGGCCGAGCAGGCGGGGCTGCCTCCCGGGGTGCTGAACGTGGTGCACGGCCGCAAGGGGACGGTGGAGGCGCTGATCGACCACCCGGGCGTGGTGGGGGTGTCGTTCGTGGGGTCGAGCCAGGTGGCGAAGATCGTCTATCAGCGCGCGGGCGCGGCGGGGAAGCGGGTGCAGGCGCTGGGCGGGGCCAAGAACCACATGATCGTGCTGCCGGACGCCGACCCGGAGATGGTGGCGGAGGCGGTGGTGAGCTCGGTGTTCGGGTCCGCGGGGCAGCGCTGCCTGGCGGGGTCGGTGGTGGTGGGGGTGGGCGACGCCTACGGACCGATGCGCGAAGGCGTCCTGGACGGCGCGGCGTCGCTGAAGGTGGGGCGGGGACTCGACGACGGCGTCGACATGGGACCCGTGATATCCGGAGCGCACCGCGACCGCGTCACCGCATTCATCGACGAGAGCGAGCGGGATGGCGCGCGGCTGCTCCTGGATGGCCGCGGCGCGAGCGTGGCGGGGTATCCGCGCGGCCACTGGGTCGGCCCCACCGTCTTCGAGGACGTCACGCCCGAGATGCCGATCGGCAGCGAAGAGGTGTTCGGCCCGGTCGCCGGGCTGGCGCGGGCGCCCAGCCTGGAGGCCGCGCTCGACATGCTGGCGAAGAGCCGTTACGGTAACGCCGCCTCGATCTTCACCAACTCGGGCCGCGCCGCGCGGGAGTTCCGCTACCGCGCCGGCATCTCGATGATCGGGGTCAACATCGGGGTCGCCGCGCCGATGGCCTTCTTCCCCTTCGGCGGAACGCGGAACTCCTTCTACGGCGACCTGAAGGCACAGGGGCGGGACGCGGTTTCGTTCTTCACGGACCAGCGCGTGGTGATTTCGCGATGGTAAGAGCCCAATGTAATCTCAACATTACAATATGTAATGTGTAGTTGTCATGTGAACGAGACGGAGCAACAATGGAAGCAGTAGCGAGCCGCGGCGCCGAGATCTTCGCCGAGCAGCGGAAGTACATCTTCGACTGCGTGATCCCGCTCTACCAGGAGCCGCTGGCGATCGCCGAGGGCAAGGGCTGCCGGGTGAAGGACTTCGACGGGCGCGAGTATCTGGACGCCTTCGCGGGGATCCTCACCACGTCGCTGGGGCACTGCCACCCGGCGGTGGTCGCGGCCGTGCAGGAACAGGCGGCCCGCGTCGGCCATCTCTCCACGCTCTACGTCAACGACCGACAGGTCGAGGCGGCGCGCGGCCTGGCCGGGATCGCGCCGGGCGACCTGCGCCGCACCTTTTTCCTGAACAGCGGGGCCGAGGCGATCGAGACGGCGCTGCAGGCGGCGCGCCTGCACACGGGCCGCACCGAGATCATCGCGCTGCGCCAGGCGTACCACGGCCGCACCAGCATGGCGTCCGCGGTCACCGCGCACGCGCCTTGGCGGGTCCTCCCCGCCACCTCGACCGGGGTCACGCACGCCCTCTCGCCATACCCGTACCGCGCCCCCTTCGGCGACGCCTCCGACGAGGAGCTGGTCGAGATCTACGCCCAGGACCTCATCGAAGTCATCGAGACCACCACCAACGGCCGTCCCGCCGCCTTCATCGCCGAGACCATCCAGGGCGTCGGCGGGTACATCGTGCCCCCGCGCGGCTACTTCCAGCGCATGGCCGACATCATCCGGTCGTACGGCGGCCTCTTCATCTCGGACGAGGTGCAAGCCGGATTCGGGCGCACCGGCGGCCGCTGGTTCGGGATCGAGCACTGGGGCGTGGTCCCCGACATCATGGTGATGGCGAAGGGGATCGCGGGAGGCATGCCCGTCGGCGCCACCATCACGACCGACGAGATCGCCGGGAGCTGGCGCGGCAAGACCCTCTCGACCTTCGGCGGCAACCCGATTTGCATGGCCGCGATGGTGGCCACGCTGGGGGTCATGCAGGCCGAGGACGTGCCGAGCCGGGCGCGGGAACGCGGGACGCAGCTGCGCGGCGCGCTCGACCGCCTGGCCGCCATCCACCCCTGGATCGGCGAGGTCCGCGGCATGGGCCTGATGCAGGCGCTGGAGCTCGTGGAGGACCCGGTTACCAAGGAGCCCGCGCCGCGCCTGGCGGGCATGCTGCTCAGCGCGGCCAGGGACGAGGGCCTGCTGATCGGGATCGGCGGCCTGCACGGCCACGTCATCCGGCTGGGGCCGTCGCTGCTGATCTCGGAGGCCGAGGCGGACGAGGCGGTCGAGCGGCTGGGGCGGGCCTGTGCGGCGGTGGAGGCGGCCAGGTGATCGGCGGTCTCCCGGCCGGGACCTGGGTGCTGATGGCGTTCGCCGTCGTGCCGGGCATCGTCCTGGTGACGGCGGCGTACCGGGTGCACAGGCGCGGCGATGCGCAGGCGAGCGCGCCGCAACCCGATCCCGGCGCTCCGCGGCAGGCGACGCAGCGAGGGGAGGGTGGCCGTGGGTGAGGCCGGAGGCGGCGGTGCGATGATCGGCGTGCTTGTCACCTACTTCGCAATCCTCATCGGGATAGGATGGTGGGCCAGTCGCGAGAGCCGCTCCGTGGCGGGGTTCTACGTGGCCGGGAAGAAGCTGCCGTCGTGGGTGATCGCGTTTTCGTCGAACACGACCGGCGAGAGCGGATGGCTGCTGCTCGGGCTGACCGGGATGGGGTACCTGGTCGGCTTCCACGCGCTTTGGGTCGTTCTGGGCGAGGTGATCGGGGTGGCGCTGGCGTGGTCGGTGGTGGCACGGCCTTTCAAGGAGTTCACCGACCGCTACGACGCGATCACGGTGCCGGACTACCTGGCGGACCGGTTCGCGGATCGCGCGCATGTGCTGCGGCTGGTGAGCGCGGTGATCATCTTCACGATGGTCGGGGCCTACACGGCGGCGCAGCTCACCGCGTCGGGCAAGGCGTTTTCGTCGTTCCTGGGGACGAGCTACGAGGGCGGCGTGCTCCTCGGGGCGGCGGTGATCCTGCTGTACACGAGCATCGGCGGCTTCAAGGCGGTGGCGTACAGCGACGTGGTGCAGGGGGTGCTGATGTTCCTGTGCCTGCTGCTGCTGCCGATCTTCGGGATCTGGCAGGCGGGGGGATGGGGCGAGCTGATGGCGGGGATCGGGGAGATCGATCCGGCGCTGCTGCTGCCGATGGGCGAGCACGGGTGGTCGGCGGCGGGTGTGATCAGCGCGCTGAGCTTCGCCGGGATCGGGCTGGCGTTTCTGGGGGCGCCGCAGCTGCTGACCCGGTTCATGTCGGCGCGGAACCGGAGCCAGATCGGCGAGGGCGGGGTGATTGCGGTGCTCTGCATCGTGGTCTTCGACATCGGCGCCGTGCTGACCGGCGTGGCGGGCCGCTACCTCTTCCCGGGGCTGGCCGATCCGGAGACGGTGCTGCCGGTGATGTCGACCGAGTTCTTCCCGGCGCTGATCGCGGGGGTGATCCTGGTCGTGGTGCTGGCCGCGATCATGTCGACGGTGGATTCGCTGCTGATTCTGGCGTCGTCGGCGGTGGTGCGCGATACGGTGCAGAAGGTCTTCCGGCCGGACTTTTCGGACCGGCGGCTGGCGCTGATCGGCCGCGGGCTGACGGTGGTGATCGGGCTCGGCGGGCTGGCGGTGGCGCTGCCTGAATCCCGCATGATCTTCTGGTTCGTGCTGTTTGCGTGGTCGGGGCTGGCATCGGCGTTCACTCCGGTCGTGCTGTGCTCGCTCTTCTGGCGTGGGACGACGCGGGCCGGGGCGATATGGGGGATGATCGCCGGTTTCCTCACCGCGGTGGTGTGGGTGCTGCCCATCCTGCCTGGATCGGAGGCCGGCGGAATCGCCCTGAAGGCACACTTCCACGACCTCTACGAGATGATTCCGGGGTTCGCGATGGGCTTTGCCGTTACAATCGGGGTGAGTCTGTTCACGAAACCGCCGCCCGACGCGGGCCCCGTGCTGGACGACGTGAAGCGGGTGGTGGGCGGGCCGTTCACGCCGGCCGCGGGTGCGGGTCGCGGTGCGGAGATGCCGGCCGGCGGCGGAGACGGGTAGCCCGGGCAAGCGGGACGGGAGAACGAGCGCGATGGCGAAGAAGGGTCAGCGGAAGAAGGCGAAGGGGCGGGGCGACGGTGCCAAAAAGGGTGCCGCGAGAAAGGCCGGGCCCAGGAAGAGCGCCGCGAAGAAGGCCGACGCCCGCAGCGGCGGCCTGATGGAGTGGGTGCGCTCGCTCGCGGTGGCGTTCGTGATCTTCCTCATCCTGCGGATCTTCCTCATCGAGACCTACGTCATCGATTCCGGGTCCATGAAGAACACGCTGCTCGTGGGCGACTTCCTGGCCGTCAACAAGCTGGCGATCGGTCCGCGGATTCCCTTCACGAACATCCGCCTCCCCGGCTACTCGGAGCCCCGCCGCGGCGACATCCTCGTCTTCGATCCGCACCACGAGGAGGACATGACCCTGGTGAAGCGGCTCATCGGCATGCCCGGCGACACGCTGGAGATGCGCGACAAGGTCCTCTACCTGAACGGCGAGGTGCAGGACGAGCCCTACGTGGCGATCATCGGCCCACGCGACCAGGTGGACCCGCAGATGTACTGGCAGAACCAGAACCTGGTGGACGGACCGGACGTCAACTATCACCCGACGTGGGACAACTGGGGGCCGCTGGTCGTGCCCGAGGGACACTACTTCATGATGGGGGACAACCGCGACGACAGTCTGGATTCGCGCGTCTGGGGCCTCCTCGAAGGATGGCGCTTCAAGGGCCGGGTGGCTTTCATCTACTTCTCATACGACCGCGATTCGTTCAGTCCCTTCCCCTGGATCACAGAGGTCCGCGGCAGCCGCATCGGGGACAGGGTCCGATAGTACATGACCTGCGGCGCTCGGTCGCCGCGGAGACGAAGGGGACGCCCGCCGGCGGGCGGGCACAACGGCCGGAGGATGAAATGAAGTCAGTGACGCGGGGACAGTTCCTGGGCATGGCGGCGGGCACGGCGGGGGCGGGTTTGCTGAGCGGCTGCGAGCCGGGATCGGGCGGCACCGGCGATGCCGGCGGCCTCGGTGCCGACCTGATCGTCCACGGCGGCGCCATCCACACGATGGATGAGGACAACCCGACGGCCGAGTCGCTCGCCGTGAGGAACGGGCGCTTCGTGGCGGTCGGGTCGCGCGACGATGTGGAGAACCTGCGCGGGGCCGGCACGACGGTCATGGACCACGGGGACGCGGTGATCACCCCGGGCTTCATCGACGCCCACACGCACCCGGCCGGCGCGGGGGTGCGCGAGCTCAAGGACGTGAACGTCGACGTGCGCAGCGTCGCCGAGATCAAGGAGCTGATGGCGGCGCGAGCCCGCGAGACACCGCCCGGCGAGTGGATCCAGGGCTTCAAGTACGACGACACCAAGCTGGCCGAGGGGCGGCCGCTGAACCGGCTCGACCTGGACGAGGCGGTGCCGGACCACCCGGCCGTGGTGGGGCATCGGGGCGGGCACACCAGCGTGTACAACTCGCGCGCCTTCGCGCTCGCGGGGATTACGGCCGAGACTCCCGATCCGCGCGGCGGAGCCTTCTACCGCGAGGACGGTGAACTGACGGGTCTGGTCGCCGAGCGCGCGAACTACGTCTTCTCGTCGCTGATCCCGAACATGCACTCGGATGACGATCGGCGCGCCGGCGTGAAGCTGATCACCGAGCTGATGGCGCGGGAAGGGCTGACCTCGTTTCACGACGCGGGGACCTCGGCCAACAGCATGCGGGCCTATCAGGCCGCCTATGCCGCGGACGAACTGTCATGTCGGGTTTACATGATGTTGCGTGGACCTTACAGCTACCTCCGCCAGGCGGGCGTCTCGACCGGACTCGGCGACGAGTGGCTGCGGGTGGGCGGGGTCAAGTACGGCGCCGACGGCTCGGCCTCCGAGCGCACGATGCGCATGAGCACGCCGTACGTGGGCCGCCCGGACGACTACGGTATCCTCACCATGGACCAGGAAGAAATCCACGAGGCGGTCGAGGTGGCACACCGTGCGAACTGGCAGGTGGGGATCCACGCCAACGGCGACGTCACGATCGACATGGTGCTCAACGCCTACGAGCGCGTCCAGGAGCTGTGGCCGCGGCCGAACCCGAGGCACCGCATCGAACACTGCTCGCTCGTGAACCCCGACCTTCTGGCGCGGATCAAGGCCGCCGGGGCGGTGCCGACGCCCTTCTACACCTACGCCCACTACCACGGCAACAAGTGGGTCGAGTACGGGCCCGAGAAGATGGAGTGGATGTTCGCCCACCGTTCGTTTCTCGACTACGAAATTCCGGTTGCGCCGGCGTCGGACTACACACCCGGCCCCTACGAGCCGCTGATGGCGATCCAGAGCATGGTCACGCGCAAGGACTTCGACGGGCGCGTCTGGGGACCCAGCCAGAGGATCACCGTGCCCGAGGCGATGCGGATCTGCACGATGGGCGGGGCCTATGCGTCGTTCGAGGAGGACCTGAAGGGCTCGGTGACGGCTGGCAAACTGGCCGACTTCGTGGTGCTGGCGTCGGACCCGCACGATGCGGATCCGGATGCGATCAAGGAGATTCCGGTGCTGCGGACGGTGGCGGGGGGACGGGTGACCTGGGAGGGTTGATCCTCCAGATGGAGGTTTTGACCCGGGAGCGCGTGTGGATTATCCTTTTGGCTGACGGATATTCTTTCAATAGCTAAGTTGGAATAATGAAGACCACTGTCGATATTCCCGACCAGGAATTGGCGGATGCGATCCGGTTCACGAACGCGAAGACCAAGCGCGAGGCCATCGTGGGCGCCATCATGTACTTCAACCGGCGCATGCGCATGGCGGAACTGACCAGGTTCGGCGGGACCTGCCCGGATCTGGTCACGCCGGAGGAGGTCCAGGCCGCCCGTCGGCGGAGTTGAGGCATTGCTTCTCGTCGATACTTCGTCCTGGATCCATTTCCTTCGGCCCGATGGCGATCCACGTGTACGCGCCCGCGTAGAGGCCGCGCTCGAAAGCGGGGAAGCCTGCTTGTGCCCGATCGTGCAGCTGGAACTCTGGAACGGTGCCCGCGGAGCGCATGAACGACACGTGTTACGGGAATTCGCCCGCGTCGTCCCCGAGCTGGCAATCGACGGTGAGGTTTGGAGGAAGGCGTACGAACTGGCAACGCAAGCTCGGGCCCGCGGAGTGACTGCGCCGGCAACCGATGTCCTGATTGCCGCCTGCGCTCTCCACCACGGTGCGGATCTGGAGTCCGCCGATTCGGACTTCGACCACTTGGCGGCTGTGGGAGGTCCGACTCGTTTGACACAAGTACGCGAGCATGACTAAGTTCATTGGACTAGACTAATATCTACGCGGGAACCGCCCTTGCGCACCTACAACATGCACGAAGCCAAGACCCACCTCTCCCGGCTGGTCCGCGAGGCCGTGGCTGGCGATCCCTTCATCATCGCGCGCTCAGGGAAGCCTCTGGTGAAGGTTGTGTCGGTCGAGTCGCCCGGGCCGGGGGCGGTGCAGCGAACGGGGTTCATGCGCGGCCGGATCTCCGTGCCCGACGACTTCGACTCCATGGGAGCCGACGAAATCCTGAAGACTTTCAAGGGCGGAGAGTGACGGCTCTCCTCGACACGCATCTCCTGCTGTGGGCTGCCGGCCTTCCCGACCGGTTGCCGCTTGAGGTGCGCGAATTGCTGGCCGACCCTGCGACGGAACCGACGTACAGTGCCGCCTCACTCTGGGAAGTCGCCATCAAGAGCGGGCTGGGACGCACCGATTTCTCGGTGGACCCGCGGCTGCTGCGTCGCGGACTGCTCGAAAACGGCTATACCGAGTTGCCCGTAACCGGGACTCATGCGGTTACCGTGGACCTGCTGCCCGAGATCCACAAAGACCCGTTCGACCGTATCCTCATCGCGCAGGCGCAGGCGGAGGGGATCACGCTGTGGACCATGGATGAGGTAGTCGGGCGGTATCCGGGACCGATCCGCGTGGTCAATCAGTGATGACCCGGCGCCGAATCCTCCCTCACCGCCCCCCGCCCCCACCCGGCCACGGCGGCCCCTGGTGCTCGGCGTACACCGGCTCCAGGCCCATGTACACGAACTTCTGGATGCGTTTGCCCTCGTAGGTCTCGGTCGTGTAGACGTTGCCGTGCGAATCCGTGGCGATGCTGTGGACGCCGATGAACTGGCCTGCCTGCCGGCCTCCGTCGCCGAACGTCGTCAGGACCTCGAGCGACGCGCGGTCCATGACGTAGACCCGGTGATTGCTGCCGTCGGCGACGTACATGTAGCGCTGCCCGGGGTCGCGTGAGAAGGCGAGATCCCAGGTCGAGCCGCCGCCCAGGGTGCGCGGTGCGATCAGCACCTCATCCACGAAGGTCCCGTCGGTCTGGAAGACCTGGATCCGGTCGTTGGGACGGTCGCAGACGTATACCAGACCGTCCAGCGAGGGCTCGGCGCAGTGGACCGGCGTGCGGAACTGTTGGAGCGGCGGCGCGTCCGGATCGTACGGCGGGGTGGGCGTGTCGTCCGGGGCATTGCCGTAGGCACCCCAGTAGCGCTTGAACGCGCCGGTCGACGCGTCGAGCACCGCCACGCGGCGCCCCCCGTAGCCGTCGGCGACGTATGCCTCGTTGGTTGCGGCGTGGATTGCCACCTTGGCGACCCGATTGAAGCGCGTCTCGCTGTGGCTGTCGGGTTCCGCGCCCACCTCCGGCTGCCCGTAGGATGCCAGAAACCGGCCGTCGCGCGAGAACTTGAGGATGTGCGAGTCGGTAGCGCCATTCCCGCCGATCCACAGGTTGTCCATGTGGTCGACGGTGATTCCGTGGTTCGAGGCGGGCCACACGTACTCGTCGGAGGGGCCGCCCCATGCGTTGACCAGGTTGCCCTCGGGATCGAATTCGAGGACTTCGGGCGCGGCGCGGCAGCATTCGGCCCTCGGCGGATCGGCCTCCGCTCCCAACTCCGTGCCCGGGTCGATCGAGGCGCGTCGGTGGATGATGAAGACGTGGTCCCGGGAGTCCACGCCCACCCCGATCGTGGAGCCGAGCAGCCAATGCTCGGGCAGCGGCTTCGGCCAGAACGGATCCACCTCGAATCTGGGTGCCACCGCGCCGTCCCCCGCTCCGGTGGAGGCTGCTTCGTCGATCGCTTCCCCGCCGCACGCGAGCGCGATGGCAAGGCCGGCGATCGCACCGCCGATGAGGTGTCGTCGCTTCACGTCCATGGCCGTCCCTCCTTGTGAGTTCGGAGTTGCGGGTGTCGAACCCCGCCGCTCGCGTCCAGTCTAGCTCACCCCCTTCAACTGCACCACGATCACCTCGACGGGCTCCGGCCCCTCGTTGACGTCGCCGTGCAGTTCACCCGGCGGGTCCGCCTCGAGCCAGTAGGCGCTGCCCGTCTCCCAGGTCATGTCGTGGCGCTCGCCGGCGTCGTTCACGACCGTCAGCGTGCCGCCCTTGAGCGCGATGATGGCGCGGGGGTTGTCGTGGCGATGCATCTCGAGCGGCTGGTTGGGGACGATGACGCTCTTCCACACGGTGACGTGCTCGTTCTCGAATTGCGGGGTGCGGCCGGTGGTGGGCGCAGGCTCCTCGGCTGCGCCGGTCTGCATCTCGGCGGGCTCGTCGGCCCCCTGTCCGCCGGGCTGGCCACAGGAGGAGAGGACGAAGGCAAGAAGGGGCGCGAGCGACTGGGCGATTCTCATGGGGCACTCCGTAGATGTAGCCTTCATGCGGGACTTCGACAGCTGGAAACTGCGCCAAGATCGTCGGGCCTGCCATCCCTCGCTAGCTTCAGGCCGGTCCCGCCGGCACGAGGGCGCGGTGCTGCGCAGGGTCCGGCCGGGACGACCTCACAGGGATCCAGGAGATGTTCGGACTCGATTCACTCAACAATGCCCTGTCGCAGACGCCCTTCGGGACCGCGCTCGAGGTATGCCTGGCGCTCGCGCTGGTGGCCTGGGTCGTGTCTCTGTTCACCGGCGAGGTCGCGTGGATCGATCGGCTCTGGTCCTTGTGTCCACCCATCTACTGCCTGATCGTCGCATTCGCGATCGGCTTCCAGGACGCGCGCGTGGCCCTTATGACGGTGCTCGTCGTCCTTTGGGGTGCCCGCCTGACCTTCAACTTCGCCCGCAAGGGCGGCTACCGGAGGGGCGGCGAGGACTATCGCTGGGGGCACGTCCGCGAGCGGCTGGGTCCGGCGGGCTTCCAGGTCCTCAGCATCACCTTCATCCACCCGGGGCAGATGCTCCTGATCTGGCTGTTCACTTCCCCCGTGCACAGGGCATGGCAGTTTCGGGATGCGCCCCTGGGCTGGGTCGACTACCTGGCTGCCGGTCTGTTCCTGTTGTTCGTGGTCGGGGAGACCGTCGCCGACGGGCAGATGTGGAGGTTTCAGCAGGACAAGAAGCGGAGGATTGCGGCCGGCGAGGAGGTCGATCCCCCGTTCATCACCACCGGACTCTATCGCTATTGCCGGCGTCCGAACTACTTCTGCGAGATCGCCCTGTGGTGGGCATTCTACCTCTTCGCGGTTTCGGCGTCCGGCGAATGGCTGCATTGGACGATTCTGGGCCCCCTCGGGCTGACGCTTCAGTTCATTTCATCCGTGCGCATGACCGAGGAGATCACAGCCGTCAGGTATCCGGGTTACCGGGACCATCAATCCACCGTTCCCGCACTGATCCCGCTTCCGAAAATGCGCAAATCCGATAGCATGCCGGTGCCCGGTGAGTAGCTCCAGGCCGCATGGCCGGGGCACGGCCGACGACCCGCGCTTCTTCCCCACCGCCGGACAGATGCGGGCGTGGTTCGAGAAGATGCACGACAAGCGCCAGGAGCTCTGGGTGGGCTACTACAAGAAGGGCACAGGGCTCCCCAGCGTGACCTGGCCCGAGTCCGTGGATACCGCGCTCTGCTACGGCTGGATCGACGGGCTGAAGCGGTCGGTCGACGACAAGCGGTACATGCTGCGCTTCACGCCCCGCCGCAAGCGCAGCCACTGGAGCGCCAGAAACCTGAGCCGCATGAAGGAGCTGATCGCGGCCGGACTCGTGACCGAGGCGGGATTGGCCGCGTACGAGAGGCGCGACCGCCGCAAGGAGGGGCAGGCGTCGTACGAGCAGGCCGGGACCGTGGCGCTGCCGCCCGAATACGAGGCCAGGATCAGGGCGGACGCCGATGCGTGGCTGTACTTCCGGGCGGCGCGGCCGTCGTATCGCAAGCAGGTGACGTGGTGGGTCGTCAGCGCGAAGCGCGAGGACACGCGGCTGCGCCGACTCGGCATCCTGATCGAGTCATGTGCCAGGGGCGACGTGATCCCGCCGCTGCGCTGGGCGAAGAAGAAGTAGCGTTGAAGAGAGGCGACATACATGGTATCATGATTCATGATTCGACATCATGATACCGGTACCAAGATCCAGGTTTACCTGCGTCCGGCGGAGAGGAATCGGCTGGAGCGCCTGACCGCCACCCTGGGCGCGAGCAAGTCGGACGTCGTGCGCCAAGGCCTTGAGGCTCTCGAACGCCAGCTTACCGACCCCGATCAGCATCCCGCGCTGGGAATCGTGGGAATCGTTGCCGCGGGACCGGCATCCACGCCGGATGGCTCCGATGTCGCCCGCAACCACGACGACTACCTGGCAGCCGACGAACTCGCTTCATGGTCGAAGCGCCGGCGTCCCTCGAGCCAGCCGCACGACTCCGAGTGACGCACCTCTTCGTCGACACCAGCGCCTGGTATCCTCTCGCGGACGCCGGGCACCCCGACCACGAATCCGTTGCTGACGAGTTGAGGGCGCGCATTGTCGAGGGAGCCCGGATCGTCACCACCGATCTTGTGGTGGCCGAGACGCACGTGCTCCTCCTGAGGAGAGCCGGACGGCGGGCCGCAATGGCCTTCCTGGAAGCGATTCGGCAGGCTCCGAACCAGATCGAGTACGCGACGCCCCAACGCGTCGAGACGGCTGTCTCACGTTGGTTGAACGCCTTCGTCGACCAATCCTTCACTTTTGCCGACGCGGTCAGCTTTGCCGTGATGGACGAGCTGGGAATCCGTGATGCTCTCACCCTTGACCGACACTTCGCTACGGCCGGGTTCGTGATGGTGCCGGGGCGCGGCTGAACAGCCACTTCTCCGGCGCCAGCGCCCGGCGGCGCTCGTCGGGCCGCTTGTTGAACCACCCGACCGTCAGCAGCACCTCGGCGGCCGCGTCGGCCTCCAGGCTGGCGTCCCGATCGGCCAGGGTGGGCTGGAAGACCTCCTTCACGGTCTCGTTGGCGCGGCGGCGGGCCGCGTCGCTCTTCGGCCACGGCATCTCGCCCCACATGCGGCCCCGGCGGATCAGGTACAGGCGGTCGTCGCCCCCGAATCCGCTCACCGGGTAGACCAGATTGAAGTTCTCGATCCGGCCGCGGAATCCGGAGAGGTGGTCCCACAGCTTCTCCAGCGTCTCCATGCGGTCGTGGAGGCGGGCGGCGTACTCGAAATCGAGGCGCCCGGTCGCGCTCCTCACCTGGTCGCCGAGCCTTTCGAGCGGGGCGCGGCTGCGGGTCTCGAGGAATGCCCGGGCCTCGGTGAGACGGGCGTTGTACTCCGAGGCGGTGCAGCGGCCGGCGCAGGGCGCGGGACAGGTGCCCGTTTCGGCGCGGATGCAGCGGGGGGTGCGGCCGCCGCCGAAGATCTCGATCTGGTCGCCGAAGTGGATGGGGGTGTCGGCCCGGCAGTCGCGCAGGCCGGTCGCGAGCGACAGTTCGTGCACGGCGTGGCCCAGCCAGATCGTCTGCCCGAAGGGTCCGTAGTACCTCGCCCCGTCGTTGGCGGCGCGGGTGGCCGGGACGAGGCGGGGGGCGGGCTCGCGGGTGATCTTGATGAAGCCGTAGCGGCGGTTCCGCTTGTGCTGGACGTTGTACTCGGGCTGCCAGGCCCGGATCAGGTGCATCTCGCGGAAGAGGGCGGCGAATTCGTTCGGGATGTAGTCCCACCGGACCGACGCGGCTTCGGCCACCAGGCGGGCCGTCTTGCCCTCCTGCTCGCGGAAGTAGGAGAGGAGGCGCGAGCGGAGGCGCACCGACTTCCCCACATACAGGATCCTGCCGTCGGCGGAAAGCCAGCGGTAGACCCCCGGCCGGTCTTCGGCGGCGGCCCGGACCTCGTCCCTGAGCGATGCGGCGTTCATGGCGACGCAACTTCGCCATTTGTTCGGTATTCGTCAACGAGACCGGCGGCGGCCGGCGGTCATCACCCGCCACGCAGCCCCGCCAATTCAGTCCCAACCGACTATTGCGAGGCCCCGGCACGGGAGCTATTGTGGCCCTCCATGGTCAGCCATGGTCGATCCATCGTGATTCGCGATCCGGTTTGGAACACCATCCGGGTGGACACCGTTGCCGCCGCGATCATCGATACGGCCGCCTTTCAGCGGTTGCGCTACATTCGCCAGCTCGGTCTGGCCCACCTCGTCTACCCCGGCGCAACCCACACGCGTTTCGATCACGCGATCGGCGTCTACCACCTCGCCGTCAGGGCGATTCGCACCCTCAGGTCGGGTCCGGCGCTGCCGCCCGAGGTGTGGGAGGGTGCGCGCCTGATCCCATACGCGGCGCTGCTGCACGACATCGGCCACTACGCCTTCTCGCACGCCCTCGAGGAGCTGGAGCCGGACCGGATCGCGGGCGACCACGAGCAGATGAGCGCGCTCTTCTTCGAATCGCCGGAGTTGAAGGCGGCGCTGGCGCCGCTGGGCAAGGACGCGCCGGACGAGATCGCCCGGATCATCCGGGGCGCGGGCGACAGCGTGCTCCGAGGGCTGGTGAGCGGCAGCCTCGACCTGGACAAGATGGAATACCTCCGGCGGGACGCGCGCTTCTGCGGAGTCCCGTACGGCGAAGTGGATGTGGAGCGGCTGCTGGAGGGACTGGCCGTCCTGCAGGATCCGGTCACGGGCAGCTGGGAGGTCGGGGTGCGCGCCAAGGCGCTCAGCTCGCTCGAGTCGCTCCTCTTCTCCAAGTACCAGATGTTCCGGAACGTGTACTGGCACCACGCAGTGCGCGCCGCGACCGGGATGTACAAGCGGATCGTGGAGACGGCGGTCGAGGAGCGGATCCTGACGCCGCTCGACCTGATCGGCCCCACCGACGAGGAGCTGATCTACGAGCTCGCGCGCGGAGCGCGTACCGCGTCGGGACCCGCGGCCGAGCGGCTGGCCCGCCGGTGGCTGCCCGGGCTGAAGAACCGCAGGCTCCCCAAGCGGGCCGCGGAGATCCCGGCGTGGCAGCTCGAGGAGCGGATCCTGCCCGGGTGGGTCAGCGGCGACACGCCCGAGAAGCGGCGATGGGAAGACGAAATCGCTGCCGAACTGGGGTTGGCGCCCGGCGAGGCGATCCTCGACTTCCCGGTGACCAAGGCGATGTTCCAGCTCGACCTGCTGGTCGATCGGGGCGGCCGCACGGTGCGCCTGGGGAAGAAGGGGATTCCCGGGCTGATCGATCTGCCGAAGCTTGCCGAGCAACTTCACCGTACTGCAAGGGTGCTTCGGCTCTTCACCTTCGAGCCCAGGGAGGTCGATCCGGAGTGGTTGCTGGAGAGGCTGGCCGCGGGGCCGAAGGGAGGCGGATCCGGTGCCGCCGGAGCCGGAAACGAGGATTTGCCCAGGGGATCGAGGGAGAGGAGGGAGGCGGTGGAGACAACCCTGACGGGAACCGGGAACGTCTGTAGTTCCCGGGGTAGAGAATGACCGAGGGCGCTCTATACCGAAGCCTGAAGGCCTCGAGCGAAAGACGGCGCAAAAAGTTGTTGACAATGCGCGAGTACAGCCGTACCGTTAACGGCTGTATATGCCACGCGTTTGATCCGGACAGGCAGTCCGGGCCGTAACGGAGAATCGAGAAAGAAAGATGGCCAGGAAAACTCGGCGTGGAAAAAGGCGGGTCAATGTGCTCACCGGCTTCGATGCAAGCCTGGATGAGCAGACCGCCCTGGATCAGTATCTCAGGGACGTGAGCCGCCACGAACTGATCACGCCGGACATGGAAAAGATCCTGGGCGCGCGCGCCCAGAAGGGTGACGAAGAGGCGATCCAGGCGCTCGCGAAGGCGAACCTGCGCTTCGTGATCAGCGTCGCCAAGAAGTACCAGAACCGCGGCGTGTCCCTCACCGACCTGATTCAGGAGGGCAACGTCGGGCTGGTTACGGCCGCCCGCAAGTTCGATCCCGAGCAGGGCGTCAAGTTCATCTCCTACGCGGTGTGGTGGATCCGCCAGGCGATTCTGGCTTCGCTGGCCAACCACGGGCGTCCGGTGCGCGTACCGCTCAACCGGGCTTCCGATCTCGCGCGCATCTTCCGCGAGAAGGAGCGGCTCAAGCAGGAGCTCGGCCGCGATCCGACCAGCGAGGAGCTGGGCGAGGCGACCTTCCTGACGCCGCAGCTCGTCGAGTCGCTGCAGACGCTCAACGCCGCGGAGATCCGGCTGGATGCACCCATCGGCGACAGCGAGGATTCGCAGCTCGTGGAGCGCTTCATCACCGAAGAGGCCGCGGAGCCGGAGCTGGAGGTCGAGAACCGCCTGCTGACCGAGGCCGTGACCAACGCGCTGGGTACGCTCGATCCGCGCGATGCCAAGGTGCTCAGGCTGTACTTCGGCCTGGAAGGCGAGCGCGAGCACACGCTCGAGGAGATCGGCAACCTGCTGGGCGTCACCCGCGAGCGCATCCGTCAGCTGCGGGACCGGGCGCTGCGGCGCCTGCGCGAAGGCGACAAGGGCAAGGCCCTCAAGTCCTTCGCGGCGTAGCCGTCCTCGGGCTGCCGGCCTCCCGGAGCGCAACACCCTCGCGGCGGTATTCGTCGCGGGGGTGTTGTTTTTGTAGGATGAACCCGTGAGCAGCCAGGTGACAACGGGCCAGGTCGTGGAGACCGTCGGGGGTGTGTACCGCGTGCGGACCGGGGACCGCACCGTGGAGGCCTCCCTGAGGGGGCGCCTGAAGCACAGGGGACGCGAGCGCGACCGGGTCGTGATCGGCGACGAGGTGGAGTTCGCCCGCGAGCCCGGCGGGGATGCGGTGATCGAGGCCGTGCTGCCGCGCCGTACGCAGCTGTCGCGGCGACCGTCGTGGAGCCGCTTTGCCAAGGTGGTGGCGGCCAACCTGGATCGCCTGGTGGTGGTGGCGTCGGTCGCGGACCCGCCTCCGTCGCGCAGAGTGATCGACAGGATGCTGGTCATGGGTGAATCCGGCGGCATGGAGTGCCGGGTCGTGCTCAACAAGGTGGAGCTGCCGGGTGGCCGCGCGGTGGCGGAGGAGTTCGCCGCGGCGTACCGGGATGCGGGCTATGCGGTGACGGTGACATCGGCGGTGACGGGCGAGGGGATCGACGACTTCCGGTCCCTGATCCGGGCCGGGTCGTCCGCGCTGGTGGGGCTGTCGGGGGTGGGGAAGTCCTCCCTGCTGAACGCGGTCGATCCGGGGCTGTCCCTGCTGACCCGCGAGGTGGGAAGGCGGTCGCGGGCGGGCCGGCACACGACGGTTTCCAGCCGGCTGATCGCCCTGGCCGGCGGCGGTCGGGTGGCGGACACTCCCGGGTTCTCCGACGCGGGACCCGGCAACCTGACGGCGCGCGACCTGGGCCGTTGCTTCGCCGACTTCCGCCCGTTCATCGGGGACTGCCAGTTCAACGACTGCATCCACCTTCACGAACCCGGGTGCGCGGTCCTGGCGGCCGTGGCCGAAGGGCGCATACAGTCCGAGCGCCACGAGAGCTATCGAATCATCCTCGATGAGCTTTGACAACCGGTGAACGGGGCGCGCCGCTTCGCCCCTCCCGGCGCCGGCGCAGGTCGCCCCGCGGACTGTTAGAATCCTGCATGGAACAAGACGCACGCCTGGATCCCGCCCGATTCCGCGAGATCATGGGTCACTACCCCACCGGAGTGACCGTCGTCACCGCGTTGCACCGGGACGGCACGCCCTTCGGGCTGACGGCGAATTCCGTGACTTCGGTCTCCCTCGATCCGCCGCTGGTGCTGGTCTGCGTCTCGGAGAAGTCGTCGTCTCTCGGCGCGATCCTGGCGAGCGGCGCCTTTGCGGTGAACGTCCTCGGCGCCGGCGCCTCCACGACCGCCGTGCGCTTCGCCGAAGTGGACACGGAGTGCCGCTTCGACGGCGTCGGCTACACCTTGGGCGATGGCGGCAGCCCCATCCTGGACGGCGTCGTGGCCTGGCTGTCCTGCACCCTGTACCGGACCTTCGAGGCCGGCGACCACCTGATTCTCGTGGGGCGCGTGCAGGGAGCGGATGCCGCCGGCGGAGATCCCCTCCTCTTCGTCAGGGGCCGTTACGACGCGGTTGAAACATGAGCAGGCGCCCGCAGTCCGTGGACGAATCCGCGCGGCCACCGGGAGCGAGAGCGCGTGCGCTGTTCTGGCTTCCGTCGCTGCTGGCGGGCGTGGCCGTCGCCGCCGCACTGGCCACCAGCGCGGGGATCCTGCTGTACAACTCGCGCGGGTTGACGCGGGCGGGCGCGGTGCTGGTCGCGGTCAGCGCGATCTCGCTCATCGCCGGGATCTGGATGGGGGGCGGGGACCGGGAAGACGCGGTGCCGTCGGCGGCGCGCGGGTGGATGGGGTTCCTCCTGGCGCTCCTGGCCGGGGCCGCGTTCGCGGGGCTGTGGGAGTTCATGAACGGGTTCGGCGCCAACTGGGCGGCGCAGGGACTCGGGCTGGCCCTCACCGCGGCGCTGCCCTCGTACTTCGCGGGGGGCGTATGGGGGCGGATGAGCGGGTTCGCGGGGTCGCTCGGGTCCGGGGAGCGGCTCCAGGTCCTTTTGGGGGGGATCGGGGGGATCGTCGCCGGCGGATCGATCGTGCTGGCCATGCTGGGCAAGCCCGTGCTGGCGGTCACCGTCTTCCTCGGCGCGGCGGTGCTGGCGTCGGCCGGCGCTCGCTGCCTCGGCTGGATCTTCGACCGCGTTCCGCATCGAAAGCCGGTGCTCCGGGCCGGCGGCCGGCCCGAACTGCGATTCGAGCGCTGGGAGACCGCGGTCCCCGCGCGATCCGTTCGCGTGCTGTGGGACGGGGGGATGGAGCGCGCCGTCGATCCCCCTGTGCCCGGGGATTGGAGAGCCGCCGCGGTTGCCTCGCTCAAGAACGCCGGTGGGGTGCTCTTCGTCGGCGCGGGCAGCTGGATTGCACTGCCGGATGACCGGGAGTGGAGCGTCTTCGAGCCGGACGGCGACGTGCGCGGCCTCGCCGCCCGCGGATTCGGCTGGGACGAGGCGGTGCAGGTGGACTCGCCCATCCCCGCGCGGCCGGGATGGACGGTCGTCGCGGAGCGTGAGTTGGCGATGGAGTTGAAGATGGAGGCGCTCCATGACGCGGGCGTCGAGCGGATCTGGGTCGGTGGCCGGCGGGGCCGTCCCCCGGAGAGCCTGTGCCAGGCGGCGCGGGAGGCCGGGTTCAGCGTTTCCGGCTACAGTGGAGCCGCGCAGCGCAGCGTGGGGCCGCCGGCATTCGGGCCGCGCCACCACGAACTGTGGTGCTTCGACCGCTCGCCGTCGCCGACCGGGACGGTGCGGGGGATGGAGGCGATTCAGCCGGCGGAGGAGCCCCCGGCGCCCGACGGCGGGCCATGAAGCTGGCGCACCTCTCCGACCTGCACCTCGGGTACGGCGGTACCGGACGGGGGCGCGGGCGGGCCACCGACGTGCTGCGGGTATTCGAGACCGCCCTGGAGCGGATCGCGGACTTCGAGCCGGAGCTCGTGGTGATCGCGGGCGACGTCTTCGACCACCCCGACGTGCCGCCGCCTCCGATCGCGGTCTTCTCGCGGGCGGCGGCAAGGCTGCGGGAGCGCGTGCCCGGCGTGGTCTTCGCGGTTGTGGCGGGCGCCAGGGACACCCCCCTCGACCCGGAACGGCACGGTCCCCTGGCCGTCGTGGGGGCGCTGGAATCGGTGGAGGTGGCGACGGCGGCGGTCCGGCGGCTGAAGCTGCGCGACGGAGAAGCGAGTGTGACCCTGGTGCCGCACCCCGCCATCGCCGCCGCGCGCCCGCGCCCCGTGCGCCCGGACCCGGATGCGAGATGGAACGTGCTCGTGATGCACGCCGCGGTGGCGTCCGCCGGCGCCCGCGCCCCAAGGGTACGGATGCGTGACTGGGACTACATCGCCCTCGGCTCCAACCACACCCGCACCTCGGTCGCGCCCCGTGCGCACTACTGCGGATCGCTGGAGCGGATCGGGCCCGATCCGTGGGGAGAGGCCGCCGTCGACAAGGGGTTCCTGACCGCCGACCTCGAGGCGGGAGAGGTGAAGTTCCGGCCGGTCGAGGCGCGCGCCGCCGTGAGCCTCGCGCCGATCGACGCGGCCGGAGGAAGCACGGCGACGGTCGCGCGGAGGCTGAATGAAGCGCTCGCGGGGGTGCCGGGAGGCATCGACGGCAAGCTGCTCCGGCTTCCCGTGCGGGGCCTTTCGGTCGATGACCTCGCCGTGCTGGACCGGGAGGTCCTGGGGCCGATCCGGCGGCGCGTCGTGGAGCTGCGCGTGGATGCGCTGCCCGCCAGGGGGGCTGCGCCGTGAAGCTGCAGACGCTCACGGGAGGGTCCCGCGGCTCCCGCGTCGACCTGCGCGATGCGCGTGGATTGGTTGCCGTCGTCGCCGACCGCGATCCCGCGTGGCGAAGGTACACGCGCGCGCTCCACACCGCGTTCGCCAGCGGCGGGACCTTTCGCGGCCCGGGGCCGGTGGCGTCGTCCCCGGACGGCCCGGTCAGGGTGGGCACGCCGCGCTTCGAGTCGCTCCTGGGCCCGGTCCTCGCCAGGCACGGGATGCGCCGGGAGGAGTATGCGGCGGTGTGGTACGGTGCCGGGCCGGCCGGCACGTGGCTGTCCGCGGCGGGGGCGCTACTGCAGGGTGCGGGGAGCGGGGGGAAGGGTGGTGGACGTGCCGAGGGGCAGGGCGCGCCGGACGCGGACCTGCGGGCGCTGCGGGAGAAGGCCGCCGAGGTGGCCACGCGGGCCGCGGCCGCGAAGGTCGCGTGGATCCGGGAACGGCAGGACGCCGAGACGCGGCTGCTGCTTCACCGCGACCGGGAGCG
Organism: Gemmatimonadota bacterium; assembly: GCA_022827345.1. Taxonomy (GTDB): domain Bacteria; phylum Gemmatimonadota; class Gemmatimonadetes; order Longimicrobiales; family Gaopeijiaceae; genus Bin94. Next base: position 197,002 of record JAJDTB010000027.1, on the reverse strand, counting down.
CGAGCTGCGACGGCGGGTGGCCGCGATCGAGAAGGCCGGGGATGCCGCCGACTGCTCGGTGTGCGAGCGGCCCCTTGGAGAACACGCCGAAACGGTGCTGGCCGCCCGCAGGGAGGAGTGGGAATCGGTCGTGCAGGATGGGAAGTGGTGGCGGCGGCGCAGGGATCAGCTGAAGCGGAAGCCGGGACAGCTCGCGTCGCTGGAGCGTGAAGCGGCGGCGCTGCGGGCGCGGATCGCCGGCGTCGCGCACGAGGGGGCCGGCGCGGAGGGGGGGGCCGGGGGGGGTGCACCGGGGGCCGGCCAGGGCGCGGGAGTCGTCGAGAGGGTGGCCGCGTCCCCGCGGGAGGCCGGGAAGGGGGTCGCGGCGTCCGTACGGGAGGAGGTGCGGAGCAGGATCCATCGCAGGGTGATGACGCTGACGGGCGGGCGCATTGCCGGGTCGTTTCCCGGCCTCTACGAGGAGTGGACCGGGGGCGGGCGGGGGGGTGGGGAGGAGATCACGGTCCTTCGCATCGCCGCGCGCATCGCGATGGCGGAACTGGCAATCCAGGGCGGACTGGAGATGGGGGCGGTGGTCATCCCCACCGGCCTCGAACGACTGAGCGCCGAGGACCTGTCACGCGTGCTGCCGGAGCTGGCGGGCCTGGGAGGCAGGATCGGATTCGTGCTGGTGAAGGCGACCCCGAGCGTCGTGGCCTCGGCCCCGGAGTGCTTCGACCTGCTGTTCCGAATCGAGGATGCGACCGGGGCAGGGCGGGTCCGCCGGCAGAGATCGGGCGTGGGAACGGTGCGGCTTCAGTCGGACTGACCTTTCGCCCGCGACCCTGGATCGATCGGCGGGGACGCGCCCAGCCTCGTCCAGGCGTCGAAGCGCCCCGCATACTCGTTCGCCTCGTCGACGTCGCCCCGGTTCTCGGCGTCCCTGGAGAGGGCGTAGTAGACCCAGGCGTAGTAGTTGGGAATGCCGATGGTCGACATGTCCGGCCAGTATTCCCATTCATCCGGAATGCCCGTGCGATGGACGAAGACCTGGTCCACAAGCGTCTGCGTGCGCGCGATGTCGACCCACGCGCCGACGACGCCCGTCAGCGGCGAAACATCGTTGTTCGGCCTCACGCCACGGCCGTAGAGCTCACCGGGATCGCCCGGCCACAACCGGTGGGCCAGGCCCTGCCGGATGACGCTCAGCCTGAGTCCGAAGGCGGATGCCGCGGAACCGCTCGAGGCGAAGTAGACCGGCCGGTCGCCCAGCGAGTTGGCGATCGCCGCCAGCGTGAACTGGTGCCAGGGGTACATGCTCTGCCCGGCGCGCATCGTGGCCGTCACCGGGCCCAGATCGAAATCTCTGGTCTCTTCCAGCGGGACCAGGGTGCGCACGACCCGGTCGATGGTGGCGTCGTCCAGATCCTGGCGGAAGATGGCTCGCGTGGGCTTGCGGATCTCGTAGTCCAGCACGATCGGCACCTTGCCGGCCGCCTCGGCCTCCGCCGCGTTCGAGGTGTACATCGCATCGGTGTTCTCGGCGGTGTACGGCCGCTGACACAGAATTCGCGTCGGATCGGCGTCGGGATCCTCGCCTTCGTCACAGGGACGCGTCAGTTCGCGCAGCTGCCTGACATACCAGTCGGTATTGAGATACGACGTGACCGCAACCGTGACATCGCGCCGGATCCCTTCGACCTCCTGCAGATACCAGAGCGGGAAGGTGTCGTTGTCGCCATTGGTGAAGAGGACGCCGTACGGCTCGACGCTCATGAGGAGGTTGTAGGCCCAGTCACGTGCGGCGTAGTCCCGTGACCGGTCGGCCCACGAGAAATTGAGCAGGAGCGGGATCAGCGCGAGCCCCAGAACCGGGGCGCAATGCGTCAGGGACAGGCCGGACTGGCGCGAGACCCTCTGCCACAGGCCGACGATCCCGAGCCCCGCCATCAGCCCCCAGACCGAGAATCCGGCGATGAAGAAGTAGTCCCGCTCGCGGACTTCCTGGAGATCGGTGCCCGCGATATCGAACGAGAAGCCGTACTTGAAGTTCAGGTAGTACACGAGACCGGCGGACAACACCACGAAGAGCGAGGTCAGGTAGGCCCAACTCACGCGGTCGCGCCGGTAGTGCTCGAACGTTCCGAACACCCCCAGTCCTATGAAGAGCAGGGTGAGCGGTATGCGGGCCGTGCCGAAGAGCACGTTCGTGGGGGACAGCCCCCGGGCCCACTGCCAGTCGAAGTACTGCAGCCAGTTGCGCACCTGGGACATCAGCGGCGCCTGGCGGGGAAGGAGCGGAGGTTTGTCGTACTGGTCCCGCTTCAGCGCCGAGGAGAGCTTCTCGCAGCCGGCATTGCCGTAGGTGACGATGCTTCCGAGCGCCGAGCCGACGCTCTCGCAGGTGGGCTGTGCCTCGTTGATCACCGGTGAAAGCCCGGAGCGAACCGGAAGCACGAGGTGGATGCTCAGCCCCAGAACGACCGCGGGGATTCCGAACAGGTAGAGACGGTGGTTCAGCAGCGTCCGCGGGTGCACCAGCATGACGAAGATGAAGAGCGCGGGCGCGGCCAGGAAGGCCATGAGGTGATTGCCCACCGAGAGGGCCAGGATGAACACCATGAGGACGAGGAAGTTGTCGTCCTTGCCGCGGCCCAGACGCTCGCGCCAGCGGAATGCCAGCCACGAGAGCAGCGCGATGGTGAAGAGCGAGACGGTGTAGACCTTCTCGTTGACGTTGGACTGGTTCCAGACGGTGAACGCCGTACCGCTCACCAGCACGGCGGCCGCCGCGCCGATGAGACGGAAGCGCCGGCTGTCCGAGAAGTGCCCCAGGATATGGTGGATGACGAGGAACCACAGCCCGTGCGACAGTGACCCCATCAGCGCCGAGAAGAGGTTGATGCTGACGGCGGTGGAGATGCCGAAAGCCCCGAGGAGAATCCCCCAGGTGCGCGCGAGGACCACGAAGAGCGGATTCCCCGGGGGATGCGGGACCCCCATGATGTGCGCGGTCGCGATGTACTCGCTGGTGTCCCAGAACGCCGTGGTCGGCGCGAGGGTGATCAGGTACAGAAGCCCTATCGCGAGAGTTGCCGCTCCCGCCCAGAGATAGGGAGGGCGTGCGTCGGATCGAGGTTCCATCTCCGCTTTCTTCATCAGTCGTATAGCTTTCGGGCGCGGTTGGTTCTCACGAATATACATTCCCCGGCACGACGACGTGCGCAGCCCCCAGCCGCGGCCCCGACCCAATTGGACGTCAAACCCTCCCTCGAATCGTTTCTGGACAGCGCCCGGCCGGGACTTCGAATCCCGGTCTGGTGCGAGTTGCTCTTCGATTCCGACACCGCCGTAACCGCCTATCACAAGCTGAAGGACGGCTCCTTCGGCTTCCTCCTCGAGTCGGTGGTCGGCGGTGAGCAGTGGGCGCGCTACAGCTTCCTGGGAAGCCGTCCCCGCATGGCCTGGATGCTGGACGGCGACGAGGTCTCGATCTGGGAGCCCGGACGGGGGTGGCGCCCGAAGAGGGTGGCCGATCCGCTGGCGGACCTCCTCGCGCGGCTCAAGGATGCCGAGCCCAGGCCCGATCCGCGGCTGCCGCGCTTCTGGGGAGGCGCCGTGGGGTACTTCGGATACGACCTGGTTCGCCGCATCGAACGCCTGGGCGCCGGGCCTCCCGACGACCAGGGACTGCCCACGTCCATGTTCATGTTCTCCGACGTGGTGGTGGCGGTGGACAACCTGCTCGGCCGCGCCAGGGCGATCACGACCGTGAACACCTCCGAGGCGACCTCGCGGGCCGAGCTGACGGCGCTCTACAGCGACGCGGTGGCCAGACTCGACGACACGGTCGGCCGGCTGCGCTCCCGGGAGGCCCCCGAACCGCTCGACCTCGCGCCGGCCGCAGCCACCGAAGTCGAATACACCAGCAACGTCGAGCGGGAGGACTTCATTGAAGGCGTCGAGCGCGCGCTGGACTACATCGCCGCCGGCGACGCCTTCCAGGTCGTGCTGAGCCAGCGGCTCTCCACCCGTTTCGACGAGTCGCCGTTCCGGCTGTACCGCGCGCTGCGCACGATCAACCCGTCGCCCTATCTGTTCAACCTCGACTTCGGAGACTTCAACATCGTCGGGTCGTCGCCCGAGGTGCTCGTTCGGCTCGAAGACGGCGTGGTGACGGTGCGCCCCATCGCGGGCACCAGGAAGCGGGGGCGCACCCGCACCGAGGATCGCGCGTTGGCCAGGGAGCTGGCCGCCGACGAGAAGGAGCTCGCCGAGCACCGGATGCTGGTCGACCTGGGCAGGAATGACGTGGGCAGGGTCTCGCGGTACGGCACGGTCACGGTGCCCGAATTGATGAAGGTCGAGCTCTACTCCCATGTCATGCACCTCTGCAGCCAGGTCGAGGGGGACGTGCGCGACGGGCTCACCGCGCTGGACGTGCTGAGCGCCTGCTTCCCCGCGGGGACCGTTTCGGGGGCGCCGAAGGTGCGCGCGATGGAGATTATCGACGAGATCGAGCCCACCGCGCGGGGTCCGTACGCCGGGGCGGTCGGGCACCTGGGTTGGGGTGCAAGCCAAATGGATACCGCGATCGCGATTCGGACCATGATCGTCCGGGACGGGTTCGCGCATGTGCAGGCCGGGGCCGGCATCGTCGCCGACTCGGATCCGGAGTCCGAATACGAGGAGACCATGAACAAGGCGCGGGCTCTGCTGCGGGCGGCGGCCATGGCCACATCTGTAAAGGCAACATGACAAAATGTAATGTTGACATTACAGTGCCAAAGCGAGGGTGAGGAACCGGCGGCAGAGGGCGGGGGGCGAAGGACTGGGGCGGGAGGGGCGAGGGCGCCCGCTGTCAGCCCGCGGCTAGACCCCGGCCAGCTCGTCGTAGAGGTGGATGAGCGTGTCGATGCCGCGTTCGAAGCAGTCGGTGGCGAACCACTCGTTCGGCGCATGCATGTTGGCCCCGGGGAGAGCGAACCCCAGCAGCAGGGAGTTGGCGCCCAGGATCTCCTCGAACTCGCCCACGATGGGGATGCTTCCACCCTCTCCGGCAAGCACGGGCCGGGTGCCGAAGGACTTCTCCAGCGCCCTGGACGCGGCGTCGAAGAGGGGGCCGTCCAGACTCGCGCGCCAGGGGCGGCCGCCGTGGAGTTCGACCAGCTCGAGGCGCACGCCCGGAGGCGCCACCTGCGCGAGGTGCTTCTCGAAGAGTTCGTGGACGCGCTCGGGGGACTGCCCCGGGACCAGGCGGAAGCTCACCTTGGCCATGGCCTTCCCGGGCAACACGGTCTTGGCGCCTTCTCCGGTGTAGCCCGAGAGCATGCCGTTGACGTCGCAGGAGGGGCGGGTCCACAGCCGCTCCAGCGCGGAGTAGCCCCGTTCGCCGCCCGTCGCCCGCGCGCCGACCTCGCGGGCGTACTCGTCCGCGTCGAAGGGGAGTGCGCGGATGCCCGCCAGCGTCTCGGGCGACGGCTCGATGATGTCGTCGTAGAAGCCGGGAATGGTGATTCTGCCGTCGTCGTCGTGCAGGCCGCCGATCACCTTCGCCAGCGCGTTGGCCGGGTTGAGGACCGCGCCGCCGTAGGCGCCCGAATGCAGATCCGACGACGGTCCGGTCGCGTGGATCTCGAAGTAGGCCAGGCCACGGAGCGAGAAGAGGAGCGACGGCAGGCCGGGCGCGAACATCGCCGAATCGGAGATGACGACCGTGTCGGCGGCCAGTCTTTCCCTGTGCTCAATGACGAACGGTACGAGGTTGGGCGAGCCTACCTCTTCCTCGCCTTCGGCCAGCACGATCACGTTCACCGGCAGACGGCCCCGCGTCGTGAGGTGCGCTTCGAGCGCCTTGATGTGCAGGAAGAGCTGACCCTTGTCGTCCGCGGAACCCCGGGCGTAAATGCGTCCGTCCCTGACGTCGGGTTCGAAGGGAGGCGAATCCCACAGCTCCAGCGGCTCGGGCGGCTGAACGTCGTAGTGGCCGTAGATGAGCACCGTCGGGGCGTCCGGGCCGGCTCCCCGCCATTCGCCTACTACGACCGGGTGTCCGGGTGTGGCGAAGGTTTCCGCTTCCAAGCCGGCCCCGGCCAGCTGCGCCCGCACCCACTCGGCGGCGCGCCCGGTGTCGGCATCGTGGTCGGACTTGGCGGACACCGAGGGAATGCGGAGGAATTCGTCGAGTTCAGCGTAGAACCTGGCGCGCTCGGCGCGGGCGAAGCCCAGGGGGTCGCTGCCAGCGGTGGACATGATCGTCGGCGGGCTCAGGTCAGGCCCTTGATCCCCCAGCGATAGAGCCACGACATCAGCGCGGCGAGGGCCACGGCGCCCGCCATTCCTCCGGGACTTAGGGCGACCGGGTGGTCGAACTCAAGGATCCCGACCCCCAGCATGCCTCCGACGACTGCCCCGAAAGCCCCGAGGATAAACAGAATCCGCGAGTGCCCGGGGGTCGTATCGGGCCGCTTGACGACCACCTTCATGCCGAGGCCGATGACCCCGCCCATCACAATCCAGATACCAACACCGATCCAGTTTTCCATGGCCCCAATCTACCGCCTTCCCATGCGCCGCTTCAACTCCTCCAGGCGGGCGTTGATCGCTTCCTCTCTCCTCGACCTGCCCAGTTCCTCGTCAAACTCGCGGCCGTCGTCGAAGGGGGCGCCTTCGCTCCGTCCGGCGCCTTCGGTCCCGTCGATCTTCTCCGCCATTCGGTCCAGCTCGCCAAAGAGGTCGTCTGTCCCCTGGACGGACTCTCTGGCGCGCGTTCGGCCCGCAGTCGCCTTGAGCGAGCTCCTGCTCGCGCGGGCTTCGCGCACCTGTTCCAACATCTGCTCGTACTCGGTTTCGCGGAGGCGCAACTCGGCTTCGATCGCCTTGCTCTTCTCGCTCAGCACGCGCCAGCGCGCCTCGTGCTTCTCGCCGAAGCTGGCTGCGATATCCGCGGTCTCCGAGTCGCCGATCCCGCGGGCGAGCTCCTCCCGGCGGCGACATACCTCCGCCTCGCGCTGCTCCGTGGCGGCGCGTTTGCGCGCGCGGCCCAGCTCCTCCTTCAAAGCCGCCACCTCCGCCCTGGCAGCGACGGTCTCGCGCTCCATCCCCTGCAGGAGTCCGTCCATCGCTTCCGGCACGGCGTCGCGCTCAAGCTCGCGGTTGAAGTTGTCTACGGCCTCGCGAAAGGCCCGGCGCAGGTTCTCGAACATGGCAATAATCCTAAAGCCGGTGGGCCAATCCGTGTAGCACGCCTCCCTCGGAGATTCCTTCGAAGAGGGCCGTCCGCGGCTCGGGGAGGAGGTCGCGGGACGCCAGGGCCCGGTCCGCGGCTTCGGCCACGGCTCGCTCCGCCGCGGCCTCCACCTCCTGGATCGCCCCCTCGGGCACGCCCTCTTCCAGCAACCAGGCCTCGAAGAGCCCGATCGGATCGCGGCGCCCCCAGTGCGCAAACAATTCCGGCGAGAAGGTGTCGCGGGCTTCGCGCTCGTCGTGCGTGGCGTGCCCGCCCATGCGGAAGGTCTCGGCCACGATCACGGCGGGGCCGTTGCCGTCGACACACCGGTCGCGTGCGGTCGCGGCGGCGGCGTAGACGTCGAGAACGTTGTTGCCGTCGCACATCAGGGGCTCGATGCCGTAGGCGGCCGGCATGTCCTCCGGCTTCGCGGCCCCGTGCTGGTCCACCCGGGTGCCGAGCGCGACCTGGTTGTTCTGGATCACCGCGATGAGCGGCGCGCCAAGGCGCGATGCGAAGACCATTCCTTCGTGAAATGCGGCGGTGCGGATGGCTCCGTCGCCCGTCCACGTCAACGCAACCCGCGCCTCGCCGCGGTTCTTGAAAGCGAGCGCGACCCCCGCAGCCACCGGCAGGCTCGTCCCCATGTGACTGACAGGCTGGATGACGCCCTGCTCGATGTTGCCGTAGTGGAAGTCCCTCCCGCCGGAGGGGCTGTCCGCAGTGCCGAGATAGCATGTGAACCCCTGCTCCAGCGGGAGTCCCATCATGTGACCTGCCCCGGCGTTGCGGATCATGGGGATCACCACGTCCCGCTCCCGGTCCAGGGCGCCCACGCATCCGACCGTGACCGCCTCTTCGCCGACCCCGAGCCACGCCTTGCTGATCACGCCCTGGCGAACCCAGCGTTTGAGGCCGGTATCCTGCAGCCTGGTCAGCAGCAGATCGCGGTACAGGCCGAGCAGCGAGTCGCGTCGCAATCCGCCGACGCGGGCCGCCCGCTCTGGATCGCCGGCGATGCGGGCCCGGTAATTGTGCACGAACTGAGGATCCGCCTTCCACGACTGGTATTCCGGAGGATCGAAGACGGGATGACGCTTCAAGGGGCGGCCTGCAGTAAGGGGGGCGGGATGGGGTCGTACTTCAGACCCCAACTTAGACGAGCGGGTGCCCGGGGCCAATGTCACGCCCGTCGCGCGCGGTCCCGGCCCCCACCCGGTGCTCACGGACCCGATTTGCACGGCGAGGCATTCCGTAGCGAGATTTGCGTTGCTGACCTGGCGAGAACGTGTCCACGGGCGCGGTGGGTCGCACGTCCGTCACCATTGTGCATCTTTCAATTGATTGGCGAACGGACGGGCTGTCTGAACGGCAACACCGGGGACGGAGTGAATTGAGCGAATCAGAAAAGCGCCAGATCTCAGCCGAGGTGGCCCTTGCCCTCCTCGAGGCAATGCGGGACACCGACCTTCCGGCCGAACGGCTGAAGGATGAGGATGTCCGGCTGACGATGCCCCGCCGTTTGGGACTGAGCGCGGTTGTCGGTCGTCAGATCGACCTCTATCGCGACCACGCTCGCCAGGGCCGACGGCTTTCAAGCAAGGAATTCGGGGATTTTCTCCGCCTCGTCATGAAGCGTCCGGACGCGGCGGAGATCTTCTTCGCCATGGGCTCGCGCCTGGCAGGCACCAAGGTGCGGCGGGTTACGCGCTGGTTGCCCCGGGTCATTCGTCTCCAGATCGCCAGGCGACGCATGCGGCGCGCGCTGCGGAAGCTCTTCGGCCGCCGCTTTGGCGGATTCATGTCCGGATCCTTCGTGTTCGAGATGTCCGCTTCTCCACTTGTCCAGGTCGACCGGAACGGAGATGCCTGCGAGATCATCACCGGGTTCTGCCAGCGCGTTCTCCACGACAGCGCGGGACGGGAAGCCGTGGTGGCCAAGCAGCAGTGCGAGACACGGGGAGACCGGACCTGCCGCTGGGCCGCTGAATTGCGTTAAGCGCCAGTTGATAATCCCGCCGGCAGCGGGGCTCTTCAGCCGTACATCCGGTAGAGCATCAGGTAGACGACCAGCCCCGTCACCGAGGTGTAGAGCCAGATGGGGAAGGTCCAGCGCGCCAGGCGCCGGTGCTCCCTGAAACGTTCCCGCCGGGCCAGCACGAGCAGCCGGATGACCAGCGGCACCACGATGATGGCAAGGATCATGTGGCTGAACAGGATGGCCAGGTAGACGGGTCGCACGGCTTCCGGGCCCGGGAACTCGTGCGTGCCCGTGAGGGAAAACCGCGTGACGTAGAGGACCAGGAAGGTTGCGCCGGCTGTAACGGCACCGAGCATGCATCGCCGGTGCTCCCGGATCCTGCCGCGCCTGATGAAGCGGAAGCCGGCCACCAGCAGCGCGGCGCTGGTGAAGTTGAGGGCGGCGTTGACCGCGGCGAGCGTGTCGGCGACGGACTCGGCGCTCATGCCGGGACGGGGTGCGGCCTGCGCGCCGCCATCGCAACGGCCATGGAGAGCAGGGCCGCGGCGAGGAGCGTGTGCGTCGAGACGTACGGGGGGGCGAGCCGGTAGGCGACGGAGAGGTAGCCGAGCAGCACCTGGGCGATGACGCCCGCTCCCAGGCCGGCCGCCAGCCGGCGCGCGACCCGGTCGCGGGAGCGTGCCAGGATCAGCCACGCATGGCGCAGCAGAACCACCGCGACGAGCACGCCCAGGGCGCGGTGCAGGAAGTGGAGCTGCACCGTCGGGTACTCGAGGGGCGGGATGATCCTGCCGAGGCAGAGGGGTACGTCCGGGCAGGCCATTCCGGAATCGGTGTGGCGCACCAGCGCGCCGACCAGGGACTGGGTGAAGACCAGCGCCGTCCCCCAAATGCCGGCCCGCCGCGCCAGAGGGTCGATTTCGGGGGCGGCATCACCGCCCGGGGGTCGCGTACGAACCAGCATGACGGTGACGAGCGCCAGAAAGCCGAAGGCGAGCGCCAGGTGCGAGGTGGAGATGGCATCGGGCAGGCGGTAGATGACCGTCAGGCCGCCCAGGACCGACTGGATCAGCAGCAGGATCAGCCCCGCGATCCCCATGCGCAGCAGGTCGCCCCGTTCGGGCAGGGTGCGGCGCAGGACGACCACGGTGACCGCGAACAGGAGCACCAGGGCGCCGGCCCAAAGCCTGTGCAGGTGTTCCCAGAAGACGCCGCCGGTCATTTCCGGCATCATCGTGCCGAAGCAGGTGGGCCAGTCGGGGCAGGCGAGGCTGGACTCGGTAGCGTGCACCACGCTGCCAAGGAGCAGCAGCGCGAGGGTCCAGACGAGAACGAACAGGAGGAGGGATCGCGCCATTCAGTCGCAGATGCCTTCCTCGAGCCATTCGTAGCGGTCGGCCATGGCACGGCGGGCCACGCGGTACATCTGCGAATCGTCGTTTCGTCGGACGGCCCGGAACCGCGCGTCGATGCGGCGACGTGCCAGCGCGCACGCCGCGTCGGCGAGCTCGTTGGGGGAGCGGTCGCCGGGTCCCTCCCTCTGGAGCTTCATGGCGCGCACGCAGGAGGCCGAAATCACGAACAGGTCGGCGCCGATGTCGACGAACCTTGCAAGGAGCGCCTGCCGCTGCTCGAGTTTCGGGCCGAAGCGGAGCATGGCGTGGAAGATTGCCCGTGCCAGTCTTCGCGACTTCCGGTCCGCGTAGCGCATGTGCCGCGCCAGCACCCCGAACTCGGCGTAGCGCGGCCACCGGCCCCAGCCCAGCCACCTGCCCGGGTACCAGACGGCGTAGTGCATGCCGGCCTTCAGGAGGGCGGCGAGGCGCTTTGAGGCGGGCAGCCGGGCGTCGATGACGTTGCCGGCGACGGACAGGTGGTGGTCGACCGCCTCGCGAGCCATGAAGAGGCGCATGATCTCGCTAGTGCCCTCGAAGATCAGGTTGATGCGGGAGTCGCGCAGGTAGCGTTCCAGGGGGGCCGGGTCCTCGCCGCGGGCCCGGAGCGAATCGGCGGTCTCGTAACCGCGTCCTCCCCGCACCTGCACCGCGTCGTTCACCAGGTCCCAGCACTTCTCGCTGTGCCAGAGCTTGGCCATGGCCGCTTCAAGTCTTATGTCCAGCTTCCCCTGGCCCGACATGGCCGCGGCGAGCTCGACCACGGCGTCCATGGCATAGGCCTCGGCCGCCATCCGGCCCACCTTCTGGGCGACCGCGTCGTGCTTCCCGATCGGGGCGCCCCACTGCACCCGCTCGGCGGCCCACTTGCGGGAGGTGCGCAGGAAGCCCTTTGCCCCGGCGGCACAGAAGGCGGGAAGGGCCAGCCGCCCGGTGTTGAGGGTGATCAGGGCGAGCTTCAGGCCCATGCCCTCGCCCCAGAGCAGATTCTCCCTTGGCACCTTGACGTCCGTGAAGCGGAGCACGCCGTTGGAGATGCCGTTCAGTCCCATGAATCGACAGATCTGTGCCACCTCCACGCCCGGCCAGTCGGTCTCGACGATGAAGGCGCTGATGGGGCGGGCGCCCTTCACGCCGGCGCGGGCCGGGGTCCGCGCCATCACGACCAGGAGCCTGGAGCGTGGCCCGTTGGTCGTCCACAGCTTTTCGCCGTTGAGGATGTAGTGCTCGCCGTCGTCCGAGAGGCGGGCGACGGTGGACATGTTCGCCGGGTCGGATCCGACCATGGCTTCGGTGAGCGCGAATGCGGACAGTTCGCCGCCCGCGGCGCGAGGCAGGTACTTGCGTTTCTGCTCCTCGGTGCCGAACAGGACCAGGGGCGTGGGGACGCCGATGGACTGGTGCGCGGAAAGAAACGCAGCCGTGGAGGCGCAGCGGCTGGCTACGATCGCCAGCGCGCGGTTGTACGAGGTCTGGGAAAGGCCGAGACCGCCGTACTCCCGCGGGATCTTGATGCCGTACGCGCCCAGTGCGGCGAGGCCCTCGAGCACCGAGTCGGGCACCCAGCCGTCGCGGTCGAAGGCGTCGCCGTCCACGTGCTCGACGGTGAATCTCTCAAGTCGCTCCAGAAAGGGGGCCGCCCTGGCCGCTTCCTCCGGATCCTGCTCCGGGTGCGGGTGAATCAGGTCGAGAGAGAGGCGCCCGCCGAACAGCTCCTTCATGAAGCTGCGCTTGTCCCACCTGGCCTCGCGTGCGCCTTCGGCGACCTCGCGCGACTCCCTGGCGCCGCTGATCCCCGGTTGGTCTTTGGATGAGGGGGCGTTCACAGTGCCTCCTTCGGTGTCGGCCGGCGTGGGTCGGTTATCGCGCTCTTCTTTGTAATCTCATCCGCGGCCCCCGGTTCCAGAAGGGCGGCCAGCTCCGGCTCCCGCTTCTCGGCGTCCGCCTCGCCCACGCGGATCATCTCCGCGATGTAGTCGGGCTGGAACATGATGAGGCTGAGGAAATCGGGCGCCCTCGTATGTCTGGTGCCCAATCCGCGCGTCATGAACCGGAAGGCCTTCGGCAGTTGAGGCTCGTATCGATTGGCCAGCCGCCCCAGGTCGACCGACGGTCGTATGGTGAGGAGGCGGACCGGGCGCATCCCGGTGCGCTGTTCCGGCGCAAGTCCCGTCAGCAATCGGTTGATCCGTTTGAGACGATGCCCGTCCTCATCGAGCAGATCGAGGAAGACCGAGTTCATGAGTACGCCGGCCACCTGGATCGGGGGTGGGTAGCCTGTGATCACCGGAGCATCCGCTTCGGAGATCGACCGCGAGCGGCGCGTACTGATGGCCAGGATACGGTCAGCTCCGAGATGGAGTGCCGGCGACAGAGGGGCGGTGAGCCGGATACCCCCGTCTCCGAACCAGTACTTCTCGATCTGCACGGCGGGGAACACCAGAGGGAGAGCGGCCGATGCCATGACGTGGTCGACGGTAAGCGTCGTCAACCGGGAGCGGCGGTTGGGGCGCTCCCATTCGGTCACGCCCTGGCCCTGCACCCACAGCACCGACTGTCCCGTGGAGTAGTTCGTGGTGCTCAGGGCGACCGCCCTCAGCCGTCCCATTGCAAGGTTGTAGTTGATCCCGGTGAGCTCGCCGTCTATGGCGTGCATCCGATCGGTGAGGTACGCGCGAAGGGGCTCGGTGTCCAGGAGCCCGCGGACCTGCGGCCCCGTGCGCACGCCGCCCGAAACCAGTTGGCGCCCCCAGCGAAACACATGCCACGCGAGCGACGGGACGTCCGTGCGGAATACGTGCTCGACATTGAGGCTCGACCAGAGGTGGAAGAGCTCCTCGGTGGCCTGCCCGAAGGTGCCGTGGTGGGCCGCAAGGTGCGCCGCGTTGATCGCTCCCGCGCTCACGCCGGTGATGATCGGGGCCTGCAGGTGCGGAAACCGGCGGGACAGATAGCGCAGCACGCCGGCCTGGTAGGCGGCCCGGGCGCCGCCGCCGCCCATGACCAGCGCCAGGGTGCCGGCGCTGCTATCGTCTCGTGATTGGTCTGACATGGGGTCGCTTTGGCGGTTGACGCCGCTGGGCCAGGGCGCAGAATGGGGCGCAACGGTATAAGATTGGGCGGTGGGCCGCATCGTCAACTCGGGGGACGATTTGCACCGATCATCATTGCTCCGCATGGGACTCGCCGCCGGCGCGGTCTTCGTCGTGGCTGCAGCCGCGGGGTTGGGTGGAGACCGTGGTGTGGGGGACGGGTCCCCTGCGCAGCTTGCGCCGGAGTTCGCCGGATCGGAGGCCTGCCGGGCGTGTCATGTGGAGGAGTACGAAGCGTGGGCGGGCTCGACGCACGGGACCGCCGGCGGGCCGCCGGGGCCGGAGAGCGTGATCGCGCCGTTCGGGGGATCCGCCATTCGATTCGCGGACGCGGCGGTATGGCCGCGCGTGGACGACCAGGGGCGCCATCTCTTCGTGGTGGAGCGGGATGGCCGGCCGCCGATGGAGCTTTCGGTGTCGGGCGTGGTCGGCAGGGGCCACATGATCGGGGGTGGAACCCAAGGGTTCATTTCGCAGTTCCCGGACGGTACGGAGCGGTTCCTTCCCTTCGATTATTCCCGCGACGCGGACGCCTGGTTCTGCAACACGGCGTTTGTGGGCGGGTTCTGGCTGCCCGGCGCGGATCGGGCCGCCCTCCGCGCCGACGCGGGGTGGCTGCCGATCACGGAAGAGATGCGGCTGACCGAATGCGGGGACTGGCCGCCGGTGCGGATCATGGGGACCAGCCGCCGCTTCGCGAACTGCCAGAACTGCCATGGCAGCCAGGTCGAGGTCGAGTTCCGTCCGGAGACGGGGCGCTACCGGACGACCGTGGCCACGCTGCAGATCAACTGCGAATCCTGTCACGGCCCGGCCCAGGCGCACGTGGACTGGGCGCGGGGACCCGGCCAGCCCGGCGGCGGCCCCGGCCCTTCGGCCGATGACGGGGCGGGCCAACCGGCGGCGGCCCCGGCCCCGCCCACCGCCGGCACCCGACTGCCAGCTCTCGACACGCTGGCAACCGACGCCTCGCTGGCCGTCTGCTTCCAGTGCCACGCCCTCAAACGCGCCTTGAACGACCCCGCCGAAGGCGGTGCGGTCGACTACAGCCTCGGCCTCCCTGCCGTGGGCGACTCGCCGTACCTGCCCGACGGCCGGATCGCGACCTTCGGCTACCAGCAGACCCACCGCAACAGCGCCTGCTACCTCTTCGGCTCGATGACCTGCGTCGATTGTCACGATCCCCACTCGCAGGGCTACCGCGACGTCTTCGGAAAGCCTCTGCAGGGCCGTTTCGACGACGGACAGTGCACCGGCTGCCACGCGGCCATCGGGGCGGAGCCGGAAGTCCACACCTTTCATCCCGCGGGGTCGCCCGGCGCCGCGTGTACCAGCTGCCATATGCCATACATCCAGCATCCGGAGCTGTCCGAGGCGATCCCGTACGGTCGCTCCGACCACACGATCGCGATACCGCGGCCCGGTGTGGACGAGCGGATGGGGCTCGCGTCGGCGTGCAGCCGGTGCCACGGCGACATGACGGTCGGAGACCTGGCGGCCCAGGTGACGGAATGGTGGGGGGAGGTGAGGCCGCACCGCGCGGAGGTGGCCGCGCTCGTTGCCGCAACGGGGCCCGGCGCGGGTCGGGCGGAGCTGGATCGCGCCCTGGTCGAGGCGGCCGCGCTGGGCGACAGGCACGGCCTGGCCAAGGTGATGGCGGTGGACGCGTGGGTGAGGGGGTGGGTGGCGCGGCGCGGGGCCGGGCCGGACGCGCCGCCGACCGGGCTCGATGACGCGCCGGGCGGCGCCCTGGCGGCGATGGCGGCCGATGCCGACCTGGATGTGCGCGCGGTGGCGGCCGCCGCGCTTCATGCAACGAGGGGCGAGGCTGCGGAGGTTCGCGCGCTGCTGGACGTGTTGCCGCGCGACGAGGCGGAGCCCGAGGGACTGAGGGCACGCTGGGGGGCGGCGCTGACCCAGTGGGCCGCAGCGGCCGATCGGGCAACCGGACCCGAAGCGGGGCTTCTCTTTCTGCGCCGTGCCCAGGAAGTACGGCCGGACTCGCCCGAGACCCTGGTGGCGCTCGGGGCCGGATTGGCAGCGGCCGGCGAAGTTGGAGGCGCCGTGCAGGTCTACCTGGAGTCGCTCCGCCGCCGCCCCGACGATCCCGTCGCCCTCGTCAACCTGGGGCTGGGATTGGAGTCGCTGGGCCGCGGCGAAGAGGCCGAGGCCGTGTACGAGCGCGCCGCCCTCGTTCGCCCGACCGAGGCTCTGGCGCACCTCAACCTGGGCAACGCCCGCTTCCGGCGCGGCGACCTGGAGAGGGCGATCGACGCCTACCGGGCAGCCATCCGCAACGACTTCGGGCTCTCCCGGGCCCACTTCTACCTGGCGGTTGCCCTGGTGAATACCGGGCGTCCCGAAGAAGCGCTGCCCTCGCTCCACGATGCGCTGGAATTCGCCCCCGACGACGACGAGATCGCCGATGTCCTGCGGCAGGTGCGCGCCATGTTAGGTTTACCGTCACCATGATATCCGTTCGCACCACCTTTGCCCTCGTTCTGTTACTCTGCGCCGCAGGGTGCCACACCTACCGGCCCGGCACCCTTTCCGATCTGAACGCCGGCGACCGCGTGCGCACCCTGCTCACGGCGGACCAGCACGAGGAACTCCAGGAATACCTCCTCGGGGGCGACCGGCTGGTCGAGGGCACGGTTGTGGAAGCGAGTCCCGCCGAACTCCTGCTCGAGGTGCCCGTTCTGACCGTCGCCGAAGGAATCCGCGTCGAGTCGTTCAGTCAGCGGCTGAGGATACCGGTCGGCGGCGTGGCGGACGTGGAGATGCGCCTGCTGGACTGGAAGCGGTCGTCCGCGCTGGCCGGAGTCATCGGCGCGGCGGCGGGCGCAATCATCTGGGACCAGGTCAGAAGGCGCTCGCGGCGGGGAACCACCACCACGACCGGCCCGCTGGAAGGCCCGATCGTCATCCAGATACCGTTTACCACGCGATGACCGGTGTAACTCGAACCTCATTGGGCCGTAGGGCTATCCGGATCGCCCTGCTGTTGCTCCTGGCGCTGGCGCCGGCGTCCTGCTACGACGATGAAATCGGTTCGCCTCTTTCCATCGAACTCATCGGGCCCGAAAACGGGCTGGTCGGCCAGAAGCTGTCGGTGCTTTACAACGTGACCGGGCGCAGCCTCAGCGGGATCGTCTTCACCTGGGGTGACGGCGCGGTCGACTCGCTGGCGACAGCGGGCGCACAGTCCGCTTCGGGCGCCAGGGAGCACACGTACGAAATCGCGGGAATGTTCACGGTGCGCGCCAGGGCAGAAGACTCGGCCGAGGGAGTGGCGAGCGCCGAGGTGTTCATCAATATTCAGCAGAGTCAGTGAGTCGGCGTGAGCCCCGGGAAAGCCCCGGTGCCGAGCCCGACAGCCACGTTTGAGAGGAGTCAAACAAACATGGTAAACCGATTGTTGGAATCCGTCCGCTCCCGCGGGAGCGGCGCGGCGTTTGCGGGGGCTGCCCTCCTCGCGTTCGCACTGGCGGTCCCCGCCGTTGCGCACGCGCAGGACGGCACCGTCACCGGGTCCGTCACGGACGCCGCGAGCCAGCGGCCCGTCGGCTCGGTGCAGGTGCATCTTGTGGGCACCGGCCTCGGGACCCTGTCTCGGGACAACGGCCGCTTCATCATCCTCAACGTTCCGCCCGGCGATTATACCCTCCGGGCCGAGCGCATCGGCTTCACCGCCGTTGAGGCCCAGATCACCGTGGGCGCCGGCGGAACCGTGCAGCAGGACTTCAACTTGTCAGCGCAGGCGCTCGGCCTCGACGAGATCGTCGTAACCGGCACCGCGGGGGCCGCGCGCAGGCGCGAGGTGGGCAACTCGGTCTCACAGCTCAATATCGAGGAAGAGGTCGTGGCCCCGCCCCAGAACGTGGACGCGCTCCTGCAGGGGAGAGTCCCGGGGATGTCCGTCACGCAGAGTTCGGCCAGCGTGGGCGGCGGCGCGATGATCCGCCTCCGCGGCAACGTCTCGATGACGCAGTCGAACCAGCCGCTCATCTACGTGGACGGCGTGCGCGTCCGCAGCTCGGGATTCGCCAAGAACGTCCCGCCGATCGGCTACTCGGGCCGCAGCAACAACGACGTGTCGAGTCCGCTGAACAGCATCAGCCCGCAGGACATCGAGCGGGTCGAGGTGATCAAGGGCGCGGCTGCGACCACCCTGTACGGCACAGAGGCCTCCGCGGGCGTGATCCAGATCTTCACGAAGCGCGGCAGCGTCGGCGAGGCGACCTGGACCGGCCAGATCAACCAGGGCCTGGCGAGAAACCTCACCTTCGGTCCGGACCCCTCGCTCAGGCCGCCGTCCGAAAATCCGACGTCGCTCTCGGGCGGACGGTCGGACTTCCTCTTCATCAACCCCTGGCTGCGCGGCCACAAGCCGAAGTGCGACGATGCGATCGTCGTGGCCGACCAGCCCTGCGACAGCGGCCTCTTCAGCGACATGGGCGCGCATCAGCAGAACTACGCGCTGAGCGTCGGCGGCGGTGCCGAGAACATCCGCTACTTCGTTTCGGGCGCCTTCGAAAGCGACGATGGCGTACTCCCGAACGATCACGAGGACAAGCTGATCCTGCGCGGCAACTTCACCTTCTCGCCGCGGGAAGACCTCCAGCTCCAGTGGAACACGTCGTACACCAACGACCAGCTGGCCCATACCGCGGGCGGCAACAACGCCCACGGGATGACGCTGAACACCTTCCGCCGGGACCGCAACTACCTCAACGACGAGTCCTTCAACGCGATCAACCCGTTCCTGAACCAGGAGATCACGACGCAGATCGACCACCTGATCACGGGGCTGACCGCCACCTACTCGCCGATGGCCAACTTCTCGAACCGGCTTAGCATCGGGTACGACCTGGCGCAGCAGGACAACCGCAACCTGCGGCCGTTCGGCTTCATCCGGGCTCCCACCGGCATCCTCGCTACGTCGCGGTACGAGTTCAACACCCTGACCTTCGACTACGTCGGATCGATGGACGTCGAGCTTCCCTCGGGAATCCGCTCGGCGCTTTCCTTCGGCGGACAATCCGTCACCACCCGCAGCGAAGTCACGACCGCCTACGGCGACAACTTCCCGGGCCCCGGTGACCCCGATGTCGACAACGCGGGCAACACCCTCGGCTTCGAGGATCGCACCCGCGTCGTGAACGCCGGCCTCTTCGTCGAGAGCAAGTTCGACTTCTCGAACAAGTACTTCCTGATCGCGGGCGTCCGGGTGGACGGCAACTCGGCCTTCGGCGCGGACTTCGGTTTCCAGGCCTACCCCAAGGTCTCCGGCTCCTACATCATCTCGGACGAGGACTTCTGGAACGAGGGCTGGGGCTCCATGAAGCTCCGTGCGGCGTGGGGCCAGGCGGGCCGCGCACCGGGCGCCTTCGACGCGGTCCGGACCTTCGGTGCGGCCGGCTGGGGCGGCGTCCCGGCCTTCCTGCCGAGCAACGTGGGCAACCCCGAGGTCGGTCCCGAGACCACCACCGAGCTCGAAGCGGGCTTCGAGGGATCGTTCGTGGACGATCGGCTTGCGCTCGACTTCACCTACTTCACACAGAACACCGCCCAGGCGCTCTTCAGCGTCCGCCAGATCCCGTCGCTGGGCTTCACCAGCTCGCAGCTGGCCAACGTGGGCGAGCTCGCCAATAGCGGGATGGAGCTGGGGCTCACCTACAGCATCATTCGCAACGACACGTGGACCTGGGACATCGGCAGCACGCTGTCCCTCCACGACTCCGAGATCATCTCTCTCGGCGGATCGCCCTCCTTCTCGATTGGCGGTTTCGGTTGGGTCGTCGAAGGTCACCCGGCTCCGGTCATCCGTTCGGACTGCGTGACCAACCCGGACGCGCATGCGGATCCGATCATCGAGGACGACTGCTACCATGGACCGAACCAGGCCACGACCATCGCAGGCATGCACACCACCTTCCAGCTGCCGGGCGGAATCACCATCGCAGCTCGCGCCGAGTACCAGGGCGGCGCGTTCATGTCGAATGGCCCGCAGGCGGCCGCCACGCGTCGTTCCGTGCGCTGGGCGGGGTGCTTCGAAGCGTACAACACCTGGGAGACGCAGGGCTACGCGGCCCTCACCGCCGAGGAGCGGGCCCGTTGTGACCTGCAATTCTACCAGTCCGACTTCTCCATCCAGCCGGCCGATTTCTTCAAGATCCGCGAGCTGAGCTTCCAGGCTCCGCTGCCGGAGGCCTGGGCGTCGATGGCCGGCGCCTCGCGCGCCAACGTGACCATCTCCGGCCGGAACTTCTTCCGCTGGGTGGATCCGCTGATGCGCACGCTGGATCCCGAGGTAGGCGGCAACGTCGGCTTCAATACGCGCGTTCGCTCCATGACCGAGCACGTGCCGCCGCCGGCGTTCTACACCTTCGCACTGCAAGTCGTCTTCTAGGAGGGGCGAGACGAATGAAACACATTGCAAGAATTGCATCGAGCATGACGCACAAGGGTGCGCTCCTCCCCGTCGCCCTGGTCACCGTTCTCGCGGCCTGCGACTTCGATGTCGTCAACCCGGGGCGGGTCCAGGAGGAATTCCTCTTCGAGGTCGAGGCACAGCAGGCGATCGTCAAGGGCATCGGCCGGGCAGCCTCCGAGGCCCAGAACTGGGTCGGTTACACCGGAGCGGCGATCACTCGGGAAGTCCACCCCTCAGGTTCCACGGGAAGCTTCGGCATCACCGTGGAGTGGCAGAACGGCGAACTCGACTACGAAACCGTCAACACACACTGGAACCTCTCCCAGCGTGCGCGCTGGTGGGGTGACGACGGCGTGGCCAAGATCATGGAGACCGGCGCGAGCGAACAGTCGCTGCTTGCCGAAGCCTATCTGTGGGCGGGGTACGCATATCGCCTGCTGGGCGAGAACTTCTGCGTCTCCGTCATCGACGGCGAGTCGGCCGGAGCCCGCAGCGTCTACTACGACCGTGCCATCGCGCGCTTCGACCAGGCGGCATCGCTGGGATCGGGCGAGATGGCGATGGCGGCCGTTGCGGGCCGCGCGGCGGTCAAGGCCTTCATGGGCGACTGGGCCGGAGCGGTTTCCGACGCATCGGGGATCCCCGATGGTTTCGTCTGGGAGATGCCGTACTTCGACACCGAAGGCGACGCGACCCGCAACCGGATCCAGTTCGCGACCCAGAACGAGCCGTACAAGGCTCATACCCAGAAGTTCACCAAGTACGAGGATTACGCCCAGAGCGACAACAACCCCGCGGGCGACCCACGCGTACCCTACCGGGTCACCGACGAGACGGGAGACGCCGCGGTCCAGTGCTGTGGACAGGTTCCCTGGTGGCCCCAGCAGAAGTACACGAATGCCGGTGACAACATCCCCCTGTCGAAGGGAACCGAGATGCGCATGATCGAGGCCGAGGCCATGCTCGTGTCAGGAGAATGGCAGGGCGCCATGGACAAGATCAACGCGCTGCGATCGGCTGCCGGGGTCGAAGCGGCCACGGCGTCGAACGCGGCGGAAGCCTGGACGGCGCTCAAGCACGAGCGCGGTATCGTGACCTGGCTGGAAGGGCGCCGCCTTGGCGACTTCTTCCGCTGGAACCGCGACAACACGCCCGGTGACCGTCACCCGCTCGAAATGCCGTCAGGAAGCCAGCACGAGGGCTCGCACCTCGTGCAGCAGGACCTGTGCTTCCCGATCGCGCGCGGCGAGGTCGACACCAACCCGAACATCAACGGGCCGACCGGCTAGACGCTGACCGGCCAGCAGGACTTGGCGGGGCGCTTCGCAACCAGCGGGGCGCCCCGCCGCAATTCAGGGCACCGTGCTCTGCAGCACCCCCCGCCCGATCGCCACGATCCCCAGCGCGATGAACGCAATCGCGAGGACAGCGCCCACCAGGTGCGGCCCGTAGCTCTTCGCTTCCGCCGGCCGCCGCTTCACCACCGTACTGGTCCCCTGCGCGACAACCGCCGCCGCGATCATCATGAAGATGTGCCCGATCATCGCGGTCCCGAACGGCCGCGTGAGCAGCAGCACGACCCCAAGCAGCACCTGCAGGTGGATCAGCCCGGTAAAGACGATCGCCAGCCGGGCCATTGCGCCCGAGTACTCGCGCTTGCCGAAGAAGCCGACCGCCGCGTAGAGAATCACGAACAGCCCGCCGACGAGCACCAGAAAGCGCAGGCCCGAGTGAGCGGCGTAGAGCATGGTTGCGGCTCCTGAAGTCTGGATGTGAAACGGTGCCCGAAGTCTGGCGGTTGCGCGCCCGCCGGGCAACGCGTCCACCTCCCCGGCCGGCCCGCGCAGGGGCCGGGCCGCCGCACGCGCGTCATTGATCCCCACCCGATCCCGGCATACCGTGAAGTCATGTTCAAGACGGGCTACATCCTGAACCCGCGGGCCGATTCGGTCTGGTTCCTCGGCCTGCCCTTCGCCGCCGTGGCGCTCGCCCTGGGCTTCCAGGCGTGGCTCCCCTACGTGGCGGTCGCGTCGATCAACCTGTGGGTCACCACCCCCCACCACTACGCGACGTGGGTGCGCAGCTACGGTATGCCCGAGGTGTGGGAGCGCTTCAAGGCGCGCCTCATCGTGGGACCCGTCGCCATCTTCTCCCTCACCGCGGCGGGGCTGATCTGGGCCCCCATCACCCTGCTCCTGCTCGTCTCGGCCTGGGACCACCAGCACAGTATCATGCAGCAGCACGGCTTCAGCCGCGTCTACGACTTCAAGGCGAAGACTGGCCTCGAGAACACGCGCAAGTACGACCTGGCGCTGCACTGGATCCTCTACGGCAACATGTTCCTGCAGGCCCCCATGTTCCGCTTCCTGTGGATCCGCGAACTGCACCGAATGCAGGTCCCCATCTCGGCGGGGTTCGTCGAGGGCCTGCTCATGCTCAGCTGGATCGTCACCGGCGGCTACCTGATCGTCTACCTCCTGCACCTCCGCAAGACGGTGAAGGCGGGGGCGCAGATCAACCCCATCAAGTACGCCTTCATCGCCGCCAGCTACTTCCTCTGGTATTTTGTGGCCTGGCACACGAACTCGATCCTGCTGTACGCGGTCGCGCACCGGGTCATGCACGGCGTCCAGTACATGGTGATGGTGTACTCCTACATGCTCCGCTCGGCGGCCACGGGCGCTTCGAGAACGGGGCTATGGAGCAGGCTCACCGGGAGCGGCAGGCTCCGCTGGTTCCTGATCCTCGGCGGCGCCTACGCGGTCGCCTTTCAGCTCCTCATCAACAGGCCGCTGGATGAATTCGGCTTCGGCGTCGTGAACTTCGCGCCGTATCCCGCGATCCCGCAGTTCAACATCCCGGCGCTGGACTACGCGGGCGGCTACGAACTCTGGTCCCAGATGATGCTGTACGCCTACGCGCTGCTGCACTACTACGTCGATTCCTTCATCTGGAAGGTGAGGGACAAGCAGGTGCAGAGGGGACTGTGAGCAGGCGCGGACGCAAACGGCGCGGTGCGGCCGGGAAGCGCGCGCGGGCTGCCGGCGATCGCCCAATGGCCGGGGGTGGCCGCCATGCGTCCCGTCCCAGCCAATCGCCGGGGCCCGGGACTCAACGTCTGCGAGCGGTCTTCCAGCGCTACCGCATCCTCTTCGTCATCTACGGAGTGGGGGCGGCGGCCGGGCTGCGCGAGTTCCATCTGTCCCGGACCACCGAGCCCGTCGACTGGGGCAGCGACCGCTGGGCCGAGATGACATCCGTCATGGAGCAGGTGAACCCCGACGATCCGGACACCGACTTCCTGGAAGGCGTGCAGTCCATCGTCCAGGGCGACGAGGGGGGATTCGTGACCCACTTCGAGGAGGCGCTGGAGTCCGACGTCAAGCACAACGAATTCCTGTTGCGCGACTACGCCCAGCACCTGCTCGACTCGGGCGCCGACTGGCGGCAGGTGAACGACGCCGTGAACCGCTGGCGCGAGAACCATCCGTTCTCAAGCGAAGTCCTGACGCTGCAACTGGGCGCCGGACCGCGCACGCAGTCCGACATCTCCGTGCTGAACCGCGAACTTCTCGCGGTCCCCTGGATCGGCGGCGTCGAACTCGAGCAGTACGAGGCGAGCGGGCGGCCCACCTGGCGCGTGCACCTCACCTTCCGGCCTCCGCGCCCGATCGATGTGCGCGAGGCCGTGGCGGCCGTTTCGATTCTCTCAGTACCAACGGAGGACCGGCTCCGGCTCTCGGTGACCTGCGAGACGTTGACGGATTGCAGGGTGGCACCGCGCTCGAATCGCTGAATGCCAGCGGGAATACTTGCGGTTGTCGCAATCCGACCTCACTATGCACGCGGAGCATCAGCGCACCGGGGAGGCGTGCATGCCTCGCCCACACTTGAACAAGGAGGAGTCATGCGACTACGCGAACAGATTGGTGCCGGGCGTTTGGCCTCGCTCGGCGTCGCCCTCTCTTTCGTGCTTGCCTTCGGGTTTGCAGAGAGAGCGGCGGCTCAAACCGGGACGATTACGGGGGCCGTCCAGGATGCGGTCAGCCAGGCTCCGATTGCCGGAGCGCAGGTCTCCGTCGTCGGAACCTCGCTCGGGGTCCTGGCCAACAACGTCGGGCGCTTCCTGATCATCAACGTGCCGGCCGGCGAACACACGGTTCGGGTCGACATGATCGGCTACGGCAGCACGGAGATGCAGGTGACCGTTCCGGCCGGAGGCGCGGCCACCGCCGACTTCAACCTCCGCCAGGACGCGATCGCGCTGGAGGGAATCATCGCAACCGGCACCGCGGGACAGGCACGGCGCCGCGAGGTCGGCAACAGCATCAGCGCCATCGCGGCGGAGGACATCGAGTTCACCGCCGTAACGGACTTCGGCGACGTGCTGCAGGGACGGGCCACCGGCATCCAGGTCAACGACCACAGCGGGCAGGTGGGCGCGGCGAGCCAGATCCGGCTCAGGGGCAACAATTCCCTCACGCAGGGCAACAATCCCCTCATCTACGTGGACGGGGTCCGCCTCGAGAGCAACCCGATCGGCTCGGACGACGAGGGCGCTCAGACGCCTTCGGCCCTGGACATGATCAACCCTGCGGACATCGACCGCATGGAGGTGATCAAGGGGCCCGCCGCCACGACGCTGTACGGCACGGAGGCGGCAGGCGGCGTGATCCAGATCTTCACAAAGCGCGGTGTCGCGGGAGCGCCGGCGTGGACCCTCTCGATGGAGCAGGGCATGAGCGTCATGCCCCACCAGGGTCCCGGCGTCGACGTGAACCCCTCGGGGCTCTTCCTGAACACCTGCCGGGATTCCAGCATCCTCAATCACCAGACCGGTACGATGGGTGTGGACGAGCCCGGTTGCCCGGAGAGCGGGAGCTGGTTCCGCAACGCCCACCACCAGGTCTACAACCTGAGCGTGCGGGGCGGCGGCGAAACGGCGACCTACTTCGTTTCCGGCCAGTACGGCGACCGGAAGGGCGTGGTGGACCCGCAGGGTGCGGACAACTACAACGTCCGCGCCAACATCTCCTTCCAGCCGGCTGACGGGCTGAACATTCAGATGAACAGCACCTACGGGCGCCGGAACATCACCTGGATTCCCAACGGCAACAACGCGTCCGGTCTGTATCTGAACGTGTTGCGCGGAGACCGCGGGTACACCCCCGGCAACGACGATTCGCTGGTTCTGGAAAACGAGATCATTACCCATCTCGACCAGTACATCACCGGTCTCGCCATCAACTGGGCCCCCAACAACCTGTTCTCCCACCGGGTGAACATGGGGATCGACTACACGTCGTCGGACTTCATCGATTTCAAGGGCTGGGGCTTCTACGAGGACCATGCGGGGAACCGCGAGGTCGACCAGCAGTTCGATCGCAACCTGACCTTCGACTACAGCGGGACGCTCAACTACAGTCCCCTGGACAACATCAGTTCGACCCTGGCCTGGGGCGGACAGGTGTACGAGGAATACAACTACACCATCAACGGCTTCGACGAGCTGTTCGCCGGACCGGGCGAGCAGATTCTCGGCGGCGGCAATCTTCCCCAGGTCTTCGAGGGCCGCATCACCACCCGGAACGGTGGCTTCTTCGTGCAGGAAGTCCTGGGCCTGAACGACAAGCTGTTCATTACCGGCGGGATGCGCTGGGATGGCTTCAGCACCTTCGGGGAAGGCTTCGGCCTGGCCGCATATCCCAAGCTGCAGGCGGCCTACACCATTTCGGATGAGAACTTCTTCCCCTTCGACTGGGCCGAGACGGTCAAGCTGCGGGCCGCGTGGGGCGAGTCGGGCAAGGCTCCCGGAGCCTTCGCCGCCAAGCGCACCTACTCGGCAACGTCGGCCGACGAGCAGGTTCCGGCCGTGATCATCTCCAACCTGGGGAATCCGGATCTCGGGCCCGAGGTATCGTCCGAGATCGAGTACGGGGTGGACGCCTCGTTCCTCAACGGCCGTGTGAGCGTCGAGTTCACCGCCTACGACCAGACCACGCGCGATGCTCTGATCGGCGTGCAGGAGGCTCCCTCGGGGGGCACCGAGCAGTCGACGCTCAGGAATCTGGGCGAGGTCAAGAACTGGGGCACCGAGACTCTCGTCAACCTCGTTCCGGTTCGGACCGACGACATCGAGTGGGACATCGGGGTCAACTACAGTACCAACGACAGCGAGATCACCGACCTCGGGCCCCTCGAGGACCTGGGCACCACCCGGCAACTTGGCCTTCCGCTCTGGATCCAATGGGACGACATCCTGCAGAACCCCACCGAGATCGGTGCGCTGCCCGACTGGGAAAAGGGCTACATCGGCAACCTCTTCCCCACCCAGACGATCGGGCTGAACTCCCGGCTGACTCTCTGGCGCTCACTGACGCTCGATGTCGTGGGCGAAGGCCAGTACGGCATGGTGAGGCCCATCGGCGTCGCGTACCAGAACGTGCGCAGGCGCGTATGGCCGGGTGACGGATGTCCCGCCATTCAGGACCAGTACTATTCGCTCAGTGGTTCGGGATCGTCGCGGGTCGCGACGATGGGGCTGCCGGCCGCCGACATCGCCCGCTGCATTGGGCCCTATTCGGACCAGGGGATGTGGACCGATCCGGCGGACTTCTTCAAGATCCGCTCGGCCTCGATTACCTACCGGCTCCCCGACGGGCTGGTGCCCGGAGCGCGCAGCGCCCAGGTCGGAATCGCAGGAAAGAACCTGCTGACCTGGACCGACTACCGCGGTCTGGACCCGGAGGCCAACGACAACGGGTTTGGAGACTCGACGCCCAACGAGTACTACAACATGGCGCCGCCGAGGATCTTCATCCTGAATCTCTCCGTGAACTTCTGATGGGGAGGATAGAAACGATGATGAGACGACAGAGAAAGGCGGGGATGGGCGCCCTTGCAGTCCTCTTCGGCGCCGTTGCGCTGACAGGGTGCGAGCTGGAGGTCCTGAATCCGGGACGGATCCTGGACGAGGACCTCACCACCCGCGACCTCATGCCGATCCTGGTTTCCGGGGCCTCGGCGGAGTTCAATCACATCGGTGATGCCTACGCGTTCGACATCGCACGCCTCACCGACGACCTGTCCGGGACGGGAAGCTACTTCTCCACCGGGCAGTACCGCAGGGGAGTCTTCGACAACGAGAACTCCGAGGGGCACTGGGAACAGACCCACGAGGCCGCATGGGCTTCCGGGAGCGCGTGGGAACGGTTGCAGGTGGTCCTTGAAGCCGAAGCCAACAGCTTCGAAGGATCTGCGCGGCTGTTCCTCCTCATGGGACTGGCGCACCGCATCCTGGGTGAGAACTTCTGCGATGTGGTCTACGACAAGGGGCCGCTGCAGCCTCGCACGGCCGCGTTCGACAGCGCGATCGTGGCCCTCAATCAGGCCATCACCATCGGTACGGCGGCGGGTGCGTCGGCTTTCGTAACCGCCGCGCACGGCGGAATCGCCCAGGCCAATGTCGGGCTGGGCAACTGGTCGGCGGCGGTTCAGTCCGCCTCGCAGGTCCCGACCGACTTCGTGCACAACGCGATCTACCACCAGACGGCGAACAGCAACGGTGTGTGGAACGAAAGCTGGGGCCGTGCCGAAGTGGGAGTGTGGGCAACGCCCGCGCAGCGGGTCTTCGATGGAGACCCGCGGGCGCCGTACACGATCTGCGGCGAGTGGAACGATGAAAACGACCCGGAGGCAGGCGTGACGCCGACGGGTGTCTGCACCGGGCAGGGCAGCGGTGCGCACCAGGGAGCGGACGGCTTGACGGCGCACTACAGGCAGGACAAGTACCCCGAGCAGGGCAGCGACGTGCCGATCGTAACGGGTACCGAGATGCGCCTGATCGAAGCCGAGGCAGCGCTGGTCGGCGGTGATCTCGCCACCTTCACGGCCAAGGTCAACGAGGTGCGCGCGTTCTACGGGGCGGAGCCGATCGAACAGCCCGCGTCAGCCGGAGCACTGGAGTTCCCGAACGCACAGGACGACGCCTGGTCGATTCTGGATCGGGAACGCTACCTCACACTGTGGATCGAGGGACGCCGGCTCTACGATCTGGACCGCTGGCAACATCCGTTCCTGCAGGGCGGAACGCTCATCGGACCTGGAGCCGAGCCGCGTGTGTCCTGCATGCCGATCCCCGAGATCGAATGCACCCTCAACCCGGAGATTCAGAACTCTTCCGTGTGCACGTAGACTCAAACAGAATGTAAACACAACCTTACATATTGTAAGGTATAGATTACATTACAGCGCCCCCGCCGGGACTTCGGTCCGGCGGGGGCGCTGGTCGTCGCACCCGGGCCCTACCGCACCGACCCAATAGGCACGCCCGACTGCGACTTCCCGGTCACCAGGAAGGAGATGATGATCGAGGCGCCCATGATCACGCCCGCGACGATAATCGAACTGCGGGTTCCGTCCACCTCGCTGACCAGGATTTCGCTGATGTCGTCCAGCGGAAAAGTCACGGCGGTGGTCTGCCCGTGACCGGGTGTGCCCGGCGCATGCACTACGCCCGATACCACGAGGCTCGACTCGGTCCAACGGGTCTCGTGCACCTCCGAGAACTCGAACCTCTCGCCCTGCTCGCCCTCGCCCAGCACGACTCCTCGGACATTCAGGGCGCTTCGAAGATCGGGTTCGGGAAGTTCGACTCGCTGAACCGAAAAGCAACTCGAGACGAGAAACGAGGCCGCGACGGCGGCGGCGAGTACCGCACTGGGCTTTCTCAAGGGTTCCTCACGCTCTACCTTGGATGTTCGATGCATCGTGGACGCCCGGTTCCGTCAACGCTACGGGCACTGCGGGTGTCAGAATGAAGTAATGGTTCGGTCGGTCCCTCGCAATTGCCGGTCGGGCGCGCTGCAGGAAAGACGAGGTGCGAAATGCTGACCCGAGTCACTACATGCCCGACTGTCATGGCAACCCTTTTGGCGATGGGTTGCGCGTCGTCCGGGGAGTCCGGCAGCACCGGCCGTTCTCGCGACCTCATCACGCAAACGGAGCTCATGGAAGTGCCCCACAGCACTGTTTTCGAAGCCGTGCGGGCGCTGCGCCCCAGATGGCTGCAGGCCAGGGCGGGGGCGAGCTTCCAGAGTCGTCAGCAGCAGACCGCCAGGGTCTACATCGACGGTCAGCTTCGCGGCGAGTTGGGTGAGATGTGGAACCTGCTTCCCACCGAGGTCAGCGAAATCCGCTTCATGAGCGCCTCCGACGCCACCACCCGATTCGGCACCAACCACATCGGTGGTGCCATCGTAATCACCACGAGGCGGCGATGACGCAAGCGCCGCTCCTGCGGCCCCGCACGTGCTGAACCGAACCTCGACCCTCCTTGCCAGGGCGACGTTTGCGTTCCTGACCGGTCTCGCGCTCGTGGCGGGGTCTGCCCAGCGCGTGTCCGCCCAGCAGACCCAGGGCGTCAACGGCAACCGGGTCAGCGTCTTCCTGGACTGCGCGGCCCGCTTCTGCGACCTCAACTACTTCCGCACCGAGATGTCCTGGGTGAACTGGGTGCGCATTCCGGAAGGCGCGGATGTGCACCTCATCATGACCAGCCAGGCTACGGGGTCGGGCGGGCGCGAGTACCAGCTGGACTTCATCGGGAACGGCGATTCGGGTTACGAGGAGCAACTGGCGCATCAGGCGGCGCCCACCGACACGGACCGCGAGACGCTCGACGAGATCGCGCACACCATCGCGGTGGGTCTGCTCCACTTCGGCACGGTCAGCGGGTTCTTCGAATCCGCCGACGATTTCCATGAAATCGCCGACGTCATCGATATCGATTCCGGAGATATCGATCCGCGGGAGCGCGTGGTCGCCGTGGAAGAGGTGGAGGATCCGTGGGACTTCTGGGTGTTCCGTCTCGGCGGACGTACCGAGATCAACGGCGAGCAGACGCGCCAGACCCGGCGGATGGACGGCAACTTCAGCGCCTCCCGGGTCACCCCCACCTGGAAGATGAACTTCCGCGGAAACATCAACTACAACCAGCGCGAAATCGAGCTCACCGACGCGCCCACGTTCGTCGATTCCAGGACGGACTGGGGCTTCGGCCACCTCGTCGCGTACTCGCTTGCCGACCACTGGTCCGTCGGCGTCCAGGGCGAGATGCGACGCATCGTCCGCTTCAACCAGGCCTTCCGCGCCGAGATGACGCCGGCGCTCGAGTACAGCTTCTTCCCCTACGAGGAGGCGACCCGGCGGTCGCTCACGCTCTTCTACCAGATCGGTCCGGCATACCGGAGCTACCTGGAGGAGACGGTGTTCGGCGAGATGGAGGAAACCCGCTGGGAGCAGTCCCTCGAGTTCGAGCTGTCCCAGCGGCAGCAGTGGGGCGACGCCTCCATCAGCATGACCGGGTCGCACTTCCTTCACGACATCGACCTGTACAACGTGAGGCTCAGGGGCGAGATCGACGTGCGCATCGCGCGCGGACTCAGTCTCAACGCCGAAGGCAACATCTCCTGGGTCAACGACCAGATCTACCTTTCGGCCGACGGCGCGACCGACGCGGAGGCCCTCCTGAACCTCCAGCAGCGCTCGCAGGACTTCAACTACTCGCTGCAGCTCGGCTTCTCGTTCCAGTTCGGGTCGATCTACAACAACGTCGTGAACAACCGGTTCCGCGGGGGCGGGGGCGGGTTCTGGTGGTTCCGCTGATCGGGGTGTGACCCGGGCGGGTACCTTCGGTTGGGCAGAGACCGGCCGCGAAGTCTCGACTCTTGAAATATGAGTTCTCGATACTCATTTTTCATACATGATGATATCCAGGCCAGCCCACTTGGCCGAACTGCGCCGAAAGCTCGACGACAACCCCGTAGTCGCACTCCTCGGTGCCCGTCAAGTGGGCAAGACTACCCTCGCCAAGGCGCTGGCTGCCGAGTTGGGCGCCGCCACACACTTCGACCTCGAGGATCCACGAGACCTTGCGCGCCTCGATGAGCCCACGCTCGCCCTCGGATCGCTCCGTGGGCTTGTCATCATCGACGAGGTACAGCATCGGCCCGAGCTCTTTCCGGTCTTGCGGGTGCTCGCCGACCGCACCCCGCCCCCGGCCCGCTTTCTGGTGCTCGGCAGCGCCTCGTCGGAGTTGCTGCGCCAGGGATCGGAGTCTCTGGCCGGCCGTCTGGGTTACCACGAGCTGGGAGGGCTCGACCTCGCCGAAGTCGGAGCAGACCAATGGGAACGGCTATGGCTTCGCGGGGGTTTCCCACGCTCCTGGCTGGCCCAGGACGAAGCGGCCAGTCAGGAGTGGCGTCGGGATTTCATTCGCTCTTTCGTCGAGCGGGACCTGCCCGGCTTCGGGATCACGCTGCCGTCGAGGCTCCTCCACGACTTCTGGACCATGCTGGCCCACTACCACGGCCAGACCTGGAACGGATCCGAGCTGGGGCGCGCCTTCGGGCTCGCCCACACGACGGTGCGCCGGTACCTGGACATCATGACCGGGGCATATGTCGTGCGCCAACTCCGCCCCTGGAAAGCGAATCCGGGCAAGCGAATCGTCAAGGCCAGCAAGACCTACATCGCCGACTCCGGATTGCTGCATACGCTCCTGGGTGTAGAGTCCGCACGGGATCTGGGAGGACATCCGAAGGTCGGCGCGAGCTGGGAGGGGTTCGCCCTCGAACAGGTCGTGCGCCAATTGAAGGCGCGTCCGGAGGAGTGCCACTTCTGGTCGGTGCACGGCGGGCCCGAGTTGGACCTCCTCGTCGTCAGGGGAAGCCGCAGACGCGGTTACGAATTCAAGCGCACCGACGCGCCCAGGGTCACCCGATCGATGCGATCCGCCATGGAATCGCTTGGCCTCGACCATCTCGACGTCGTCCACGTCGGACGTGACACATTCCCGATGGCGGAAGGAATCCGCGCCGTGGCCGGTCGGGACATCCTGGCCGAGGTCGAGCCGCTCTAGCCCCCGGGACTGCCTACGCCACCAGTCCCAGCCGCCGCAGCGCCCGCTTGATCCGCTCCAGTTCTTCGCGCTGCGTGGTCGTGGGGGGATGGAGTGTACCCTGCCGCACGCCGCCGCCGTTGATGGCGCTGTAGAGGCGCATCAGGTTGCGGCGGTGCGCCTCGGTGCCGTCGCCGGCCTCCTGCAGCTGGCTGTTCAGGTTGAGGATCTCGAGGAGGAAGGCTTCGCGCTCCTGGTAGTCCTCGGCGGTGAGGGCGAGGTCGGGGTCGCCGCGGACCAGGGTGTGCTGGGTGCGGACGAGGCCCCGCGCCGAGAGCTCGATGGTGTAGACGCCTGGTGAGGCGAAGGGGCCGCGCATCTCGAGCGGGCGGGGCACCACGGAGGCGTCGTGCGGCGCCCAGGAGGGCAGTTCGGCCGCGGGCAGGCCGTGGCGGAGGTCCCAGTTGACGCGGTGGAGTCCGGGCTCGGAAGGCACGCTCATGACGCGCACCACCTCGCCGACGGCGTTGCGGATGGTGAGCATGGCCTGTCCGGAGCCTGAGCCGAGCCGGTAGGTGATCACCGTCCCGTCGACCGGGTTCTCCCCCATGAACACCGACTGTGCCCGGTAGGAGGTGTCCTTCCAGTAGTTCATGATCGTGCCGGGGCCGGGCTCGTAGAGCGCGGCGGCGTCGGCGGCGGTCTCGCCGTAGCGGGCAAGGGCGCTCACGTCGTCGATGATGATGATGGAGCGGCCGTGCGTGCCGAGGACGAGGTCCTTCTCGCGGGGGTGGACGACCATGTCGTCGTAGGCGGTGGTGGGGAGCTGCGGGAAACGCGCCCAGGAGGCGCCCCGGTCGGTGCTGGCGAAGACGTGATGCTCGGTGCCGATGAAGAGGACCGCCGGGTTGTCGGGGTGCTCGACGAGCACGTTGATGGAGCCCGAGGGGAGGTCGTCGTGGAGCGCGGTCCAGCGCGCCCCGTAGTCCTCGGCGCGGTAGACGTAGGGGCGGAAGTCGCCGTCGCGGTGGGCGTCGAAGGTGACGTATGCCGTGCCGGGCGCCTCCGCCGAGGCGGCGACGCGGCTGACGTAGGCGCCGCCGGGGAGGCCGGGCGCGCCGCCCGAAACCTCGTTCCAGCTGCGGCCACCGTCCATCGTCACCTGGACGTTGCCGTCGTCGGTGCCGACCCAGAGCACGGCCGGGTCGAGGGGCGACTCGGAGAGGGTGACGATCTCGCCGTACGACGAGGTGCCGTCGTTGCGCGACAGGGTGATGTCGGCGCCGCGCACCCCCATGATCTCGAGTTCGTCGCGGTCCTGCTGCCGGGTGAGGTCGCCGGTGCGGGTGAAGCTGTCGCCGCGGTCGCGGGAGATGAACAGGCGGTTGCCGCCGAGGTAGACCGTGTTGGGGTCGTGCCGGGAGATGAGGCTGGGCGACGCCCAGTCCCAGCGGTACGGGTCTTCGCCCTCGGGGGCGGTGAGCGCCAGGCTCATCATGTCGCCGGTGACGTTGTCGAAGCGGGTCCACGAACCGTTCTGCGCGTTGATGTACATCGTGCGCCCGTCCGGGTCGGCTTGCTGGTACATTCCATCCCCAAACCCGCTCTGCCGCCACTCGTCATCCACGATTCCCTCCCAGGACCGCGTCGCCGACGGCCCCATCCAGGAGTGGTTGTCCTGCATGCCGCCGTAGATCCAGTAGGGGTCGCGGTTGTCCACCGTGATCCCGTAGAACTGGCCGATCGGGAGGTTGTTGATGCGCCGGAAGGTGACGCCGCGGTCGTAGGTCTCGTGCAGGCCCGCGTCGCCGGCGAGGTAGAAGTGCTCGGGGTCGGCGGGGTTGATCCACATGGAGTGATGGTCGGCGTGCACCCCGACGTCGTAGGTGGGGCGCTCGGCAATCTCGGTGAAGCTGCGGCCGCCGTCTTCGCTGCGGTGGGACGAGGTGGCGAGGGTATAGACGCGGTCCTCGTTGGTCGGGTCGATGAAGACGTGCGAGTAGTACATCGGGCGGATGTTCTGATCGCTCACCTTCTGCCAGCTCTCGCCGCCGTCCTCGCTGCGGTAGCCGCCCGATGCGTCGGAATGCTGAACAAGAATGTTAAGTATTTGGGGATTCGTGGCGGCCAGGGCGATGCCGATGCGGCCCTTGTCACCCTCGGGCAGCCCATTCGTGAGCTCGCGCCAGGTGTCGCCGCCATCGGTGGTCTTGTAGACGCCGCTGCCCGGGCCGCCGCCGTTGAAGCCCCAGGTGCGGCGCTGGCGCTGGTACATGGCCGCGTACAGGACATCGGGGTTGGAGGGGTCGATGACCAGGTCGATCGCCCCGGTGTTGTCGTCGACGAAGAGGACCTGGTCCCAGGTGTCGCCGCCGTCGCGGGAGCGGTAGACGCCGCGCTCGGGCGATGAGCGCCAGAGGTTGCCCAGGGCGGCCACGTAGACGATATCGGGGTCGGTGGGGTGCACCTGGACCCGGCCCGTGTGGAGCGTGGCCTCGAGGCCGAGGTGTCGCCAGGTCGCGCCCGCGTCGTCGGAGCGATAGACGCCGTTGCCCCAGGACGTGCTCTGACGGTTCTGCTGTTCGCCGGTCCCCGCGTACAGGATGTCCGGGTCCGAGGGCGCGATCGCCAGGTCGCCGAAGGTGCTGACCGGCATGTGTTCCCACAGGTTGGTCCAGCTGATGCCCCGGTTCACGCTCTTCCAGAGGCCGCCCGACGCGGTTGCCACGTAGATGGTCGAGGGGTCGTACGGCAGGGCCTCCACGTCGTGGATGCGGCCGCCGGTGACTGCGGGGCCGACGTGGCGCGCGCCGAATGCGGCGAGTTCCTCCGAGGTGACGGCCTGCTGGGCGGCGAGGGGCGCGGCGAGCACGAAGCTTCCCGCGAAGAGGGCGGCGAGGCGAGCGGTGGCGGCTGGCTTCCGGGCGGTCATCGTGTGGGTTTCTCCTTGTCCGGTGCTTCGGTGTCCTGGCCAAACAGTAGCATGTGGCCCGCTGGCGGTCATTGCCCGCCCGGCGCCTCCATCGCTCCGCGAACCGCCTCGAGCACGTCGGACGGCATGTCGTCGGCGCGCAGCATCCAATCGAGGTAGTCCGGTGCGGACCTCGCGACTTCGCCGAGCGCGGTGCCCTTGTGCTTGCCGCGGTTGAAGACGAGCCCTTGCGGCGTGCTCCTGAACCAGCGGTCGAACTCGGTGACGAAGGCACCCATCTCGTCGCAGTAGGCGTGGAGTCCGTCCATGTCGCGGGGCAGATGGCTGTAGCGCGCCAGTTGGGCGGTGAGCACGGCCGCTGTCGTGCGGATGTCGCCCAGGGCGGTGTGGGCGTCCTCGTGGTCACGGCCCAGATAGAAGCGCGCGGCGGCCGAGAGATCGCGCGGCTCCTCGCGGTGGAAGATCATCTTCATGTCGATGAGGCGGCGGTCCTTAACCTCGAACTCGATCCCGGCGCGCGCGAACTCTGCGATGAGGATGGGGAGGTCGAAGCGGCGGATGTTGAACCCCGCGAGATCGCACGGCTCGAGCAGCTCGGCCAGCGAGCGGGAGGTGGCGCGGAAGGGGGGCTCGTCCGCCACCATGTCGTCGGTGATGCCATGGATCGCTGCCGCTTCCGGCGGAATCGGCATGCCCGGGTTGTAGCGGCGCACCCGCTCGAAGACGTCGCCGCGAGGCGAGACGCGGATCACGGCCAGCTCGACGATGCGGTCGCGGGAGAGGCTGAGGCCGGTCGTCTCGAGGTCGAAGAAGAGAACGGGCCGGTCGAGTTCGAAGGGAAGTTCCATGACCCGGATAGTGTAATGCGTGGCGCGCGGATGCACATCACGGGGCCGGGTGGGGCCGCCTGTGTATATTCCACCGATGCGTGCCGTTCTGATCACCGAATTCGGCGAGCCCGACGTGCTCCGGCTCGATACCGCATGCGACCCGCGGCCCGGGCCACGCGAGGTGGTCGTGCGGGTGGGCGCCTCGGGCGTGAACCGCGCCGACGTGCTCCAGCGCCGGGGTCTGTATCCGCCGCCGCCGGGTGCTTCCGAGGTGCCGGGGCTCGAATTCGCCGGGGTGGTGGACGAGGTGGGCGATGGGGTGTCGCGGTGGGGGCCGGGGGACCGCGTGATGGGCATCGTGGCGGGCGGGGGCTACGCGGAGCGGGTCGTCGTCGACGAACGTGTGGCCGTGGCGATCCCTGCCGGGATGGACATGACCACGGCCGGCGCGATCCCGGAGGTGTACATGACCGCCTGGGACGCCGTCTTCCGGCAGGCCGGGCTCGAGCGCGGCGAGACGCTCCTGATCCACGCCGTCGGCAGCGGTGTCGGAACCGCGGCCCTGCAGCTGGCGCGCCGTGCGGGGGCGCGAACGATCGGCACTTCACGCACCGCCTCGAAGCTGGAACGGGCCGCGGCGATGGGGCTCGGACCGGGCTTTCCTGGTGGAGATGCGTGGGACGAGGCTGTGCGCGACGCGACCGGGGGCCGCGGGGCCGACGTGATCCTCGATCTGGTCGGAGCTCCCTACCTCGCGCGCAACCAGGCCGCCATCGCGGTGGGCGGACGCCACGTGGTGGTGGGCGTGCCGGGTGGAAGCCGTGCGGAGCTGGACCTGCGCTTGCTGATGGCGCGCCGCGCACGAATCTTCGGCACCGTGCTGAGGGCCCGCAGTGTGGAGGAGAAGGCCGGCCTCGCCCGCGAGTTCACTGAATCCGTGCTCCCCGGCTTCGTCGATGGCGCCCTTGAGCCTGCGATAGACCGCATCTTCCCCGCAGCTCGCGCGGCGGATGCGCATCGCCGCATGGAACAGAACAGGAATTTCGGGAAGCTGATTCTGACGTGGTAATGCCTTATGGCCGCCCACATGCTACCTTGAGCCATTCGACGTCAATCCCGATCCGGGAGCAACGACACCATCAAGAGAGGTAGACGCAATGGACATGACCGACCTCGGATTCGGCTCGCTGACCACACTGATCAGCTTCTTCGCTGGAATCACGGCCCTCGTGCAACTCGGCGTCTTCGTACTCCTGATCCTGGTCCTCTTCGACCTGCGGAGGTTCCTGCGCCGCGGCACCAGCCTGATGGACAGGGTGGAACGCTGGCTCGCACGTCAACCGGAATCCTGATCGGCGTTGCAGCCACGGACGCGGCCGGCGATGAAAGCTCCGTGGCGTTCTCCGAGGTGAAGATTCGTCTCCGTTGCCCCGTTTTGCCGCCCGAGACCGCCAAAAGCCGTACCGGATTGCGTTGATCCCGGCAATGGCGGGGACTACATTGCTGCCGATTAGGTTTTTTGCCGACGCTATTGATGGAAGGAAATGCGGGAAGCGGAGGAAACCGACATGAGAGTCTCTCGGGGCTCCACAAGCGAAGAGCCACGCGACGACACTGTGGCGCAATTGACGCGGCGGGCATGGGTCCGCTCCGGGCTGGCTTCCCTTCTCGCCCTGCCCTGGGCGAAGTCGCTGGGCGCGGCTTCGGCACCGGCTGCCGGAGCGTATTTCAACCGGAAGCGTGCGGCTCGCGGATTGCCGCAGGACGACGAGATCGTCCTTGGCGTGTCCGCCGCGTTCTCCGGCCCTTCGCGCGGACTCGGCACCGAGCTCTACCGTGGCGCAATGGCCTACTTCAACCAGGTCAATGAGAACGGCGGGGTGAACGGGCGCAGGATCGTGATGAAGCTCCTCGATGACGGATACCAGCCGGATCCGTGCGTCGCCAACACGATCGAACTCATCCAGGACGAAACCGTCTTCCTGCTCTTCAACTACGTGGGGACGCCCACGGTCACGCGGGCGCTTCCTGTACTCAAGAAGTTCCGCGACCAGCAGGTCTACCTCTTCTTCCCCTTTACCGGGGCGGAGCCTCAGCGGGAGCCCCCATACGGCGAGTTCGCCTTCAACCTGCGGGCCTCGTACCGGCAGGAGACGGCGGGTCTGGTCGACAACTTCGTGGCGCTCGGGCGGCGTCGCGTCGCGGTCTTCTACCAGAACGACGCATACGGGCGCAGCGGCTGGGCCGGGGTACGGGAGGCGCTGGCCCGGCACGGCGAGACCATCGCCGGCGAGGCGACCTACATGCGCGGCACCCAGTTCGGGGCCAGCATGCGCGGCCAGGTGGAGATCCTGCAGGCCCGCTCGCCGGACGCCGTGATCTGCATCGGCGCCTACCAGGCCTGCGCCGCCTTCGCGCGCGACGCCGAGGACCTGTGACTGCACATACCGGTCGCCAACGTCTCCTTCGTGGGGAGCGAAAACCTCCTGGCGCTCATGCGCGAGGGGCGCGCCGACGCGGACTCGCACACCCGCTTCCTGGTCAATTCACAAGTCGTGCCCAGCTACGAGGACACCTCGCTGCCGGCCGTGCGCGAGTACCACGAACTGATGGAGCGCTACAATCCGCCACTGCCGTCCTCCGAAGAGGTGGACCGAATCGCGGAGGGCGAGCCGTACGAGCCCTTCGCGCAGAGCTTCGTCAGCCTTGAGGGATTCGTGAACGCGAAGCTGATCACCGAGATCATCCGCCGCATGGGCGACAACCCGCAGCGGTCCGGGATCCAGGATGCGGTCTTCGCCGTGCGCAACTACGACCTCGGTGTGGGCGAACGGGTTCGCTTCGGCCCCGACCGCCGACAGGGGCTGCAACAAGTCTACTACACCGTCCCGGAGGGCGACCGCTTCGTGCCGCTCGATGACTGGGAAGCCAGGTTCGGCCTGCCATGACGCGCTCCAGACGACACGGGAAAGAGGCCCTGCTGGTCAGGAAACTCTTCCGGAAGACGCGATTCGGGTTCTTCGCGCTCTTCGCCGCCGTGGTGCTCTCGATCTCGATTCTGTCGATCATCAGCGTGTCCCGCGAGCTGCGCGACGAGTACATCATCAACAGCGAGAGCATCGCGAAGAACATCGCCGACTCCAGCGTGGACATCCTCCTCAACCGGAACCTGGCCACGCTGCAGTCCCTGATCGACCAGTTCGTGCAGATTCAGAGCATCCGGTACATCTACATCACCAGCGACACCGGAGAATTCCTCGCTCACACCTTCATTCCGGGGATCCCGGAAGAGATTCTGGCGAGCGACCACACCGCGACGGAACCGGTCGACCGGAGCCTGCCCGGGCTGGGGGACTTCATCGAAGTCGGTAGCCCCATCCTTTCCGGCGTTGCGGGCACGGTGCACGTAGGGATGGACCTCGAGCTTCTGGGCCTGAAGACCCAGCGCGCCGTCGGCCAGCAGATCTACCTGCTCTGCATCATTCTGGTGACGGGTGTGCTGGCCTCGATCTGGCTGGTCAACCTGGCGTCGAGGCCGCTGGCCGCACTGCTGGAGTTCGTCGTCCGGCTTGCCCGCGAGCGCGATGAGGACAAGGTGCCTCACGACGACCTGCTGACCAGGGACGACGAAATCGGCGACATGGCACGCCTGATGCAGCACGTCGCCGACGGCCGCGCGCGAGAGGGCGGGGTGCGAACCGGGAAGGGACGCTAGAGGTGGCGACACGCGTCCGGCGGAGTGCGCCCAGGGCGGTCATCGCGCTCTTCTGCACCGTGTTGCAGGTGTGTCTGGGGACGGTATACGCCTGGAGCTTCTTTCAGACGATGCTCGTCAGGGACGTGGGCTGGACGTTCAGCCAGACGGCGGCCGCCTTCAGCATCACGATCTTCACCCTCGGGGTTTCGGCGGCGCTGGCCGGACAGGCGCTCCCCAGGGTCGGGCCCAGGTTCCTTGCCGTGCTGGGCAGCGTCATGTTCTCCGCCGGCTACCTGCTGGGCAGCCTGGCGCTGGCCATCGACTCGCTGTGGCTCTTCTACCTCGGCTACGGCGTGATCGGGGGCGCGGGAATCGGGATGGGATACGTGACTCCGGTGACCACGGCCGCCAAGTGGTACCCCGATCGCAAGGGGCTGGTGACGGGGATCGTGGTGATGGGTTTCGGGGTCGGCGCGTTCCTGCTGAGCAAGGTTCTGGCTCCGCTCCTGGTCGTCCAGGCCCAGGGCGACCTTCAGGTGGTGTTCCTGTGGCTCGGGATCGTGTTCGCGTGCATCCTCATCCCGTGCAGCCTGGTCCTGAGCGATCCGCCGGAAACGGGAGCGCCCGGCCAGCCGGCCGCGGCGAAGGCGGCGGCGCCCGCGGAGGTCGAGCCGGCGGCGCCGTACATGCGCACGTCGCAGTTCGCGATCATGTGGATCGTGTTCTTCTTCAACATCGCGGCCGGAATCTCGGTGATCAGCTTCCAGTCGGAGCTGCTGCAGGAGGTGTGGGGGCTCGCCGATCCATCGATCGATCCGGCGACGCTTGCGGAGTACGGAGCCACCCTCATCGCGATGAGTTCGCTGTGCAACGGCGTCGGCAGGCTCTTCTGGGGCCTGCTTTCCGATCGATTGGGCCGCGTGTCGGTATTTCGCGTGCTGCTCGCGAGCCAGATGGTGGTCTTCGGCATTCTGATGACCAACGAGAACCCGTGGATCTTCTCGATCCTCGTCTGTTACGTGCTGCTGTGCTTCGGCGGCGGCTTCGCGACCATGCCGTCGTTCATCCTCGACGTATTCGGATCGAAGAACATGTCCAAGATCTACGGGACGATTCTCACCGCCTGGTCGGCGGCGGGGATCATCGGTCCCATGTACGTCGGCTACCTGAAGGACACGTACCCCGACCGCGCGGTCATGTACTGCTTCCTCATCGGCATCCTGATGCTCGGGGCCGGATTCGTCTTCTCGTATCTGCTGGATGACAGCCGGGTGCGGCTGGGGCGGCCGACGATGGCGCAGACGCTGGCGCAGTACGGGGTGCCGGTGCCCGAAAGGGGATAGGGGGCCAACCCCCTGCTAAAGCACCTCTTCCACGTCGTGCCCGAGTTCTCGCAGGTGGGCCACGATCTTCGCCACATGGTCGCGGCCGCGGCTCTCGATCTTCATCGCGATGCCCACCTTCCCGACGGTGATGTCGCCGAAGGCGCGGGTGTGCTCGATGTGCAGCACGTTGGCGCCCTCGATCGCGACCACCGCGGTCACCTCGTTGAGGTAGCCGGGGCGGTCGCGCACCACGACCGACAGGCTGGCGAGGCGGCCGTCGGCCCAAAGCGCGCGGTCGATGATCCGCGACACCATGTTCATGTCGATGTTTCCGCCGGAGAGGACGCAGGTCACGGTCTCACCCGGCCCGGCCCGGATCTTCCCCTCGAGGAGCGCGGCCACGCCGACGGCCCCCGCTCCTTCCACCACCAGCTTCTCGCGCTCCAGCAGGAAGAAGATGGCGCGAATGATCTCCTCCTCGTCGACCAGGACGACATCGTCCGCCAGCGCCTCGATGTGGGGATAGGTGAGGTCGCCGATCTGCTTCACCGCAATCCCGTCGGCCAGCGTGTCGGACATCTCGACGTGAACGGGCGCGCCCGCCTTCAGGGACTGCGCGGCACCGGGCGAGGCGGCGGCCTCAACCCCGATCACGCGCACCTGGGGCCGTGCCGCCTTCACCGCCGTGGCGATCCCGGAGATCATCCCGCCGCCGCCGATCGGCACCACGATCGTGGTCACGTCGGGCACCTGTTCCAGGATCTCGAGCCCCATCGTCCCCTGGCCCGCCATCACGGCGAGGTCGTCGAAGGCGTGCACGAGGGTTAGACCCTCCTCGTCCATCAGCCGCCGGACGAGCGCCATCCCGTCGGACAACGTCTCCCCGGTCTGCAGGACCCTGGCGCCGGATGCGCGCGTGTTGCTGACCTTGATCAGCGGCGCCGTGTCGGGCATGACGATCGTGCACGGGATGCCGAGCCGCGCTGCGTGGCGGGCAAGCGCCTGGGCGTGATTGCCGGCGCTGGCGGCGATGATCCCCGCCTCACGCTGCCCGGGAGGAAGCAGCAACAGCTTGTTCAGCGAGCCCCGATCCTTGAACGACCCTGTCTGTTGCCGCAGTTCGGCCTTCAGAAACACCGGGCAGCCGGCCGCGCCGCCCAGGGCGAAGGACTGAGGACACCCGGTCCTGACGACCTGCGAGGCGATTCGCTCCCGCGCGGCGGTCACGTCGGCGGCGGTCAGCATTGCGACGTCACCCGCCAAACCGAGCTCTGCCGGAGAGTGGCCGGGATGCCGGAGCAACCTGCACGCGCCGGAGCCGGACCCGACCGGCCCCCGGTCACCCCAGCGCCCTGGCGACGATCTGGTTCTGCGTGACGGCGTGGTTGTGGGGATTGCCCTCGGCGGGGCTGGCGCGCTCGGGCCGCGACAGATGGCGCAGCCGCACCGATGAGGGGAGCACGCTGCGCAGCCGGGGCAGGATGTAGGTCAGTGCGCCCATGTTCATCGGCTCCTCCTGCGTCCAGGTCACCGTCTCGACGTTGGGGTAGCGCTCGTGCAGCGCCTCGATCTCGGACGCGGGGAACGGGTAGAGCGTCTCGATCCGGACGATCGCGGTGTTCGTAGCCGCGGCCCGCAGCTCCGACGCCGCGAGGTCGTAGTAGATCTTGCCGGTACACAGGATCAGGCGACTGACGCCGTCACGGCCTTCCGCCCCGTGGATCGAAGGGTCGTCGATCACACTTTGGAACCCGCCGTCCACCAGGTCGCGGACCGTCGAGGTCGCCTTCGGCAGCCGCAGCAGGCTCTTCGGGGTCATGACGATCAGCGGCCGCTCCGGTTCGCTGAAGGCCTGCAGGCGCAGCATGTGGAAGTACTGCGCCGGCGTCGACGGGTAGACGACGCGCATGTTGTCCTCCGCGCAGAGCTGCAGGAAGCGCTCCAGGCGCGCGCTCGAGTGCTCCGGCCCCTGCCCCTCGTAGCCGTGGGGCAGCAGCAGGGTAAGGCGGGAGCGCTGGCCCCACTTCGACCAACCCGCCGAAAGAAACTGGTCGATCATCACCTGCGCGACGTTGACGAAGTCGCCGAACTGGGCTTCCCAGAGCACCAGATCCCGCTCGGCGGCGATCGCGGCCCCATACTCGAAGCCGATCACGGCCGCTTCCGTCAGCGGCGAGTTGTGGACCTCGAAGCGCGTGTCCGCCACCTGCGCCATCGGAGTGTGGCGCTCTCCGGTTTTGGTGTCCTTGAGGACGAGGTGGCGGTGGCTGAAGGTGCCCCGCTCCGAGTCCTGGCCCGAGAGCCGCACGGCGATGCCATCCTCGAGGATGCTCCCGATGCCGAGCGCCTCGGCGTGCCCCCACACCACCCGGAAATCGATCCCGAAATCCTCCCCGCGCCGACTGAGCTGGCGAACCAGCTTGGGGTGCACGGTGAAGCCGTCGGGCACTTCCAGGAGCACCCGATTGATGCGCTCCAGCCGCTCGAGGGGCACCCCTCTGTCCACCGCGAAGTCCTGGTCCACCGCGCTGTAGCTGGGCACCCCCCAGGGCGAGGCGGCCTTCTTCTCGGTCTGCACCCGGCCATCCTTCACCGCGCGCAGCTCCCTGGCCATCCCGGCGACCCGCTCGTCCACCTGCGCCGTGGTCACCAGCCCCCGCGCCACCAGCTCTCCGGCCCACTGCATCCGCACCGTGGGGTGCGTGGAGATCCACTGGTAGAGGACGGGCTGCGTGTACCCCGGCTCGTCGGCCTCGTTGTGGCCGTGGCGCCGGTAGCCCATCAGGTCGATCAGGGCGTCGGAGTGGAAGCGGGACCGATAGGCCATCGCCAGCCGCACCGCCGCGAGGCACTCCTCCGCGGCATCGCCGTTGGCGTGGATGACCGGGACGTCGTAGCCCTTGGCGAGGTCGCTGGCGTAGCGCGTGGAGCGGCCTTCGTCGGGGTTGGTGGTGAAGCCGACCTGGTTGTTGCCGATGATGTGGATCGTACCCCCGACCTCGTAGCCGCGCAGCCGCGCGAGGTTCAGGGTCTCGGCCACGACGCCCTCGGCCGCAAAGGCGGCGTCGCCGTGGATCAGGATCGGCACGACCAGCGCCGGATCCCGCTTCGTGCCGGCGCCCCGGTCCGTGTACTGCTGTGTGCGCGCCATCCCCAGCACGACCGGGTTCACGTACTCCAGATGGCTGGGGTTCGGGGCCAGCGTGACCCGGATCGTGCCGCCTGAACGGAGCGGATACTCGCCGGTGGCGCCGTGGTGGTACTTCACGTCGCCCGTGCCGGGGTCGGGCACCCACAGCGCGCTCCCCGGCGCGGCGCCCTCCTCGAACTCGGCCAGGA
Organism: Gemmatimonadota bacterium; assembly: GCA_022827345.1. GTDB lineage: Bacteria > Gemmatimonadota > Gemmatimonadetes > Longimicrobiales > Gaopeijiaceae > Bin94. The sequence continues at coordinate 152,870 of JAJDTB010000027.1, read as the reverse complement.
TCTCGGCGTACGGGACGCCCAGGATGTGCGTCAGCACGTTGAGCCGGCCCCGGTGCGCCATCCCGATGACGATCTCGGTCGCGCCCTCCGCAGCCGCCATCTCGATTGCCTCGTCGAGCATCGGCACGATCATGTCGATGCCCTCGATCGAGAAGCGCTTCTGCCCCAGATAGGCCCGGTGCAGGAACTGCTCCAGCCCCTCGACGCGGGTCAGCCGGTCGAGCGTGCGCAGCCGGCCGGCGTCGGTGTACGCCGCGAAGTGCGTACCGCGCTCCACCTGGTCCCACAGCCAGGCGACCTTCTCGGGGTCTTCGAGGTGCTCGAACTCGTAGCCGAGGGCGCCGCTGTACATGCCCTGCAGCGTATCGAGGGTGAAGGCGAGCGGGGCGTCGCCGCCCTCGGGGAAGAGCACCGAGGTGGGGATCTCCTCCAGCTCCTCCATGGTCGTGCCGAAGTACCCGGGATCGAGTTGGGGATGACCCGGAGGCTCGCTTCCCAGCGGATCGATCCGCGCCGCCTGGTGGCCGTGCTCGCGAAACGCCTGCAGCAGGCGCGCGCCGCGGGCGACGAGGGGCAGCAGCCGGCGCATGTCGTCGGCGGAGGCTCCGGCGGAAGGCTCGTCAGCGGGTGCCGCAAGCCGCCTGGCCTCGGGCGCGGCGGCCGGCGCTGCCGGGACCGGAGCCCAGTCGGCTTCCGGGAGCCGGGAAGGGTCGCGTGCGGGCGCGGCGTTGCCGTTCGGACGATCCGCGCGCCGTCCGTCAAGGACGATCAGGCCCGCGTCCGCCAGCGCGGCGGCGTCGCTCTCGAAGAACTCTCTCCATTGGCGCGGAACGGCTTGCGGGTTCCGCGTGAAGTCCTCGTAGAGGGCCTGAACGTAGGCCGCGTTCTGGCTGTCGAAGTAGGTGCTGCTCATGGTGGACAGTAAGCTAGTTATTTTTCCCACGGAGCAATACGCCGCGGAAAAAGCTCCGCGATTCGCGCCCGGCGCGGACGGGATCACGCAGACCCCCGCGCGGAAGATTAGCAAGGTTCGCCGATGACGACCAGCGTACCGGGATGGGACGAGCGCCTCCCATGGCTCGATGCGGGCACCACCTGGCGGGGACAGGATCCGCTGGCGATGGGATGGACGTCGGTCGTGCGCAGCCGGCAGGTGCACGGGGCGGTGACGAAGCTGCACGCGGACCTTCCGGCGGGTGAGCATGTCGTGGGCGACGGCGACGGACACGTCACGCGCGGCGCCGGGCTGCTCCTGACGGTGACGCTCGCCGACTGCGTGCCCGTCTTCGTCGCCGATCCGGCGCACCGGGCGGTCGCGCTCCTGCACGCGGGGTGGCGGGGAACGGCCGCGGGGGTCGTCGAGCGGGGCCTTGCGGTGATGGCGGGGGCGTTCGGCAGCGACCCGGCGGAGTGCTGCGTCCACCTCGGTCCGGCGATCTGCGGGGCGTGCTACGAGGTCGGCCCGGAGGTCTTCGAGGCGCTGAACGAGCCCGTCCCGTCGGCCGCGACCCCGATCGACCTGCGGGGCGTGATCCGGCGGCGGGCGATCGCGGCGGGGGTCGGGGCCGGGCGCCTGACCGTCAGCCGCGAGTGCACCCTTTGCGGAGACGGGCGCTACTACTCCCACCGCCGGGGGGACACCGGGCGGCACCGTGGCTTCATCGGGATCCTGCCCAGGGCGGGGGCGCGGCGGGCGGCGGGAGCCGGCATGCAAACCGTCGCCCGGAGCCGGGGGCCGGCCGGGGTGACACGATGATCGAGACGCTGAGCTGGACCGCGGTGTCGCTCTACGCGCTCGTGCTGGCGCTGCTCCTGCCCTTTGCGGGACATCGGCTGGCGCTGCTCCTGCTGTCGCGGCGCGAGGCTCCAGCCGGCCCGGCCGCGGCGGCCGGGGATCCCTCTCCGCCGCGGGTGACCGTCCAGCTGCCCGTCTTCAACGAGAAGCACGTGATCGAGCGGCTCATCGACGCGGCCTGCCGGCTGTCACTTCCGGGGGGACAGCTGCAGATCCAGGTGCTGGACGACTCCACCGACGAGACGACGGTCCTGGCGCGGCGGCGGGCGCGGGCCTGGAGGCGCAGGGGCGTGGATGTCGAGGTGCTCCACCGCACCGTCCGAAGCGGCTACAAGGCCGGTGCCCTCGCCGCGGGGCTGGAGGCGGCAAAGGGTGAGTACGTACTCATCCTCGACGCCGATTTCGTTCCCCATCCGACCCTCCTCGAGGAGCTGCTCCCGTCGATGTCCGATGCGGGCGTCGGGATGGTGCAGGCACGTTGGGACCATCTCAACGAGGGCGGCTCGTGGCTCACGCGGGCGCAGGGACTCCTCCTCGACGGCCACTTCCTCCTGGAGCAGAGGGGACGCTTTCGCGGCCGCCGGTTCTTCAACTTCAACGGGACCGCGGGGCTGTGGCGCCGGCAGGCGCTGATCGACGCGGGCGGGTGGCAGTCCGACACGCTCACCGAAGACCTGGACATCAGCTACCGGGCGCAGATGGCGGGGTGGCGCTTCGTGCTGCGCGACGACGTGGGGGTTCCGGCCGAACTGCCCTCCACCCCGGGGTCGCTCCTCGTGCAGCAGCGGCGCTGGGCGCAGGGCGGGGTGCAGACCGCGCGCAAGGTGTTGCCGCGGCTGCTCCGGGGCGGCTTCAGCCCGGCGGTGAAGTTCGAGGCCTTCGTCCACCTGTGCGGCCACCTCGCCCATCCCCTCACCTTCGTGCTCTCCCTCCTCATCGTCCCCTCCGCCCTCGCCAGGCAGGCGCTGGGGATGGATCGGCTGTGGTGGATCGACCTGGCGCTCTTCACCGCGGCGACGGCGCCCTTCATCGTCTTCTACGGGACCGCGGCCCGGCGGCGCAGCCGCGACCGGAGCTCGACCGTGAAGGGCGTGGCCGGGACGCTGGCGCTGGGGGCGGGGCTGTCGGTGCTGCTCAGCCGGGCGGTGCTGCGGGGCCTGGGACGGTTTCGCGACCCCTTCGAGAGGACGCCCAAGGCCGGGGGCGGGCGGCGGTCGAGCTACGAGGCCGCGGGACAGGGATTTCCCGGGCGGGGGCTGGCCGTGGGCGCGGGTGTGTTCATGGTTGTGGCGGGAGTGGCGGCGGTGGCGGGCGGGCAGTGGGGGTCGCTGCCGTTCGTGGCGCTGTTCGCGACGGGTTACCTGGCGCTGGGGCTGGGAGACGGGCCGGGATCGCGGACAGTGGGAGCCGGTTCGTGAGCCGGGTTCCGGGGTGGCTGGGTGTGGCCGCGGGCCTGCTGGTGGCCGCAGGCCTCCTCGCGGTTGCCGGGCACTCCGCCCATCCGCTCGTCCCAACCCCGCTCGGGGCGCAGGAGGCGCGGACGTTCCAGGCCGTCAGGCCGCTGGGTCCGGGAACCGAGCTCACGGCCTCGGTGAGTCTCGGTGACGTGAATGGCGACGACGCCCTCGACATCGTCGTCGCCAACGGCCGCCACTGGGCCGAGCAAAACCGCGTCTACCTCAACGACGGCCGGGGCGCCTTCACCTTGGCGCGGCGTCTGGGCGAGGAGGAAGCCGGCACCTACGCGGTGCCCCTCGCAGACTTCGACGGCGACGGGGACCTCGACATCGCGGTGGGGAACGACCGCACCCGCAACCTCGTCTTCTTCAACGACGGCGAAGGGCGCTTCACGGCCGGCGCCGCCTTCGGCACCCCGAGTTCGACGCGCAGCCTGACGCTGGCGGACCTGAACGGCGACGGGCGCACCGACATCCTGGTGGTCAACCGGGGGCGCCGGAACTTCATCTTCCACGGGGACGGATCGGGTGGCTTCGATGTGGGGACGCCATTCGGAGCGGGGGATGACTCGACCATCGACGTGGCCGCGGCGGACCTCGACGGCGACGGCGATCTCGACCTCGTGCTCGCCAACCGCGACGGCGGCGCCAACGCGATTCAGTGGAACGACGCAGGGGACTTCGGCCGCGGCAGCCGCTACGGAACCGGGAGCGACGAGACCCGCGGGGTGGCGGTCGGCGATGTGGACGGCGACGGCGATCTCGACATCGTCACGGCGAATATCGGCGAGGCGAACGCGGTGTATTTCGGGGACGGGGCGGGAGGATTCGAGCGCAGCCTGCCGTTCGGCGGCTCCGAGGACCAGAGCTATGCGGTGCGGCTCGCGGATGTGGACCTGGACGGGGACCCGGACATCGTCGTCGCCAATGTGGGCGGGACCAACGCGGTGTACTTCAACCGGGGCAGCGGCGACGGGGCCGGCGGCCGCGCGCGGCCGGCCGACGGCGTGCGGCTCGACGAATTCCGCTTCGGCTGCGGGGACTGCGCCACCTACGGCGTGGCGGTCGGGGATCTGAACGGCGACGGGTTTCCCGAGATCGTCACCGCCAATTCGGGTGCGCGCAACGGGATCTTCGCGAACGTGCCGGCGGGGCGGTAGTCGGATCCGCCGAGCGGACGTTTGTCGGCCAATTTGACCCGATTTTGGCCGACAACGCCCCTTACGGAGAGTTTGTTCGCCAAATCTGCCCGATTTTGGCCGACAAAATCCAAGCCCAAACGGGCAGCCACATCGGGATCCGGCTCCACAGCGGCTGCGGCCAGATCCCGGTCGACTCGTACGCGGCGAGCCCCCAGTAGCCGAGGAAGGCGAGGCCGCCCAGGAGCAGGAAGGGGCGGTGGCCCCGCAGCGCGGCCATGGGGAGGATCCACAGGGTGTACCAGGGATGGACCGTGGGAGACAGGAGAAGGCCGGCGCCGATGATCCACAGCAGTGCTTCCTCGATGGGCAGGCGGCGCCAGGTCACCCAGGCGACGACGGCGAGCACGAGGAAGGTGGCCGCGGCGCGGGCGTGGACCGGGTCGCGGATCAGCGCGGCGATGAGGGCGAATGCCCCCTCGTTTGCCGACCAGTGGCGGGCGTAGGTGCGCAGGCCCTCTGTGAGCGCATCGGGACCGACGCCGGCGAAGGGCAGGTAGAAGGCGGCGCAGACGGCGGTGAAGGCGAAAAGGGTGCCCCGGCCGTGCCGCCGGATCAGTGCGGGCAGGGCAGCGGCGGGGGCGAACTTGACCAGCACGGCAGCGGCGAGGAGGGCGCCGCGGGTGAGGGCATCGCGGGCGGCAGGGCGCGCGCCACCGTCACGGCCCGGCGCGCGGGTGCAGGCGAGGACCAGCCCAGCCAGCAGGAAGAGCCCGACCGCGTCGAAATGGGCGCTCCACGCGGTCTCCACGATAAGGAGCGGGGACCAGAGGTACCACACGAGCACCGCCGCGGGGCTGCGGCCCGTGCGCGCGGCGATCCGGTGCAGAAGGAGGCCGCAACCCAGGTCGAACCCGAGCCAGAGGAGCTTCGCGGCGAGGACCGTGCCGCCGCCCGCCAACGCCACCACGGCAAAGAGGAGCTGGGCCAGCGGCGGATAGATGGTGGGCACGTCGGGGTGATTGATCTCGTCGTGCCAGGGGGTGCGGATGGCGGCGAGCGCCTCGTCCGCGGGAGCATGGCCGTAGGGGTTGAGGCCCTCGGCCAGGACGTGCCCGTCCCAGAGGTACCGGTAAATGTCGTCCGACAGTTCGGGCGCGAGTGGGAGCAGGACAAGACGCCCCAGCACCGCGATCGTCCAGACCAGGGCGAGAGGGGCGCCCGCGCGGGCGGCGGTGAGGCCCGCGGCGCCGTAGCAGAGGAACGCGGCGGCGGGGAAGAGGAGGCGCGGCAGGGGCAGGGCGATGCCGTGCAGCCAGCCGAAGGCGCCGAGGGCCGCGACGAGGAGGAGGCCGAGGGGGAGCAGGGGGGTGGCCCGCATGGCCTGGCCGGGCTCGAATACCTGGAAAAGGGGGCGCCGGCGCGCGGTCAATCCGGCGCCAGCGCGATGATCGTGCCGCCGCGGTCCTCCATCTCGGCCGCCATGGCGGGGTGGCAGGTGAAGATGAACACCTGCCGCTCGGAGGCCAGGTCCCGGAGGAGGTCGAATGCGCGGTCGCGCCGCCAGGCGTCCCAGTTCACCAGCGTCTCGTCCATGAAGATGGGCAGGCGCTCGTGGCCGCTGTCGAGGTGGTTGACGATTGCGAGCCGCAGGGCGAGGTAGACCTGCTCCTTCGTCCCCTGCGAAGTAGTTTCGCCCACCCGTATCCGGCGGGATCCGGAGGGCTCGCGGAGGTAGAAGCTCTCGTCTCCGGCATCGCCCATCTCGATGCGGTCATAGCGGCCGTGCGTCACCTGCCTGAGGTATCGCCCGGCCCGCAGCAGCAGTTCGGGCTGATTCTCCTCGCGGAAGCGCCGATCCGCCTCCCGCGTCAGGCGCGCGAGGACGAACGCGCGGTCGCGGCCTTCCCTCGCCTCCTGCATCCGGCCCCGGACCAGCTCGATCCGTCCGTCGACCGCGTCCACCGTCTCGCCCTTGCGGAGGTGGGCGATTTCGCTCTCGAGTCTCCCGATCGCCGCCCGCAGCGCCTCCGAACGCTCGGCCAGACCGTCGCGGTGGGCGACCGCCGCGTCCAGCCTCTCCGGCAGGTCTTCCCACTCCTCCCCCTCCGCCTCGGCGGCGGCGATTCCGCCCGCCATTTCGTCGAGGTCCGCGTTCTCCCTCTCCAGCTCCTCCCTCAGGTCCCCGGCGCGGCGCAACGCATCGAGCCTCGCGGCGGCCGATGCGGCTCCCGAGTCCGCGTCCCCGTCTCCCAGGGCAGCCAGCCGCGACACGAATGCGTCGCGCTCGCGGGTGGCCGCCTCGCTCTTCGCGACCGCATCCGCAAGCTCGCCCTTCAGCCGGTCCAGGTGCTCTCTGGCCAGGACGGCACGCTCGCGGTCTTTGAGCGCCTTCTCCAGAACCCCGGTGAGACCACCGAGTTCGGCTTCCGCGTCGGCGCCCGCGCGAGCCGCCACCCATTCTCTCGTCTCGCGGATTTCGGCGGCGGTGATCCGGACCCGGTCCTGCCGCTCGCCCAGGACCCGCTTGCGCTCGCCCAGGCGGTCGGCCAGTTCGGCCATCCGCTCGATCCCGGTCGGCAGGTCCAGGCTCGGCGCCTCGAGCAGTCGGGGAGCGATGGGAAGGTCGGCAACCATGTCGGTGACCGCGTTCCTCGTGTCTCTCACCCGAAGCCCGAGCCTCTTGACCCTGAGCGCCCTCTGCTTCTCGGCGGCGGTGACCGCGCGTTGGAACTGCCGGTAACGGCGCCCGGCTTGCAGGCGCAGGATGAGCAGGATGATGCCGGTCGCTCCCAGGAGGAGTGACGCGCTCACGGCGGCGGTCGCGGGGATCGTCGTGGCTCCGAGCGACAGGACGGTATTCGGGTACAGGACGGGCCACGCCGCCAGGCCCAGTGCCGCGGCCAGCAGCATCACCCCGGTGACAAGCCCCGCGCGGCCGGGTCGCATCGCGGCCGGAAGACGCATCGGGTCGCGTTCGCGCTCCTCGTCCTCTTCGACCGCCAGCCTGGCGCGGGCGGCCTCGTAGCCGCGTACGGTCTCGAAGAGCGACGTTGCCGGCACGGCCAGGAGGGCCTCGAGCGAGACTTCGGGCCAGGGAGCGGAGAACAGCGACGCACTCTGCTCGTCGCAGCGGGCGGTCATGTGCGCCACGTCCTCCTCGGCGACCGCGGCGTGGCGCTGCAGCTCGGTCATCTCCGCCGCCAGCCTCGCCGCACGGCGAACGCGCTCCCCGTCCCTCACGATCGCGGCCTCGCCCCCCTCGGCGTAGGCGTCGATCGTCTCCCGGCAAACGGCGAGTTCGCGCTCGAGTTTCTCGACGCGCACGCCCGCCTCCAGATGCCTGGCCCGGAGCGACTCCAGATGGCCCTGGGGATCGGTCGGCAGGTCCTCGAGCTCCTCGACGACACCGGCAGTGTGCCGCAGGTCCTCGATCCGGAGGATCGCGCGGCGCAGGGGGAGGAGACGTCCGATCCGGTGCTCCAGGACCTCGCGACGCACCCGTGCGGCCCGCCTTTCTTCGCGCAGCGCATCGAGCTCCTGCTCGGCCCCCGCCTTCTCCGCCACCCGCTCCCGCAGCGTCCGGTCCAGTGCCACCGCCTCGCGCCTGCGTTCGTTCAGGGCGGTCAATTCGTCCTGCAGGACGCGGAAGCGCGGGCGTCCCCGGTTGTCGGGCCGCCACAGCCGGTTCGCCTCGCCTTCGAACTGCGCCGCCACCTCGCGGGCCGGCTTCAGGCCCCTCATGCCGAGCGCCGCGACCAGGCGGTCCTGCACGATGTTCCAGCTCTCGCCCTCGAGGCTGGCCAGCTCGGCGAGGGTGAGCGCGTAGACATGGCGGAAGATGCCCCGGTTCACATGATCGGTCGCGGCCAGGGCCCGGTTGCGGATGTCTTCGGCGACCCCGTTGATCGTCGCCCTGCCCCGGCCGGCCGACGCCAGCCGGCGCTCGAGCTCCACGGCCGTGCCGTCATCCAGGCGGATGCGCGCAAAGCCCTCGGGGCTGCCGCCGGACCAGGGCGTGTACGGGTGGCCCTCGGCGGTGGCGGGGCGAAAGCCGTAGAGGAGATTGGTGAGGAAGGAAAAGAAGGTCGATTTCCCGCTCTCGTTGGGACCCAGGACCACGACGATCGACGGCAGTGGATCCGGCGTCTGAAGACCTGTCAGACATCCGTAGCGGGCGATGTGAATGGACTCGAATCTCACTCGGAAAGTTCCTCGGGGTCGAGCATTTGAACCAGGATTTCCTCGCTTCCGCCCTCGACCAGGCGTTGCAGGTACGATGAAAGCGTCGCTTCGCGCCGGGAATCGAATCCGGCCAGGTCGGCTTCCGACAGGTCCAGCGTCTCGGTGCCCGCCATCACGGCCCGCGCGAGCTGCAGCGTGGCGCCGAGCACATCACGGCGCTCCAGGTGCTCCTCGACGCGCACGCGGGGGTGCACCTTCGCGCTCCGCGCCTCGACGCCAACCGCGCCCAGCTGCCCGGCGAGCTCGTCCGCGATCGTCTCCAGTTCGCGGGCATCGCGCAGCTGCCGCCAGAGCGGCGAGGGTCCCGCCAGCTCCACCGCCACCATCCACTCGGTGCCCTCCGCGCCCGGCTCGGCCTCGCGCGCAGCCTCCCACGCGGCTGCAGCCTGGGCGACGACCTCGGCCAGCGTCCGCGCTTCTCCCAGCGTGTCCACCGTGAGCTTCTCCCACCGGACCGGCGAGAACTCCCTGAATTCGACGACCGGGGCGGCCGGATCGCCCAGATCGACCAGCAGGCCGCCCTTCGCGCCGGTCTCTCCGGGGTTCCGCCCCTGGAGGCTGCCGCTGTAATGGACGGGCGGGTCGCCGGAGAGCTGCTGGCGGGCGTGCACGTGGCCGAGGGCCCAGTAGTGGAAGCCGGCGGCCCGCAGACGGTCCAGGCTGGAGGGCGCATAGGGACCGTGGACGCGATCGGCCCCGCTCCAGGCGACCTGCGTGTGGAGCAGCGCCACCTGCGGCAGGCCGGTCCCGCGCACGGGCTCCAGCAGCCGCGAGAGGTCCCGGGTCTCTCGCGCGGTCGCGTGGCCGGCGGCGGTCACATGGCCGACCGTCTCGCCGTTCCGTCCGGTGACCGCAACCGTCTGCGGCGAGGCCGCCGCGATGACGCTCACCGAGCCGGGCCAGGCGAGATCACCCGCGCGGGAGCCCTCGCCGGGGTCGTGATTCCCGGTGGCGTAGACGACCTGGATGCCGGCGCCGGAGAGCAGCTCCATCTGCGCGAGGAGGAAGCGTTCGGTCTCGAAGGACGGATAGGCCCCGTCGAAGAGGTCGCCGGCAATGAGCACGGCGTCGACGCCTTCGTCGACCGCGGCCGCGACCGCCCGGCCCAGAGCGGTCAGGGAGGCACGGCGAAGGTGCGCGCGCACGGCCTGTGACCGGCCCGCGAACGGCGTATCCAGATGTACATCGGCGATGTGAAGGAAGCGCACGATGGGCTCCGGGAACTGGATGGGCGCAATCCCATAAAGTAACGTCTGGCGGGATGCGGGGGGGTTGGGTAAGCTTTTGCTTCAACGATCGCCCTGTGGATCTCCCGGGTCGCCGCCGCGGCCGCTGTCGATCACTCCAGAGTCGAGACTGGTTGCCCATGGCAGTGACATCGCTCGGAGCCTCCGAAGAAGCCGGGAGTCCGGCCGCGCCCGGAGCGGACTCGCCGGAGAAGATGCGGGCGATCCGGGATGTGCTCGCGGTGCTTCGGGCGGAGGTGGCCGACGACCGCTTCCGGCTCCTCGAGAAGTTCGTCCCCTTCTTCCTCGGCAAGGCCCCGACGGACCTGATCGAGGAGAGGGGGACGGACAACCTCGCGCACATGTGCCTGAACTCCTTCCGCTTCCTGGACCGGAGCCGTCCCGACCGGGTCGACGTGGAGGTGATCAACCCGAGGCAGGAGGATGCCGGCTGGTACGCGCCCGTCACGGTGGTGCGGACCAACGTCTCCGAGCGGCCCTTCATCGTGGACACGATCCGCGAGTTCCTCCACTCCGCCGAGCGCAGGATCGCGCACATCGTCTATCCGCTCATGATGGTGGACCGGGACGAGGACGGCACGATCGTCGACCTGCACCCACCCGGCGAACGCCACCGCACCGAGTCGATGGTCTACGCGGAGATATCCCGGGCCGAGGACCAGGAGGTGCTCGACTCGCTGCGCGACGAGACCAGGCGCCGCCTCGAGGATGTCGTCAAGGCGACCGACGATTTCGGGCTGATGGTCGACAAGATCGGCGATGTCGTGTCCGAGCTGAGCTTCCGCATGCGCGACCTGCGCGGCAGCCGCTCCGAGTTCCGCGAGATCCAGGCCTTCCTGCGCTGGCTCCGCGACGGCGGATTCGTCTTCCTCGGATACCGCTACTACACCTTCGAGCCGGTTGAGCCCGGCGGCGAGCCCTGCGTCATGGTCGCGCCCGGCTCAGGCCTCGGGATCCTCCAGAATGAAGGAGGGTCGACCTTCGCGCATCCCGTTCCGGTCAGCCAGCTGAGTTCCGGAATGCGCGAGCGCGCCATCTCCGGCCCGATTCTCATCATCAGCAAGACCAACGCCGAGTCAACGGTCCATCGCCGGGCGCGCATGGACTACGTCGGGGTGAAAAGGGTGCGCGCCGACAGGTCCGTGGCCGGCGAGCACCGCTTCCTGGGGCTGTTCACCTCGCAGGCCTACTCCGAACCCGCCCAGGACATCCCGATCCTGCGCCAGAAGCTCGAGACGATCCTCGAGCGTTCGGGGCTGGCCGAGGGGTCGCACGACTACAAGGAAGTCATCACGATCTTCGGTTCGCTGCCCAAGGAGGAGCTGTTCCTGGCTTCGGCGGACGAGATCGCGAAGGACATCCGCACCATCCTGATCCGCTACAACACCGCCGAGGTTTTCGTCTCGGTGCGGCGCGACGCCCTCGGACGCGGCGTGTCGATCATGGTCGTGCTGCCGCGAAGCCGCTTTTCGGGGAGCTTCCGGCGCGAGCTGGAAGGGTGGCTGGTGGACCGGTATGCGGCCGAGATCCTGAACTATCATCTGGCCATGAGCGCGGGCGACCAGGCCCGCCTCCACTTCTACCTGGGCGGTCCCCCGGCCAGGCTGGCCGAGGTCGACGCGGAGGAGTTGCGGTCGACGGTCGCCGACCTCACGCGGTCGTGGTTCGACGAGGTACGCGACCTGCTGGACGAGGAGCGCCCCACCGACGAGGCCCGCCGCCTCGCCCGCCACTACGAGCGCTCCTTCGCGCCCGAGTACAAGGCCGCCAACGACCCCGCCCTCGCGATCCGCGACATCCAGGAACTGGAGGCGATGCGCGCGGAGGGACGCACCGAGTCCGTCCGCTTCTTCGATTCCGGGGGAGAGCACACCGAACTCAAGGTCTACATCAGGAATCACCAGATCATCCTGTCGGACTTCATGCCGGTGCTGGAGAACTGCGGCCTGCGCGTGATCGCGGTGTCGCCCTTCGACCTGCGCGAGGACGGGCAGGAGGACTCGGTCATCTACAGCTTCGACGTACAGACGGGGGACGGGGAGCCGGTGGATGTCGAAGGCCGCGGCGAGGTCCTGTCGGAGACGATTCTGGCCGTGCGGGCGGGCGATGCCACCAACGACCGGTTCAACCGCCTGGTCCAGCGCGCCGGGATGTCCTGGCGCGAGGTGGAGGTCCTGCGCGCCTACGCGAGCTACGCCTTCCAGATCGGAGCGATCCCGAGCCGGCAGGTGCTGCCGACGGCCCTGGACAGCTATCCGAGGATCGGGCAGCTGCTCTTCCGGCTCTTCGAGGTGCGCTTCGACCCCGGCAGCGAGGAGCGGGGCAAGAAGGTGGCCGAGCTGAAGTCCGAGCTCGCGGCCGAGCTTGTCGGCGTGAGTTCGCTTGCGCACGACCGGGCGCTGCGGGCCTACCAGACCGTCATTCTCTCGACGATTCGTACCAACTACTATCTGGGCGGCGGCTGCACCCCGACGCGCAGGTCGGGCGGCGTCCCCTACGTCTCCTTCAAGTTCGACTCGGAGGAGCTGCAGGCCGTCTCCAGGAGCCGGCTCAAGTACGAGGTGTGGGTGCGCTCATCGCGCATGGAGGGGATCCACCTGCGGGGCGCTCCGGTGGCGCGCGGAGGCATCCGCCATTCCGACCGCCCCGATGATTTCCGCACCGAGGTGCTGGGCCTCGTCAACACGCAGGTGGTGAAGAACGCGGTCATCGTGCCGAGCGGCTCGAAGGGCGGCTTCGTCTGCCTCAGGTCCTTTGCGGATCGCGAGGCCATGGCCCGTGAGGCGAAGGAGCAGTACCGCACGCTGATGCGCGGCCTGCTCGACATCACCGACAACCTTGGTGGCGACGGCGGGCCCCCGGAGGGCGTCATCCGCTACGACGGCTTCGATCCGTATCTCGTGGTCGCCGCCGACAAGGGCACGGCGCCCTTCTCCGACACCGCCAACGCGATCGCCGCCGAGTACGGCTTCTGGCTCGACGACGCCTTCGCATCCGGCGGCTCGAACGGCTACGACCACAAGAAGGTGGGGATCACCGCCGGCGGCGCCTGGGAGTCGGTCAAGCGCCACTTCCGCGAGATGGGACGCGACATCCAGAACCAGCCCTTCACCGTCGCGGGCATCGGCGACATGAGCGGCGACGTGTTCGGCAACGGCATGCTCCTCTCGCCGTGCATCCGTCTCGTCGCGGCCTTCGATCACCGCCACGTCTTCATCGATCCCGACCCCGATCCCGCTGCGACCTTCCGGGAGCGCGAGCGCCTCTTCGAGCTGCCCCGCTCGTCGTGGGACGACTACGACCGCTCCCTGCTCTCGACCGGAGGCATGATCGTCCCGCGCGGGGTGAAGTCCGTCGACCTCACCCCCGAGGCACGAGAGGCGCTGGGATTGGCCGACGACGAGGCGACCCTGGACGGCGAGAGCCTCATCCGCGCGGTCCTGAAGGCCCCCGTCGACCTGCTCTGGAACGGCGGGATCGGCACCTACGTGAAGGCCGGCCACGAGAGCCACGCCGACGCGGGCGACGCCTCCAACGACGCGGTCCGCATCGACACGAGCGACCTGCGCGCGAAGGTCGTCGGCGAGGGGGGCAACCTCGGCTTCACGCAGGCCGCGCGGGTCGAGTACGCGCTGCACGGCGGCCGCATCAACACCGACGCGCTCGACAACTCCGGCGGCGTCAACCTCTCCGACCGCGAGGTGAACCTCAAGATCCTCCTGAACGAGGTGCTGAACACCGGCGAGGTCACCCGGGACGAGCGCAACGCACTCGTCGACCGCCTGACCGACGCCGTGGCCGCCCTCGTCCTGCAGGACAACGAGTCGCAGTGCCAGGCCGTCTCCTTCGACGAGTACCGGGCCCGCCGCAACGTCGACCGGTTCTGGGCGCTGATGACGCACCTGACCCGGTCGGGCCTGCTGGACCGCGACGCGGAGGGGCTCCCGTCGTGGGACGAACTCAGCTCCCGGAAGGAACGGCATCAGTCGCTCACGCGCCCGGAACTCTCCGTCCTGCTCTCCTACGCCAAGCTGCACCTCAAGGCCGCCCTCCTCTCCTCCGACCTGCCCGACGATCCGACGACGGCCGACTACTTCCTCGACTACTTCCCCTTCGAAGCCGTTCGCGTCGTGGGGAGGGACAGAGCCGTCAACCACCGGCTGCGGCGCGAGATCGTCGCATGCCAGATGACCAACGACCTCGTGGACCTCATGGGGTCGACCTTCATCGACCGGCTGTCGCGGGAGGCGGGCCGCGAGCCCACCGAGGTCGCGCGCGCCTGGCTGGTGGCGGCCAAGCTCACGCAGCATCGCCTGCTGCTCAGCGAGATCCGTTCGCGCGAGGGGGTCGTGCCCACCGCGGTCATCTACCGCTGGACGATGGCGCTGTCACGCGTACTGGAGCGCACGACCCGATGGGTGCTGACCAACTGCGATCCCGCCGAGTCCACGACCGCACTCATCCAGGGCAGCCTCAACGGCCTCGGCGCGCTCCGCCAGAAGTTCCACGAGATCGTCGCGGGCGAGGACCGCGAAGACTTCGACAGGCGGGTGTCGGACGGCATGTCGGCGGTGGACGACGAGGCGTTCGTGCGCAACCTGGTCGGGCTGCGCTTCCTCGACCACCTGCTTGAGATCCTGCGGCTGGCGCGCACGACGGACACCGATCCGGTCCGCGCCGCCAGGGTGTACTACTGGGTCACCGAGGAGCTCCGGATCCCCTGGCTGATGCGCTCGATCGAGCAGTCCCGGGGTGACAGCCGGTGGCAGCAGCGCTGGGCGCTCGGCCTGGTGCAGGACCTGGGCGCGATCCGCCGCAACCTCACCGAGAGCGCGATCGCAGGCGACGACGCCCTTGCCGGCGTCCTGGGCTACGGCGAGTCCGATTCGCGCCTGGGCCGGTTCCACGAAATCCTGAACGAGGTGGCGGCGGAGGATCCGATCAGCCTCGCGGGGCTGTCTGTTGCCATCCAGGAGATACGGTATCTCGCCGTAAGGAAGTAGCCACGTCCAGCAGCACCCCCTCCTTCACCCCCACGCCCGGCACCACGATCCGCTCGGCCTGCACCAGCTTTGCGAAGTAGCGGTACACCAGCGCGGCGGGGAGGATCACGTCGGCGCGGTCGGGGCGCAGGCGCAGTTCGTCGATCCGTTCCCGGACGGTCATCGCCGTCAGGAGCTGGATCACCGCATCGACGCGGTTGAGGGGGAGCAGGGCCGGCTCGCTGCGATCCACGTAGCTGAGTGCGAGCCGGGCGATGGCTTCGATGTTGCCGCCGGTGGCCGCGAAGGTGGTCGGTCCGGGGTAGCTGTGGGGCGGGGGGATGGTGAGGGCCGCGAGCTGGCGCCGGACCCACTGCCGCAGCGAGTCGTGGCAGCCGCGCGTCGCGGCGAGGGTTTCGAGGAGGCGCACCGTGCCCACCCGGTACGACTCGCTCCACAGGATTCCGCTGTCGTCGACAAGGGAGATTTCGACGCTGCCTCCGCCCAGGTCGACCAGGATCCAGCGCCCATGCGAGAGGTCCACCAGGCTTCGCACCGCCATGTGGACAAGGCGCGCCTCCTCGGCCCCGCTGATCGGCTCGAGGCCGATGCCGGTCGCCGCGCGGATACGCTCCAGGAACAGGTCCCGGTTGGCGGCTTCACGGGTCGCGCTCGTGGCGACCGCCCGGAACCTCTCCACGCCCAGGGAGTCGATCTGGTGCCGGAAGCTCCGGAACGCTCCCACGGCTTCGTCCATCGTGCGCTCATCCAGCCTGCCGTCGGTGAACACGCCATGCCCCAGCCGCACCGGTGCCCTGATCTTGTGCACGACCTCCCAGGACGACGTCCCCTCGAAGTCGGCGGCGACGAAGCGGATCGCGTTCGACCCGGCGTCGATGGCGGCGACGCGTGTCAAGCTGCCCCGGCTTTGCGCGTCCCGGGTCGGGGCGTACCTGGAGGTTGCGATCTCACCAGTACTCGACCTCAAGCCCTTCGATGCGGCGGTAGCTGCGCCGGTCCCGGGTGGCCATCCGGTAGCCGTGGTGAACGGCGGTGGCCGCGATCAGCAGGTCGTGGGCGCCGATGGGCGTTCCCGCGGCCGCCAGCTGGGCGCCGAGCGTGGCGTGGACCCGGGCCACGTCCGGATCGAAGGGGAGCACGGGCAGCGCATCGAGCCACCGCCGGGCGAAGGCCTCGGCCCTGACCCTCGCCACGCCCCCGAGCCGGTGCACGCCGTGAAGCATCTCGGACGCCGTGACGGCGGCGATCGCCACCGGTTCGTCCTGCCGGTCCGGCGCGTCGAACACCCGGTCCACATCCAGGTCGCCCCGCTCCGCGGCGATCAGGACGCTGGAGTCGATCAGTATGCCCAAGGCGTCTTCGGAACCTCCGAACGGTTCAGGAACGCGATCCCGTCCTCGACCGCGCGGCAATAGTCGTGCCCCCCCCCGGGGGGGTCACCGGCTTCAGCGTGCCCGCCGGCCCGAACCAGGGCCGCGAACTCCCCGCCGGTGAGCGACCGCTTCGCGGCGGGACCGATCCGCGCCACCGGCTTCCCGCTCCTCTCCACCACGAACACCGCCCCCTCCTCACGCACCTGAGCCACGATCGCACTGAACTTCCTGACGGCCTCGGTGGCACTCACGACGCGTGAATCCGGCACGGGTCAATCCTCTCCTACCGGGATGGCATTACGCATTTTACATACATTACACAATTTACGTAAAACACGCCGATCTCAGCCACCCGAACCGTACGGCAGCTCCGCCTCCCGTTCCGGCCAGTGGCGCCGCATGTACCAGATCAGCACCGGCAGCGTGACCGCGACCAGGCCGATCCCAAGCAGCCCCGATTGCTGGATCTCCTGCATCTCGGCGGCGACATCGAAGGCTCCGCCGACATCGAAGGCTTCGCCGGTCTCGAAGGCGTACCCGCCGATCGTGGCCAGCAGGTTGTTCGCGGCGTGGAAGACGATGGGGACGATCAGCGTCCGAGTCCGCAGGTACAGCAGGGCGGCGACGATGCCGACGGCGGTGATCCCCACCGGATTCGCGTGCAGGAAGCCGAAGACGAAGGATGTCGCGATCACGGCCCTGCCGACTCCCCACTTGTGGCTCCAGCGGTTGAGCAGCACCCCGCGGAACGCCACCTCCTCCAGCAGCGGCGCGGCAACCACGACCAGGATCGGCATGGCCAGCTGGTACAGCAGCGATGGAGCGAGGGGCGTCGCCAGGGCTTCGACCAGGAATTCGAGCACTCCGGGCGAGACCACCGACAGCCCGTACGCGAACACGAACCACGACCCCAGCGAGAACGCCATCGTGGCGGCCAGCAGCAGCAGCGTCGTCCCCCAGCTGTACCCTTCCGGCACGCTCCCAACGAGCCGCCGGATGTCCACCCCCGCGCGCCGGCAAACCCACAGCAGCCATCCCGCGAGAGCCCCGTAGCCCGCCGCCATCCCGGCGACCTCTGCCTGCGACGGATCCCCCAGGTTCAGCGGCGTAAAGAGGGAAAGGATGTGAAGGGCGGCGTAGAGGATGAGGGTGACGAAGATCATCCAGGGGATGACCGAGATCGTCCGCAAACCCGCGAAGGGATTACCGGCGGCGCCGCTCGGCGCTCCGGTCGGGCCCGTGGCAGCCTCGCCCACGGAACCCGCGGCGTCCAGAGACAACCCGTCCGCCGGTCCCGGGCCTCCGCCCGACTCGCCCGCTCCTCCGTCCGGCCCGCCCGCCGCCGCGCCCGCTTCCTCCTCCGTCAACTCACCGGCCCTCGCCGCTTCGCCGCCCCGTAGTGAATCCCGTTGAAGAGGAGCGGGAAGGTGCCGTGGGGCTGCGAGCGGAAGGTGATCTTGGGCCCGAAGAGGAAGAGCTTCCCGGCGCCGACGTCGGCCTCGATCATGCTGGTGCCGCCTTCGAGGTGGTGCTGGCCCCAGGCCCAGCCGCTCACGAGCGGAGTCGCCGAGTCGTACCAGGCCAGGCGGCGCACGTTCATCGCGCCGTCGCCGATCTGGTAGACGGGGCTGTGGCTGTGCAGCACGTGCATGCGCTCGCCGAGGCCGTGGGTGATGGGGCTGCCGTGCTCGACGCGGATGTCGTGGATCGAGCCGGGGGTGAAGTAGTCGTCCCGGCTGAGCCCGTTGCCGTCGGCGTCGACGAGGAAGCTGGTGAGGGGGAGGCCGAACTCCTGGCCGAGCCGCGTGGACGTGCCGACGGCGACGACGGCGCCGCCGTTCTCGACGAACTCGCGCAGCGCGGGGACGCTGGTCTCGCTGGAGAGCGACCCGACGCGGCCGCGCAGCGAGTCCGGCAGGGTGGCCAGGAACTCCTCGCCGGGGCCGCCGAAGCTGAACCCGCGGCCGCCGCCCATGGCGCCGTCGGGCAGGACGATGACGTCGAAGCGGTCGTTCAGGTTGCCCGCATCGATGTCGGGCGGGTAGATGACCTCGAAGTTGAACTCGAAGTCCTCCAGCACGTAGCGGGTCCAGCCGGACGGCATCGAGCCGCCGTAGCGGTCCCAGAGGCCGACCCGCGCGTGGGTCAGCTCGAAGGTGGACGCGGGGGCCGCCGCGACGGCATGAAAGGAGAGGCCCAGCTGGGTGGCCCAATCTTCCAGCTCCGACCGCGTGGCGGCGGCAGCAGGGATGAAAAAGGCGCCCGGCTCGAACGAAGTGCCCGCCGCGTCGAACGTCTCTTCAATCCAGAACACCTGACCGCCGCTCGCGAGAATGCGGTTGACGGCGGTGAAGGCCGCGTTGACGTGATCGACCACGTATCCGGCGGGCGAATCCGCGCCGGCAACGGTGCCGGGCCGGGGCTCGGCGAGCCAGGGGATCGGCTGGAAGGGGCCGCTGAAGCCGTCGAGGATGCGGTCGAACTCGACGCCCATCTGCAGCGCGAGGGTCCAGCCGGCGTTGTCGTAGGGGGCGATCGGGGGGCCGCCCGGGTACTGGAAGTCGTTGGGGTGGTTTTGCGGCTCGAACATGTCGATCACGTGCGGCCGGAATGCCTGCGCGGTGACGACGACGTAGGAGCCGGCGGGGTAGTCCTTGCCCCCGACGTTGAAGTCGTCGGTGGCCTGGTGGACGGTGACGCCGTTCTTGAGCAGCGTGTTCACGAAGCGCGTGGCGGTGGAAAAGCTGCGCTGGTCGGACGGGAGGATGTAGCCGCGGGCGTCGCGCTTTGCGGGGTCGCGCAGGTGGGCCTCGTAGTCGTCGAGGGAGCCGCGCGGGCCGACGTCCTCGGCGACCTGGTCGATCCAGTTGGGCAGGACCGTCCAGGCGTCGCGGCTGCCGCGCTCGATCGAGTTCATCCCCATGCGCCAGATGTTGAAGAGCAGGTGCTCGCGGTTGCGCGACGCGTAGTCGAGGACGGCCCGGTTGGCGGTCTGCGAATAGTCGACCGACTGGCGGAAGTGCCACATGCCCGGGGTGACCGGCAGCGGCAGGTCCGCGTGGCTGATCTGGCGGTTGGGGAGGAAGGGGATCTCGATGGGGGTCGGGTGGCCGATCGTCTCGGTGAGGAGGCCGATCATGTTCTTGAAGTAGGGCGTGGTGCGCAGGCCGCCGTTCCACCAGGTGGAGTAGCTGGCGCCGCGGCGCATGGTGGTGCCGCCCTTGCCCTCGACGACGAAGCGGTGGTGCATCGCCGAGCCGACCTGGTCGAGGCTGGTGATGATGATGGGGTCGAGGTTGTGGTTCGGCGGGTCGCGGAAGGGCGGGGCGAACATGACGGTGCCCTGCGGGCCGGTCTGGTGGTGATTGTAGACGATCTGCGGGAACCACTCGCGGTAGACCACGCGGTTCATGTTCTCGCTCTCGGCGAGCGAGGCCATGTAGAAGTCGCGGTTGTTGTCGTGCCCGGCGTACTTGTTGTAGAGGACCGGGACGCCCTGGGTGGTGCGCTCGAGGGGATCGTCGTGCCGCATGTACCAGTTGGCGACGAGGGCGTGGCCGTCCGGGTTGGCGTGCGTGGCGAGGAGGATGACGTCATCGAGGAAGCGCATCGTCTCGGCGTCGTCGCGGCTGACCATCTGCCACACGAGCTCCATGAGCTGCTGGATGCCGAGCACCTCGGTCGCGTGGAGGCCGCCGTCGATCCAGATGACGGCCTTGCCCTCGGCGGCGAGTGCGCGAGCCTCTTCCTCGCCGACGCCCTCCGCGTGCGCGAGCCGCTGCGCGATCTCCTTGTAGCGGTCGAGGTTGGGCCGGTTGGCGGGCGAGGTGATGGTCGCCATCCACTGCTCGCGCCCTTCGGAGGTCTTGCCGATCGACTCCAGCGTCATGCGGTCCGACTGCTCGGCGAGGACGTGCCAGTAGTCGGTGAGGCCCTCGTAGTTGACGAGCTGGTAGTCGGTGCCGAGGCGGTAGCCGAACTGCTCTTCCGGGGAGGTGAGCTGGGCGGCGGCGGGGTGTTGGGGCGCGGCCAGGGCGGTGAGGGCGAGGGCGGCGGCGGTAGCCGCGAATCGGCGTGCGGAAATGGCGGTAAGGCCTGCGGTCATGGCGTTCCTCGGCGGTTTGGACTGCAATTGTGGGGGTGTCTGGCAGAGGTAGAGTAGCCGGGTGGGGTGGGGTGGGGAAAGGCCGTGCGCGTGGGGTGGCTGCCACTCAGTCGAGCCCGATCAGGTATCTGCGCCTCGGGTCGTTCGGGCTGGTCCCGACCTCTCGCACCAGGCCCCGCTGGACGAGGCGGGCCAGGCGGGTGCGGGTGGAGCGGGTGGAGAGGCCGATCGCCTCGGCGATGGCGCGGGTTCCGTGCCCCTCGCCGGTGTCGAGGAGGTCGAGGATCGACTGGTCCCTCGGGTCGATGATCGGCGGCCTGGCGGAGCCGGGGCGCAGCGTCACGCGCAGGCGGAAGCCCAGTTCCTCCCACACGGGCGGCGCCAGGCCGTCGTCGCGGCACGCGGAGATCATCCGCTGCACCCCGCTGCCCCACTGTTCGACCAGCCCCAACTCGTGGAAGACCCGGCCGAGCACGCGGTTGCGCAGCTTGGAGACACCGCGCGGAAGGTCCTCCAGGGTGAGGCCGAAGGGAAGCAGGCCCGGGTTCTCGACCTCCAGCCGGTCGTCGAAGATCGAAATCCGGATCGGGGCGCCCCGCTGCGAGTAGTCCGCATGCACGACGGCGTTGACGATCGCTTCCCGCACCGCTTCGGGGGGAAGGCTCCAGCGGTCGCGCCGGCGCACGCGGCCGATGACGGCCCCGCGCAGGGAGTGCTTCTCGACGAACGCCACCGCTTCCTCGATGGCCCGGATCGGGGGCATGTCGAGGCGCACATGATCGAGGATGGCCGACTTGTCCTTTCCCGCGAAGCGCCCCGCCTGGATCCACGCGTCGGGGAAGTGGTCGAGCCGGGCGCGTCCGAAGAGGAGCATGCCGCCGACCGTCGGCACAGGCCGGCCCTGGTGGCGGGTCAGCAGGCGGAGGGTCTCCAGGTTCCCGCGCGTGAGCTTCCGCACGGGTGCGAAGGACTCGGAAGCGGCTCGGAAGTCGAGCGCTTCAGAGTTTGCTTCCGGCATCGGCCACTCGTCGAAGGACTCGCCGATGGCGAACCGCTGCATCTCGGCGATCATCTGTGCGTCGGCCTGCCGGTTGGTGGAGCCCACGCGGACGTAGGTACCGCTCCGGCGGCCCGCACGCTTGATAAAGTGCGGCCGCGACGCGCTGGGATAGACCCGGACCGCGAGGAGCTGGCGGTCACGGAATCCGATCACCTCGATGTCCGGCAGGAGCCTGGGCTGGATCGAGTCGCTGATCAGATTGGCGGCGCGTTCCTCCAGGTCGAGGGGGTTGTCGACTCCACGGACGGCCCTCGTGCGGTCCGCGACGCCGACGACGACGGTGCCGCCGGCGGTGTTGGCGAAGGCGGCCGCGGTGCGCAGGAATCCCTGGGGCGAGGACAGATCCCGCTTGAATTCGAGCGTCTTGCCCTCGGGCCTGCGGAGTATGTCGGTGAGGTCCATGCGACGCTGTTTCCGGCCTTCCGTGAACGAATACTCGGAAATATACTCTGAAGCATACGGAGTGGCCAAACTTCCGGGTTGAATGTCGCGGAGCGCCGTCACCAAACGGTCAACGCCTCACCCGCCCCCGCCGAGTCCCACCCTCCCGCCCACGTACACCCCACGTCCCGGCGCAGCGAATCCCCATACCTCCTCGTACTCGGCGCCGGCCAGGTTCTCGGCCCGAAGGGTCATGGTGAAGCCCGGCCGTCCGGCCCGCGCGGCGGCGACCTCGATCTCCGCCGACAGATCGATCACGGTGTACGCCGTCAGCGTGACCGGCGTCGCCGGGAACGTGGAGAAGTCACGGTCCGCGCGTTCGCCCGTGTGGCGCAGGGCGACCTCCAGCCCCAACGCGTCAGCCACCCGGAAGGCCGCGGACGCCGCAGCGGTGTGCTTCGGCCGCCTGAGCAGCGGTTCGCCCTCCACGAAGGTCGCCCCCGGCCCCTCATGGAATCCGGCATCCTCGACCTCGGTGTCCAGCCAGCTGTAGTTGGCGGTCAGCCGCACCGGACCGGCGTCCGCGGCCCCCTCCGCCTCGACGCCCCGGGACCGCGCCTTCGCCACGTTGTAGTAGTTGGGGCCGCCCTGCGCCGGCGGCGAGAAGGTGTACTGGATCAGGTCACGGTAGCTCTGGCTGAAGCCCGTGAGCGAGAGGCGGGCGCCGCCGCCCAGATCCTGGTCCAGTCCCGCCTCGAAGCTGGTGGAATGTTCCGGTTCGAGATCGGGGTTCCCCCTGGTAAACCCGGCGGCATAGGTCTCGAAGAAGGTCGGCTCCTTGATGCCGGTCCCGGCCGCCGCCCGCAGGCGCGTCCACCCGGAAGGGGACTGCCAGGCCGCGCCGGCCTTCCAGGTGGCCGCGGTGCCGAAGCGCTCGTTGCTCTCCGTGCGCACGCCGCCGTTGACCGCCAGGCCGCCCCGCTGCCACGACAGCTGGGTGTAGCCCGCGTGATTGCGGCGGTCGTTCTCGGAGTTGGACGCGCTCGGTCCGTACTGGGAGAAGGATCGGCTGAACGCGCGGATGGACTGCTGCTCCAGCTCGTATCCGGCGGCGAGCGCGGTGCCGGCGGGCGAACGCCAGACTGCCCGGACGCCCGTCCCGGTCCTGCGGATGTCGTTCAGGTTGGTGTAGCCGAAGAACCCGAGGGTGTCGGCCGGGCCGTCGGGGGCGTCGTCGCTGCCGCGGTCGGTCTCGTGGACGTCGAAGGTGACGCGCGTCTCGAAGGCGTCGCTCCAGCGGCGGCCCGCGTCGAGGTGCAGGGTGAGGGCGTCGCCGTAGGAATAGGCGTTTCGGTCGACGAGCGCGCCGGAGCCGTCGGTGGGGAAGTGGAAGCGCTGGTCGTCGTAGCGGACGCCGAGGGCGGCGTCGGCGCGCGGTCCGAGCCGTCCCTGCACCCGGCCGGTGAAGGTGGTGCGGTGGTGCTCGTTGTTGTAGTCGAGGATGCCGTCGGTGTCCTTGCGGCCCAGTGAGAAGGCGTAGGAGAGGGCGTCGGTTCCGCCCGAGAGGCTGCCCTGCCAGCGGCGCGTGGCGAAGCTGCCCGCCTGAAAGGACGCGCTGGCCCGGGCGGGACCCGCGCCCCGGCGGGTGAAGATCTGGATGACGCCGCTCACCGCATCCGACCCGTACAGCGCCGAGCCGGGTCCCCGGATGATCTCGATGCGCTCGATGTTGTCGGTGGACAGCGAACCGAAGTCGAAGGCGCCGCCCGGCTCGTTCACGGGGACGCCGTCGACGAGCACCTGGACGTAGTCCGACTCGCCGCCCCGCAGAAAGACCGAGGTGACCGCCCCGAAGGAGCCGCCCCGCACGACCGCCATCCCCGGCACGCGCCGGAGCGCGTCGGCGACGTACTCGATCCCGGCGCGGCGCAGTTCGATCCCTTCGATGACGGTGGCGTGGGCAGCCACGGTCCAGGCGGGCTCGGCCCAGCGGTTCGCGGTGACCACCAGGCCTTCGAGCTCGATCGGGTTCTGGGCGGCGGCGGGTTGGGGCGGTGTAGCGGCGGCCAGTGCGGCGAGCAGTCCTGCAAACAGATGGATGCCGGCGGTGACCGGGGGGGCGGCGCGGTGTGTCATTTCGGCTCTCCCTTCCCGCGCGGAAGAAAAAGGGAGATGCCGCGGCATCCGGAGCGGGTCGTGGTGGTCGCCACGGTTCGCTCGCACCCTCACCTCCCCGCGGAGGTGCTTGGCGGGCCGCGACGCATGTGGCGCGGCCCGCGTGTGGGTGCCGGACGGGCACGTCTCCTGGCTCGAGGCCGCCTGACCCGCCTTCCCGGGATCGCTGTGGATCCCAGTGGCATGCCGGGCAGGCGTTCCGGGGTCTTCCCGGACCTCTCACAGTGGCGGGGCCGCGCCGGACTTGCACCGGCTTCCGTTGGCCCCTCCGGCCGATTCGTGATGTGGCGGGGATGGTAGCGGGGTGTGGGGTCGCAGGGCAAGGGCGGTGGGCCGGTGGAGGGCCGGCATGGCGACCGCGTCCCGTCTGTGGTTTATCTGCGGTTTATTTGTGGTTTCCGATGCGGTCCACGGACTGCCAAAAGGTCATTCGACGATCAGCCACTCACCCGTCTTGCGGGATCCGATGCGCTGGATCCTTCCGGATGCGCGAAGCTCTCCACTCTCTGGATCCCGTCGTAGCTGATGCCGGCTTTCAGGTATTTGAAATGCAGCACCTCGATGGTGTTCGCGACCTGCGTGAACAGATCCCCCGAAATGACATCGTGGAAGAGCACATCCGACTCGTTGCGGAAGTATCCGACCTTGACGTGCGCGCCGCCCACAAACCGTTCCGGATCGCGATGGAAGAGCAGAATGGCCGCCTTGGTCAGGTAGCCGCCGTCCGTGAGGCGTAGCCTGTCGATCAGGCTGGCATCGTCCTCGGGCAACCGGACAAACCAGTCTCTGAAATGTAGAGAGAGCGGAGCCGTTTCGCGTGAGCAAGCTGTACCATGTTCCGCTTCGTCAAGGAGGTCCGGCTGTTCATTCGCATGTGACAGTCAGTGCCGCCGGTCTCCCGAATCGCTTCCTGGAGGGACTTCCAAACCGGAACAAGCTTCATGAAGACCGGATGAACAATGTGCTTCCAACTACCGCCTTGCAATCAGTTACAGTACAAAGTAACATACAAATCGTTTATTACCGTATACTATAATAGTCACAATCATGCCCGTTCCAATCAAGAGTACGATCCCGCTGCCCGTCCTTCGTCTACTGGGGAAACTCGGCAGCGACATCAGGGACGCGCGGCTGCGAAGGCGTATACGCACGGTGACTCTGGCGGAGCGGGCGCTGATCAGCCGAACCACGCTCCACAGAATCGAGCGGGGCGATCCCGGTGTTTCCATGGGGAATTACTCGACCGTTCTCTTCGTGCTGGGTCTTCACGACGGGATCTCGGAGTTGGCCGACCGCAGCCGCGATGTGCTGGGGCTGGATATCCTGGAGGAGACCCTGCCGAAACGCGTCCGAGTGCCTCGCAGGAGCGCCGGGCCGCATTCACGCGCCGGGGAGTAGAGCACCAGCCATGGAACGCGAGATTCTGGTCCACGCGGACATGGGGGACACACCCGTCCTGGTCGGGCGCCTATGGGTCCGGGTGCGCAGGGGTCGCGAGAGTGCGTCTTTCGAATACGACCGCGCCTGGCTGGGCAGACCCGATAGCTTTTCCCTCGAACCGGCACTCGCAACCGGGCCCGGCGCCTTCCACACCCGCGAGGCCCTCTTCGGTGCGATCGGCGACTCGGCGCCCGACCGGTGGGGACGCGTTCTCCTGCGCCGCGCGGAGATTCGGCGGGCGCGAATGGAGAATCGCACGCCCCGCACACTCTTCGAGTCCGATTTTCTCCTGCTCGTCGACGACGAACTCCGCGTAGGGGCCCTGCGGTTCCGGGCGGTCGCCGGCGGACCGTTCCTCGCTGAAGCGCGGCCTGACCGGGTTCCGCCGCTCGTTGAGTTGCGCCGACTCCTGTCCGCCTGCAACAGGGTGACGCGGCGGGACGAACTGGACGACGACCTGCGGCTTCTGGTGGTCCCCGGCTCCTCCCTGGGCGGCGCCCGCCCGAAGGCGGCGATCCGGGACCGGGACGGCGGTCTGGCGATCGCGAAATTCCCCCACGCGGATGACGACCGGGACATCGTGCTGTGGGAGGCGGTGGCGCTCGCGCTGGCGGCCCGTGCCGGGATCGCGGTCCCGGACTGGCGCATCGAGAGGGTGGCCGCGCGCCGCGTCCTCGTCCTGCGCCGGTTCGACCGCAGGGGTGCGGGCCGGGTGCCGTACCTGTCGGCGATGAGCATGCTCGGGGCCGCCGACAACGAACGGCGCTCCTACCTGGAGATCGCCGACGCGCTGCGCTCGCACGGGGCCATCCCCAGGCGAGATCTGGCACAGCTATGGAGGCGGGTCGTCTTCAGCGTCCTGGTCTCGAACACGGACGACCATCTGCGCAATCACGGGTTCCTGTACGAGCGGGACCGGGGCTGGCGTCTGTCTCCGGCCTTCGACCTCAACCCCACTCCCACCGACGAACGCGCCCGCGTACTCGCCACGAACATCGACGAGTACGACGGCACCGCGTCGCTGGAACTGGCGCTGGCGACCGCCGTGTACTATGGCCTCGGTTCTCTTGAAGCCAGGCGAGTCGCGGGCGAGGTCGCCGGTGCCGTCGGCGCCTGGCGGGAGGTGGCGGCCGAAATGGGCGCGACGAGGCGGGAGTCCGACCGAATGGAGTCGGCGTTTTCGCATGAGGACCTGGAGGGGGCTCGGCGTCTGGCAGCCAGTCGATAGTCGCCGCGTCGCACCGAGGACTTGTCCACGGGCCTGCTGATGCAGGGCACTTCCCTGCGGATCCTCATTCTCTGCCCAGCGCCTCCTCCAGCGCATCGAACGGCATGACCGCGCACCTCACGCGGCTGGGAAACCGCTTCACGCCTGCCAGCGCGCGCAGGTCGCCGAGTTCCCGCGGCAGGGCGGGGCCGTCCGGGGCGAGCCCGTCGGTGAAAGCGCGGCGCAAAAAGTCGACCGAGTCCAGCCGCTTGCCCTTCATGAGGGTGGTGAGCATCGATGCGGCCGCCTGCGAGATCGCGCAGCCGCGGCCGTCGAAGGTCACTTCGGCGATGCGGCCGCCTTCGACCCGCGCCCAGATCCTGACGGTGTCGCCGCAGAAGGGGTTGTGGGCGTGGCCGCTGGTGGCGGGGGCGTCCAGGGGGCCGCGGTTGCGGGGCCGCCGGAAGTGATCCCGGATCACGGCCTGGAAGAGTTCATCGCCTGGGGTCGCGGCCAACGTTGCGCGCCTTGCCGGGAGGTATAGCTTCCGGTCCCATGGACCAGCCGAACAGCAGACACACGAACGCCGATCCCGTGCTCGCGCAAGCGGTGGAGTGGGTGGACGAGGGCCGCCGGGTCGCCCTGGCGACGGTGACGCGCACCTGGGGGTCGGCCCCGAGGCGCGCCGGGAGCCACATGGCGATCGCGGCGAACGGCGACTTCGCCGGGTCGGTGTCGGGGGGATGCATCGAGGGCGCGGTGATCCAGACGGCGCTCGAGGTGATCGAGTCGGGCGAGCCGCGCACCCTGGAGTTCGGGGTGACGAACGAGATGGCGTGGGAGGTGGGGCTGGCGTGCGGGGGGAGGGTGCACCTCTTCGTGGAGCCGGTGGTCGGGGCGCCGGCGGTCGAGACGCCGGTGCAGCAGGCCCGATGAGGGGCGATGTCCTGCGGGAGGTGGTCGACGCGCAGCGGGCCGGGCGTGATGTGGTGGTGGCGACGCGGCTCTCGGACGGGGCGCAGGAGCTGATTGCGCGGGGCGCGCGGTCGGCGGTCCTGGGGCTGGACGGCGATGCTGTTGCGGCGGCCCTTGCGACCGGCGACCCTCGGACGGTCGAGACGGCGGACGGGCCGGTCTTTCTGCGGCCCTATGTGCGGCCGCCGCGGCTGATCATCGTGGGCGCGGTGCACATCGCGCAGGCGCTGGTGCCGATGGCGACGATCGCGGGCTTGCAGGTCACGGTGCTCGATCCGCGCGAGGGGTTCGCCACGGCGGACCGGTTCCCCGGCGCGGCGCTGGTGACCGAGTGGCCCGACATGGTGATGGATGGGCTGCGTCCGGACGATCGCACGGGGGTCGTCGCGCTCACGCACGATCCCAAGATCGACGATCCCGCGCTGATCGCCGCGCTGGAGAGCGACGCCTTCTACATCGGCGCGCTGGGGAGCCGGAAGACCCAGGCGGCTCGGCGGGAACGGCTCGGCGGGCTGGGGTTCGATGGCGCGGCGCTGGAGCGGATACACGGGCCGGTGGGGCTGCCGATCGGGGCGCGGACGCCGGAGGAGATCGCGGTGGCGGTGCTGGCGCAGGTGATCGGGGCGCTGCGGCTGGGGTAGGGGGACGTGGGTGGCGCGGGGTCGGTCGCGTCCGGCAGGACGACGGGGGCGGGTCGTGTCAGGGGTTAGGGGGGTGGGCCCGTGCCCGCGTGACGGCTAACGCGGACGCGCCATGCGAGGGGGGACGCCGATGCGCTCCAGGTTGGTGCCGAGCACGGTTTCGGCCGCTGCCGCGCGGGCCAGCAGGGAGTGGTCGCTGCCGCTGCGGCCGATGAGCTGCAGGCCGGTGGGCATGCCGTGCCGGTCCAGGCCGGCTGGCAGGGTCACCGCGCACAGGTCGAGCATGCTCGCCGGGCCGGTCCCGGAGAGCATGCTGCGGTTGACGGCGCGGTAGACATCCAGTTCCGATAGGGAGGCCAGCGTCGGGGGGGTGATGGGTAGGGTGGGGGTGGCGAGGAGGTCGACCTCGCCGGCGTCCATGCGCGCGTGGATGCTTGCCGAGAGGCGGCGGCGCAGGCGGAGGATGGCGACGTACTCGATCGCGGTCACCCCGTGGGCGGCCTCGAGACGCTTGCCGATGATGGGGTCCAGGATTTCGGTCCAGCCCGGGAGGTGGCGCTCCAGCGACTCGGAACGCTCCGGCTGGACGAGTTCGCCGGCCAGGTAGCGTTCGCCGGCTTCCTGGAGCTCGGGCGCGTCGACCTCGAAGACCTGGGCGCCGGCGTCCGCCAGCTCGTCGAGGGCCTGCCGAACGGTCGCGGAGATGTCGGGCTCGGTTTCCCGCCAGAGACCGCTCCGCGGGAGGCCGATGCGGAGGCCGCGGATGTGGTCGGGGTGGGGTGGGGCGGAGGCGTCGCCGCGGTCGTCGTCGTGGTGGCCGGGGGCCTGGCGGCCGCGGCCCGTTTGACTTCGCGGGGCGAATCGGTCGACGAGACCGAAGACGTGCTGGGAATCGGCCGCTGTGTGCGTCAGGAGTCCCACCGAATCGAGGGTCGTCGAGAGGGGAACGACGCCATCGGTCGGCCACCGTCCCGTGGTGTGGCGGTGACCCACTACCCCCGTCGCCGACGCCGGAATCCGCACCGATCCTCCTGTGTCGCTTCCCAGCGCGATCATGGCCGACCTCTCCCACAGACTTACCCCCGCCCCTGACGACGAACCCCCCGGCGCGCGGTGCCGCTCCGGATCCCAGGGGTTGACGGGGGTGCCGGTGTTGGGGTTCAGGCCGACGCCGCCGAAGGCGAGTTCGACGGTGTGGGTCTTGCCGACGATGACGGCGCCCAGGCGGCGGAGGGTGCGCACGAGGAAGCCTTCGCGCTGCCAGCGGGCGGGGAGTTCGCGCTTGGTGCCGGCGCGGATCGGGAGGCCTTCGACACCGTAGAGATCCTTCACCGACACCGTGATGCCGGCGAGCGGCCCGGGATCCTCGCCGCGAGACACGGCGCCGTCCACCGCATCGGCCTGGCGGAGCGCCCCATCGGGGTCGAAGACGATGTAGGCGTCGAGGTCGCTGGCCTCGTGGGACCGGATGGCGTCTTCCACCAGGGCGCGGGCCGAGGTGGAGCCGCTGCGGACCTGGCCAGCGGTGGCGGCGATGGACGGACGGGTCATGTGCCGTCGCTCTCTTTCGGGTTGGGGAGTGGGTTGATTTGCGGCACATGGGAAGGGTGAGCCGCGGTGCGGGTACAATATTGGCGAACGCATCCACGCCTGCCCACTGGGGACACCGGAAACACCATGCTGGCAACGCTACAGGATCGAAAACTGACGCCGCCGATCCGGATCACGGCCGAGAATGACGCGCCTGTCGCCCCCGACGGCCGATTCGTGCTGTACTGGATGACCGCCGCGCGCAGGACCCGGTGGAACTTCGCGCTGCAGCGGGCCGTCGAACACGGTGCCGCCCTCGGCCGGCCGGTCCTTGTGCTGGAAGCGCTCCGTGCGGGCTACCGGTGGGCCTGCGACCGCTTTCACCGGTTCATCATCGACGGGATGGCGGACAATCAAACACGCCTGCGTGAACGGGGCGTGACCTGCTACCCCTACATCGAGCCGCGGGACGGGGCCGGAAGGGGGCTGGTCGAGGCGCTCGCGGCGCATGCGGCGGTGGTGGTCACCGACGATTTTCCCGCCTTTTTCCTTCCTCGAATGCGGGCGGCGGTCGCGCGCCGGCTGAAGGTGCGGTTCGAGACCGTCGACTCCAACGGACTGCTCCCGATGCGGGTGGCCGAGCGGACCTTCCCCACGGCGTACTCGTTCCGCCGGTTCCTGCAGAAGCACCTTGCGGGACATCTGTCGCTGCCGCCGTTGCCGGATCCCCTGGCCGCAATGCCTCGTGGAACGTCCGCCGCGATCCCGCCCGGGATTACGGAGCGGTGGCCGCCGGCCGACCTGGACGACCCCGCGTCCGTCGTCGCCCGTCTTCCGATCGACCACGCGGTCCCGCCGGTGATGATGCGGGGCGGTCCCGAGGCGGCCTCCGCGCACCTGTCCACCTTTGTCGACCGGGCGCTGCCACGCTACGCCGCCGACCGCAACCAGCCTGAACTCGACGCCACCAGCCGTCTGTCACCGTACCTGCACTTTGGCCACATCTCGTCCCACGAAGTCTTCGACCGCATAGCGGCCGCGGAGACCTGGACGCCCGACCGGCTCGCTCCCCAGACCTCGGGGCGGCGGACGGGATGGTGGGGAATGAGCGAGAGCGCGGAGGCGTTCCTCGACCAGCTCGTGACGTGGCGCGAACTCGGATACAACCGATGCCTTCACGTCGACGGCTACGACAGATTCGAGGCGCTCCCCGCGTGGGCCCGCAAAACACTGGCCGATCATGCGGGGGACCCCCGGGGGCCCCTCTACGACATCGACGACTTCGAGCATGCCCGCACGCATGACCCGCTCTGGAACGCAGCGCAGAATCAACTCCGGCGCGAGGGGCGGATCCACAACTACCTGCGGATGCTCTGGGGCAAGAAGATATTCGAGTGGAGTGAGAGCGCCCGCACCGCGCTCGGGACCATGATCGCGCTGAACGACAAGTACGCACTGGACGGGCGAGACCCGAACTCCTGCACGGGAATCCTCTGGGTTCTTGGCCTGCACGACCGCGCATGGGGTCCGGAGCGGCCCGTGTTCGGCAAGATCCGGTACATGAGTTCGGCCAACACCGCGCGCAAGTATCGGGTCCGCCGATATATCGAAAGGTATTCGGCGCCATGATCCGGTCGACCGCGTCCTTGAGCGCTCCCGTGCGGGAATTCCCGAAACCCGTTCTGGTGATCAGCGAGTGCCTCGAGTTCGAGCCCTGCCGCT
The DNA here is from genome assembly GCA_022827345.1 of Gemmatimonadota bacterium. GTDB lineage: Bacteria > Gemmatimonadota > Gemmatimonadetes > Longimicrobiales > Gaopeijiaceae > Bin94. The sequence goes on along the minus strand of JAJDTB010000027.1, from coordinate 121,375 downwards.
ACAACGGCGCGCGCATACACTTCGATCTCGTGCATGCGTTGGCCCCTCATGTCGAGTATTGCCCGGTGTGTCCGGAAGTCCAGGTAGGACTGGGAGTGCCGCGGGATCCGATCCGCATTGTGGCGGAAGGGGGGCGGAATCGGCTCGTGCAGCCGTCCACGGGTCTCGATCTGACGGAAGACATGGAGGGCTTCTCGGCCCGGTATCTGGACGGCCTCGGCGAAGTGGACGGGTTCATCCTCAAATCGCGGTCCCCGAGCTGCGGGACAGGCAGCGTCAAGGTCTTTGCCGGGGCCGATGCCGGAGGCGTCGTGCGGCGCGGCGCGGGCCTCTTCGCGGCGGCGGTGCTCGAACGCTACGGGCATCTGGCGGTCGAGGACGAAGGGCGGCTGCGCAATCATCGCATCCGCGAGCACTTCCTCACCAAGCTCTTCGCGACCGCACGGCTGCGGCAGTTGGCCAGAACGGGGCGAATCGCCGATCTGGTGCGGTTCCACGCGGCGTACAAGTTCCTGTTGCTGGCCTACAGCGAGCGCGGGCTGCGCGCGCTCGGCAGGGTGGTCGCCAACCACGGCGGGGATCGCTTCGACGCGGTCCTCGCCGAATACCGTACCGGTTTCCTGGGTGCACTCGAGACCACTCCGAGCTACGCGTCGATGATCAACGTGTTTCAGCACATCTTCGGCTTCTTCAGCGGGGAGCTTGGCCGGGGGGAGAGGGTGCACTTCGGCGGGCTGCTCGACCGCTACCGGGAGGGACAGTTGCCCGCGAGCACTATTGCCCTGCTGCTCGAGTCGTGGGCGATCCGGTTCGGCCCGGACTACATCCTGGACCAGGCGCTTTTCGTGCAATTCCCCGAGGCGCTGGCGAGCCTGGCGGATTCGGGGAAGGGGCGTGCGGCGGGTCGAAGGGCAGGTCGCTGAGGAGGGATCAGCGGTCCCGGGTCCAGGTCTCGAAGAACCCGTCGCCGCTCTCTTGAACTTCGGTGCCGAAGAGGCGTCCGGAAAGCTCCAGTGTTCCGCGCATCTGGTAGAAGAGGGCGTTCGTACCGTCGGGTGCAATCGGAATCGGCGTCACCCGGGTGTGGCCGACGGTGACGGCGAGGGCGAGCGAGTCCGGTCCGTTGTCGGCGTGAATCGCGATCGCGTCAGGTGTGCCCTGGCCCACGGGACCCGGCCATCGGGTGGTGAGGTCGCGAATCGCGAAGACACCAGCGAAACCGTGCTCGTCGGCCAGGTACAGGAACCGGCCGCCCGGCGTCGCTTCCGCGCCCTCGTTCTCCTGCGCGACTCCCCCATACAGTACCGAGTAGTCTCCCGCCCTCGCCTGTCCCCAATCCCACGTCACGCGCGACCAGGTGCCCCAGTTGTGATCGTGGTAGGTGCGCGCATCCTCGAGCCGGTGACAGCGCCTGCCTTCGCACACGCTTCCCGTGGCACGAGCATCCAGGAGCGGGACCGTGTACCCCGAGACGAAGCCGCTGCCGCCGATTTCGACCGGCGGCAGGTAGCGGCGCGTGCGCTCCGACACGATGAGGTCGACGGTGAGGGGCTCCGGATCCGCGCTGGCTGCGCCGCCTTCCACGGGCACGCGAGCGAGCAACCGATAGGACCCATCGGCCCGCACCGCGACACTCGACGTTCCGATCACCAGGTCCGGATCACCCTCTGCAAAGGTGACGTCCTCCGGGCCGACCGTCACCGAATACACCGTCTCGGGTTCCGGTTCCGGAGCGACCCGGGTGGCCAGCATGCGGCCCCACCACCGGCCGTCGGGAACGTCGCCGCCGACCATGTAGGTCAGGTAGAGCCACCCCGAATCGGGGAGCAGGACATTGAAGTAGTGCCACTCGGCCCAGGTCGTGTCCTGCGCCGCGGCACCGCGCGGGTGGTGCAGGCCGTCGATGGAGCGGTAGAGCTCGGCCGTCGATGGACCGCGCCAGCTGCGGTCGGCATCAACGTCCTCCCAACTGCCCGCCACGAGCTGGGGCGCCGCGCCGAGTTCGGCCGCAAGTTCCGGCATCGTCCCACCCGCCGAGATCGGCACCAGCCCGGTGTCGGCCTCGAGGTAGAGGAGCTCGTCGTCGATCCACGGGGCCGCCGCCGCGATCCGGTCGTCGAAGCGGGTGCCGGCGAGAACTTCGCGGTAGAGGAGCGGAGCCTGCTCGACGGCGAAGTACATCGAGCTTGCGCCGCCGGTCCGGAGCGTCTCCAGATCGATGCCGTCCGGCAGCACGATCAGGTCGCCGCCGCCCAGCAGTTCCCTGTCGCGCGCCTGATCGACCATGGCCTGGCCCACCGAGAGCAGCACGATCGTGACCCCGACGCCGAGCGCGTATCCACCCAGCAGGAGCGCGCTGCGCCTTGACCGTTGCCGCAGCGAGGCCCATACGAGGCGCGAGATCATGGGGCCGCCCTCCCGTCCACGACCTCGATGCTGCGCTTCGCGCCGGCCGCGAGCGCAAGGTCGTGGGTCGCGACCACGACGGTGGTCCCTTCGGCGTTCAGCGACTGGAAGAGAGCGAGCACCTCCCGCGATGTGGCGCGGTCCAGTTCACCGGTGGGCTCGTCGGCCAGCACGAGCGCGGGCTCGTTGGCGAGGGCGCGTGCGATCGCGACGCGCTGGCATTGACCGCCGGACAGTTCCCCGGGTCTGTGGTGGAGCCTGTCGGCAAGAGCGACCCGATCGAGCACGGCCGCGGCTCTTGCGCGCCGGAGCCCGCGGGGGACGCGCGCGGCGGCGAGGGGAAGCTCCACGTTCTCGAGCGCGGTGAGCATCGGCAGCAGGTGGAACCGCTGAAACACGAGGCCGACCTGCTCGAGGCGAAGCGCAGCCCTCTCTTCCACCGACATCCGCTCGAGGTTGCGGCCCAGAAAGACCACCTCGCCCGATGTCGGCGTGTCGACCCCGCCGAGCAGGTGCAGCAGGGTGGATTTGCCGGAACCGCTGGGCCCCGTGACCGCCAGGAAATCACCGCGCGGCACGTTGATGGAGACACCGCGGAGCGCCCGCACCCGTGTCCCACCCGTGCGGTAGTCGCGCGTCAGGTCGCGCGCGGCGACAACGATATCGCTCACGGGGCTTCCTTGTGCAGGAGGGACGCCACCTCGAGCCGCGTCGCGTTGAGCGCCGGAATCAGCCCTGCGGCCGTTCCGGCAACCAGCAGCAGCACGAAGGCGGTCACCAGGCTGTCGGCGCTCACCACGAAGAACCGCACCGCCACCGGCAGGCCGGGGAAATCCGAGAGGATGGACTCGAGATAGCCCGCCACCGCCACCGACAGCCCGACGCCGATCGCGCCGCCGATCGCGCAGAGCACCACGCTCTCGGCGGCGAGCCCGCCCACGATCCGCCGCCGCGAGAGACCGATCGCGCGCAGGGCCGCGATCAGCCCCAGCCGTTCGCTCACCGAAACGGCGGTCAGCGTGCCGACTAGAAGGGTGGCCACAACGAGGCTGACGGTCGCGAGGATCAGCGCCGTCTGCCGGAAATAGGACAGCCGCGCGTCGAGGCGTTCCGAGATCCCGGCCAGCGTCACGATCTCCACGCGGTCGACACGCTCCAGGATCGCGGCGCGCACCGAGTCGGGGTCGAGCCCCTCGCCGATTCGAATCATCGCAAACGACACCTGATCTTCCTGTGACGAGAGCGCCTGCAGGTCGTCGAGGCGCAGGACGACCTGGAGGTCGCCGCGGGAGGCGAAAGCGAACTCGCCGACTCCGGAGACCTGTGCAGTGGCACGGCGTCCCCAGGCTCCGGAAGCGCCGGCCGGCCGCAGACGCACCACGCTCCCGGGCTCCGCGCCGAGCGAGTCACCCACCTCGGCGTCGGTGAGCACCTCGCCGGGCCGGGGCATCCCGCCTTCGGTGAGCCGATACAGGCCCTGATCGCCCGAATCCATGCCGAGCGCCAACGCCTCGACGGAACGTCCCGCATCGTCAGCGGCCTCCACCGTGACCGAGGCCGCAAGGACGGGTGCGACGCGCTCGACCCCGGCCACACTGGCCACGCTGTCCCGCAGGGTCGCGAACCCGGGCACCGTCGCCTCGGTGTCGAAGGGGAGGGTGCCCTTCGGGGTGAGCCGCAGCTCGTAGCCGCGCGACTCGAGCAGTTCCCCGAAGCTCTGCGTGATTCCGCGGCCCAGCATGAGCATGTCGGCGAGCATGGCGGTCGTGACCGCGACGCCGGCCAGGGTGAGCAGGGTGCGGAGCGGGCGCGTGCGGAACTCGCGCATGGAATTGAGTGCCAGCATGAATTGCTAGCGTCCGACTTCATCGAGAGGGTTGGACGCCAGCAGCCTGACAGCCGCGAACACGCCCGCCGCCATGCCCAGCAGCACCGCCAGCGCCAGTGCTTCGGCCACGACCCCGCCGGTCACCTGGGAGAACACCAGCGTGGTGTCGTAGTAGCGCTGGTAGTAGGCGTTGACCACCGCGGAACTCGCGATCCCGACGCCGAGTCCGGCGGCTCCGCCGAGTGTGGACAGCAGCGCAGCCTCGGCCACCGTCCACCAGAACAGCAGTCGGCGCGGGATGCCGGTGAGGCGCGCGGCCGCGACCGGCAGGCGCCGCTCCTGGACCTTCAGGATCATGATGCAGGCCAGGAACACGCCGCCCGCGATCAGGGTGATCGCCGCGATCGCCGTGTGAAAGCGGCTGACGACGCGGAACGTCGTGGACGACCGCTCGGCCACCTCGCTGACGGGCAGGACCTGGGCGCCGGGAAGCAGCGGGTCGAGATCGGCTGCGAGCGTGGCCAGGTCGGTGCCGGGCCGGGTACGCACCGTGAAGTAGTCGACCTCGTTCCGCCGGCCGGTCAGCCCCTGCAGGTGCGGCAGGTGGAACAGCACGCGCGGCCGCGTCGCGTTGAGCGCGGCGGGGTCGGGCAGCGGCTCGAAGATGCCTGCGACCGCCGCGGCGCAGGGTTCGGCCTCGATCGCGGGGCGCACGGAAACGGTGGAACCCACGGTCAGGCCGGCAGCGTCGGCGTAGGGACGTTCGAGGAGCACCTCGAGCCGGTCCGGGCAGTCCTGGGCGGCTGCCTTCAGTGGCATCCAGGGCAACAACGCGACCGAAGCTGCCGACACGACGACCGTGCGAGAGCGCCACATGGCACGCCGCCGTGCACGCCTACCCACCCGCTTTGTGACGCCGGCTTTCAGCAAGGGTGCCGGTGCACCGGTCAGCGGCCCAAGCGTCGTCGGACCCGCCGCGTGAGGTGTCGCGGCTACCTCGTTCCCGTGGCCGTCATCCCGTCGGGGAAGATCTCGTTCCATCCCGCGAGGAAGCGCTCCATCTCGTCCTCGGTCCCGATCGACACCCGGAGATAATCCAGCATCGGCGGGAAGTCGCGGCCCACGGCGACATCGCGCTGGCGGAACGCCGCCCTCACCTCGGACGCCGGACGGCCGGTGTGGACCATGAAGAAGTTGGTCTCCGACGGGATCACCTCGAAACCCTGGCCTCGGAGCTTGTCCGCCGTGGCGTCCCGAAGCGCGATGGTCGTGTCCCTGACATACGCCTCGGACTCGGTATCCTCGAGCGCGGCCACACCGCCCCACTTGACGAGCGCGTTGATCGTGCCGGTGGTGTAGGTGCGCATCTGGTCGATCATCTCGGGCGGGGCGATCCCGTAGCCGAGGCGCAGCCCGGCCATGCCGTAGATCTTGGAGAAGGTGCGGGTGACGAGGACCTTGCGGCCTTCCTGGATGTAGGGGACCGCCGTCGCGTAGCGCGGATCCTGCACGAAGTGGTGGTAGGCCTCGTCGATCAGGACCGGGATGTCCTCGGGGATGTTGTCGAGGAGGTGCCGGATGTCCGAATCGGGGACGACCACGCCGGTCGGGTTGTTGGGGTTGCAGACGTAGACCATGCCGACATCGCGGTAGTTGCGCTTCGTGACCTGGATGAGGTCGTCGATGTCCTGGGTATGGTCGGAAAGGAGCGGGCGGATGATCGCGTCGGCGTCCACGCCCGAGGCGGCCCGGTACACGGTGAGGTAGGTGGGCTCGACGCCGACCACCTTCTCCTCGTGCCTGAGGAATGCGAGCGCGGCGACCTTGAGCGTCTCGCCGGACCCGGCGTGCATGATGATGTGGTCGGTGCCGACGCCGTGGTGCTCGGCGATCTTCTCGAGGACATCGCCGTCGGGGTAGCCGTACCGGTTCGAGTACTTCCACGCGGCGTTCATCGACGCCATCATCTTCTCGGAAGGCCCGTACGGGTTCTCGTTGGAGGACAGCTTGGCGAGGTCGTCGTAGGGGTCGACCGGGCCGAGGCCCTTCGGCGGAGGCGGCAGCGTGAGGCCGAGAGCGGACCTGGGCCTGAGCCCGGCCGCGCCGAGGGCGGCGACCGCGCTGCCCATGAAGTGACGACGAGAAAACCTGGTGTTCATCCTGTTGTCTCCTTGCTGAACCGGGATCCTGACCCCTTCCGATGCAGCCGATCCGTCGTGGCCGGACTGCCTATGGCATCATAGGCGGATGCAGGGTGGCGCGCCAGTAAACCGCGCCCGCTCAGGGTGGCGGCCAACTCCGCGAGGCTGTCGAGATTGTGGACCGGTCGATGCTCATCCACCTCGGGCAGCAACGCCTTGATGCCGGCGGCCCGAGGGGCGAAGGCCCGGTAGCGGAGCAACGGATTCAGCCAGATCACGCTTCGGCACGACTTGCGCAGCCGGCGGGCCTGGGCGCGGATGCCGTCGCCGCCCTCGCGGTCCAGCCCGTCGGTGACGAGGAGGACGACGGCGCCCTGAGCGAGGAGCCGGCGGGACCAGTGCAGGTTGAAGGCTTGTAGCGAGGCGCCGATGCGGGTGCCGCCGTACCAGTCCTGCACCGTGGTGCCGATTCGGTCCAGTGCGCGGTCGACGTCGCGGTCGCGCAGCAGGCGGGTGATGTTGGTGAGGCGGGTGCCGAAGACGAAGGTGTGGACGCGGTCGGCGGCGTTGGTGAGCGCGTGGAAGAAGTGCAGGAGGATGCGCGAATAGGACTCCATCGAGCCGGAGATGTCGCAGAGGGCCACGATCGTGGGCCGGCGGGTCTTCATCGACTGCCGCTGCAGGGGAAGTGGGCACCCGCCGGTGCGGACGCTGGTGCGGAGCGTGCGGCGCAGGTCGATGAAGCGGCCCCGCGGATCGGGCTCGTGGCGGCGGGTGAGCACCGGGCGAAGGTCGAGCCTGAGCGAGCGGATGGCCTCCTTCGCCTGCATGACTTCGGCGGCGGTCATCTCCTCGAAGTCCTTGGTGCGAAGGACTTCGGTCGGGGAAAAGGCCAGCCGCAAGGGGATTTCGTGTGCGACTTCGCGCTCGGGCAGGGCTTGCGGACGCGGCGCGGTCTCGTCTTCGGGCGACAGCCGGGCCGGAGCGCGGGACGGCGGCTTTTCGACGGGGATCTGCGAGCGTGAAAGCAGCGCGTTGAGCGCCTCGTCCGCACCGAAGGGATCGCGCCAGAAGAGGCGGAAGGCGCTGTCGAAGACGTGGCGGTGCTCGCGCTTCGAGACGAGGGTGCCGTGCAGGGCCCAGTAGAATTGCCGCCTAGCCGTGATGTCCACGGCGGCCAGTGCGCGGGCGGCGGTGATCGTGTGGCCGGGTCCGACGGGCAGGCCGGCGGCGCGCAGCAGGCGCACGAAGTGCGCGACGTTTTCGGGGAGGCGGCCGGGGTGGGTGGGCTTGCCGGTCATGGTCAATCAATACGGTGCTCTCGCGCTGAAGTCGATTCGCCGCGATGGAACCTCGGGAACACCGGCCGGGTGCCGGACTATCCTTGAGGATGAGAATCGCGGTCGTGGGTGCTGGCATATCGGGCCTGGGAGCGGGCTGGCTGCTCGCGCCGAAGCCCTCGAGAAGCTGGGCCTGGTGTGGGACCTGCGGGTGCCGCCGGCGACGGCGTACGGGCAGCAGGCGGAGACATCCTGACCCCACGCTTCGCGGTGGCGGGACTGGCTACTCTCCGGCGAGGCTCTCCGAATGCCGCTTCAAACCCGATGCCATGTCGTTGAAGCCGCGGCGCACGAGCCGGCCGAACAGAAGGACGACCAGCGGCGTCAGCAACCCGGTGAACACGTCGGTCGTGACGTAGCGGCAGCGGCCTGTGCCCAGATCGTCCAGACGCTGCTCCCGCCTGGCCGAGACCAGAAGCGGGTGGCCGACCTTCGTACTCCAGACGAGCAGGCGCGGCGGGTCGACAACCTCGATTCGTTCTGGCTGCCTGAGCCTGATTGGGCCCAGCTTGACGTAGAGGTCGACGGGCGAGCCGATTTCGAATGTGGTCTCGACGCGGGTGGTGAAGGGGTTCCACACGCCGTATCGGTCGATGTCCAGGAGGGTTTCCCACACCCTCTCGATCGGGGCCTCGATCTCCACAGCGTCCGAACTGATCAAGTGCCGGAACACGGGTCATGCGTCTCCTGTGCGCTGGTGGGGCATCGGCCCGGACCCGTCCGCCTCACCGCCCTTGACGTGCCGCGCAAGCAATGCCGCACTCTCGTCCCACAGCCTCGCCCCGGCGCCCTCGTCCATCGCCAGCGCGGAGGGTCCCTTCTCCTGCATGAGGTGCAGGTAGACCCCGCTGCGCCGCTCCAGGCCGTCCGCGCAGCAGGCGTAGGTGACCGGTGCCGCAGCCTTTTCCGGCGCCGCAAAGAAGAGCCGCATGATCGGGTGGAGCAGCGGCTTAAGCAGCACCGGGGCCTCGCGCGCCAGGTTGGAGTTGACCGCGCCCGGGCAGAGCGACGTCACCGCCACGCGCACCTCGCCGCCCGGATTCAGCCGGCGCGAGAGCTCCTGCGCATATGTGCAAAGGTGCAGCTTGCTCATCCCGTAGTGCTTCAGGCCGTCCCTCAGGCCGTAGTCGGTGAACGCGCCGAAATGGTCGAAGTCGATGGGGCCGGCGGACCGATGCGCCTCCGATGCGACAAGGACGATCCTTGGCACTCTGCCGGAACGGCTGTCCGGGCGGATCGTGCCGTCGGACAGGAGTCGGTTGATCAGGAGCCGGTTGGCCAGGAAGTGCACGGCGAACATCAGTTCGTACCCCTGGGCCGACCGTCGCCCGGTGCGCGGCATCACGCCGGCGTTGAGGACGACGATGTCCAGCCTTTCAACGTCGCTCTCGAGCCTGTCGCAGAGCGCCTGCACGGAGCCCAGGTCGGCAAGGTCCACCTTCAGCATCGCGACCGCGTCGGATCCCGAGAGCCGCTTCACCTCTTCCGCGGCGTCGGGATGGCCGCCTCGGCAGGCCATCAACACGCGTCCCCCTCGCCTCGCCAGGTCCACCGCAACCGCCTTCCCGAGCCCGCTGTTGGCCCCGGTAACGAGGCAGGTCTTGCCGTCGATGCGAACGCTCTCGGGGACCGGGCTCAGCGTCTTTCGCTGCGACAGGCGGTCAGCGACCGCACCGGTCACCGCGCTGAGGATCGTGTCGCGTTTCGTGGTGGGCATCGGGTCACCCGCCGTTGGCGTCCTCGTGGGGGATACGGTACGCCCGCCTGTAGAAGGCGGTGGCCTCGTCGATGGAAGCACTGTCGAGGCCGAAGCTCGCGGGCGAATAGACGTGTCTGCCGTGGCGGTCCTTCACGTCTCGTCCAGAAACCGCTTGCGCGGCACTCCGGGCCTTCTCGGTGAATTCGATCCCCGTACCCTCGTACACCCTCTGCAGTTCGCCCAGCGGATCCGCGACCACATCGTAGTACGATACATCGACGAACACACCGTCGCCCGCCGCTCTCCGAGCGGTCATCGAGCGCTCCATCATGCGCAGAATCTTGCGTAGCCAGTGCGTCCCGATCTCCTCCGGGTCGACGTGATCGCTCAGGATTCCGCGTCCGTGCGCCACCATGCTCAGGAACGACGGTATCGCCTTCCTCGGATCGCGGTGCGTCTGCACGATGCGAACATCGGGCAGGACATCCAGAATCACGTCGAGGTGCTCCGCATGGTGAGGAGTCTTGAGGATCCAGAAGTCGCCGGGGCGCTGCCAGTGGAGGATCCTGAGCAGAGTGAGCAGATACTCGTAGCACTTCGTGTGATCCTGTCCCTCGAGCCACCTGGCGTAGCTCGGTACGTGCATCGCCGCTTCGGGTGCCTGGCTCATGAAGCACACGTCGAGGAGAAGGACATCCTCCTCGGGTGCGTCGTAGGCGATCGGATGAACTACGAAGAACTCCGGAGCGAGATATCGGACGGCCCGGGCCGCCATCATCGCGTGACGGATCCGGCGCCGGAGATCACCCGTCCGTTCGCGGGAAAGCGGCACCGGATTCAGCGCCTCCCACGACCGCAGCGCCCGAGCACGGGGGTCCGCCGCGATCAGGCGGTGCAGCGTTGTCGTGGCAGTGCGCTGCAGGCCGGCGATCACGATGGTCCTGCCGAGACGGATGTCGTGAATCTCGGGGTGCTCCCGCAACAGCCGTTCGACGCGCAAGCGGATCGAGAGCGCCGAGACGATCCGTGATCGCTGAATCCTCACTCCCAACGGGGTCAGTCGTGCCTCTGCGTTGATCGAGCGGACGAGAACATCGAGCGGCTCGACGAACCACTCGTCACCGAAGTCGGACAGGCCGGTCTGCCGGCGCGCCGCGTCGATCATCCTGCCGACATCCAGGTCATCGTTGAGGCCGCACCGCCGGGCCATTCGGCCAGCCTGGTTGAAGAGCGAAACCGGTAAGGGGCGGTGGGGGTTGCGGTAGTCGGTCGAGGTCTCCATCAGGCCTCCCGCGTGGGCCGCCTCGATGGGGGGCGCCCGTCTGCAGGCCGGCTACCCATGACGAAGGGCGTCCAGCTCCGACAGCTTCACAACCCGCGTTCGCGGTTGCGGATGCTCCGCCGCCCTGATCCAGCGGAAACACATCGTGCCCGAGGTATGTCCGGCAGTCTCGATCCAGTTCGGCAATCCCGGGTCCTCGTGGGCCACCACGATGCGCACTGATCCGTCTTCCTCGTGGTGCGCCAGGTGCTTGTTGGTGTGGATGGTGTGATGGCGGTAGTCCAGCGACTCCATCCAGTAATTGTTGAGCTGGAAGTTCCAGTGTTCGCACTCGGGCGGCGTCGCCTCGATGACAAGCGCTTCGTCCTCGGCCACGGCCCAATGACTGTGATAGTAGGCGATGTTCGGATCGCCGCCCGCCGCGAGCGAAACCTCCGGATCAAACATGGGGAGCGTGTTGGTGTGCTTCCGGAAGCCGCGAGCCCAGTTGGCGAAGAGCATTGCCGCGCCCGCTACCAGCGTGCTGGCGGACTTGAGTCCTTCGTCGATCTGCTCCGGTGTCAGGGGACGGGGCCGCTTCTCGTCGTCCGGGCAGTTGATGCGCTCGATATTCAGTTCGGCCGGAACCTCGGTCTCCCGGTCCAGAAACGTCTGTCGCACGATCAGCGTCCCGCTATCGGCCGTCATCGGCAGCCAGTTCCCCTCGTGCCGCCGGCTGCTGACGATCATCTCGAACCGGCCATCCGCGTCGATCTCCAGCTCCCCGGCCTCGACGTAGCCGGTGGGAGGCATGCCCCCACCCTGCCCATAGTGCCCGGCCTGGGTACCGAAGCCGAGGTACTTGACCGTGTTGCGCCGACCGGTGATTCGGTATTCGTAATCGCCACGGATCGCAGCCGTCTGGTAGTAGTTGTCGGGGTTGTCGCTGCCCAGCTTGACGGTTTCGTGGGCCACGCGGTGCAGGGCCGGCGCACGCGGGTCGGCGTATTCGACGAATGCCATCAAGCCGCCACGGGCCAGGCGGCTGAGGTAGCGGTAGCCCTCGGCCTGGTTGAAGGGGTCGCGGGGCGCACCGGGGAAGCTCAGCGCGGCACCGGCCGCCTTCAGCGTATCGCAGAACTCGTCCCAGGCCTTGCCGTTGACCACGCGCTCTTCGGCAGCATCGGCCGGCTTCCTGCCGCGCAGCCTCAGTGCGAGCAGGGAAGTGCGGCGGAACAGACCGAGCAGTCGAATGACGAGTCTTCTCATTAGTGCTTCCTGTGCCGGCGCCTGGTGAGGTCCCCGCGCGGCTGATGGGTTGGCGAAGCCCGGTGTCGACGGGCACGCCGACCAGTCAATAGACCTGCGGCACGATACGCCACGGAACCCTCTCGCGGTACTGCTGCCAGAGCCGGCCGTACTTCGAAGCGCACCGCCGGTCGTCGTCGTGCTCCCGCGGCACGAGCAGTGCCACGTAGTACAGGGGATACAGCCACGGCCCGAGTGCCCACGGCCAACCCAGGACGAGCGCCAGGCCGGTCGCCATCAGGAGATCGCCTTCCGAATCCAGGATTGATCTCGATTTGCCTGGCTTGTCCGGTCCATCCTAACGTTTGCCACCGTCCATCCTCGGCTCACGATCGGATCATCCAATGAATACACCTTCAGTTCGCCTCTCGGCCATTCTCGCAACCGCGCTGCTGGCTATCCTCGCCGCCACCGGCGTTTCCGCCCAGACCGAACTGCAACAGCGCCGCACCCTCTCCGGTTCCCTTTCCACCGGCGACACCGCCCGCTACACCGTCCAGGCCGACGAGGACGACTTCATCCTGGGCGAAGTCAACCAGATCTCCATCGACGTCACGATCCGCATACTCGACCCGGACGACACCCAGCTCGGCCGCATCGGCGGGCTCGGCCGCGGCCACCAACGCTTCAGCGGCCGCACCTCGGCCTCCGGCACCTACACCGTCGAGCTCATCGCCACGGACGACGACGGAGACGAGACCGGCGACTACCAAATCACCCTGCTCCGTCACGAACCCATCGCGACCGACCCCGCCAAACTCACCGACCAGATGATGTCCCGCTTCGACGGCCCGAACTCACCCGGCGCCGCGATCCGTGTCTGGCGCGACGGCGAGACGCTCTACTCCAACACCTCCGGCATGGCCAACCTGACCTACGGCCTGCCGTTCGAAGAGGACACCCGCACCAACATCGGCTCCACCTCCAAGCAGTTCACCGCCTTCGCCGTCATGCTGCAGGCCGAACGCGGCCACCTCTCCCTCGACGACGACATCCGCACCCACATCCCCGAACTGCCCAGGTTCGACGGCACCATCCAGGTGCGGCACCTCATCACCCACACCTCGGGACTCCGCGAATTCCTCAACCTGCTGCGCATGACGGGCCGCCGCCTCGACCGCGGCGACTGGATCGACCGCTCCGAGCTGATCGACATCGTTCAGCGCCAGCCAGCGCTCCAGAACGCCCCCGGCGCCGAGTGGAACTACAACAACACGGCCTTCGGCCTGGCCGCCGCCATCGTCGAGCGCACCTCGGGCCAGGATTTCCACGCCTTCATGGAGGACAACGTGTTCGGCCCTCTCGGCATGACCGGGTCCATGGTGCGTCCGTCGCCCCGCCACATGGTCCCCAACCAGTCCGAGGGCTACACGCCCACCGAGGACGGCTACCGCCAGATCGGCGACCTCGGCGGAGCGGTCGGGGCCGGCGCGGTCTACAGCACCATCGGCGACCTCCAGACCTGGGTGGAGAACTACGTCGACCCCCGCGTAGGCACCCGCGAGAGCATCGACGAGATGATGACCTCGTTCGTGCTCACCGACGGCGAGGAGACCGGCTATGGCTACGGCCTCTCCGTCGACGAGCAGGGCGGGCTCAAGCGCGTTCATCACGGCGGCGCCGATGTCGCGCACCGCTCGATGCTCGTGTACTACCCCGAGATCAACGCCGGCATCACCACCCAGAGCAACCACGCCCAGTTCAACAGCAACCTCGCATTCGAGTTGGCCGAAGCGTTCTTCAAGGACGCCATGGAACTCGAGGAGGAGGAAGAGGCCGTTGCGAGCGAGTTCGACCCCGAGGACTACGACGCGGAGGACTTCGACGAGTTCGTCGGCCGCTACGCGCTCGACGCCGCGCCCACCTTCATCCTCACCTTCAGCCGCGATGGCGACACCTTCTACACGCAGGCCACCGGCCAGCCCCGGATCGAGATGGTGCCCACGTCCGACTCGACCTTCCGCCTGCTTCCGGTCGAGGCCTTGGTCACCTTCCTGCGCGGAGACGACGGCGACGTAGCGGCAGCCATCATGAACCAGGGCGGCCAGCAGCAGCGCGCAACCCGTCTGGCCGACGACGCCCCGGAGGAGTGGAAGCCGGATGAGGAGGCCCTGGCCGACTTCACCGGCCGCTTCTTCAGCGAGGAACTGGAGACCTACTACACCTTCACGGTGGAGGATGGCGACCTGGTCATGCACCAGCGCCGGCTGGACGCGGCGACGCTCACGCCCGGCGAGAAGGACGGCTTCTCGGGAGGCGGGATGTCATACGCCTTCGAGCGCGACCGCAACGGCCAGGTGATCGGGTTCTACCTGAGCAATGTGCGGACGCGAGATGTGAGGTTCGGGCGGGTTCGGTGAGGGAGATGGCCACTTGCCCGGACTCGATGCGGCGCGAACTCTTCAATCTTCAAGCGAGATTCTCCCTCCGCGACAGGAGCCCCGCAATGAACCCGGTCGCCCGCCGCCGCCCTGGCCGCCATTCGCCTTTCGCCCTCTGGGCCCTGGTCCCGATCCTCGTCGCAGGCTGCCAGGCGTGGGGACAGACCACGGAACTGCAACCGGGCCGCATGGTCACGGGCGCTCTCTCCCCCGGACAAACGGCCAGCTACACGATCGACGCGGACGGGAACGAATTCGTCATGGGTGAAGTGGACCAGATTTCGGTCGACGTGAACATCCGCATCCTGGATCCGGACGGGGAGCAGATCGGGCAGTTCGGAGGGCTCGGCCAGGGCATCGAGCGCTTCGCAGGGCGCACCTCGAGCGCCGGCACGCACACGGTCGAACTGTCGGTCGCGGAAGACTTCGCCGGGATCAGCGGTCTGTTTGTGATCACCCTGCTGCGCCACGAGCCCGTCGCTACGGACCCCGAGCAGCTCACCGACCAGCTGATGGCGCGGTTCGACGGCGACCACACGCCGGGAGCCGCCGTCCAGGTGTGGCGCGACGGGAACACACTGTACTCGGAGGCCTACGGGATGGCCGACCTCACCCATGGGGTCCCGTTCACGCCCGAGACCAGCACCAACATCGGCTCGACCTCGAAGCAGTTCACCGCCTTCGCCGTCATGCTCCAGCAGGAGCGCGGGCTGCTGTCCCTGGACGACGACATCCGCTCGCACATCCCCGAACTGCCCGCCTTCGCCGAGACCATCCAGGTCCGGCACCTCCTCACGCACACCTCCGGCCTGCGCGAGTTCCTGAACCTCATGCGGATGACCGGCCGCCTCCTCAACCAGGGCGACTGGATCGACCGCTCGGAGATCATCGACATCGTGCAGCGCCAGCCGGCCCTCCAGAACGACCCCGGCGCCGAGTACAACTACAACAACACGGCGTTCGGGCTCGCCGCGGCGATCGTCGAACGCACCTCTGGCCAGGACTTCCACGTCTTCATGGAGGAGAACGTCTTCGGCCCGCTCGGAATGACCGCGAGCATGGTCCGGCCCTCGCCGCGCGCCATCGTTCCCAACAGGTCCGAAGGCTACACGCCGTCGCCCGGCGGCTATCGGCAGATCGGCGACTTCGGCGCCGCGGTCGGTGCCGGTGCCGTGTACGCATCGGTCGCCGACCTCCAGACCTGGGTCGAGAACTACGCCAGCCCGCAGGTCGGCACGCGCGCGAGCATCGACGAGATGATGACCTCTTTCGTGCTGAACAACGGCGACGAGACCGGCTACGGCTACGGCCTCAGCGTCGGCGAGCAGGGCGGACTCAAGCGCGTGAACCACGGCGGCTCCGACGTGGCCCACCGCTCGATGCTGGCCTATTACCCCGAGATCAACGCGGGCATCACGGTCCAGAGCAACCACGCGCAGTTCAACAGCTCGGTTGCCTTCGAACTGGCCGCGGCCTTCTTCGGGGATGCGATGGAAGAAGAGGAGGAGGAGGGCGACGCTGCCGGCGGCGGCGACCCGGCAGACGAGGAAGCGGCCACCGAACCGTGGCAGCCGACGGAGGATGATCTCGCGGCCTTCGCGGGCCGGTTCTTCAGCGAGGAGATCGAGACCTTCTACACCTTCACGGTCGAAGGCGGCGACCTTGTCAGGTACCAGCGCAGACTGGGCAACGCGGCGCTGACGCCCGGCGACGACGCGGACACCTTCTCGGGCGGCGGCACGGCGTTCGCCTTCGAGCGCGACCGCAACGGCGAGGTCATCGGCTTCTACCTGTCGAGCGGGCGGACACGGGACGTGAGGTTCGGGCGGGTGCGGTGAGGGCGCGCCCCTCGGTGCATTATCCAGCTCTGTTCCGGCAGCTCGGGTCATTCCGCCGCTGCCATCACCTCTTCCACCCCGCCCTCGGCCATTCGCTCCAGGTCGTCCTGGTACTTGAGCAGCACCCCGAGCGTGCGGTGCGCGGTCTCCCGGTCGAGCGTGTGACGGTCGAGCGCCATGAGCGCGCGGGTCCAGTCCAGCGTCTCCGCCACGCCGGGCCGTTTGAACAGCTCCAGCTCGCGCACCTTCTGCACGAACGCCACCACCTGGGTGCTCAGCTGCTCCGGCGCGTCCGGAACGCGTGACGCCAGGATCTCCAGTTCGCGCGCCGCGGTCGGGTAGTCGATCCAGTGATAGATGCAGCGGCGCTTGAGCGCGTCGTGGATCTCGCGGGTCCGGTTGGAGGTGATGACGACGTGGGGCGGTTCGGTGGCGGTCACCGTGCCCAGCTCCGGGATCGTGATCTGAAAGTCCGACAGAATCTCCAGCAGGTATGCCTCGAAGGGCTCGTCGGTGCGGTCGAGTTCGTCGATGAGGAGGACGGGGGCGACGCCGTCGGCCGGGTCGAGAGCGGAGAGCAGGGGGCGCCGGATGAGGAAGTCCTCGGAAAAGACGTCGCGGGCGAGGTCGGCGGGCGGGTTGTCGGTGTCGGTGCGCGGTCCATCGGCCGCACCGGCGCTCGCACCAGGTGCCCGGCTGCCGTCTCCCTCCGCAGCCCGGATATGGATCATCTGCTTCGCGTAGTTCCACTCGTACGCGGCGGACGCCAGATCCAGTCCCTCGTAGCATTGCAGCCGAATGAGCGGACGGCCGAGTCCCGCCGCCAGCGTCTTCGCCACCTCGGTCTTGCCGACGCCCGCCTCGCCCTCCAGCAACAGCGGCCGGCCCAGTTCGAGCGACAGGAAAAGGGCCGTGCCCAGACCCACGTCGGCCACGTAACCCTGGCCGCGCAACAATGCGACGGCGTCGTCGACGGACGGGGGGCGACTCCGAGGGGGTTGCGGACGGCGGGTCACGTCGCCCTCCACCCTGCGAGGGGTGCGCGCCCGGTGTGGGACGGAATCGGCGCGCTCATCACGTCCCTCGTATTGCGATCTGCAGCAGGTCGTATTACCATGTCCCCATGAGCACCTTTTCCTTCAAGCTGCCCGACGACATGTACGGCGCGCTGGCCGCCGAGGCCAGGCGGCGCAACATCACGAAGTCGGCGCTCGTGCGGGAGATGATCGACCAGGCGCTCGAGTACAACACCTGCGCCGCTCCCCCGAGTTGCGCGCAGCTGGCGGGCGACCTCGTGGGCGCTTTTCGCAGCGGGCGGACTGATCTGGGAACCGACGACAAACTCCTCGCAGAGGCGATGATCACCGACGCCCGCACCAATGCGCCCGACCGTCGTCGTTGACACCGGACCGATCGTCGCGCTCCTCGACGCGGACGAGGCGCGGCACGACTGGGCTCGCACCCGATTCGAGGACCTGCGGGCGCCGCTGCTCACCTGCGAAGCGGTTCTCTCGGAGGCATCATTCCTGCTGCGGCGCGCGGGCGCCGACCCGAGTCTCCCGGTGCGGCTCGTACGGCGGGGCGTGCTCGAGGTCGCGAGTGTCCTCGACACCGGTGCGGATGCGGACGCCGTTGCACATCTGATGCGCAGGTACGCCGATGTTCCCATGTCATTCGCGGACGCCTGTCTGGTGCGCATCGTCGAGAGGACCCGGGGCGGCTCCGTCATGACGCTCGATTCGGGTTTCCGCATCTACCGGCAGGCGCGGCGGCGCATCATCCCCCTCCTCGCCCCTTTCCAGTGACCGCACGCCTGTTCCCGGCCGCCGCCCCTATCCGCAGGCCTCCACGGCGCGCTTCGCCATCACGGTCACCAGGTGCGCCCGGTAGTCGGCCCCGGCCGCCGTGTCCGACAGCATCCCGTCGGACGACACCGAGATCCCGGCCACCGCATCGGCGCTGAACGAGCCGGCCAGCGCGGCCTCCATCTCGCCCACCCTGAACACGCCGTCGCCAGATGCGCCCGTCACGGCCACCCGCACACCGTCGGGCCCGTCCGCGACCATCACCCCGGCCACCGCGTACTTCGACGCCGGGTTCGCGAACTTGGCGTAGGCCGCGCGCGACGGTACCGGGAAACGCACCGCCGTCACCACCTCGTCGCCGGCCAGCGGCGTCATGAACATGCCCTGGAAGAAGTCATCGGCTCCAATCTCGCGGCGGTCGGTCACGATCGTCGCGCCCAGCGCCACGCAGGCCGCCGGGTAGTCCGCCGCAGGGTCGTTATGCGCCACCGAGCCCCCGATCGTCCCCGCGTTCCTCACCTGCGCGTCGCCGATCCCGTCGGCCATCGCGGCCAGAGCCGGAATCCGGCCCTGCACCGTCGCCGATCCGGCCACCTGCGCGTGGGTGCACATCGCCCCCACCGTAACCGAGTCACCGTCGTCGCTGATGTCCGCCAGCCCCGGCACGCCCGCCAGCGACACCAGGTCACTCGGCGCGGCCAGGTTCAGCTTCATGACCGGCAGCAGGCTGTGCCCGCCCGCGATCAGTTTCGCGCCCTCCGCGCCCCGCAGGGCCGCGAGAGCCTCATCCAACGATGTCGGTGCGTGGTATGTGAAATCGTTCACAATGTTCTCCGATCAGCCCTGGGCCTGTTGGATGGCCTGCCACACCCTTTGCGACGTGGCGGGCATCGTCATGTCGTTCACGCCGAGCGGGCGCAGCGCGTCGATTACCGCGTTGATCACCGCCGGGGGAATCCCGATCGATCCCACTTCGCCGACGCCCTTCGCGCCGAGCGGGTTGTGGGTGCAGAGCGTCGTGTTGTGGTTGATGTTGAAGGACGGCAGGTCCGCCGCGCGCGGCATCGTGTAGTCCAGGTAGGACCCTGTCGCGAGCTGCCCGTCGTCCTGGTAGATGCAGTCCTCCAGGAGCGCCTGGCCGATCCCGTGCGCGAGCCCGCCGTGCAGCTGGCCGGCCACGATCATCGGGTTGATGATCCGGCCCACATCGTCCGCGCCGGTCACCGCGACCACGTCCACCTCGCCCGTCTCCGGGTCCACCTCGACCTCGGCCACGTGCGTGCCCGCCGGGAAGGTGAAGTTGAGCGGATCGTAGAACGCGGTCTCCTCGAGCCCGGGCTCCAGCCCCTCGGGGTAGTTGTGCGGCACGTACGCCGTCAGCGCGACGTCGCCCAGCGAGGTCGACCGGTCCGTCCCGGCCACCGTAAAGGATCCGTTCTCGAACTCGATGTCCTCGACCGAAGCCTCCAGCAGGTGCGCGGCGATCTTCTTGCCCTTCTCGATCACCTTCTCGACGGCGAGGTAGATCGCCGTCCCGCCCACCGCCAGCGAGCGCGAACCGTACGTTCCCATCCCGAACGGAATCTTCGCCGAGTCCCCGTGCACCACGTCGACCGCGGCGAAGTCGACCCCGAGCATGTCGGAGACGATCTGCGCGAAGGTCGTCTCGTGGCCCTGGCCGTGACTGTGCGTCCCGGTGAAGACCGAAACCGAGCCCGTCGGGTGGACCCTCACGCTGCCGGATTCATACAGCCCGGCACGCGCGCCCAGCGACCCCACCACCGCCGAGGGCGCGATTCCGCACGCCTCGATGAAGGTCGAGATGCCGATTCCGCGGCACTTCCCGCGCGCCGCAGCCTCCGCACGCCGCGCCTCGAAGCCCGCCCAGTCCGACGCGTCGAGCGCCAGGTCCAGCGTGGCGTCGTAGTCGCCCTGGTCGTATTGCAGCGCGACCGGCGTCTGATACGGGAACTCGCGGATGAAGTTCTGGCGGCGGATCTCCACCCGGTCCATGCCGAGCTCCACGGCCGCCTTGTCGACGAGCCGCTCGAGCAGGTAGGTCGCCTCGGGCCGTCCCGCTCCGCGAAGCGCGTCGACCGGCACCGTGTTGGTGAAGAACGACTTGACCTCGCAGTAGACCGCGGGCGTCGTGTACGGCCCCGCGAAGAGGATGCCGTACAGGTACGTCGGAACACAGGTTGCGAAGGTGGACAGATACGCGCCCAGGTTCGCCTTGGTGGATACGTGCAGTCCGAGGAACTTGCCGTCGGCGTCCAGCGCGAGCTTCGCCGTGCTGATGTGGTCGCGCCCGTGCGTGTCGGACTTGAAGGCGTCGATGCGCTCGCAGGTCCACTTCACGGGCCTGCCCAGCTGTCCGGCGGTCCAGGTCAGGATCGCCTCTTCCGCGTAGTGCGGGATCTTGGAGCCGAACCCGCCGCCCACGTCGGGCGCGATGATCCGCAGCTTGTGCTCGGGCAGTCCGAGGACGAAGGCGCCGAGCAGGAGCCGAATCAGGTGGGGGTTCTGACTGGTTGTGTATAGTGTGTATTCGTCGGTCGCCGGGTCGAAGTTCGCGATGGCCGCGCGCGGCTCGATCGCGTTGGGGACCAGGCGGTTGTTGACCACGTCGATCGACACCACGTGCGCCGCACCTTCGAAGGCGGCGTCGGTCGCGCCCTTGTCGCCGACTTCCCAGTCGTAGCAGACATTGCCGGGCGCCTCGTCGAAGACCTGCGCCGCCCCGTCGGCCTCGGCCGCCTCGATCGAGGCCACGGCCGGAAGCTCCTGGTAGTCGACGTCGACGAGGTTGGCTGCGGCCTTCGCCTGCCTCTTCGTCTCTGCGACGACGATCGCCACGCAGTCGCCCGCGTAGCGCACCTTGCCGATCGCAAGCGCCGGATGCGGCGGCTCGACCATCGGCGAGCCGTCCTTGCTGTGGATCAGCCACCCCGTCGGGATGCTGCCCACGCCTTCCATGTCCTTGCCGGTGAACACCGCGTGGACGCCCGGCGCCGCCATCGCCGCGCTGGTGTCGATCCCTCCGATGTTTGCGTGCGCGACCGGCGAGCGCAGGATGTACCCGTACAGCTGCCCGGGCAGATTGATGTCGTCGGTGTAGCGGCCTCGGCCGGTGAGGAAGCGCTGGTCTTCCTTGCGCTTGACCGATGCGCCGATCCCTGAACCGTTCGCACTCATGACCCACCTCCCATGGCCTGGGCGCCCGCCCGGACGGCCTCGACGATGTTGTGGTAGCCGGTGCAGCGGCAGAGGTTGCCCTCCAGCCACTCCCGGACCTCATGCTCGCTGGGATCCGGGTTCCGGTTCGCCAGATCCACCGCGCTCATCACCATCCCCGGCGTGCAGAACCCGCACTGCAGCCCGTGGTGCTCGCGGAAGGCTTCCTGCATGGGGTGAAGCTCGGTGCCGTTGGCGAGCCCCTCGATGGTGGTGACTTCCGCGCCGTCGGCCTGCGCCGCCAGACAGGTACAGCTCTTGACCGACGTGCCGTTCACGTGGACGACGCACGCGCCGCACTGGCTCGTGTCGCATCCGACGTGGGTTCCGGTGAGACCGAGATGTTCGCGCAGGAAGTCGACGAGGAGTGTTCGATCCTCGACATTTCCCGACCGCTCCATCCCGTTCACGGTCATTGTGACGGTTGGCATGGGCACCTCCAGAGGGTGTTGGGGGGACGTTTTTCGGCCAACGGCGAGCGCGCTTCGTGCCAGGAATTGCAGCGCCGCCGACCGGTGGAACAGAATGGCAATCGGCGGGCGGGGACGCAAGCGGAATAGGTGGTGTTTCTGGCTCGGTGCCAACGCGTGTGCGCCCTTGTCAGCCAAACGGAGCGCGACCGCGGTGATTCCCCAGAGTCAACCCGGGAGGGTGAATGACCTTACCTCGACGGACTCAACGTCCATTTCGTCCCGGTGTACGCCCACAACTGCCCCCGGGTCGAAGTGCAAGACCGTAAGGGCCTTCGGCACGGACAGGCTGCAGATGAACGCGCCGCTGTCCGCAAAGCCCAGCCACTCGGTTGTGGTCGCGCCGGGCCGGTCGAAAGTCCGGATCCAAATGCGATCCATGGGGTCAATCTGAATCTCCATGACGGCGGGAAACGTCTCCTTGACCGGAAACGCATCGAGCCTCCTGCGACGTTGCGGCGCCAACTCGCCGGCTCCTTCCATGTAGGCAGCTCTGTAGGCCTCCACGTACTCCTCGGAAACGGACAGGTCACCTGGGTCCCACCGGACCATCGACTCGAGACGCTCTCCCCGATGTATGCGAACCTCGGGCGAGTCGCCCCTGGAAGTGTAGAGCAGGTCGCCATGCGTCGAAAAAACCCCTCTCGACTCAAAGAGCGGCCTTCCCCCCATGTTGGACTCTTGATCGACGAATCCCACCTCTCCATACGGCAGTGTCACCAGCGTGTCGAGCAGGGTGCCACTCCAGTCGTACCGAAGCACCTGCAGGAACTGAGGCATCAACTGCGTGCGAGACAGTCGCACATCATGGCTGCCGATGGCTATCACCTCATGCCCGAGCATACCCACTCGCCCGGTGGGATTGGGCACCGGCGGCTGAAGCGTGACGCTTCTCTCGTGAGATCCGTCAGGCCCGAAAAGTACGAGTCTTCCCAACCCCCAATCCCACACAACGATCGAGTCGCCGACGAAATCGAGCTCGACGGGGTCCAGGAACTCCCCGGGGCCTTCTCCGCGTCCGCCGAGGGATCGGACAAACTCCCCGTCTCGACCGAACACGAACAGCTCCTGAGAGCCCCGGTTCACCACAACGAGGCGGCCATCCTCCATCCGGTCGAGGTCTTCGATCCTGTACAGCATCCATTCGCCCGAGGCCGGGCTGGTCACGCGTGTGTCCGGAGCTTGGGCCAGCGAACAAACGCTGGCGGTACCGCGACTGGCCATGTCGTTTGTGATTCGAATCCCGGCGCTGTCCGTCACGCTCAACGCGCTTTGGGTTGCTGCGCCGTCGCAGCCGGCAAGGGTCGAGGTCAGGAGAGCCACCAGCAACCCGAAGCGCCCCGGACCCCCTGTGTTTCGCGCCATCAAGTTCGAGTCCTTCGTTGTTAAGGGAACTTCCGGACCGGACGCGGCGGGGCAGGCCCCATGTCAAGACGCGCGTGCCAGTAGGCCCATGAGCGCGCGTCGAAGATCCCGGGCAGCGCGTTTCGCAGCGCTGCGCGAAAATCATCGTCGTCGTAGCTCGGTCGTGCCACCGCGAGATCCTCGACGGTGCCGTATATCATGAGGTAGTTGAGGAAGAACACATCGTCGGCGAGCGTCGCCGCCGGTGACTTGAACCACACCACGCGCTTGGCAACTGCCAGCAGTTCCGGAGAGTGCTGCTGCGGCGTGCCGGTCATGGAAGTCGTGTCGGATGACCTCATCGCGGGCTACTCGGCACAAGTCCCGGACGCGGTTCGTAGTACGGGATCGACTCCGGGTCCACCCTGGCCGCGGCTTGGGACAGGCGCCTGCGCACGACTGCGGGGAGCTGCTTCAAGTCTCCGTCATCGAAGTAGGTCAGGGCCTTCAGGGTGAGCATGGCGTTGTAGTGCTCTCCATAGATCGCGGTCGCAGCGCCAAGCATCGAAGTGAGCGGAACTTGCCCCAGCCTCATAAGCGCATCGATGTCGGTGTAATCCTTGGAGAGCGCCCGGCTCTGCACGACGTGGGCCTTGGTGCCGCCCAGGTCTCCTGACGAAGCGACAAGTATGCCCGGCCCCTCGGCCGATTGCGGCGACTCGACGCGGTTGAGCGGAAGTCCCCCGAAGAAGGACACACGTACGGGTCCTCCGCGATCGACCACGCACGTAAGCGTGTCGGTTGCACGCTGAACAACCGTCGCGCCGTTCAGATACTGGACGCCGGCCAACAGAGCATCGCCATCGAGGGGCTCCGAGGAGAAAAAGTCGAAATCTTCCGACTCACGGTGGGCGAGACGCAACGCAATGGCGGTCCCGCCATACAGGACGAAGCGACTCGGGGTCGCTCGCAACTCAGGCCACAGCAGGCGCTGAGGCGGAGGCAGGGTGTCCAGACGCGGATTCATGTCGCTCCCAGGTCGGCGCTCGAGGCATTCCCCAATAATCTACTCAAGTGAAGTGAACGCGAACTGACACCGACGGAACCGTGCCCCCACTTGCGACCGCGCCGCCAACTGCCAGCTTCCCGGTCACCATCCAGCTTTCCCCATCCGCACTGGAGCTCAAGCCGATGTCTCGTCCTACACGTTCCCCTTGGTGCTACGCCCTCGCCCTTGCCGCCGCGTGGTCGGCCTCTCTACTCGCCACCCCCACCCCCACCCACGCCCAGGGCACCCGCTTCCTCCGCCAGCCCGACGTCAGCACGACCCACATCGTCTTCACCCACGCCAACGACCTGTGGACGGTAGCGCGCGACGGCGGTGACGCGACCCGCCTCACCAGCTCGGAGGGCGCCGAGACCGACGCCGCCTTCAGCCCGGACGGCCGCTGGATCGCCTTCTCCGGCCAGTACGGCGGCAACACCGATGTCTACCTGATGCCGGCCGACGGTGGCCAGCCCGAGCGGCTCACCTGGCACCCGGCTGCGGACGTGGTCCAGGGGTGGACACCTGACGGCGACATCCTCTTCCAATCAGGACGGGAAGGAGTCCCGACCCAGCTCTGGAAGTTCTACACCGTGGCGCCCGATGGCGGGCTTCCAACGCCCCTCGCGCTTCCCCAGGCCTACCTCGGCGGCATGTCCGCCGACGGCGCCCACCTGGCCTACCAGGAGATCGGCTACTGGGACCCGGAGTGGCGCAACTACCGGGGCGGGCAGGCGCAGCCAGTGGCCATCGTGTCGACATCGACGTGGGAGCGCACCACGCCGCCGTGGGAAGGCGAGCGCCAGATGGACCCGGTGTGGATGGACGGCGTCGTCTACTACATGTCGGAGCGGGACTGGGCGAGCAACGTCTGGTCGTTCGATCCGGGCACCGGCACAGAGCGCCAGCTCACCCACCACGCGGACTTCGACGTGAAGTCCCTGGGCGCCGGCGACGGAGTGGTGGTCTACGAGCAGGCCGGCTACCTGCACGAGCTTGAAGTGGCCACCGGCGCCTCGCGGCAGCTGGTCATCAACGTGACCGGCGACATGAACTGGTCGCGCCCGCGCTGGGAAGCCGTTCCGGCCCCGCAGCTCCGCGACGCCCGCCTGTCCCCCAGCGGCAAACGCGCGCTCTTCGAATGGCGCGGCGAGGTCTTCACCGTGCCTGCCGATGAAGGTTCGTGGCGCAACCTGACCCGCAGCCCCGGGGTGGCCGACCGTCATCCGGTGTGGTCCCCCGACGGGTCGCAGATCGCGTGGTTCAACGACGAGGGGGACGAGTACGCGCTCGTCATCGCCGACCAGGACGGATCGAACCCGCGCCGCATCGGGATCGACGAGCCGTCGTTCTACTTCCGCCCCGAGTGGTCGCCCGATGGGACTCGCCTGGCCTTCACCGACACCCACTACCGCGTGCTCGTGCTGGAGGTCGAGTCGGGCGATGTGGCGCACATCGACACCGACCGCTTCGCGCATCCGCAGCGCACGATGAACCCCGTCTGGTCGCCGGACTCACGCTGGCTCGCGTACGCTCGCCGACTCGACAACCAGCTGCGCGCGATCTTCGTTCACGACACGGAATCGGGGGACACGCGCCAGCTCACCGACGGCATGTCCGACGCGATCACGCCGGTGTGGGACGCCTCGGGCAAGTACCTCTACTTCCTCGGTTCCACCAATTATGCACTGAACACCGGCTGGCTGGACATGACGTCCTATGACAGGCCGGTGACCCGCGCCCTCTACCTCGCGCTCCTCAGCGCAGACGAGCCCTCGCCCTTCCTGCCCCGGAGCGACGAGGAGGAGGGCGCCGAGGATGGCAGCGACGATGGCGACGCGGACACCGAGACCGGCGAGGCCGGCTCGGGCAGCCGCACCGCTGCCGGCAGCGACGATCCACCCGAGGTGATCATTGAGTTCGACGACATCGCCGCGCGCATCATCGACGCCCCGGGCCTGGACACGGAAGACTACGCGGGCCTGGTCCCGGGACCGTCCGGAACGGTCTTCATCCTGCAGGGCGGCGGATTCGGCGGCGGCTCCGTCCTCAAGTACTCCGTGGAAGACCGCGAAGCGGAGGACTTCCTGGAGCGCGGCGGACGCCTCGCCGTCTCCCACGACCGCGGCAGCCTGCTCTACTTCAGCGGGGGCTGGCGCATCGTCAGCACCGCCCGTCCGCCTTCGGGCAGCGACGGCGCCCTCGACCTGGGCAACCTGCGCGTTCGGGTGGAACCCAGGGCCGAATACGCGCAGATGCTCCGCGACGGCTGGCGCTTCATGCGCGACTTCCTCTACGTCGACAACCAGCACGGCGCACCCTGGGATGACGTCTGGGACTGGTACTCGGCGTGGCTCCCGGACGTGCGGCACCGCTCCGACTTCAACCACCTGCTGGACATGCTCTCGGGCGAAATCGCGGTCGGACACTCGTACGTGCGCGGCGGCGACTACCCGGATCTCGACAACCCCCGCACAGGCCTCCTCGGCGCCGATCTGGAAGAGGAGGACGGCTTCTACCGCATCGCGCGCATCTACAACGGCGGCGACTGGACGCCGGGGCTGGCCGGACCGCTCTCCCACCCGGGGATGGACGTGCAGGAGGGCGACTACCTTCTCGCGGTCGACGGGGCCGAACTGCGCGCCCCCACCAACCCCTATGGCCTGCTCGAGGGAACGGCCGGCCGCGTCATCACACTGACGGTCGCGTCCTCGCCTTCGGCCGAAGACGCCCGCGACATCCTCGTCGAACCCACCGGCAACGAGGGCACGCTGCGGCGCTGGGCCTGGGTCGAAGCCAACCAGGCCCGCGTCGACGAGATGAGCGGAGGCCGGCTCGCCTACGTCTGGCTCCCGAACACCGGCCAGGGCGGCTACCAGTACTTCAACCGCATGTTCTACGCCCAGCAGGACCGCCAGGGCGCCGTCATCGACGAGCGCAACAACGGCGGAGGCTCGGCGGCCGACTACATCGTCGAAGTTCTTGACCGCGAACTCACCGGGTATTTCAACTCCCGCGCCGGCGACCGAAAGCCCTGGACCCAGCCGATGGCCGGCCTCTTCGGACCCAAGGTCATGGTGATCAACGAGCGCGCGGGCTCGGGGGGCGACCTGTTGCCGTACCTGTTCCGCTTCCGCGGGGTCGGTCCGCTGGTGGGCACAAAGACCTGGGGCGGGCTGGTCGGCACCTGGGACACCCCGCCCCTCATCGACGGAGGTGGGTTCGTGGCCCCGCGCGGCGGCTTCTTCGACGTCAACGGGGAGTGGGCCGTGGAGGCCGAAGGAGTGGCGCCGGACATCGAAGTGCGCAACGACCCCGCCCCGGTGATCGCCGGGGGCGACCCGCAATTGGAAGCGGCCGTTCACGAGGCGCTGCGCCTGCTGGAGAGCGGTGGAAGGGTGACCTTCGAGGATGAGCCGCCGCCGCCGGTTCGGTGGAGGCGCCCGGGAGGGAACCGATGAGGGCCGACACGGGGGCCGGCATGGACGGGCACCGCTGGACACCTCGGCCCGCAACGCCTAAGTCCACAGTGAATCCGAACCGGACCAACACATCAGAAAAGGGCAAATCATGAAACGCTGGGGACTGTGCCTCTTGCGAATAACAACCGGCTGGCTGCTGGTCATGTGGGGACTCGACAAGCTGTTCAACGTCGAGCACGGCCAGGCCGTCGCCGAGACGTTCTACCTCGGCATCGGCTCGCAAGCGGCCGTCCTGAACGTCCTCGGCGTCCTCCAGATCATCCTGGGTGCCCTGGTGGTACTCGGCCTCTGGCGCCGCCGCGCCTACCCGGTCGCATTCGTCATTCTGCTGATTACCGCCCTCGGCGTCTGGAAGTCCATCATCGACCCCTGGGGCTGGTTCCTCGACGGCTCGCAGGTGCTCTTCTACCCGTCCGCGATCATCGCGGCGGGTGCGCTTTTGCTCTGGGGCACCATCGACGAGGACGAGATGACGCTGGACTCGAAGCTGGGTGGCGGCGGCTGATACCCCTCCCCCGGGTTGGCCTCATCGCGCGCGCCGCCATATAATGTGACCGAATGCAGGTCCCGCCCCATTCCGGAGTGAGGTGCAGATCGATGCTGGATACCCAGGTCATTCAATCGAGGAGAGGCGGATTCACCCGCCGCAAGTTCATCAAGGGGGTGATCGCCGCCGGCGCCACCGCTTCAGCCGCCGGATACCTCTTCCGCGAAAGCGGCATGCTGGCGCCGATGCTGTCCGCCCAGGGCGCCGTGGAGCGGCTCGTGACCCTCACCGTCAACGGCCAGCAGCGCCGCGTCGACGTTCCCAAGCACGAGACGCTTGCCATGACGCTGCGCTACCAGCTCGGCCTGACCGGCACGAAGCTCGGTTGCGACCGGGCCGAATGCGGTGCGTGCACCGTGCTGCTCGACGGCACCACCCACTACGGCTGCTCGATCCTGACGCACTCGGTGCTCGGCCGCGAGGTCACGACGATCGAGGGGCTGGAGAGCGATGGCGAGCTCCACCCGGTGCAGCAGGCGGTCATCGACGAGGGCGGCTTCCAGTGCGCCTTCTGCGCGCCCGGCTTCACGATGAGCATGGTCGGCATGCTGTCGAAGAACCCGAGTCCGAGCCGCGAAGAGGCGGCCGAGCTGCTTGCCGGCAACCTCTGCCGCTGCGGCGACTACGACAAGATCCTGAACACCGCGATGCGGGCGGCCGAGCTGTCCCGCTCCCGGGCATAGCGAGAGGAGAATCGAGATGGCTGAGAACGTAATCGGCACGGACATCTCCCCACCGGATCTTCGAGCGAAGATTACGGGCCGGGCCCGATACGCCGAGGACTTCCGCGCCGAGGGCATGGTCTTCGCGAAACTCCTGCTGAGTCCCATGCCGCACGCGCGGGTCCGCAGCGTGGACACGAGCAGGGCCGAGGCGATGGAGGGAGTTCTGGGGATTCTGAGGGCGTCGGAGCTGCCGCAGCAGGAACAGGGGATCGGGGAAGCCGCGTTGACGGACGAGCCCAAGTACGAGGGTGAGCCGATCCTTGCGGTGGCGGCCGTGGACGAAACGACCGCCGCAGCCGCAGTGGAGGCGATCCGGGTCGACTTCGAGCAGTTGCCCTTCGTACTCGATCCCCTCGAGAGCCTTCGCGAGGGCGGCCCCGACGCGCGCCTGGACGGCAACGTCGGCGGACGCGGCGAAGCGACCACGCTGAAGTGGCCGAATTCGGTCTTCGACGAGGCCGGACCCGACAGGCTGCCCATGGGCGAGCCCGCGACGGAGTGGACGATCGGCGACGTGGACGCGGCCTTCGACGAAGCGGCGGTCATCGTCGAGGAGACGATCGTCCACCAGTCGGTGACGCACCACCCCATGGAGCCCCGCTCCTGCATGGCGTACTGGCAGAACGGGAAGCTCTTCCTGCACGGCTCGACGCAGAGTACGGAACGGACCCGGGGCAGCGTCGCGCGCATGGCCGGGGTTGAGGCGGACGATGTGGTATTCATCGGCGAGTACTGCGGCGGCGGCTTCGGCAGCAAGATCTCGGGGGTGCCGTCCATGGCGGTCCCCGCAGTGCTGTCCCGCAAGATCGGCCGTCCGGTGATGCTCCGGATCACGCGCTACGAAGAGAACTACATCGGCCGCGCCCGCGCCGGATTCCAGGGCTGGGCCAGGATCGGCTTCCGCGGCGACGGCCGCATGACGGCGCTCGACCTCTACATCGTCCAGGACGGCGGACCATACGGACGCGCCAGCGACTTCAGCACCGCCGGCACGGTCGCCACCGCCATCTACCAGCCCGAGAACATGCGCTTCCAGGGCGTGCCCGTGTACACCAATACGCCGCCGCGATCCGCACAGCGGGCGCCGGGCGGGGCGCAGATCGTCGCCATGCTCGAGCCGCTGGTCGACAAGGCGGCCCGCGAACTCGGCGTCGACCGCCTCGAGATCCGCAAGATCAATGCGCCGGGCCACGACGGCTGGCTCGGGCCCAACCAGGGACCGTTCACCAGCGCGTACGTGCGCGAGGCGCTGGATCTGGGCGGCGAACTCTTCGGCTGGGAAGAGAAGAGCCAGCTGTCGGGCCAGCGCAACGGCACCAAGGTGACCGGCGTCGGCATGGGGCTCAGCCCGTTCACCGCGGGCAGCACCGGACGCGACGGCCTCCTGGTCATCCGTCCCGACGGCAAGTTGTACGTCCACCAGGGCATCGGGAACCTCGGCACGCACTCGATCGCCGACACCGCGCGCCCCGCGGCCGACGTCCTCGACCTTGCGTGGGACGATGTCGTCATCGTCTGGGGCGACACCAGCAAGCACCTGCCCTTCAGCACGGTGCAGGCGGGCAGCCAGACCACCCACGCCCACACCCGTGCCAACCACGCGGCAGCGACGGCGCTGGTCGGCCTGCTGCAGGAACTGGCCGCGAGCGAGCTTGGCGGCTCACCCGGCGACTACCGCGTCTCCGAGGGGCGCGTCTTCCGCGCAGGCAACCGCGCCGCCGGCCTCAGTTTCGCGCAAGCGGCGGAACGCGCGATGGCCATG
The DNA here is from genome assembly GCA_022827345.1 of Gemmatimonadota bacterium. Lineage (GTDB taxonomy): Bacteria > Gemmatimonadota > Gemmatimonadetes > Longimicrobiales > Gaopeijiaceae > Bin94. The sequence continues at coordinate 90,759 of JAJDTB010000027.1, read as the reverse complement.
GGCGGCAGGTTCAGCGGCGAAGTCGTCCCCGAAGACCTCAACGACGCCACCAAGGCGGCCGTGGCCGGCCTGGCCGGAGAGGGGCTCATCGCCGCCGCGAGGGACAACTATCCGCAGGCCGGCGCGGTCTTCACCTGGGTGGCCACCTTCGCCCAGATCGAACTCGACGTCGAGACCGGCGAGGTCGAGATCGTGGATCTCGCCTCGTCCACCGACTGCGGCACGGTCATGCACCCGCGCTCGCTCGCCGGCCAGACCAACGGCGGCGTCTTCCAGGGGATCGGGATGGCGAAGAGCCAGCGCTGGGTCTTCGACCCGAAGTGGGGCATCCCCTTCACCAAGCGCTTCTACACCGCGCGTCCGCCGGGAATCCTCGATGTCCCGCTCAGCCCCCGGTTCGCGGCCGTCAACGAGCCGGACCCCCATACCCCGGTCGGAGCAAAGGGTATCGGCGAGCCCCCCGTGGGCGCCGGCGAGGCGGCCTACGCGTGCGCCGTGGCCGACGCCATGGGCGGACTCTGCCTGTGCCGAACGCCCCTCACCTCCGACATGATCCTCGCCGAACTGGAAGGCCGGCCCCGTCCCTACGGGCTGCTGGACACCCACGTCTGATGAGTGAACACGCGCGTCTGACCGACAAGGAGAAATAAAGTGGCTGTCATACGTGACATGATCCCGCCGTTCGAGCTCTTTCAACCGGCGGGCGTAGACGACGCGGTCCGGCTCATGGACCAGTACGGCGACCAGGGCTGGGTGCTCGCGGGAGGACTCGACACCTTCGACTGGTTCAAGGACCGGATCAAGCGCCCGGCGGCGGTGATCGACCTCGCCGCCGTGGACGAGATCCGCGGCATCGCGGACGGGGCATCCGGCGGACTCGACATCGGGGCCATGACGAGCCTCACCGACATCGCCGAACACGGCGGGGTGCAGGGCGCCTACCCGCTCCTCGCCGAGGCCGCGGGGCTGGTGGCCACGCCCCAGATCCGCAACCAGGGTACGCTCGGCGGCAACATCGTGCAGGATACCCGCTGCTGGTACTACCGGAGCGGGTGGCCATGCTACCGCGCGGGCGGCAACATCTGCTACGCCGGCACGCGGCGCTCGATGAACCGCGAACACTGCATCGTGGGCGCCGACCGCTGCGTCGCGGTCAATCCCTCGGACACCGCGCCCGCCCTCGTCGCGCTCGACGCCGAGATGGTGGTCGTCAGCACCTCCGGCGAGCGCACCTTCGCGGCCACCGACTTCTTCATCGGCCCCGACATCGACATCGAGCGCATGACCGTGCTCGAGCCCGGCGACCTCCTCACCCGCATCGTGCTGCCGGCCCCGTGGGAGGGCGCGCGGTGGTACTTCGAGAAGATCCGCGACCGCAAGTCTTGGGACTTCTCGCTCGTGAGCGTCGCGTCGATGCTGCAGGTGCAGGGCGGCGTCATCCAGGACGCACGGATCGTCGTCAACAGCATCGCGCCGTACCCGGTGCGGATGGGCGCGGTCGAAGCGGCGATCCGCGGACGCGAGCCCAGCGACGAAACGGGACAGATGGCCGGGGAGATCGCGGTCGAAGGTGCGCGTGCGCTCCGGCACAACGACTACAAGATCGCCCTCACGCGGAACCTGGTGAAGCGGTCGATTCGGGACGCGGCCTGATTTTGCGCAACCGGGAGTCCGCGGGCTCCCGGGTTTGCCTATCGGTCATCCAACGGAGAGACAGACCATGGAATTCCTTCGGCGCGCACTGAATCCCTGGGGCGAGAACGTCCCCATCGGTGTCTCGTGGGATCTGATCTGGGCGGCGGTGATCATCGGCGCCGCGTTCGTGGTGGGCCACGCCCTGCTGGTGCCGAAGAAGGTGGACACCGGCGAGATCGACGAGGACGAGGCGCGCGGACTGCCCGCCAAACTGCTGCGCCACACGACCGGCGCGCGCGGATTCCACTGGTCGATGAGCGTGACCATGTTCGCGCTGCTGATCACGGCCTTCTTCCCCGTCATCGGGATCCAGTTCCCCTGGGTGACGATCCACTGGATCGCGGGCGTCCTGCTGATCCTGACGGTCATCTACCATATCTACCACGTCTTCGCGAAGCAGGACTTCTGGACGATGTGGATCGACCGCCGCGACGTCGAGGAGGGCAAGCTCGGCCTGAAGGCGGCGATGGGCCAGGCGGACATCGAGCGCCCGCGCGCCGGCAAGTATCCGGTCGATCAGAAGATGTTCCACCACGTCGCCATGATCGCGACCCTCGGCGCGGTGGTCACCGGCGTCCTGATGATGTTCCGCGTCGACAACTTCCTGCTGCCGATGAACACCTACATGTTCGGCGACACCGCGTGGGGCTGGATCTACGTGATCCACGGGGTCTGCGGCATCGGCCTCATCTTCCTCGTCATCGCCCACGTCTACTTCGCGATCCGGCCCGAGAAGCGCTGGATGACCTGGTCGATGATCAACGGCTGGATCGACCGCGAGCGCTACCTCCAGAACCACGACCCGGCGCGCTGGACGGTGGCCGAAGCAGGGTCCGCGGCGGCCGACGCGGAGGGTGATTAGGGGGGGTGGAAAAGCAGAGCGACGGATTCCCCCCGGCGACCGATTCCTTCAGCGAGGTGCCCTGCCCGTGAGCCGTGACGAGTTGAAGGGCCGCATCGACGCCATCGAGGAGGGCTACGAGTTCTTCCTCGCCTACGCGGCCCAGGGGCTGGTCGACGACGCGGCCAGCAAGGCCGGCTCCCAGGTCCGCGATTTTCTCGGCGGCTTCGCCGGAGCGCTGGACGGTCTGGACGACGCATTCCGCGCCCATCTCCCGGCGGGTGACGCCACCGACGGCGCCCTTGCCGTCCTCGCGCGCGACGCGGAGGCATCGCTGGCGCTGGTCAACCTCGTGGCGGCGCAGCCTGCGGTCTCGTCCCAGCTGATCGACAACCTCAACGCGTCGATCCACGTGCGGGCGCTGCTCACAGATGTGTTCGTGCTGGGGGAGCTGGTCGGGGTCTAGGACGAGACCGCCCACCAGGTTCCACCCCCTTTTTCCCAACGCCGTGACCGTCTTGATCTGACGAGAGTACGGCCATACTATCTTATATGGCCATAACCACCATCAAATCCACCTACTCCCTCGACGTGGACTCGGTCCGCACGCTGGAAGGACTCGCGAACCGCTGGGACGTGTCCAAGTCGGAAGTCATCCGTCGTGCGCTCCGCATCGCGCTGGTGGCGGGTGACGACGAGGGTGGCAGCGTCGCCCTCGAAGCGCTCACCCGACTGCAGGACACGGTGCGCGCGCGCGGTGTGGATCTCGGGCAGTGGGAGCAAGACCTCAGGGCCGAGCGCGCCGCGGCGGGGCGGCGGCTCTGGTCCGGATCCGAATGATCCACCTGGACACGAGTTTTCTGATCCGGGCTCTGGTGCGCGGGACGCCGGAGGATCAGGCGCTTCGCCGATGGATCGCCCATGGTGAGTCCCTCGCGGTGTGCTCGGTGGCCTGGGCGGAGTTTCAGTGCGGGCCACTGACGGCGTCGGAGTTGGCCGTGGCAGGGGCGATTATCGGTCGCCACCGGGACTTCACCAGGGACGACGCGGAATCGGCTGCCCGGCTCTTCAACGAATCGGGACGCCGCCGCGGATCGCTGATCGACTGTATGATCGCGGCTGCGGCACAGGCGGACGGCGCGCCCGTCGCCACCGCAAACAAGGCCGACTTCATGCGCCTGAGTGACCAGGGTGTGACGACAGCGGACTGAATCGCCGGACGTCTGGCGGAACCAATACGCAGGCCCCGCATCCCTCACCCGATCGCCAGCACCTCGATCCGGAAGATCATGATCGCGTTGGGCGGCACGGGCCCGCTCCCCTGGCTGCCGTACCCCAGCGCCGGCGGGATGATGATCCGGCGGATCCCGCCCACCTTCATCCCCGTGACGCCCTCGTCGAAGCCGGCCACGACCTCGCGCGCGCCCAGAATGAAGCTGAACTCCCCCCTGTCGAACTCGGTGCCGTCGGTCAGCCAGCCGGCATAGGAGACCTCGACCTCCTGTCCGGCGGCGGCCGGATCGCCCGAGCCCTCCGCAATGTCCTCGTAGTAGAGGCCGGACGAGGTTCGGGTGAAATTCGCCAGATTGATCCCGAGCGACGACGCGAACTCGGCGTCCTCGATGGCCTGGGGGCCGGTCATGTCGTCTCCGCAGGCCGTCAGCGCGGCCCCGACCACCGCCAGCCCCATCACCACGCCTCCAGCCCGGTTACCCGACCGCTTCATGTGTTCGCTCCCCGTCTGGTCATTGTCCGTGACCGTCGATGTTCCCCAATCCGAACCTGCATCGGCCCATAAGGGTACACTATTCTGCGTCGTTCCTGTCCACCAACCGGGGTCCTCCGCCATGTCCGACAAGCCCGCCAGTCCCGATAACGAGTCGTCCGCCCGCGCGTCCGGCAACGGCGCATCCGCCACCGACCCCCGCATCCGCTGGCTCAAGGTGCTCGCGCCCGACGAGCTCCCCGAGGGCCGCGTCAAGCCGGTCAGCTGCGGCCGCAAGACCGTCTGCATGACCCGCCACAAGGGCATCTACGCCGCGCTCGACAACAAGTGTCCGCATCAGGGCGGCCCCCTTGGCGAGGGGTCGATCGAGAACGGGTGGCTGCGCTGTCCCTGGCACGGATGGGACTTCCATCCGCTGACGGGCAAGCCGCCGGGAGGCTACGACGACGGCGTCGCCACCTACAGGGTCGATGTGCGCGACGACGGCGTGTACGTGGGGATGCCCGAGGACGAGATGCACGTCGAGACCGTCTCTGACCTGATGGCCAGGACGATGGCCAACTGGGGGGTGCGCTGGGTGTGGGGGATGGTCGGCCACTCCAACCTGGGACTGGCCGACGCGATCCGGCGGCGGGAGGCCGCGGGCGAGATGACCTTCATCGGCATCCGTCACGAGGGGGCGGCGTCGTTTGCGGCCTCGGCGTACGGCAAGCTGACGGGGCGGCCGGCGGCGTGTCTGTCGATCGCGGGGCCGGGGGCCACCAACCTGCTGACCGGGCTCTGGGACGCCAACGTGGACCGCTCGCCGGTGCTGGCGCTCACCGGACAGGTCGACACGCAGGTGCTCGGCCCCGGGGCGTTCCAGGAGGTCGACCTGAAAGCGGCTTTCGGGCAGGTCGCGCAGTGGAGCCAGCCGGTGCTGCACACGAGCAAGCACGCCGAACTGGTCAATCTGGCGTGCAAGAGCGCGATCCTGAACCGGGGCGTGTCGCACCTCATCTTCCCGGACGAGGTGCAGGTGCTGCCGGCCAGGGAGGGGAGCGAGCCGGGCTCGCCGGCCGGCCGCATGACCCGCAGGACCATCGCGCCCCCCGCCGACGCGCTGGACGATGCGATCCGGCTGCTAACCCGCGCCGAGAGGCCGGTGATCGTCGCCGGGCACGGCGCGCGCTTCCACATGGACCGGATCACGGCGCTGGCGGAGCGTCTGCAGTGCCCGGTGATCACCACCTTCAAGGCCAAGGGGATCATCTCCGACGCCCACCCGCTCGGGTGCGGCGTGCTGGGCCGCAGCGGCACGCCCATCGCCAGCTGGTTCATGAACGAGAGCGACCTGCTGCTCGTGCTGGGGGCGAGCTTTTCGAACCACACCGGCATCACGCCGAAGAAGCCGACGATCCAGGTCGACTTCGATCCGATGGCGCTGGGCAAGTTCCACGCGGTGGACGTCCCCGTGTGGGGAGAGATCGGGGTGACCGTGAAGCGTTTTGCCGAGGCGGTGGAGGCGGGCGGCGCGGCATCGATCGACCACCGCGGCGAGATCGCGGACCGGTGGCGGATCTGGCGGACCGAGAAGGCGCGCCGCGAAGCCGACGACCAGGGCCGGGGCGTCAACTCGGCGGCGATCTTCGCGGCGCTCGCCCGCACCGTGAATGACGACGCGATCCTGACCGTGGACGTGGGCAACAACGCCTATTCCTTCGGGCGCTACTTCGAATGCCGCGACCACGCGGTCCTCATGTCGGGGTATCTGGGCTCGATCGGCTTCGCCTACCCGGCCGCGCTGGGGGCGTGGGCCGCGACCCGGGAATCGGGAACGCCCTTCAGCGGGCGCCAGGTGGTCGCCGTGTCGGGTGACGGAGGCTACGGCCAGTACCTCGCCGAGATCACCACGGCCGTGAAGTACGGGATGAACATCACGCACCTCGTGCTCAACAACGACGAGCTGGGCAAGATCTCGAAGGAGCAGCGCGCCGGGAACCTCGACGTGTGGCAGACATCGCTCCACAACCCCGACTTCTCGAAGTACGCGCAGCTGTGCGGTGCGTTCGGAGTCCGGGTGCGCAGAGCGGGTGAGCTGGACGAAGCGCTGGCGGAGGCGCTGGCCTGCGACGGTCCGGCGACCGTGGAGGTCATCGCGGACCCGGCGCTGGTGTAGCGTCCGGGGCGCCGGTCAACCGGCGGCAGGGCGTCCGGCGGCTGGCGCCGGCGCGAGCCGGGAGTCCGAAATCAGGCTCTGGCCGCCCTCAGCCGCCGGTACTGGCGGAACGAAATCAACTTGCGCCCACCCTCGTCCCAGAGTGCCAGGGGGATCGCCTTGAGGCCGTCCCACAGCGACATCGTGGGCGCCTGCCACAGCTCCGGGTTCTCGTCGTGGCAGCGCTGGAGCCGGTAGTTGGGGATGCGCGCGCTCAGGTGGTGTACGTGGTGCAGGCCGATGTTCGCGGTGAACCACTGCAGCACCTTCGGCAGGCGCAGGAACGACGAGCCGAACAGGCCCGCATCGTAGTAGTCCCAGTCCTCGTGCCAGTGCCAGTAGGCGTCCTCGAACTGGTGCTGCACGTAGAAGAGCCACACGCCCGTCGCGATCGAAATGAGCGTGATCGGAAGCTGAACCATCAGAAACGGTCCGATCCCGATGGTCAGCCAGGCGGCGGTCAGGATCGCGGCCAGTGCTACGTTGGTCCACCATACCGACTGCCATTCGCGCTTCCACGTCCGGGGCACGTCCCAGGGGAAGCGGTGCTTGATGAAGAAGTGAAATGCCGCGCCGGGACCGAAGAGAATGATCGGGTTGCGGTACAGCCGGTAGCCGAGGCGCTGCAGAGGGGACATCGCCTCGTATTCCCGAACGGTGACGGTGACGATGTCGCCGAAACTCCGCATATCCAGATCCCCCGAATGCGCGTGGTGGATGGCGTGCGTCTTCCGCCAGTAGTGGTAGGGCGTGAGGGTGAGCACGCCGATCACCGAGCCGGCAACGCAGGCCAGGCGCCGCGACCTGAAGTAGGACCCGTGCCCGCAGTCGTGCTGGAACATGAACAGCCGCATGATCAGTCCGGCGGTCGGAACGGCCAGCAGCAGCGTGAGCCAGTAGCCGACCGAGAGGCTCCAGTACATGAGCGTCCACCCGGCCGCGAACAGCACGGCGGTGTACCCCATCTGCCAGGCGCTGCGTCGGTCGTCGGGTCCGAAGTAGGGGGAGAGGACCCGCTTCCAGTGGCGGACCTGTTCGCGATCGATCTTCATACGGCCAATCTATCTCCGGCTCTCGGGTGTGCCATAGGGGTACAAGGTACCCAGATCCACATTCTCGTAGGTCAGCGCGTCGAGGTGAGTCGTCCCGACAAACGGCTCCGGTGCCTCGACGATCACGATGGTGGGCGCGTACCCGGTCTCGTCGAAGCCGCGGCGGAAGTGCACGCGGGACTTGACGACGAAGACGTCGTAGTCGGCGGGGTCGATCGCGCCGAAGCGGAAGGCGTCGGGGTATAGGACCTGTTCGTACGCCGGGGTGAGGAAGACGACGTTCCCGTCGCCGAAGGAGACCGCGGCGATGGCGTCGTAGCCGAAGCCCTCGCCGAAGTACTCCAGGGTGCCGACGACGCGCCGGGGCGAGCCGCCCGAAGGCGTGAAGCCGCCGATCTCCATGTCGAAGGGGTCGCCGGCCCCGGAGCCGGCCGCCGCGAGGGCCTCCAGCGTGGCGGGCGAGGTGATCGTACCGTAGAGGACGTTGCCGATCCCCGCGGCCTCGAAGGCGCTGAGGATGTGGGTCGCGTCGCCGGGGCGGTCGCTGTAATCGCCGACGGCGACGGGGGTCTCGCCGTGCGAGATGGCCGTGGCGACGATCCGCGCGGCATCGTCCGGCGCCGGGTAGCTGCCCACCGCGAAGTCCTCGCGCACGCGCCACATGAAATCGTCCATGTCGTCGGCGATCCGGTCGGCGAGCGCCTGATCGTCGTTGGTCATGACGTGGATGGTGGCCCCCACGTCGGGGACGTCCGACCAGGGGTAGCCGAAAAAGATGCTCACGTAGGCGTCGTTCTCGCGCGCTTCCCAGCGCCGTGCCCGCTCCATGATGTCCATCGCCGGCGACTGGCCGGTCCACTGCAGCACGGTCGCCGTGATGATCCCGGGCTTGCGCGTGGCCGTCGTGGACCGGTATTCGCCCAGCACCGCGAGCCGCAGGGCCCGCGCCGCGCGCTCGCCCTGGATGTAGGAGTCGTAGTGCGGGAAGCGCTTGGTGACGAAGGCGAAGTCGGCGTGCTCGAGGAACTCGGCGTCCTCGTTGCCGTGCAGGTCGAAGGTCCCCGCAATTGGGACGCCGGGGCCGACCGCCTCGCGGAACCGGCGCGCGATCTCCGCCTCGGGGCGGGGGACGTCGCGAACGGCCATCGCGCCGTGCAGGGCCAGGTAGACCGCGTCTACGGGAAGCTGCTCCTCCAACTCGGCGAGCATGATGTCCATGAAATGGTCGAAGGTCGCCTTCGTGTTCCAACTCCTGGACGATCCTCCGAAAACGCCGACCGGCGAGGTCAGCGGCACCAGCTCCACATCGCCGAACTCTCGCGCCCGCTTGGTGAAGCCGCCCACATAGCCGCCGGACGTCAGCAGCGCCTCGCCGGAAATCGGCTCGCTGTGGCGCAGCCAATCCTCGACCTCGGTGTCGCCGCCCGGGCAGAAGGTGCAGGTCTCGTGCTGAAAGCGCGCGACCGCGATGCGCACCTGGCCGGACGTGTCCGCCGAGCCAAGACGAAACGTCGTGCCTTCTTCGTTGTCACCCTCGTAGGCGACGGTGCAGGCGGAGAGCGCTGTGGCAAGGGTGAGCATCAGGGTGCAAGCGGTATTCCTCATCGGGTCGCCTCAGGTCGTGGTCGAGAAATGAGTGAATGTACGGTAAACATGACAAACTGTAATGTAAATATTACAAAGTCGATTGAACGCGGGGACTTCCAGCACGGAAACACCGTCGGGTAGTGTAGCGCAGTTTCGTCACGCGGTGCCAGCCAGCGCTTCCTTGAGGGCCGCCAGGTGCTCGTCGGTCAGCCCATGCATTTCGAAGAGCGACACGCCCGACGCACCCGCCGCGCGCGCGGTGGCGACCGCCTCGCCCAGCTGCGCCGGTTCCAGCGCCGGAAGGTAGAGCCCCGCGTTCAGCGGCGTCGAGCCCAGCGCTGCAACCCCTTCGCGCACGCCGTCCCCGATCCAGTCGATGTCCTCGAGGTAGAAGCTGTGATACAGCATCGGGAAGACGCGGTCGAGCGGCCACTCGTCCCACGCCTGGCGGACGAGGCGGCGCGCGATGGCCGGAGTCGGGAAGACGGCCGCGGTGATGGGCTTGCCGTGGGCGTGCACGGCGCCTGCCAGCTCCCGCACCGCGTGCGTGACGCTGTCCCAGCGAAAGCGCCGCCACGCTTCGTCGGCCGGCGGGTCGGGGATGTCGAGGGGGTCGCGGCCGTCGAGGGCGGCGAACGCCTCGCGGCAAACGTCGCAGTAGCGGAAACCCGAAGGGGCTAATCAAGGCAGGAGATCACGTAAGTTCAATCAGGGCTGCACGATCTGCCACTCCTGCCGTTGAAGGGCATCCGACTGAACCGTCCCGAAATCCCCGGAATGCAGGAGTGATCGGCGGGAATCGGAGCAGGTGATTTGCCGCTGTGCGACTGGCCCAAATCAAACCCCACCCAGTCTTCCTAGGCTTCCCGCGAGTCAGCGGTCCCGACGTGTCCGGTAAAGGGTCCGGCGCGCAACGCGTCGGTTTCGACGTATCCGGCAGTAAGCGCCACAAGCCGTGGCGACACGGCGGCGGAGACGATGACGGCGTCTTCGGAGGATATCCGAGTTGGGCCATGAGTCACGTCCAAAATGCTTTTGCGTTCACGGCGACTTGAGTCTCGTTGCCAAGGTTGGAAGCCAAGGGCGGGCGCATGAGGGGCTCCACTTCCACTCGTCGTTTGGCTCCACGTGTTATATTCCGCCTCCTTCGGAGGAGGCCGAAGGGACATATGAGACGCTTCGGTCGCAAGAAACCGGAACGGAGAGCATACCATGAGCAGGTTCATCTGGCTGGCCGGTCTCATGTTGATCGCCGTCCCGGCGACCGCTCAAACCACGTTGGGCCTGAGAGGCGGCATCGGCTTCGCAACCGTCGCCATCCAAGGGGTGGAAGTCGAGGAAGAATCTGTCTCCCGCATCGTGGCGGGCATGGACCTCGGCATCCGCGCCTCCAGCGTGCTCAGCCTGAGACTTGGAGGCGTGTACGCTCAGAAGGGCGGCACCGCCACCGTCGAGGGCTTCGAGGTCACGCTCGATGTCGACTACCTCCAGTTCTCGGCCTTGACGAGGCTCGCCACGCCGGGCAAAGGAGGCTTTTCCGTGGGTGTGCTGGCCGGCCCTTGGGCCGGCTACCGACTCTCATGCGATGTGGAAGCCGCCGCCGAGAGTTTCAGTCTCAGTGCCCCCTGCGACGATGGGGGCTTCGACATCAGGGCGCTCGACTACGGGCTGGCCTTCGGCGGAGGTGTCGAGCTTCCTCTCGCGGGCAGTCTCCGCTTGGGTTTCGATGTGCTTTACTCGCTCGGACTTGCCGAGGTGGACGACGCTGACGCCAAGACCCGGCACCTGAGCCTTCAGACCGGCTTGGTCTTCCCGGTGCGGTGACCAGCGGGACATGGACGATCGTGATCGCCATTCCCGCAAAGCCGGGGCGCGGTGCCGTACGCCTCCCCATGCTTTCGCGCCAGTGGCGATCCGGTATCCCTCTACTACCTTGGCGACGATGCCGCCGCCAGCAGGTCGACCGCCTCCAGAAACTGCCATTGCCAACGGGGGAACCCTCAACGGAGGGCTCTCTCTTGGCGAACCAACGAAGGGTACGCTGAACTGGGGGTAAGACACCGTTGATTTGCTCGAAATGTCGGGTCTTCGAGGGCTGCGAATCGGGGGCGAACAGTCCGACAGATCCCAGCGGCCCGGGACCGGCGGGATGACTCGCGTAGTCATTGGCTTGGCTGTCGTTGCTTCGCTTGCTTCCGCCTGCCGCGACGGCGTCGTCGATCCTGTGCCCGGGGCCTGTGCCGCCGATCACGGTGCTCGGATCAGGTTCGGGTTCTACGCGTTCTTCGCGCCTGTGAGCCATAGCGAGGACGCCAACCCGGACTCGCCGGGGTTCGCCCGGCACGCAGGATACGAGGCCGATTTGCTTACGGCTTTCGAGGCGATGGAGCCACGCGGGATGACAGTCATGCGGAAGCCCGTCGCGGACTGGCCGGGCATCTGGCTGCTTCCGGCGACACCCGATTTCGACATGGTAGGGGGAGGCATCACCATTCTGGAGTCCCGCACCCTCGATGCCTCGGGTGAGCGGGCTATCGAATTCACGTCGGGCCACATCGCCTTCCGCCAGTCGCTGCTGGTTCGATCCCGGGATGCGGAGCGCTTTGGTTCGTACGACAGTTTGAGCAGTGCGGTGCGCGTCGGAGTCCTCCGCGGGTCCACCGGAGAGGCGCGGTTGCTCCAGATCACGGGACTCACGGACGAAGGCGGCGTCCTTGCGGCCGGGACGAGAATCGAGACGCCCCAAGGCGTAGTGGTTGCCGACGGGACGGCCCGTTACACGATCACCGCGGCATCCGCCTCGGTCGAGTTGGAGGGCAGGACCCGCATCTCCCCGCCTTCGACTGCGATGCCCCAAGTCGTCTACTTGGGGGATGTGTCGGGCGAGAGCGAATTGCTGACTGCCTTGCGCACGGGGATGATCGACGCCGTGGCTCAAGTCGAGGTCGGCAACGGAGAGGCGGCGAGAGCATCGGAGGGCGCGTTTGCTGTGGCCGTCGTCGATTCCTTGGCGGAGTACGGCGGATTCGCGCTCGACGCCGAAGACGGCGAACTGCTCGACTGCATCAACGAGCGACTCGATTGGCTTACCGACCAGCGGCGGATCGGCTACGCGGAATGGCGAGCGGACCCAGGCGTGTTCCTCTCTCGCGCGGCCTTGTGGAATCGTAGTGCGGGCACGACTTAGGGTAGCCCTGACCCGTTTCACACCCGCACACGATTGTTGTACCGGTCCTTGATACCCCGGAACGAGATCCATCGTCCGGCTGGCCACAATCAAGACCGAACAACAGATCCTTCGGCTCACATCCTGTCGGCCGTTTCGCGCCAAGAGGCTCCCCGTGTATCCAAGCAGCCAGGCTTACGTCAGGCTGCCAAGGTCATCCATTTCACCGATACCGCACCCGGAACAGCAAGCAATAGAGGGCCGGCACGAACCCCAGGGTCAGGACCGTGGCGAACACCAATCCGAACAGGATCGCCACCGCCATTGAGACGAAGAGGGGGTCGCCGCCGAACCAAAGGGGCAGCAGCCCGCCGACTGTTGTCGCCGTCGTCAGCATGATCGGGCGCAGCCTCCGCTGTGCAGCTTCCAGGACCGCCGGACCGGGCTCCAGACCGTTCTCATCAATCTCGATGCGAATGCGGTCGATGAGCACGATCGCGTTGTTGATGACGATGCCGGCGAGTGAGATGACGCCGAGCAGCGTCATGAACCCGAATGACTGCCCGGTCACCAAGAGGCCAGCCACCACGCCGATGAAGCCCAGTGGGATGGTGAGGACGATGATGAACGGCTTGCGCAGCGAGTTGAACTGGCCCACCAGCAGGAGAAGGATCAAGAGGCCGGCCACGGACAGCTTCTCGGCGATGGATGCGTTGGCGTCGGCCGAACTCTCGAACGTTCCGCCGATCTCGTAGCTGTAGCCCACCGGCCAGCTGTACCGCTGTTCCGCCAGCCAAGGCTCCAGGGCGGCGGCGATGCTGAATGCGGTGGCGTTTGCACCGGGATCGAGGTCCGCGAGAACCGACAGCGTCTTCGAGCGGTCGCGGCGGAGGATCCTGGACGGCTCGAAGGTGAGCGCGATGTCGGCGACCTGCCGCAGCGCCACGTTCTGGCCGGACTGGGCGTAGACGTTGATCGACTCCAGTTTGCCGATGTCCTCCCGCCCTCCGACTTCGGAGCGCAGCACCACGGGAATCGCCTTGTCGCCCTCCCGGTATTCCGTGACCGGCGAGCCCGATAGGGCCGTGCGCAGGGAGACGGCAATGTCCTGGTTGGTGATGCCCGCGCGCCGCGCCCGCGCGTTGTCGATGTTCACGATCAGCTTCTTGGTCTGCGCGCCCCAGTTGTCCGTGATGTTGCGGGTGCCCGGGAGCGACGCAAGGTGGGTCTTCACGCCGTCCGCCAGATCGAAAAGAACGTCTTGGTCCGCGCCATAGAGCCGGACCTCCACCGGCGTCCCACCTCCAGGACCCGAAGTCAGTCGCTTGAGTGACACGTCGATGTCGGGGTGATTGGCCTCCACGTATGTGCGCAGTCGGTCGATGACCGTGTCCTGGATGTCGAAGACCGATGCGTTTGCGATGAAGGCCGCGTATCCGCTGTTGGGTTGCGCCTGGCTGTAGCCGAGAGCGAAGCGGGGTGCGCCGGTGCCTGTGAAAATGCCCCAGTTGCGGATGCCTTCGCGATTCTCGCCCGCGGCCAGCTCCTCGATCAGGAAAAGCTCGATATCGAGCATGGCCGCTTCCGTATGGGCGAACGAGGTGCCGTAGGGGAACTCGAAATCGCCGGTGAAGAGCACTTCGGTGCTGTCCGGGAAGAAGTTCTGCTCGACGAGGCGGAACAGCCCCAAGGTTGCGGCCAGCAGTCCGAATGCTCCGGCGACCGTAACCAGGGGGCGCCGGAGCAGGGATTGGAGAACTCCGCGATAGCGCCGGTAGAAGGGAGTGTCGAACTCCGCGTCCCCCGCCGAACCGCTGCGCCGCTTCACCCTCAGGAAGATCATGCACAGGAGCGGGATCATCGTGATGGCGAGCAGCCAGGAAGAAAGCAGGGTCAGCGCGATCACGACGGCCAGCGGCGCCGTGTACTCACCGACCGCGCTCTCGGCCAGCACGATGGGCAGGAATGCGGCGATGGTGGTCAGAGAGGAGACCAGCAGCGGAATGCGAAGTTCTCTCGAAGAGTCCAGGGCCGCATCGCGCGCGTTCTCCCCACCCTCCAGACGCACCAAGATCGATTCGCTCATCACGATGGCGTTGTCGACCAGAAGTCCCAGTGCGATGATCAGCGAGACCAGCGACATCTTGTCAAGGCCAATGCCCAGGTATTGCATCAGCATCAGCGTGGCCATCATCGCCATGGGAACCAGACTGGCGACCACGAGACCGGTACGAAGCCCCAGAAAGAGCAGCATGCACACCAGAACGATCCCCACGGCTTGGAGGATCGAATTCACGAAGGTGGACACGGCCCGGTCCACGACCTCGGGCTGGAAGGCCAGAATGTCGAAGGCGACACCGACGGGATAGCGCCCCTCCAACTCCGTAACGGCCGCCCGGATGTTCTCGCCCAGTTGAATAATGTTGCCGCCGTCGCGCATCGAGACCGCCAGCGCCAAGGCCGGTTGTCCGTTGGCTCGTACCCTCGCGCGGGGGGGATCGGCGTAGCCGCGGCGGATTTCGGCAACATCGCCCAGGTACACCGTCTCGCCTGTGCCCGGCAGCGTGATCAGCGTCTGCCGGATGTCGTCCAAGGACGTGAAGTTGCCCGTAGGCTCCAGGGTGACCCGCTCGACGCCCGTCTCAACGGCTCCGCCCGAGATGATGATGTTGCTGGATTGCAGGATGCCCTGAAGCTGCGGCACCGATAGGCCCAGCCCGGAGAGACGGGCGTTGTCGAAGTCCACGAAAACGCGCTCTTCTTGCGTCCCGTGGATCTCGACCTTGGCGACATCGCCGATCCGCAGAAAGACATCGCGCACCTGCTCGGCGATCTCCTCAAGTTCGACGTAGGAGAACCCGTCCGCCGTAAGCACCAGCACGGTCCCAAAAACATCCCCTAGTTCGTCGTCCACGACCGGAACCACCCCCTGGGGCAGTTCGCCGGCGGTCCGGTCCACCTTCCGGCGTAGATTGTCCCATACCGGTCGCAGGTCCGTCACGGTCTCGCGGAGTTCGACGGTGATGATGGACAGTCCGGTACGGGACTCGCTCGTGATGTGGGCGACCTCGGGAATCTCCTGGATTGCGCTCTCCAGCTTGTCGGTCACCAGAAGTTCAACCCGCTCGGGCGCTGCCCCGGGGAACTGGGTGCGCACGATGGCGCTGCGCACGAGAAAGCCGGGATCCTCCGCACGGGGGAGCCCCCGATATGCGGATACTCCCGAGAGTGCGACCACTGCGAGCGCCACGAAGGTGACGACCCTGTTGTCAATTGCGTATCGGGTCAGGTCCATGGGCAAGGAAGGTTCGGGTAGTGCCTTCAGCGGGCATCCAGGAGGCGCACCCTCTGTCCCGGAGCCAGCGTTCCGAGTCCGGCGGTGGCCACATATTCGCCGTCCTCCACGCCTCCGAGAATCTCCAGACCCTCGGGCATCAGCGCGCCGGTTTCAACGGTTCGGCGTTCGGCCGTGGCGACGTTTGCGGTGTCCGGCGGCGTGAGGACGTAAACGAAGCGCCCCCGCTGGTCCTGACCCACGGCCTCGGGTGGAACCAGAACTCCAGTGGCGCCGGGCCGGCCCTCGATGTGGAATGTGACTTCGGCCGCCATGCCGGGGCGCACCTGCGCTGCGTATGGCTGCGCGTTCAACCGCACGATCACCGGAAAGCCACCGGCGCCTGCGGCTGCCGTGCCAACCTCCGTAACGGTAGCGTCGAAGGCGCCGTCGCCCAGCGCGCCGAAGACGACCTCTGCGGGGCGCCCGGCACGCATTTCGCCGATGAAGGCCTCCGGCACCACGACCTGCACTTCGGGATTTCCACCCGTGTCGATGACGACCACTACGGTCTGGCCGGCCCCCACCGCCTCGTTGACGTCCACCGCCACTCGGCTGACCGAGCCGTTCACCGGCGCCTGTAGGCGCGCATAGGATACCTGCTGCTCGGCGAGGCGCAGCGCCGTCGCCGCTGACGTTTCGGACGCGTTCGCCGATTCGTAGGTTGCGCGTGCGGCGTCCAGGTCGCTCATGGAGGCGTTGCCGCTCTCGTAGAGCGCGACTACGCGCTCGTAGGTTGCGCGCGCGTTGCGAGCTTGGGCAAGCGCCTGAGCGACACCGGCTTCGGCTTGCTGGCGCCGTAGTTCCAGATCGCCGGCGTCCAGCCGCGCCAGCACCTGCCCGAGCCGGACCGAACTGCCCACGGCGACCTCCACTGCGGTCACCGTGCCGGCCACGCGGAAAGCCAGATCCTGCTCGGAGGCCGCTCGGGCGATCCCCGCAAGGGTGCGGGTCCGGTCCGCGCCCGCGACGACGGCGCGGGCATACCTGACCGGGCGGATGTCCGCAGAGGATGCCGCTTCCTCCCCGCCGCACCCGGCAACCAGACTGACCGCAAACAGGAGGACAGGGATCCGGGCGACGTATTGGTCCATCACGATCCATCCTCCACGATTTGAATGTACTCCTCCAGCAGCCTTGCGAAGCTCGCTCGCTCCTCCGGCGTGGCGAGGGCCTCGAACTGACCGACGGCCCGCTCGACCCGTTTCAGGTTGACAAGGTAATCAAACGTCGCGTTGGTAACGCCTCTCTCACTGAGCAGCGCGGCCGTCTGCGCCTCCAAGAGATCAACAACACCGGCCAGCCCCTGAGCGTACGCCTCAGTGACCAGTTCGAGCGATCGTCGGGCGGTTGCCGCCGCCGTCTCGGTCTCGGTCACGACTGCGAGGCTGGCCCGCGCGAACTGGAGCTGCACCCGGACATTCTGCTCGATGCCTCGGGCCGCGAGTTCGCGCTGGAGTCGCACCTGGGCCAGGGTGGCGGCGGCTCGTTCGCGGCGGGCGAAACGGGAAGCTCCTTGGAAAAGTGGCAAGGTGAGGGAGAGGCCCACGTTCCAAGGGTAATCCGTCATTTCGGTCATCGGCAGAGCCGCGGGCAACGATGTGCCAGCCCCCTCCCTCAGCAAATTGGTGGACATGCTGCCCTGTAGCGCCACGCTGGGGAGATAGAACGCCTGGCGCGTCGACGTGAGCAGCCGTTCCTGGGCCGCGACAACGGCATCGAGGCTCTGAATCTCGGGAGAGTGGCGCAGGGCCGCGTCCACCAGGAAGTCGCTCAGCGCCGCGACTTGGTTGAGGTCGGCCAAGTATCCGGTAGCCAGGGTGCCTTCCAGCAGCGCTCGCCCTTCGCGGTCGGCTTCCGGCGTGAGGAACTGTTCGTCGAGCGGTCGGCTGAGCACCTGATTAAGCGCGACTTCGGCAGCGGAGCGTCTCGCGAAGGCGTCGATCCGGTCGGCCCTTCGCCTGGCCAGTTCGCTTTCGAGCCGAAGCCGCTCGCCGGGTCCGGCGGCCCCGATGCGCTCGCGCTCGCGGGCAAGCCGAAGGGACGCCAGGGTCAGGTCGAGGTTGTCCTGCTGGACCTGCTCCAGCGTTTTCGCCCGCAGGACGTTGAGGTAGGCTTCGGCGGCTTCCAGTGCCACGTCGAGCCGGAGCGATGCCCTGTCCCGCTCCCTAGACTCCTGAAACGATGTCTGCACGGACACGTTCGCATTGGCTTCCTGCGAGAAGATCAACTGCCGAAGCGCTAGTCCGCCGTCCACGCTGTGCTGCGGCCGCAGTCCGAAGGAGGCCTCCGCGACGCTCTTCGAATGGGTCGCACCCGTCACGCCAGCTTCCAGACTCGGGAGTCGGCTTGCCCGCGCCAAGCGAATCTCCTCCGCGCCCGCGCGCACTGCTTGGTCCTCCGCGGCGAGCGCTAGGTTGGCGGCCAAGGCATCGTCCATGGCGCTCTTCAGGGTCACGTTGCGCACAACCCCATCGGGAGCCTCGAAGAGCCGTCGTGCCTCCAAGAGCGCGCCCAGTGGCGGCAGAACGCCCACCTGCCGCACCGTGCGCATGTTTACCACCAGCGCCTCGCCGGGTTCGAGGGTCACCGGAAGCGTGGCGGGGTCGTCGCCCAGCAGGATGCGAAACGCGTTGAGGGCGATCCGCCGGGCTACAGCTGGAAGGTCCAGGGCCGCCGAGGAGGCCATGATGCCTCTGGCAACATCGTCGCCGGAATAGGAAAAGGAGGGCAGGCGACGATCTGCGAGACCCTGCGCGAGGAGCTCGAACTCGCCGGCCGCCATCCGAGCCAGCGGAGTCACGTAAACGGCGTCGACTTCAGCGGGAAGACGACCGAGGCTGCTCGCCGCCGTCTCGCCCACGGGCACCGGTTCCAGCGTGATGCCGAGGTCTGCCGCCGTCTCCACTACTTGGTCGAGAAGGTCCGCAAAGGTCGCCGCCGCCTCTTCGTCAACCAGCATGGCCGCAGTGGAGAACGTCGCGAGTTCCTGGAATCTGCGCAGATCGCGGATGACGGGTCCGGGCGCAGGCGACGCAATGTAGGTCAGGTTGGCCACACCGCTCGTGCCCGCGCTCTCTGGGAACCCCTGAAGGTGCGCATCGAACACCGTGGCTGCGATCACCGGCTTGGGCGCTGGCGTCCGGCGGGCGGCCATCTCCGAAGCTACCAGCCCCAATGTAACGACGATGGTCACGTCATCGTCGGCAAGAACACGGTCGAGGGCGCGGGCGATCCCGTCCGCCAAATTGTCTGCCGTCCCGGCAAGTTCGTCCCGGAATCGCACGTCGAAGTCGTCACGCGTCAGCGCGATCAGTTCTTGGCGGACGAGGGCGCGGACCTCCTCCGCGAAGGGGGCGCCCACTCCGTCCGTGACGAAAGCGACCTGTGCGATCGGGCGACTGGTGGCCTCTTGGGCGTGGAGGACCGGCATCGTGCCTACGACAAGCCAGGGAACCATGCCTAGCAGCAGCGCTGGCAGCGCTCGCGGGCGAGCTTGGACAGACTTCAGACGTGTTTCTTTCATCTGGCTGAGAACGACTCCTTCAAGTGGAATTCCGCATCGACTCGAACACCATGCAATAGCCTCACCGGTAGCTTGAGCGATGGGACGGCATCTGCGACGAACGACCTGAACATCAAGAATAACCGTGCTCAGGGTGGCCTCGCGATTCCCAGTTGATCCACGAATCGGCGCGACCGGCCAGCCGGTCGACCGATGGACCCCATGCAAGTTCCTCGGTGGAGCTAACGGGATTACAGAACACTTCAGCAGCACTCGGAACGACTTCGGCCCTTCGGACGGGTGATGAACCCGTTGACAAAACGATTAGAGTGGCGCGCCAGAGTCGTGACGGACTCACCGGCTTGGATCCGCGACTCCATGCACGGCTCGCCGCGCGAGCGCTGCTGTAGCATTCTTGTGTGCGCTCTCAGATCACCGATGAGGCGTGTTCATGAGCGCAGAGATGGACGGCAACCAAGTGCCTCTGATCGCGCTCCACCGCCCACCGCAAAAGCCGACGAGGCTCTCGATTGAATCTACATGACATGGTGCAGAGGTCGGACACGGTTCCGGGACGCCGGTTCGATCGATTCGTGCTCCTGCTGATCATTGCGTCCGCCATCTCGATGTCGCTGTCGACGGTTCCCGACCTCTCACCGACATGGCAAGTAGCGCTCGCGGCGGCCAGGTACCTTATCGTCGCTCTTTTCACCATTGAGTACGGTCTGCGGATCGTCACCGCTGACAGGAGGTGGAGGTACATCTTCAGCTTCTACGGCATCATCGACTTGGTGGCTTTGTCGACGTTCTACGCGAATCTCGTCTGGACCGGGATGATGGACCTCCGCGCGCTCCGCGTGCTCCACCTGCTTAGGCTGTTCCGCGCATTCGGATCCGTCCGGTACACCACCGCAACCGCCCGAATCGGAAGCGCCTTGAGGTACGCACGTGATGAGGCCACGGTGTTTCTGTTCGCCACATTGGTCCTGCTCTACATCGCCGCGATGGGAATACATCACTTCGAGTCGCAGGCGCAACCGGACAAGTTCCATTCGGTGTTCGACAGTCTTTGGTGGGCCGTTGTCACGCTCACGACGGTGGGCTACGGCGACGCGTATCCGATCACGGTGGGCGGAAGGATCTGGACTTTCGTCGTGCTTTTCTTGGGGTTGGGCGTCGTAGCTGTGCCCGCCGGGCTGATGGCAACTGGGCTGTCACGCGCCATCGAGGAGGAACGCGCCGAAGCCCGGCGGATCGAGGAGGCAACCCAACGGGAACGGGAGCGCCGGGAGGAAGGATGAACGCGACGACGCACTCCGCGACCGACCGAACAGCGAGGAAGCCGCGTGGAATGGTGCGGTTTCGAGTCGGGTCGGGCTTCTTCATTGGGGTGCGATTTCACCGTTCCTGCGCCAAGGATCTGAGCAGTCCGGCGATCATGAACAACAACACGACGCTCACGGGCAGGGCTGCGGTTATTGCGGCGGTCTGCAAGGCTTGGAGGCCGTCGGCCAACAGGAGCACGGCGGCTACCACGCCCACGCCGAGCCCCCAGACGATGCGGAAACGCCGAGGGGGGTGAGCGTCGCCCATGCTGAGCAAGGTGGTGATGACAAGGGTGCCGGAGTCCGACGACGTCACGAACCATGTCGCCAGCAGGAGGGTGGCCGTGGCCGACATGGCCCAGGCGAGCCAGCCGATGTCGGTCATGCGGTCGATGGCCGCGTAGAGCGCGGCTTCGTAGTTCGCGTCCCGCACCAGCTCCATGATCCCGGCGGTCCCGACGCCGGCGGCGGCGTTGAGTTCCAGATGGATGGCGTTGCCGCCGAAGATTCCGAACCACAGCAGCACCAGGCCGCTCGGGACGAACATCACGCCCAGGATGAACTCGCGCAGCGTGCGCCCCCGCGAGATGCGGGCGATGAACGTGCCGACGAAGGGTGCCCAGGAGATCCACCATCCCCAATAGAAGATCGTCCAGCCGTTTTGCCAGGCGGCTCCCCCCGGATCGTCAGCGATCCAGAATGACATGGGTACCAGGCGCCACAGGTATTCGCCGAGCGAAGTCGCGACAAATCCGGCGAGCCATGTGAAGGGGCCAAGCAACAGGAAGCAACCCAGAAGAAGAAGGCTCAGGCGGATGTTCCATTCGGACAGGACGCGGATTCCTCGGCTAACGCCGGAAACGGCCGACAGGGTCGCCGCCAGCGAGATCGCGGCGATGAGCGCGATCTGCGTGGCGACACCCGGATCCACGCCGAGCAGCACGTCGAGTCCGGTCGCCATCTGGCTTGCTCCGAGGCCCAGGGAGGTCGCGATGCCGAAGACCCCCCCGAACACGGCCAGCAGGTCCACCAGGTCACCGATTGGCCCGTAGATCCGGTCGCCGATGAGCGGGTATAGGGCGGAGCGCAGCGTCAGGGGCAGCTTCCTGCGAAACCCGAAGTAGGCCAGGCACAGCCCGACCACGACGTACACGGACCATCCGTGGATGCCCCAATGGAAATAGGTGACGCGCATGGCGTGCACGGCGCGCTGCTCGTCGAGCAACACCGCACCCGCCAGGTCGGCGCTCGGGTTGTTCGGGTAACCCGCGGCCTGGCTGTTGTCGAAGTAAAAGAGTGGTTCGGCGATGGAGAAGAACAGCAGTCCGATCCCGATGCCTGCCGAGAACAGCATGGCGAGCCAGGATGAGGTCTTGAACTCGGGCGAGGAAGCGTCATCGCCGAGCCGGATCCCGCCGAACCGGCTGCACACGAGGAACAGGCAGGCGAGCACGTTGGCGCCAACGACGAGGAAGTAGAACCAGCCGAGCGTGCCCTCGATCCAATCGCGGATGCGGCCGAACAGTGTGCCGGCGGCGTCCACGTCCCAGACCGTGGCGAGGACGAAAGCTAGGACGACGCCCGTGGCGGCCAGCGCCATCCGGGGATTCAGTCCTCTCCACAGCCCGGCTTCCGCCGTGGTTCGCCGGTGCCGCCTGCTCCTCATGGTCGATGGCTGGGCCGGTTCCTACAACACCGGCTCATGCAGTTTGCCCGTCCTGCCACCGCTCTGCCCACGCCCCCCGCCCAGCGGTCGAAGACCGTCCATGCAGCGCGGCCCCGCGCTAGTTCAGAACGAGACGGTCGCGGTCATGGATATGGTTCGGGCAGCGCCCAGCCATGCCGCGTTCTCCGTGATCGCGGACAGGTAGGGGGTGTCGAGCAGGTTGTTCGCGACGATCGAGAACTCGGTCGACCGGAACAGGTCGCTCAGCGCCTCGCCCCTGAAGCTGACGTATGCGTCCACCGTCCAGTAGGCGTCGGTGTACCAGTCCGCTGTCAGACTGACGCGGCGCGATGCCGTGTACTTTGCCGACAGCCCGCCGCCCAAGGGTCCGTCGCGGTCGAGGGAGACGACCCACAGCCGGGGGGGCACGCCGGTCACGTCGGTGCCGGGCACGATGCCCTGGCTGGCGTCGACGAGCGGGTCGTCGGTCCCGACGTACTTCGAGTCGTTGAGCGTGAGGGCGCTGTACAGGGAAGTCCGGCCCGTCAATGCCACGGTGGCGGCCAACTCGACACCACTAGTTTCGATGCCGCCCGCGTTGAAGTAGGCTCCGCCTCCGGGGATGAGATAGTTGGGTCCCGCGGGCGTCTGCGGGCCAAGGTAGAAGATCCGGTTGTCGAAGTCGATGGAGTACAGGGTGGCGCTCAGGGCGACCCGCTCGCCTGCGTACTGGACGCCGACATCGACGTTCGAGGCTGTCTCGGGCTCAAGGCGGTCCAAACTTCGGTCCGGCACCTCGAGCAGGTTGCTGCCGATCGCCCGGAAGTTCTCGGCATAGCCTACGAACAGATCGAGGCCTTCGACCGGCGTCTCGTAGGTGACGCCGCCGGAGAAGAGCAGCTTCGAGTCGGAATCGACATCAAGAGTCCGGTCGACCCCGAACTGGTCGTCGCGCGACACGGAGACGAGGTACTGCTTGAGGCCGCCGGTCAACTCGAACGGACCGAAGTAGAGCGTCTCCTCGGCGTACCACTTGAAGACGCCTTGCGGGAACTCCCACTCGTACTGGTGCCAGTACGCCCGCTCGTCCCACTTGAAGTTGATCGCCGGATCCAGAATGCGATGCCAGTCGCGTCCGAGGTCCCGCCGCGAGTTCTCGTACCAGATGCCGGCGCGCAACACGCTGCCCCGTCCCCCGCCGAACAGCGCGGACCACTCCCCGTCGATGTTCACGCCGAGGCGGTTCTTCCCGTAGTGGCTGTGGCGGTACGACTGCACCGCGCTCGCCCCCAGGTGGCAGGCCGGATCGACTTCCGGTCCGCCCGAACCGTAGTAGTTGAAGATATAGGACGACGCGCATCCCGGCGTGGGGCCGACGGCCGCTCCGTTGCTGTCCACGAACCGGATCACGCCGAGCTGGGTGCCGCCCCGCACGGGCGCTCGGCCCATCAGTTCCGACTCGGGTCCGTCCCCGTCGTCCACCACGTCGACGATGTAGGGCGGCAGCCAGTCGCCCCGTCCCCAGTTGTGATGGTTGTATGCGCCCGCACTGAGGGAGATCAGGTCGCTGACGGACCAGTCGGCCTTCACGTAGGCCAGCGTGTTCTTGCGCCGGGTCTGCCAGCCGGGCCGGTAGAACTGGTTCAGGTAGGGCACGCCCGGCCAGTGGCCGATCAGCCGGTCCCAGCGCGGGTCGGCGCGGAAGTCCGCATCGCTGTAGAGCCGCTGGTAGACATCCTCGTGGATGTCGTCGTGGGAGAGGTAGCCGGTGAGGTCGAGGTTGCCGTGCGAAGACACGATCTTGGCGGCGACGTGCTCCCGCTCGTTCCTCGCGGAGCCCTCCATCCAGTCGGTCGCCTCCTGCCGGATCGCGGCGACCCAGGCACGCGTCGTGCCGCCGAACAGCGATCCGGTCTCGACGCGAGCGGCGAACCGCTGACCCTCGTTCTCGCCGATCGTGACGGAAGCCGTCTGGCTCGCCTCCTCCCTCGGGTCGGCCGTCAGGAAGTTGAGCGTTCCGCCCAGCGCCTCGACCGACCGCGAGGCGATGTCGGCGGTTCCCTGCGACACCTCGACCCCACCGAGGTTCATCGGATCCACGAACCGGCTCGCCTTCGCGCCGCTCCAATAGTCCGATGTGCCGTTGGGGAATCCGTCGATGGTGGTGCCGATCTGCACGTCGTTGATCGTCGACTGGAACCCGCGCATGACGACGTTGCTCGACCAGTCGTCGAAGGCGTACCCGTCCCCCTCCTGGACCGACACGCCGGGAAGGTTGTCGATCACCGAGGTCACGGCGGTGATGCTCGACTGCTGCCTAATCATCGGCTCCGCGACGAAGTTGCGCGCGAAGACCGTCGGCTCCTCCGCCACCACGCTCAGCGGATCAAGCTGGAAGAAGGGCTGCAGAACGATCTGGACATTTTCAATCGCGCCCGCGCGGACGTTGACCGGGATCTCCCGCTCGGCATAGCCGAACAGGTTGGCGGTTACGACGTAGTTGCCGACGGCGAGATCGGTGAACTCATAGGCCCCATCGGCGTCGGTGAGGTCTTCCGCGTCCACGCCGGAGCCGGTCACCGTCACCCGGACACCGGGCATGGCGTTGCCGAACGCGTCCTCGACCGTGCCCCTGATGGTTCCCTCGGACTGCGCGGCCACGGGCGTTGCGGCCAGCAACAACAGAAGCGAGGCTCGGGCACAGACGGCTGAGAATAGGCTGAGGTTGCTCTGAAAGGTTGTCATGGCGACGAACTCCCATTCTGCGGACGCTGCGGCTGTGAAGATGACTCTCCGGGTCCGTTTGGTTGTAGTCGCCAAGCAAGTTAGCGGCCACGATCACCATGAGCGAATGAGTGAGCCCGAACGGAGCGAGGCTTCCACTCCGTGCGTCCATAGAGCCGTCCAGCCCGACTGGGATGCCGCCTTGGAGTGTATCGGTGCACACTCAGTCTATCCAGGATGTTGCCAGCCTAACTGGCTCTGGCCATGCGCCAGCCGCCGCTTCGGGTCCCAAGGGGCGGAACGCGGGGAGTCCAGCGGCGTCCGGTCAACCGCCGGAAGCGTTGGCAGCCTGCCTCTAACCGCTTGCTCCCCGGTGTTTGGTCCGACATGCTGAACCTGCACCGGCGTTCGCGCCCGCGACCGCCTCAACACCAGGAACGCAAGGGGAGAACCGGGCGATGATCCATCAACCCACCAGCGTGGACCAGTCCGACAGGATCGTGCCGATCAACCTGCGCCAGAGCGGGCGCACGCCGGTCGAAATGCTCATTTCCACGAGGGTCCGCAAGTCCCCTTACTGGCATCTGTCGCATGAAGCGGGCTGCTGGCGGGCCACCGTGTACAACCGCATCTACCACCCCCGCGGCTACGTGCGGCCCGAAGATGGCGGCGCGGCGGCGGAGCACGAGGCCCTGACCCGGGACGTCACCGTGTGGAATGTCGCGGTGGAGCGCCAGATCCGGGTCAGGGGGCCGGACGCGGAACGGTTCACCGACTGCGTGATCACCCGCGACGCGACCCGTATCGAGCCGATGCACGCGAAATACGTGATTGTCTGCAACGAAAAGGGCGGCATTCTCAACGACCCGGTGTTGCTGCGGCTTGCCACCGACGAGTTCTGGTTCTCGCTTGCCGATTCCGACCTTCTGTTCTGGCTGCAGGGCGTGAACGTGGGGCTCCGGATGGAGGTGGAAATCGACGAAATCGACGTCTGTCCCCTGCAGATCCAGGGGCCGAAGTCGCTCGATCTCATGGTCGATCTGGTGGGCGAAGGCATCCGGGACATCCCGTACTATGGGATCATGGAGGCGGAGATCGCGGGCTGTTCCGTGGTGATTTCCCAGTCCGGCTTCTCGGGCGAAAAGGGGTACGAGATCTATCTGCGGGACGCCACCCTGCACGCCGAAACGCTGTGGGGCGCCGTGCTCGCGGCCGGAGAGGCGCACCGGTTGATGGTGATCGCTCCGGGCCACCAGCGCCGGATCCAGGCCGGAATCCTCTCCTGGGGACAGGACATCGACCACGAGACGAGTCCGTTCCAGTGCAACCTGGCCTACCAGGTGCCGCGCGCGAAGGAGGGGGACTACATCGGGCGGGCCGCGCTCGAGCGCCAGCGGGCCGAGCTGGACGCCGGGTGCTGCCCGTTCGCGATGGTCATGGTGGGGATGACGCTGGGTGGCAAGCCCATTGACGACTACGCCCCGGACTTCTGGCTCGTCTCGGACGCGGACGGCGGCGACCCCATCGGTTATCTCACTTCGCCGTGGCACGCCCCGGAACTGGGCTGCAACATCGCGCTCGGGTACGTCCCCGCCGCCAAGTCGGGCGTGGGTACGGATCTCGCCGTATGGCTGCCCGACGAATACGCCAGCGCGCCGGGCCGGCCGGACCGCGCGCAAGTTTGCGAGGTTCCCTTCCGCCCCTCCGTGAACCCCAGCGCCCGCGAGGTGGCGCTGGCCCGGGGCCTCGACGCAACGGTCTGACAGACGGCGTTTCCGTCCAGGCGACTCGACGGGACGTTCCGATGGTGGTCGCGCTTCGATTCACCGTTTCTCATGGACCCCATCGGCGGTTCCTCCCAAATCGGCATCGGGGAGGCTCGAAAGCCATTCGGCGGCGTCCGCGAGGCCGCCGAAGGTGAACAGATGAATGTCCACGGCGGGCGTGTTCTCCAAGGCGGCCAAGTGCCGGGCGAGCGCCAACGCAACGGGGGTCGGTGACCAACTGCCCGCCAAGCGTGCGAGGCCCGGCTTGCGCATCAACGCCCGGGCGGACGCCACGACGCCGGAGCGGACAGCGTACCCGACCAGTGCGCTCAGTGCGACCGGTCCCGGCACGCCGATGCGGACGGGCAGGGTGCATCCGGCCTCCCTCGTCCGCGCCAGCCAGGCGAGCGCGGGAGAGTGCGAGAACACGAACTGGGTCACGATCCATAGCTCCGAACCCGTCGCCCGGGCGTATTCCGTCTTGCGCCGGAGCGCTTCATCCAGATCGGCCTGGCCGACGAGGGGGTGCCCCTCCGGATACGAGGTGACGCCCAGCCGCCGGAGACCGTGCCCGGCGAGCAGCCCGGAATCGAGCAGGGACGGCGTATCGGGGTACGGGCCTGCGGGCGTGTCGCGGTCTCCGGCCACCAGCATCAGGGAAACCACTCCGGTCTCGACCAGTGCGGCGAGCCAGTCGTCGAGTTGACCCGAACTCCGCACCGAGCGCGCTGGCAGGTGCGGCACCGGCGCCATCCCAGCCGCCAGCACCCGTTCGCAGGCGACGACCGTGTCCGCCCACCGGCCCTTGGGCGGGAACGGCACATAGATGGAAGATCCGCGCGGGAGGTGGCTGGCGAGGGCTCTCGGCGGCGGGACCTGACCTGCCAAGACCTCGACCGAGGCGCCGAGAGCCAAGTCGCGAAGCGCTGCACGGGTCCGCGTCTTTAGCGAAGGTGGCATTCGGTACACGATCTGGCTGACCGCCGCCGGGGAGGCTGGCCGACCGATGGCGGCTCTACGGTCTTCAGATCCGACCGCCGAGCCGTAGCCATCTCAGGTGGTTGCGCACGTTGTCGTGCTCGAAATAGGCGTCCTGAAGGTGGCGCCGACCGTCCGAGCGAAGGGCCGTGCGGCCGTGCAGCACCCGGTGCCCGTCGCACAGCAGAATCTGCCCGCCCTCCAAGCGGAAGGTGACCTGCGCGCCGGGGGAGTTGACGCGCCTGGACAGCTCGTGGTAGGCGGCGTAGAAGTCGGCCAGCCGAGGCTCGGACAGGGGAATGGTCTGCATCTGTGCGGTGTTGAAGCGGACCAGCCTGACTTCGCCGTCGCCGTCAAGCCCGACCATCGGCTTGACGGCGTAGCACTCGTATTCCTCACTGAAAATGCGGAATGGCACCGGCACCGCACACAGCACGTCGAACTTGTCGGGGTGATCGCGGCGCAGTTCGCTGAGCAGGCCGAAGCCGTCCACGACGACGGATTCGCCTCCTTCGCACTCGTTCTCCAGCATATGCAGCGCCTGCACGTTCGGCGGCCATGTGTAGCTGGTGAAGTCGTTGTGCGGCGCGACCGCCAGACCCGTGTGCGCGATGTTGTATCCCTTCGGATCGACCTTGACGTTGTGGATTCGCTCGAACAGCACCTCGCGGATCGGGCCGAGCCGGGCCGCGAGCTGCTCCGACGAGTCCGGTTCGGTGGAGGCGTCGACCAGCACGCAGACCCCGGTCCGCAGGAACTCCTCGATCAGCTCCGCCGCTGCGCGGTCGCTCGCCAAGAAACGCTGATAGTCGAATCTCCGCGGTCGGAACCGGCCATCCCAGTAGTGCAGGTCGAAGCGAGGCTGGCTCAAGAAGCCGTGGACCTCGCTCGACCGATAGCGGGTATGGTGTCCGTCCGGCCACTCGATGAAGATCGCCTCGTCCTTGGATCCGGCGCGTTCGATGCCGACTTTGAGGGGTCGCAGGTCCTTGGGGACCCGGAAGAGGTGGAACCGCTTCTCCGTCGTCTGCTCGACGCGGCACTCGCCGCAACCGCAATTGTCGCGCAGCCAGAGGTAGGGAAGATCGGTCTGCGCGCCGCCGCTCCAGGTGGCGCACAGGGAATCCGCGTTGCGGGTGAGGTCGCTGATCGAGTGATGCATGGTCGATTCCCTCGGCTGCGTGGTGACCGGCCCGATGCTTGCTCGACCGGAAGGACTTCGGGCGTCGGTGTTTCGAGCCGGAAGCGCGACGCACGCACACGCCACCGAGTATCAGAATGCGCCCTTCCAGCGCGCGTCAAGCTGCAGGGCCCCGGCTGAGGCAGCCCGGTCGCCATCCCTAGCTCCGAGTGGTGCGCGAAGCGGGCCGGGTGTAGGTCCGGGGCTCGGGCGTCACTCCCTTGACTCGGCTCTCGGTTTGGACCCACGCTTCCTTCGGTCGGAAGCCCTTGTTTCGAGAGTGACATGCATGGAGGATGCGACAAAGCCCAACAATCCCAAGGTGAGCTTCACCAGGATGGCGGACGGCACCCGGGAGGACTACGAACTGCTTGATCGCCTTGAGGAGGAGTTCGCCGCCGGAACCGCCGACCGGGTGCTGACGCACCTCCGTGAGCTGTCCGGTTCGCTGTCCGGCTACCAGGTCGACCGGCTGGAGCATTCGCTGCAGAGCGCCACCCGTGCGTATCGGGACGGCGCGGACGAGGAGATGGTGGTGGCGGCGCTCCTCCACGACATCGACGATCTCCTGGCCCCGCACAGCCACGGGGAATTGGCCGCCCTGCTGCTGCGTCCCTATGTGACCGAGCGAACCTGCTGGATCGTCCGGCACCACGGCCTGTTCCAGTACTACTACTACGCCCATCATGGGGGCGGCGACCGCAACGCTCGCGACAAGTACCGCGACCACCCTTGGTATCAGGACGCCGTGGACTTCTGTCACCGCTGGGACCAGTGCGCATTCGATCCCGACTACGATTCGCTGCCGCTGGAGTTCTTCGAGCCGATGGTGCGCCGAGTCTTCGCGCGCGACCCGTTCAGTCTTGCGTCGAGGGAGCAAGCATGACCACGCATTCGGAACGGCATCCCCCAACCCAGTCCAGCCATCGCGCGCCCTCGGCATTTTCACGGCTTGGCCCCCGGTTTCCAGAGAAACCCGGTCGAGGCGGACGCCGTAGAGCTTGAAAGTGAGACCTCGTCCCGAAGTTGGATCCTCCAACCGGCAAGCTGTCGGGCGAGCGCGTTTGATAGCCCCGAACGCTCCGACTTGCGACCGCACCGGAATGTGAAAACGACGCGGGGGGTCGATTCACACTTCGGCCTGCCCGCGATTCACACTGGCCGTCCTGCTTATCCTGCGGTGCAGCAACGTCTTACGGATGAGCGGCCGGATCGCCCGTGGCGCACCAGCGGCTCGGGCGGTGGCGGGAGCGACCCCCCGCCCAGAGGGCTTGGTGCGGCATAGCGGCGAGTGTGTTTTCACAACTCGCCGCCCGCCTTCCAGGGGTCGCTCCAGCGCCAGAGATCCGTGCCGGAAGGCCGTTCAGCGCCGCTTCGAGACGGCGGAGCTAGCGGTCGCCGTCCAACCGTCCGTCGGAGCAGTGGGCGTCGCCGTTGCCACTCGATTCGCCGGACGAGCCTTCGTGGTCCGACGCGACCGGACGGCCCTTTCACCCCCTGCGTTACGTTGATTCCAACGTTTCGGTTTCGCACCCGAACCACTGGCCCGGCCTCGACGGGCCGGTGCATTCGCCACCCCGGGATCGGACCATCGCGATGGGCAAGCTGTTGCTCTTGGGTCTTGCGCTGCTGTCCGCTCACGTCGAGGCGCGGGAGAGGCCGCGCCGACCCGCTGAAGCCGAGCCTGCGGGGATGGGCGTGTCTTGCAGGCGCGAGAGTGGCCCTCGTTGGTTTCCCGCGATTAGCTTGGAGGACCAGCATCGCCCGATCCAGAGGAGACACACGTGGCCATCGACACAATGGAGCAACTACGCACGGTCTATCGTCCGCCCGCGCCGAGGGCCGAGCTCAAGGTCCTGGATCGTCTGGACGCCCACTGCCGGAACTTCATCGCCCTCTCGCCGTTCTACGTCATCAGTTCCGCACGCGCTGACGGGCGTGCCGACGCCTCCCCGCGCGGCGATCCGCCCGGCTCGTTGGCGCATGTTCTGGACGACGCGACCCTGCTGCTTCCCGACCGGCCGGGGAACCGTCAGGTGGATACGTTGATGAACCTCGTCGAACGTCCCTACGTGGGCCTGCTGTTCTTCGTGCCGGGTTTGACCGAGACGCTGCGCATTAACGGCCGGGCCGATATCTCCACCGACCCGGCGCTGCTCGAACTGCTCGCGATCAAGGGCAAGCCGCCCATCTCGGTCCTCAAGGTGGCGGTCGAGGAAGCGTTCCTTCATTGCGCCAAGGCCCTGATTCGGGCGCGGCTCTGGGACCCGTCAGCCCAGGTCGAACGGTCGTGCTATCCGACCTACGGGCAGGTGTTGGCGGACCAGATCGAAGGCGCGGATGCCCGCCAGATCGACGACGGTGAGGCGAAGAGCGCGCGGACCGAACTCTATTGATCGGGACGTGGGGCGTGGGCTCCGCTTTACCCCATTGGGTCCCCAAGCGGCACCTCGCAGATGGGTTGGCGTGGCTGTCCACGCCTGAACCCCCTGCGCCCGGTGCGAATGATGATCCGTGCCATGTGCCGTGCCGCACTGCGATATGCATTCAACGTGCGGGGTCGACTCACGCCGGAACGCTCCCCGGATTCA
Source organism: Gemmatimonadota bacterium (assembly GCA_022827345.1). GTDB lineage: Bacteria > Gemmatimonadota > Gemmatimonadetes > Longimicrobiales > Gaopeijiaceae > Bin94. Next base: position 59,426 of record JAJDTB010000027.1, on the reverse strand, counting down.
CGCGGCGGCGTCAGAACGCGACGGTCGCGGTCATGGATATGTTACGGGCAGCGCCCGAGCCATGCCGCGTTCTCGGTGATCGCGGACAGGTAGGGGGTGTCGAGCAGGTTGTTCGCGACAATCGAGAACTCCGTTGACTGGAAGAGGTCGCTCAGCGCTTCGCCGCCGAAGCTGACGTATGCGTCCACCGTCCAGTAGGCGTCGGTGTACCAGTCCGCGGTCAACCTCACGCGGCGCGCTGCCAGCCATGCCAAGCTTCAGCGACTGGAACCAGCCCAACGTATAACCGCGCCTCCCACTCCGTTCGGCCAGCGAGGGGACGGCGACTGCGGCGGGGGCCAGCCCGCCAGCAGACCGGACGACCAAGGGAAGCGGGGGAGCCCCCGCGCCCCGCACGCTTGACCGGAATGCGTACCTCGGCGATGGTTTGCGCACCTCCAGTGCCCCGGGTCAGGACCGCACACGCCCGCGAAAACGTCTATGGACGCCCCCGGGGATGCAAGAGTCCCGTGGAACGGATCGGGGCGTTGTGGTCAGATGCTGTCGTCTATCCGGCCTGTTGGTGCGGCCCGTGGTGCGCCGCTGGCCCGTATGGAAATGCGCGGATCGGGTCCATATCGACACGGCAGGCTCGAAGCCTTCGTTTCCGCCCTGGTTTTCCCGATCCCGTCTCATTGACCGTTTGCCCTTACTCGTTCGTACGTCCCTGTCCGCATGTCCCGGCGGCTGTTCTCCCGTTTGCTCTTCTCCCTTCTACGCCCCGCTCAGGCAGCGGCGCGAGCCCGGTAGGACTCCTTCTTCGTGGCCAATGCCCAAGCGATCCGTGCCGTCCTGTTGGCCAACGCCACCGCGACCAGCATCCTCGGCTTGCGCGCGAGCATCCTGGCCAGCCACGGATCCGATGTCTCTCCGCGGCGGATCGCCTGTTGGACGACGGCCATGGCTCCGATGATCAACAGCCGTCTCAGGTCTCGCTGGCCCATTTTCGATATCCTGCCCAGCCTCGGCTTGCCCCCGGTCGTGTGTTGCCGCGGCACGAGGCCTAGCCAAGCCGAGAAGTGGCGCCCGCGCCGGAAGGTCTCCATCGGTGGCGCGAAAGCCTGGATGGCCAGCGCGGTGATCGGTCCGATTCCCGGGATCGTCATCAGGCGCGCCGTCTCTTCGTCCTTCCGTGCGCTCACCCGGAGCTTCTTGTCCACTCCGCAGATCTTCTCATCGAGCTCGTCGATCTGCCCGAGCAGCAGCCTGCCCAGTTCGAGGACCGGCTCCGGCAGGTGGGAGTCCCCGCCATCGATCACCCCGGCCAGCCTCTCCACCTGGGCGGTGCCCTGCGGAGCCACGACACCGAACTCCGCCAAGTGGCCCCGTAGCGCATTGATCGTCTGCGTGCGCTGACGCACCAGCAGGTCGCGTGTGCGAAAGAGCATCGCCTGCGCCTGCTGCGCCTCCGTCTTGACCGCCACGAAGTGCATGGTCGGCCGCTGGGCCGCTTCCGAGATCGCCTCCGCATCCGCCGCATCGTTCTTCTGTCTCTTGACGAACGGCTTCACGTAGATCGGCGGAACCAGCCTCACCTCGTGGCCGAGTTCTCGAATCTCCCGGCCCCAGTAGTGGGCGCTGGCGCACGCTTCCATCGCCACCACACAGCGCGGTTGCGAAGCAAGAAAGCTCAGAAGCTTCCCTCGGCTCAGCTTCTTGCGGAATGCCACCGACCCATCCGCTCGCGCGCCGTGTGCCTGAAAGCTGTTCTTTGCCAGATCGATGCCGATGATGCTAATCTCCTCCATTGGATGCCTCCTCCTTCAGATGGTCAGAAGTGCTCAGTACCATCTTGGCACATCGCGATGCCGTCGGGAGGGGGCGTCCATTCCATCGACACGGGGTGTCGATGCGCACCCCGTGGATCCCGGCGTGCGCACCGGCGGGGCGGCGCAAGCCGCAGCGCGCGAACGTCTTGCGCCTCGCGGTCCCGGGGAGCCCGGGCCGCAGGGACCGTTCGGGCGGGGCCGGGAGCGACCCGGCAGTCCGAGGGACTGCTGCGGGTTCGGGGCCGTGCGCGTTTGCGCACCTCCGGCCCCGATCCCTCGGGTCGCTCCCAGACCAGCGATCCCTGGCGGGAAGGGCTCGTTCAGCGCCGCTACAAGGCGGCGGAGTAAGCGCTCGCCGTCCATCCTTCCGTTGGAGCGGCGGCCATCCTCGTGGCCAATCGATTCGCCGGACGAGCCCTTGTTGTCCGACGCGACCGGGCGATCCATTCGCCCCTGCGTTACGTTGATTCCCAACGTTTCGGTTTCGCACCCGAATCGCCGTCTCGGCTTCAACGGGGCCGGTGTGTTCTCCACCCGGGGGATCGGACAATCGCGATGAGGAAGCTGTTGCTCTTGGGGCTGGTGCTTCTGCCCGCGCAGGCCGAGGGGCAGGAAAAGCCGGGCCGGACGATGTTCGAAATCGGACTCGCTGGGGACACCAGGCAGTGTCCCGGACACTACGTCGGCATCAACGTGCGGGTCGCGGGGCCGGTGTCGCTGTACGGGATGGTGGAGAACTACCGGTGCTCCGAGCGGACCGAGGACATCGACCTTGGCGGCGGCATCACCGGGACGGCCATCTACCCTCGTCGGGTCGCGTCGGACATTCGGTTCGGCGCGGAGATTTTGCTCGGACGTGCCAGTTGGCTCGTTCGCCCGGCGTTGCGGGCGGGGATCCTGTATGGCGGCGGGGCCGACGCTGCGCCGACCGCCGGAGCGAGCCTGACCTTCGGACGGCGCTATGGGGCGCGCTTCATCCTCCATGTCGAGGAGTGCGGCAGCACAGCCTGTGCGCGCTTCCAGATGGGCGGTTACGTCTCGTTCTAAGCCGCAACGACCGTTCCAGTGACGTTACTCACTCGAAGAAGCGCGAAGAGGCGGCTTGAGCCCCTCGGAGGCACACAGGCTTCCGGGCTGAGTGGATCGCGCTGACTCCACGGCGACATCTGGTCGCGGCGCGGTGGACGAGCTCCCCGGATCTGTCGGAGCGGCGGGCGCCCCCGTTGCCAATCGATTTCGCCGGACGAGCCTTTGTGGTCCGACGCGACAGGGCGATCCATTCGCTCTTGAGTTAGGTTGGCTCCAACGTTTCGGCTTCGCACCCTGACCACCGGCTCAGCTGCGACCGGTCGGTGCGTTCTCCACTTGGGGGATCGGACAATCGCGATGAGGAAGCTGTTGCTCTTGGGGCTGGCGCTGCTGCCCGCGCAGGTCGAGGCGCAGGAGAAGCCGGGCCGGACGATGCTCGAAGCGGGCCTCGCTGGCGGTAGCGGCGACGCCTGCCCGGGACACTACGTCGGCATCAAGGGGCGGGTCGCCGGGCCGGTGTCCCTGTACGGCATGGTCGAGACCTACCGCTGCGCCGATTTCGCGGGCTCCGCCAACCGCGTCGGAACGTCCGTCCGGCTCGGGCGGGAGCGCTGGTTCGTTCGCCCGGCGCTTCGCGCGGGCGTCGAGTACGATGGCGGCGACGTGTCGCCGACCGCCGGGGCGAGCCTGACGTTTGGACGGCGCTACGGAGCGCGCTTCATCCTCCACCTCGGGGAGGCCTCCGGGGGCTCCCTGACGCTCTTCCAGATGGGCGGGTACGTCTCGTTCTGAGCCCTCCACGACCGCCCCGTAGGCGACTGCTTCGGCGCACGGGCGCAGCCAACCCGCGGAGCGCTCAATGGCCTTCCCGCAGGGATTGTTGGATCGGGAGCGACCCAGGGCGACGGTGGGATGGCCTTGCACATCCCAACGATCGCCGTGCCGTACCAGGCACCCCGAAGGGATGGGTCGCTTGTCTCTTCCATTCTTCGGCAACCCCGCTTGATTTGCATGACCGGGTCACGGGGAAGGCCCGGACTGTTGAGCGCCCGCAGAGGCGAGCGTAGCGAGCCGGAGCGGGCGCTCAACAGGGACGGTGGTCGGATCGATGGGTCGCTTGGCCGTAAGGGGCCGTACGGGAGTTTGGTCGCCACCGTCCTTCCCTCTGTCCTGAATGGATACACGAGCATCGAGGCTCGCATGACAAGCACAGGAGAAGGGAAGAACACATGAGCAACATCCTCCGCACCGTCGGGATCGACATCTCCAAGGACCGGCTCGACGCCTTTGCGGCGCCCGAGGGGAGATCGTCCCGGTTCTCGAACGACAAGGCCGGCTTCCGCAAGCTGATCGCCTGGATCGGCTCCGGCGTCGACCGGATCGCGTACGAACCGACCGGAGCCTTCCACCGCGACCTCGAGGATGCCCTCCTGAAGGCCGGACTCCCCGTCTACGCGATCAACCCCTTCCAGGTCCGGTCCTTCGCCCGCTCCCTCGGGCGGCGCGCCAAGACCGACGCGGTGGACGCCCGGATGCTGGCCACGATGGCGGCGGCCATCGAGGATCTGCGGCCGGTCGAGGCGAGATCGGAGGGGCAGCGCGACCTCGCCGAGCTCCAGCAGATCCGCGACGCGCTGGTCAGGGACCGGACCGCAACCATCAACCGGGGCAAGAACTTGCGCACGCCCGTGGGCAAGCGGGTCACCAAGCAGAGGCTGAGGCAGATCGACCGCCAGCTGAAGCTCGTCGATGGCGAGATCCGGGATCGGCTCAGGGAGGAGAAGGAGCTGGAACGCCGGGCCGAGATCCTGACCTCAATCCCCGGCGTCTCGGACATCACCGCCGCGGGACTGATCGTCCACATGCCGGAACTGGGCATGCTCACCGGGCCGCGTGCCGCCAGCCTCGCCGGACTCGCGCCGGTCACCCGGGAGTCCGGACAGTGGAAGGGGCGCGGCTTCATCCAGGGCGGCAGGCACCGGCTCCGAAGGTTGCTGTACATGCCCGCGATGGTCGCGATCCAGTACAACCCCGACCTGAGGCGGAAGTACGAGGCGCTGGTCGCCAAGGGAAAGCCGCCCAAGGTCGCCCTGACGGCCGTGATGCGGAAGCTCCTCGTCCTCGCCAACACGCTCGTCCAGCAGGACCGTACCTGGACGCCGCATCCGCCGCGGGAATACTCCTGCCCGGCCTTCCCGGCACCCTGCCCGGCGAGCGGCGGTCACGGATGATCGCGCCGGGCACGAACGGGCGTCGAAGCCGAGGCGTCGCGAGGGAGGCTACGAGGCAGGTCACTTCGAGAAAAACCGGCATCTGCTTGACATGGATACTCCCGTCCACGGCCCGGAGACCCGGATCGGCATCGGCGATCCATGGGCTGTGGCACAACTCTAAGCCGTCCAGCGCCTTACGAATCCCGCGTTCCGCACGCCCAAGCGGCATTCCCTTGCACAACGACCCTGATTTGAGACGGACACCTACGGATCGGCAACGGGCCATGTCCACGGGCCGTCAAATCCCGCCTTCGGAGAAGCGGCTCGAACCCCAAACGGAATAGCCGTGAATCACGCCTCCGGGGAGGCCCGATCGGAGCAGTTCCCGCATCTCAACGAGGCGGTGAAGGCAGCCGTTGAGACCGCCCAGTTCCTCGACGGCCGCCTCGTCCCTTCCCCGGATGGCATTCTCGACGCGCACGATCTCGCGCCGGACGGCAGCGATGGTCTCGGGCTGCTGGCCGTGTGCTTGGGTGGCGGCGGCACCGACCCAGTTGCCCAGGATCGTCCCTGCCCGTCGGAGTTCTTTGGGGCCGCCGGCGACCCCGACGGCCTCGACCGACCAGCCCAGCTCCCTCAGCGCCTCCCAGAGCTTCAGGTGCCGATCCCGCCACGAACGGAGCGCCGTCGAGGTGTCGTAGCCGGGATCGGCGTGGACGAACACGGCGCGGCGTGAGTCCAGCGCCACGGGCATCCCGCGCGGGAAGTATCGCCGCGCGCCCTCGGCGGCGCCCCGGTAGATGCGGGCGGGCAGGAGCGAGCGGTCGATGCCGAGCGTCTCGAACGCGGCGACCTTCTCCGGCTCGGTCGGCAGCCAGGGCAGGCCGGTGTGCTCGATCACGTAGTCGAACGAGAGCAGGCGGCGCAGCGCCACTTCGGGCGAGGTGATCCTCCGGTGGCGAAAGCCTTCGGCACCGAGCGCGCGGTAGATGCCGCGCGCGCAGATCCGGCAAACCTTCAGATCTCCGACCGTTTCCTCGGCGGCCAGCCGTCGGTCCCTCAGCGCCTGCACGAACCGGAGCGCCGTGAAGCGGCTGACCCCGAGCCACGCCGAAAGCTGCGTGCGGGTGAACACGCCTCCGTGCAGGCTCGCCAAGGCGATCCACTCCGCGCGGCGGCCCGTCAGGCCGAACGGCTCCAGCGCCTTCTCCCGCCCCTGTAGATGGTGGATCATCTCGGCCGCCGTTGGTCGAGGGCTTTGCTTTGTACGAGGGTTCCTGCTCCCACAGTAGGACTCGGACTCCGTGGTGGGGACCAAGGGCTGATGGTCCCTGCCGAGAGAAATCGGGGAGCGCGCCTCCGGGCGCGTCAAGTCGCGTCTGCGGGCTATGGTCCCGAGCCATCCGGCGCGGTCCCGGATGCGGAACGGGCTCCGGCAGCCGCTCCCCCATCGCTTACGAGAAGCGAACGGCACGAGTGCCGCACTGGTCAAGCCGCCTTCGTCCAGCGAGATTCCGTTGCGCAGATCGTGCAGTCCATCAATCGAGAGGAATCGAACGATGGCACGCACGAAACGAAGTCGGCGCTCGTACAGCGCCGGCGAATGGGGCCGGAACCGGGTGAGGGTGTTCACCGATCCCAAGACCGGCCTTTACCAGATGGAGTGGCGCGAGAACGGGCGCAGGCTGAGCCGGTCGCTGGGGCACCGTAACTGGACTCGGGCGAAGAAGCAGGCCGACGAGGCTGCTGCGGGCTTCGAGGTGCATCAGCCCAACGGCAAAACCGATCCCGAGCCGCTCACGCTGGGAAGGCTTTTTGAAATCTACGGGGAGGAGGTAACGCCGACCAAGGCCGACAGATCGCGGCGATACGACCGGGTTGCGATGAGGATGTTCCTCGGGTTCTTCGGTAAGGACCGCGATCCGGCGACCCTGTCGCAGCGCGACTGGGATCGCTTCATCCGGGAGCGGAGGACTGGCAAGGTTGGACCCAGCGGCAAACCGGTGTCCGACCGGACCGTCGAGTTCGACTTGAGATTCCTGATCGCCGTCCTCAACTGGGCGTCGAAGTCCCGGGACGAGAACGGGAAACTCCTTCTCGACTCGAATCCGCTGAGGGGCTTGAAGACGCCCAAGGAGAAGAACCCCACCCGGGTCGTCCTTTCCGACGAAGAGTACGGGGCGTTGCTCGGGGTCTCCCGGCGGGTCGACTGGCGGTTCCATGTCGCGCTTGTGCTCGCGCACGAGACCGGACACAGAATCGGCGCGATCCGCCACCTCAGATGGGCGGATGTCGACTTCGAGGACAGGACCATCGTGTGGCGGGCGGAGCATGAGAAGACGGGCTACGAGCACGTCACGCCGATGACCGACGAGGCCATCGTTGCCTTGGAAGAGGCTGCGCAACGCGGGGATCCCGACGCCGGGGACTCTCCGGTGTTGCCTGCCCCCAGGGACGCCTCGCGGTGCGCGGGCATATCGGCGGTCCGGTACTGGTGGGACAGTGCCCAAGTGCTTGCGGGGCTGGAACCCAGACGCGGGAGGGGCTGGCATTCGCTGAGGCGGAAGTTCGCATCCGACCTCATGGCTCTCCCGCTGAAGGTGCTCTGCGAGCTCGGTGGCTGGAAGGAGGCCCAGACGGTGCTGCGCTGCTATCAACAGGCCGACGCTGGACAGCTCAGGAAGGCGTTGGAGAGCCGCCCGAGAGTTCGCGCCTGACCCAAGGCGTTCGGCGGGAATCGAAAAGCGGGAATTAGGGGTAGGAGTCCCGTAAGCTCTATCTTCACAGTAAGATGTGAGCTCGATAGCTTCCGCCGCAGTAGCAGAAGTCGAACTCGGGGAGCTCGGTGTCCTGGACGAGGTCGTAGGTGTCCCAGAGGCCGCGCGGGAGGATCACGTCGCAGTGGCGCACGTAGTCGAGGTGCACGCCGTGGACCGCCGGGTTCGCGGCCAATTCGCCGACGAGGCCGCGGAGGTAATCGCGCACGGGTTCACGCGACGGGCAGACCCATCGGTAGTAGCCGACGTAGGGCGGCTGCGCGAGCGATGACTCGAGATTGCGGCTGACGGTGAACCACTCGGGGTGATTCGTCTGCGCCCATTCGTCACCGTTGCGGTTGAGCGTCCAGAACCAGCGGTGGTACTCCAGTCCTTCGCCGTGGGCGGCCTCCGACACGAGTGCGACGTCGCCGCCGCCGACCAGGACGGCGTCGAGGCCGGCTTGTCTCAGCCGCGCGAACCGCCGCCGCCACTCGGCCGCGTCGTAGTCGCGGTTGCCGTGGACCCAGGTCCAGGCGGTGAAGGGCGGCGGCGGTTCGGGCCCGGGCGCGCACGCGGTCCGGCTGATGGCGGCGAGCGCGGTGCCGGCGGTTGCGGCGCCGGTCGCGGTCCGGATGAACTCGCGCCGCTTCATCGCCCCGCCCCGGCGACGAACCGGACCGCGCCCCACCGTTCCGGGATGTGCATGTTGATCTCTCCCTGGGGCGACCACACCCAGTTGTGCTCGGGGTGCCGATCGTCCGGCGACGGTTCGCGGCCCCGGCGATAGGCGCCGTCCACGACCTCCAGCGGCCATTGTACGCGGGAGAAGTTGATTCGCCAGGTGTCGCCGGGCCGGGGGGGCGCGCCGGGCTGGAAGGATGTGCGCGATTGGGGTGGTGGAACGGGGCGCGCGCCGGGCGGCCGGGCGCGGGTGCTGTCGCCGATCGCGTCCCGCACGGAATCGTCCGCGGCAGCGAGGGAGAAGCCCGCCGGTGGCACCAGCGCCGACCACGGAATCGCGATCTCGACACTCCATCCCCCATCCTCGTCCGCCGGATCGTTCAGGGTGCCGTCGAGGTGCACCGCGGTGCGCAGCCCGGCCATGTCCCAGGCGATGTTCGCCTTGCCGCGGCGCTGGTAGGGGCGGTCGAGGAAGAGGTCGAACTCGGTGCCCAGGGCGTTGATCTCGAGTTCGTAGTAGGCCAGGGCGTCGCCGTCGGGGTCGATGAAGACCTCGAAGTCGTGCTCGCGGTAGAGGATCGCGTCGCGGTCGGCGAGGGTGGCCCACAGGTGGGGCTCCTCGAGCTCGGCCGCGATGTAGAGGTGGGCGTCGTCCCACACGATCCTGGCGCGCGTGTTCCACTGCGGGGCCGGCCAATCCTCACCGCGTATGTCGATGAACGGGTCGGTCCAGGGGGCGGCCTGCCACGCCGCATCGTCCAGGATGCCGTCGATGGCAGGCGGGGATGCCGCGCGGGGGGCGTCGTAGGACCTGGGGACGACAAGCCACAGGCCGGCTGCGGCGATCAGGAGCGCGGGCGCTCTCCAGGTGTCCGGGGCGGGATGATGCATGGCGTGTCCCTAACGTGACGAAACAGCGCCACGCTCACCACCCGCCGCGCGGTGCTACCAGCGCATGGACAGACTCACGGCCGCCCGGTGCGCGGCCCCGGATCCGGGTGCTCCGGCGCCCCGTCCGCCCTCGATGCTCGCCGTGAGATCCGGACCGAGGCGCACGCGGCTTCCCAGCTGGTACCCGTAGATCCCCTGGTTTGCGATATCGAGGGGCGATATCGCCATTGCGCTGCCCATCCCGGCCAGCGGGAAGTACGCCGCATCGAGCTGTTCGGAGAGCAGGAGCCTCGCATAGGGCGTGACGAGCGCGCGATCCTTCCAGGCATTGATGCCGTACCCGACTTCCGCATCGATTCTGCGGCTGCCGTAGTCGTAACCGCCTCCGGTCAGCCCCGCAGCACCCTGGGCCCAGAGACGCGCGGCCCCGCTCGCCGTCGATCCCCAGGACGGCCTCACGCCGAGAGAGAGTCCCTCGCCGCCGCCGCCCGGGTTGATCGTGATGGATCCGCCGAGTCCCCATTCCTCGTACTCGCTCTCCTGGTGCAGGACCAGCGTGCGGCCGTGGACGCGGATCGTTACGGTGCCATTGCGGTCGAGGAAGGTCAGCCCGCCGCCGACTTCCATTCCGAATCCGCTGTCGACCTCGCCGCCGTCCTGGCGCATGCCGATTCGCGCCTGTGGCTGGAGCGTCCCCGACCCGAGCGCGAATCCGTTCGAGGCCTCGAGCATCAGCCGCACCCGGCTGGCGTCGGTGTTCAGCTCCCGTCGTCCCTCGACCTCGGCGGAGTTCATGCGCGCGATGAATGCGTCCGCGCGCAGAGCCAGTTCGAGGTCGCCCGCTGCTTCGGAGGGCACCAGTTCTCCCTTCGCACCCACACCGGCCATCTGCATCGTGATGTCGCTGTCGGGGTCGACTTCCCCGCCGCCCTCGATGCCCAGTTGGCCGGACCCGTAGCCCAGCACGCCCCAGGTGAACAGTCGTTCGCTCAGCGCCAGCCGTGCATACGGGAAGGCGCTGGTGAGCGTGGTGGATGCGTCGCCGAAATCGTCCTCGCCGGGACGGCCCAGCTCGAATCGGCCCGATCCGGTGCTGTAGGTCACCGCGAGCCCGGTCACGAGCGACCCGAACTCGTAGTCGGCCCCGAGCGCACCCGTCATGACCTCGCCGTCCCCGAATCCCTCTCCATCGCCGCTGGTGAAGCGCATGATCTCGCCGCCACCCCACACGGAATAGCCCCCTCCGCCATCCGACGCCCCGGGCGTAACCTGGAATGAGCTCCCACCGACGAGGGCACTGGTGGAAAGGGGCAGGAAGGAGGCCAGTCCCTGCCTGCCGATGTTCCCGGAAGCACCGGCCGAGTTCAGCCAGGACCCGAGGGAAGCCAGGTCCATGCCGCTGTACGGGCTGTCCAAACCGCCCGGCAAGCCGAAATCGAGCGACCGGCCGCCGACCGTGACATGGTCTTCCATTTGATGCGGATGCGAGACGCGATTGCCGATCATATCCATCGCCTGGCTCGCCACCGACCGGCCGAAACGGTGGAGCCAGTCCTCCGCGGCCGCCTCTGCCTCGGCAGTCGAGAAGTTGCGGTAGAATCCCGCCCCGATAATGAATTCCTGCCCCTGGAAGACATCGAGATTACTGGTGAAGGATAGAGCGTAGCTGACCTTGGGGGATCCGGTGTCCTCGTCGCCCTCTACCGTCGGATCGTCCCAGAAGTACTCGACGAACCCTCCCCCGGCCCGGGCAGCCGCAATAATCAGCTCGAAGAACGGCACTCCGTTGATGTCCACGATATCCTCGGCGAAGCGGCCTTCACGCCAGGGATTGGCGCCGTGAAAGATCACGTAGCCGTCGGCGGTGAAGAAGAAGAGATAGATGGGGCCGGACCTGAAGTGGCCACCGTCTTCCCTCAGCACCGCCTTCCATTCGTTTGCACGCTCGAACCCGACGAGTTCGATCAGCTCCTGGAGCCATTCGACGGAGCCATGCACGAACTGCCTGAGCGTTTCCCGGTCCACGACATCGGTGGCGGATACCTCCGGAAGCGGAACATCCGGCAAGGAGGTCCCGGCGTGCGTCAAGTCCTGATAGTACCCGCCCACGACGACGAAGTCCCTTCCGGCCACCTGGGAATGGTACTTGAGGGCGTAGGCGTCCTTGCACTTGGTGTCCGCCGGATCCTGCGGATCGTCCCAGCACCACTCAACGAAGTCGCCTCCGTCCCTGGCCCCCGCGGCCAGAAGCTCCTGGACGATCAGTCTTCCGTCGTCGTCCACCACCTCGGCGGCGTTCTTGCCGTCGATGTTCGGATCTTCGCCATGGATGAATACGTGTCCCGTCTCGGCGAAGAGGATCAGGTACATGTTCCCCACATTCCAGTCGCTCCCCTCGACCCTGAAATCCGTGAGGAGCATCGAGCCTTCCGCAAGGTTTGTGACCCCTGCGAATTCGGAAGTGGCCCAGGTTACGAACCCCTTGAGCGTCTCCCTGTCGACCACCTCACCGGCGGTGACCTTGGGTACCTGGGCATGGGCCGACGGGAGGGGTGAAACCGCGAGCAGGAGGAACAGGAGGGTGACAGCCCTGGTAACTGACGCAGTGAACCGCATGGCAGAGCCTCCGAGGCAATTGGGTGGGGCAGATTCGTTGTCAATCAAAGTTGCACAAGCGGAAACGCCTCCGAGGTGCAGCAGTCTCGACCGCGTTCCGGATCGTACCCTGGGTAACGCTACAACGCGGTCCCGTGCGATGTCCACAGACGTCCCTTCAGGTCCCCCCTTCACTTGACGCGGCGCGGCCCCGGCCACCACCTTGCCGCGTTGACCGAGTATCGCGGAGATCCGCGCCCGAGCCCGGCGCCCGCCGCCCCCAGCCTCCTGCTCCCAAGAGAGACCCATGGACTACAATCCTGACCAACCCTGGTACAAGCGCCTTCACTGGCAGGTATTGATCGCGATGCTTCTGGGCATCGGCATCGGCCTGTCTCCGGGAGGATCAGCCGTCGCGGACAGCGTCGGCTGGGTGGGCGGCCTGTTCATGCGCCTGCTGCGGATGATCATCGTGCCGCTGGTCATAACCTCCATCATCTCCGGCGTGGCATCCGCCGGCAGCGGGCGCACCGTGGGCCGGATGTTCGGCAAGACGCTGGGGTACTACATGGTCTCGAGCCTGCTGGCCGCGCTCACCGGCCTGCTCCTGTTCAACATCATCAATCCGGGCCGCGGGTATCCGGTTACCGACACCGGAGCGGCCCCGCCCGACCTCGCGACCCCCGAGTCGTTCGTCGATCTGCTCTACACCATCGTTCCCTCGAACTTCTTCGAGGCGGCCTCGGCCGGCGACATGCTGATGGTCATCTTCTTCTGCATCGTCTTCGGAGCGGCGGTCACGACGTTGCCGGAGGGTCCGCGCACGAAGATCACGGGCCTGGTCAGCGCGCTCTTCCAGGCGATGATGGCCCTGACGACCGGCATCATCAAGCTGCTGCCGATCGGGGTCTTCGGGCTGATGGTCACCATGGTCACCGAGACGGGCCTGATGGCCTTCGGCAACCTGGCCCAATACGTCGTGGCGCTGACCTCGGGTCTCGCCATCCACTTCCTGATCACGCTGCCTCTCCTGCTGTACTTCTGGGCGCGCGTGTCTCCATGGAAGCACGCGATGAACATGAGGGAGCCCCTGCTGGTGGCGTTCTCGACGAGCTCCTCCGCTGCCACGCTGCCGGTCACCCTGAAGACGGTGCAGGAAAAGGTCGGGGTGTCCGATCGCGTGTCGTCGTTCACGCTGCCCATGGGCGCCACCGTCAACATGGACGGAACGGCGGTGATGGAGTGCGTGGGCGCGCTCTTCATCGCGCAGGCGCTGGGAGCCGACATCGGCTTTGCGACCCAGGTCGTCGTCGTCCTCACGGCCCTGCTGGCGTCGATCGGCGCCGCGGCGGTTCCATCCGCGGGGCTGGTGGTGATCTTCATCATCCTCGGCGCGATCGGCATCGGCGACAATCCCCAGGCCATGCTGATCGTGGCCGCGATGCTCTCGATCGACCGGCCGCTCGACATGGCCCGCACGGCCGTCAACGTCTACAGCGACTCGTGTGCGGCGGCGGTGGTCGGGAAATGGGAAGGCGAGGAGGGGATCGACGCGGAGATACGGGGGTAGCGGGGGACGGCCGGCCGCGCGGCTCAGCGGCTACCGCCCCGCCCCGGCCATCACCACCACCAGCGGGCGGAGTGTGTGCAGCACCCTGATCGTGTCCCCCTGAGCGGCGAGGACATCGGTGAGGCGGCGGTAGACGTGCGGGCTCTCGTCCAGGCCGCCGCCGCGCAGCACCACACCCTTCCGCTCCACCCAGTCGCGCATCATCTCGCGGGACACCTTGCCGCGCTTCAGCACCTTGCCCGTGCGGCGGTGACGCTTCCCCCGCGCGGCGGTGCGGCTCATCACGCGGCCTGCGCCGTGCACGGTGGAGAAGAGGGCGAGCGCCTGCATCTCGGAAGCGGGTGATTCCCGGCCTTCTCCGCTCGTCCCCTCCAGAATCACCGAGTCGTCGCCCATCGAGCCCCCCACGAACCCCTTCTGCCCGGGGAACGCCGGGGTCGCCCCCTTCCGCACCACCACGAACGTCCGCCCGAAGTGCTCTTCCTTCCAGGCGAAGTTGTGGTGGTTGTGGACGAGCTCGACCTCGCGCCCGCCGATGATCTCCACCGCCTTACGCACCGCCCATTCCCGGCCCGCGTACGCGTAGCGGCCCGCCAGGTTCATCAGGTGCCAGTAGTCGTGGCCCGCGGGTGCGTCGAGGTCGAAGATGACCTCGGCCTCGGGCACGCGCGCGCCCCACTCGGCCCCCTGTCCGATGGCCAGGAACGACGAGGCGACGGTGTGACCGAATCCCCGCGAGCCGAAGTGCACCCCGACCCAGACCCTGTCCCGCTCGTCGGCGAAGACGTCCACGTAGTGGTTCCCCGAGCCCACGGTGCCGAGCTGCCTGCGCGCCTTGTCCCGCAGGGCGGAGCGGTGCTTGCCGGGGACCGCCGACCAGGCCGGGTCTTCGAAGAGCGGGTGATCGGTGGGTGCATCGGATGACTTGTTGGTGCCGCCGATCCCGAAGGCGAGTTCGGCGCGGATCTCGTCGCCGATGCGTTCGAGGTTGCGGCGGAGTCCGCCGGGGCGGCCGCGAAGGTCGTTCAGCTGCAGATCGGTCCGGATCGCCGCGTTGCCGCACGCGATGTCGAAGCCCACGCCCGCCACGCTGACCTGGTTGTCATAGGCCGCCACGCCGCCAATGGGCATGACGTACCCGAGGTGGCCGTCGGCCATGAGGGCGGCGTGTTCGGCGCGCCTCGCGACCCGCGTGAGCTGGTCGAGCGTGGTCTTCTCGTGTTGCCCGAATACCTGCATGGGTTCAGAGTCCAAGGGAGATGATCGCCCCGGGGCCGCAGGATCGCGTCCGCGAAGGGGCGTCCAATGTACGCGCAGAGGAGGGATCCGTGAAAACTCACCGACCTCGACCGCTTCTTCGATCGTGGATCGTGGCGGGATCCGCCACACTGGCCGCCGTCGTGGTCATGACGGGAACCACTTCGGGACAGGCCAGCTCACCCGTCCCGGCTCTCGATGATCTCGCCGCCTTCCAGGAGTCCAGCCTCGCCCAGGTTGTCGAGCAGTTCAGCGAGGACCTGGGCACCCTTGAGCGCCGCTGGGCCGACATCCCCTATTCGGCCGCGCGCCAAGCCCGCATGCGCGACTTCCTCGCGGGCTGGGCCGAAGAGCTGAACGAGCTGCAGGTCGACCCGGACGACGTCGAAGCCGCCATCGATCTCACCCTTCTCAGCAGCGAGGTGCGCTACCGCCAGGAGTTGCTCGCGCGGGAGGGGCGCATGGTCGCCGAAGTGCTCCCGCTGCTGCCGTTTGCGGACGACATCGTGGCCCTCCTCGACATCCGCCACTCGCGCAAGGAGGTGGACGGACAGGCAATCGCGGGGAGCCTGGCGGCGCTGGCGGGCCTGGTGGAGGAAGCCGACCGGGCGATGCGGTCCAACGCAGCCGCCGGGGGGGCTGGCCTGGGTGGGGCCGGGCAGCCGACCCCGACGCCCATCACCGGGCTTCGCGCCGTGCGGCTCCTTCAGTCCTACCGAAGCGCGCTGGGCACCTGGTACCGCCACTACTCAGGCTACGACCCGCTCTTTACCTGGTGGGCGAGTCAGCCTTTCGAGCAGGCCGACGCCGCGCTCGGCCGCTATCTGATGACGGTGCGCGAGCGCGTCGTGGGGTGGCCCGAGGGCGCCGAGGAGCCGATCGTGGGCGATCCGATCGGGCGCGACGGCATGGAGGCGGACCTTCGGCGCGACATGATCCCGTACACGCCCGAGGAGCTGATCGCGATCGCCGAGCAGGAGTTCGCCTGGTGCGATGCGCGGATGCTGGAGGCGTCGCGCGACCTGGGGTACGGGGACGACTGGCGGGCGGCGCTCGAGCATGTGAAGACGCTGCACATGGAACCGGGCCGGCAGCCCGAGTTGATCATGGAGCTGGCGCAGGAGGCCGTCGACTTCGTCGAGGAACGCGACCTGTTGACCATTCCGCCGCTCGCGAACGAAGTGTGGCGGCTGGAGATGATGTCGCCCGAGCGCCAGCGCGTCAGCCCGTTCTTCCTGGGGGGCGAGGTCATCCGCGTCTCCTTCCCGACCGACGAGATGACGCACGACGAGAAGCTCATGAGCATGCGGGGCAACAACATCCACTTCTCGCGCGCGACCGTTCACCACGAACTCATCCCTGGTCATCACCTGCAGGGCTTCATGACCGACCGCTACAACTCGCACCGGAACCTCTTCCGTACCCCGTTCTGGGGAGAGGGCTGGGCGCTCTACTGGGAGATGCGGCTGTGGGACATGGGCTTCCCGTCGACTCCCGAGGACCGCGTCGGGATGCTCTTCTGGCGCATGCACCGGGCGGCGCGGATCATCTTCTCGCTGAGCTTTCACCTGGGTGAGATGACGCCCGACGAGGCCATCGCCTTCCTGGTCGACCGCGTGGGTCACGAGCCCGCAAACGCCACCGCCGAGGTGCGCCGCTCCTTCAACGGGAGCTATTCGCCGCTCTACCAGGCCGCGTACATGCTGGGGGGGCTGCAGATCCGCGCGCTGCAGGAGCAACTGGTCGGTGGCGGCGAGATGACCGAGCGCGAGTTCCACGACACGATCCTGAAGGGTGGCCGCATGCCGATCGAGATGGTGCGGGCGCGGCTGCTGGGCGAGGCGCCGCCGCGGGACTTCAGGGCAGAGTGGCGGTTCTACGGGGATCCGATGTAACATGTAAAGCGTACATTACAGTATGACATGTATAGATTACATGCGATTGACATACTGAAGACCTGGACCAACATTGCGAAGCGGACACTCCAGCTCTCGCCGGAGTTCTAGGTTCGACGTTTGGCCCACCCGAAACCACCAACTGCCCCTGCCGCCAAGGGAATTGCCCACTGCAAGATGTCGCTGAGCAGCGGTGCATTTCCGGAGAAGACCAGCATCCCAATACCCACCACCAGGGTGAATGCTAAAACTGCGTTCTGGCGTAGGGAGTGCTTTCTCTGATCTTTGCGGTCGTCCAAAACTCGACGGTCGTGGGCGTCCACCATCTCCAGACTCTTGCTGACATGCTCCGATGTCACCTTGGAGGCGATATCTGGATGCGGTCCCGCGTGCGGCTGCTGACGCACCCAGGCCGCGACAACCTCCGTCAGCTTGGTTTCGCGGCGGGTGGTCTGGTCCTCCGTCGGTTCGACAGCCTCGGAACGCTCGGGCAAGGAGCCACTGCCCTTCTGGATGTCGGGCACTACCGCTCCTCCCTTGAGGAGTAGTGTCGCAGCGCTGCCATCCCCCCGGACCATTGGAAGTCCTCTTCCGGGACGTGGAGCAACTCGGAGATCAGGGTTCCCACCCGATGTGCCACCTCCACTCTTGTGATCGCGTCGATCAACTCGACATAGTCTTCGTCAGAGAGGACGATGCCGTCTGCTCGGGCCTGCTGCATAACCCAAAGCGTAAACTCGCGGAGTGCCGCAGAGGTCGATTGGGACTGCCCGGGGCCCATTGTTTGCCCGATCGCCTGCATCACTTCGCCATGGACACGACGCGCCGTTTCAAGCTCGGGAGCCGTGGTAGTGTCGGCTTCCAGGTGTCTTGTGGTTGCGGTTGGGGCCATCTCTCTTCTCCGTCGTGTTTCCGGCGGGCGACCATACTACGGATGGCGGCCTGCCCGGGTCAAGCCATACGATAACAGCATCCGAAAGTTCCGGATCACAATACGATCAGCACCAGCGGAGCCAGCGGATCACCAGCCCTATGAAATCAGCGTAACCAAGTCGTTCTCATAGTAAGGTACCCCGGAAAACGCTCGTGTTCGTGGATTCACAGCGTTTTCAATCCAACCCACTCAACCCTGCTGCGCCCTCCACTCCTCAAGCAGCCCCGCGTCCCGCTCCAGGTTCAGCGCCACCTGATCGCGGCGTTCCTGCGGTAGCGTCCGGAACCACTCCAGCGTATCCAGCGCCGTGACCGCGATCGGCCGGAACTTCAGCCCCGCCGCGACCGCCTTGTGCGACCGCACCCGCGAAAGCCCGCGGACCGGCCCCTCGGTGGGCGGATACCACAGCTGGAACCGGGCCTCCCGTTCCGCCAGGAACTCCTCGTCGACCCAGGTGAACGAGAGCGGCGTGCTTGTAATCGCGCGGATCCCGTACAGAAATTCGGCCATCGAAGTCGGGTCGAGGGCGGGCCCGGCCGTGTTGTACGTCCCGCCGATGTCGCGCTCCAGGCACAGGATCATGAACTCGGCCAGGTCACGCACGTCGATGTACTGCACCGGCGTGTGCTGGCTGCCCGGCGCGATGATCTCGCCGCCGTGGTCGATCCGCACCGGCCAGTAGGTGAAGCGGTCGGTGGTGTCGCCGGGTCCTGCCACGACGTGCAGCCGCAGCACCGTCCCGCGCTCCCTGAAGCCGTCGGTGACCGCGTTCTCGCACAGGATCTTGAGCGGCCCGTAGTAGCGGTCCACGTCCTCGCTCTCGGGATCCTCGATCGGAAGGAGCACGCCGTCCTCGGTGATCTCGTCCTGATCGAAGCTGTACACCGACCCGGTCGAGGTGAACAGGTAGCGCCCCACGTTGTCGCGCAGCAGCGCCACCGAATCGCGCACGTGGCGCGGCACGTAGCCGCTGTTGTCGATCACCGCGTCCCAGGTCCGCCCCTCCAGCGCGCCGAGCTGCCCGTCCCGGTCGCCGACGAGCGCCTCCACGCCGGGAAAGAGGTCGGGCGCCGTGCGGCCCCGGTTGAAGATCGTGACGTTGTGGCCGCGGTACATCGCGTACCGCACCTGGTGCGGGCCAATGAACCCGGTGCCGCCCAGAATGAGGATGTTCAGGGGGCGGGGTGCGGGGTCGGGTGGGGTGGGGAGGAGGGCGGCGTCGGCCGCGCCTGGAGCAGAGCCGGCGAAGGCGGTCGCGGGCTTGAGCGCGGCGGCGCCTGCGGCAGCTGCCGAGGCGGCGAGGAAGGTGCGGCGGGTGTGTGACATGTTGCTGGTCCGGTGTTGGAAAGGCGTACTGGACGGTATGTGTATTGTCGGGTGCAGGGTGCGAGCGGGCAACCGGGCCGATGTCGCCCGACCGGCGGAGCCGCCGAAACCGCCGCCCCGGGAACCGCCCGGAACAGCGTCCACCCTGCCGCCGCAGGGAAGCTCCCCGGCCCTTTGGGTGTCGGAAGCGCCGGACAAGGTCGAGAGTGCTCCCTGGGTGGCACTCCGTTCCTCCCGCGCTGTCCGTGCGATGGACTCATGGGCGATGAGGGGAGGCGGTCATCGTCCGAATGGGAACGAGAGACCGACCGACACTCCGGTTGGCGAAGCCGCCAAGGAGAGGTCGACGTCATCGAGGCCGATGCCGAGGCGATCCGCCAAGTCCCGGTTGAACTCTCTAGCGACATCCAGGGCAGACAGGATACCCCATACGCGTCCACCCAGGTAGGTCATCCATCCCAGGGTCACGATCGTTCCGTTTCCCCGTTGGCACACCTCGATCCCGCCCCCGACTACGCAGTCCGACTTAATGGTCCCACCGAGGATGACGCCGACGATGCCCGCGCCCGAGACCGCAGCCGGGGCGAAGCCGGCTCTCGCGTCACCGGCGTAGTGGTGGCCGACTATCGGAATCAGCCACTCGAGAGCGCCAGCCGCGAGCTCGTTCTTCTTCTCGAGCTCATACTGGACCAGCGCATCGCGTTCCTGGGCACCGACCACTACCGGCGCCAGAAGAAACAGGACCGCCATGAGGCCGAAGGGTGATGGGTGATGTCTCATTCGTTTAGCTCCTGTGAGGATGTGGCCGCGAAGGCCTTGCGCAATTGGCTTCGGCATGAAGCCGGGCCGTTGTCAACATGCACGGGCGGAAGCAAATGGGTCCTGCGTTTTTACCGACATCCGCTGTAGGAGCTACCCACGCGGACCCAGAGCCACACTCCTGTCAGCGGAGACTCGCAGTCCTGTTCGATCTGCTTTGCTCGGTTTTCGTATTCCGAGGAGACCCGGAAGAAAGGCTCGGGCCGCCCGCCCATGTTGACGGGAACACTCTAGGCTAGCAAAGCGCATCGGATTTCGCCACCTCACCGCCACCTCACTTCGGTGGCCGGTATGGCCGATGGCCGATGGGTAACCTGCAGTTCCACGTTCGCGAATTCCGCAGCTTAGATCGAGCTGGTTTTCGAACGCCTGCGGGGACTGTCCGTGGCCCTGGAATACAGTTGGTGAGAGAGATGCGGATTGTCGGTAGCGGCCAGGACAAGCGCACCCTCCGGTGAAGACAATCGGGTCTCTGTCGGCGGGGCGTCCGGCGACCCCGATAACCGCCCGTCGAGGCAATCGACTCGCGGGTGAGTCCTGTGTCGTGACCGGCGGTGGCGCGTTCGGGAGCCCCGCGATTCATGTCCGGTTTCCCGCATTTGCGGCAAGGTCCAGTACAACGGCAGGAAACGCAGATCGTGCAGTCCTGCAGGACCTTACGTGATTCCTGCCGGGAGTCAGACCGCAAGCGATCCGCCCTCTCGGCGGCTTCTGGGCCGATCCGTTCCCACTGCACGCGTCAGCTCGCGTCCACCTGAGCCCGCCAGCGGACGGCCGCATTCCGCCCAGGACAGGCATACGGCAGCGTCAACGTCTCGTTAACGACATGGTCCGTCGTCGTGAGTACGCCGCCGCGGCGCAGCCAAGCGTCGCGCGCATTCCGTCCCGTAGAGCGCGTCGTGTTCGGGAAGACCCCGAGGCAGCCCTCCACCCAATGGCACGATCCGAAACACGGGACGGCTGCGGTAGAGCACGGTGATATCCTCGCCTCGCCCCACCCCCTCGACGATGCGTCCCATTTCCGCGCGGAGGGTCTTCACGTTGATGGTGGTTGAACAACATGATCTTGAGTCGATCACGCAGGCAACACCGGATTGGGAGGGGGCCGGTTGCGCCGGGTCCGTGACCGTCGGCGAGGCCGCGACCCTGTCATACCTCCCACCCCGGCCGGTACTCACGCGTAAGGAACCGATTCGCCTCCTCGACGTTCGTCACGCGCATCGCGTCGGCGTCGTAATGGATCTTTTTGCCCTGGCCGGTGCGGAGCGCCACGATGCCGAGCAGCATGACCTCGGTGAGGCGGGCGGCGTAGTCGAAGGGGCTCGAGGCCTCGCCGCCGGTCTTGCAGGCGTTGGCCCAGTTCATCTGGTGGGTGTCTTCGATGCGGGGCTGGGTTTGAGGCACCTCGGCGGCTTCGGCGGCCAGCGATTCCGGGAAGAGGCGGGGGTTGCGGCCGTAGGTGCCGTGCATGAGGATGCCGCGCTCGCCGACGAACATGACGCCGCCTCCGCGGTTGAGGTCGACGTCGTCGGGGAGGGCGGCGGGACGGGGAGGCATGAGGCCGCCGTCGTACCAGTGGAGGTCGACGGGCGGCATGGAGCCGCGCGCCGGGAACTCGTAGTGGGCGCGCATGGCGAGGGGGAAGGACTCGGGGTCTTCGGCGGGGCCGCCCCAGGGGGTGGAGGTGGCTTCGATGGTGGTGGGGTAGGTGAGCCCGAGGGCCCAGTAGGGGTGGTCGACGAGGTGGGCGCCCATGTCGCCCAGCGCGCTGACGCCGAAGTCGACCCAGCCGCGCCAGTTGAAGGGGTGGTAGACGGGGTGGAAGGGGATGTCCTTCGTGGTGGGGCCCAGGTAGAGGTCCCAGTCCATGCCGGTGGGCAGCGGGTAGCCCGCGTCCATGACGTCCGCGGCGAGCGAGTTGATCGCGCCCTGGTGCCACTGCTGGTACCAGCCGGGGTTGAGGCCCTCCTCCCAGGGCGCCGGCCGGCGGACCCCCTGCGGCCAGATCGGGCGGTTGGTCCAGATGTGCACCTCGGTGACGTCGCCGAGGATGCCGGCTTCGATCCACTCGTTGACGAGGCGGGCGTCGTCGCCGGAGTGACCCTGGTTGCCCATCTGGGTGACCACGCCCGTGCGCTCGGCGATCTCGGCCAGGGCGCGGGCCTCGTGCACGGTGTAGGTGAGCGGCTTCTCGACGTAGACGTGCTTGCCCGCCTCCATTGCCGCCTTGGCCATGGTGGCGTGGAGGTGGTCGGGGGTCGCGATGAGGACCGCGTCGAGGTCGTCCTCGCGGTCGAGGAGTTCGCGGAAGTCGGTGTACTGCCGCGCCTCGAGGAACTGCTCGCGCCAGCGGTGACCCTTTTCGCGGGGGCTGCCGTCGCCGTCGACGAGGCGCTCCTGTACCCGGCGGTGCACGATGCCCCAGTGCACGTCGCAGATCGCGGCGATGTGCTCGGTGCCGAACTCCTGCGCGTTCTCGGTGCCCTGCCCGCCGACCCCGATGATCGCGAGGTTGAGGCGGTCGGAGGGCGCCTGGTAACCGGGGCCGCCGAGGACGTGGCGGGGGACGATCATGGCGCCGGCGGCAACGCTGGCGCCGCGCTTCACGAAACCTCTGCGGCTGATTCGGTCGGACACGGGTGGATGCT
The DNA here is from genome assembly GCA_022827345.1 of Gemmatimonadota bacterium. Taxonomy (GTDB): domain Bacteria; phylum Gemmatimonadota; class Gemmatimonadetes; order Longimicrobiales; family Gaopeijiaceae; genus Bin94. The sequence continues at coordinate 37,001 of JAJDTB010000027.1, read as the reverse complement.
CCGGTGGGGTCGGGGACTGCCGGTTCGGTGACGCTGGGGGGCATCCCGATGGCGCTCGGGTTGCGCGGTGCGTCACCGTCCCGGACGTTGTCGGTTCACAAACCGCAAACGGAGGTTATCATGGCCCGCTTCTCCCTGGCGCGGCAAGCCCGCCGCCTGCTCGTCTCCCTGCTGCTGCTCACGATCTTCCCGGCCGTCCTCTCGGCGACCTGGTCGGTCATCGCCATCGACACCCGCACGGGGCAGGTGGTCATCGCCTCGGCGACCTGCGTGGCGCAGGGCCGGTTCGCGGGATTCCCGTCCGAGGGGCTCATGGACATCCAGGCGATCGTGGTGCCGGGGGTGGCGGTGGCGGCGGCCCAGGCGGGGGTGGACCGGACCCGCGCCAACCAGGAACTGATCTACGCCGAACTGAAGAATGGCACGGCGCCCGACCGCATCATCGAGATGCTCTCGGAAGACCCGCAGTTCGAGCGGCGGCAGTTCGGGATCGTGGACCTGCGGGGGCGCTGCGCGGGCCACTCGGGAAGCGGGAACGGCGAGGCGTCTCTGGCGGTCGCGGACAGCATTCCCGCCCAGGGCATCTACTTCTCGGTGCAGGGCAACATCCTGGCGTCGGACGACGTGGTGCACCTGGCGGTCGCGGCGTTCAAGGACGAAGCCGGCTCGATGGCCGACCGCGTGATGGCCGCGATGGAGGCGGCCGACGACGCGGGCGGCGACGTGCGCTGCACCTGCGAATCGGAGCCGCTGCTCGACCATGTCCCCTGCGACGGCAAGACCTCGCACGTGGCCTACATTCTGGTGGCCGACGCCGACGATCCGGAGGGCGAGTCGTTCAACGACGGGGAATACTCGCTCTACATCGACGTGACCGACGAGAACATCCGGGAGGGTGAGAACGCCAACCCGGTCAGGACGCTGCGGATGCGCTACGACCGGTGGAAGGCGGAGAACCCGGGCGATTCCCCGGCGCCTCGGCGCTCTCGGTAGCTCGCGAACTTCCGGGACACGACACCGGGCGCGACCGGGACTGCAGTCGTCGGCCCGGGCGTTCTCTCACCCGGTCATTGCCGCGACGGCCGCGTCCGCCGAGTCGTAGACCTTGATGATTCCATCGAACCCCGAGGAGCGGATGACCTTCGTGATAGGCCGGCGCAACTGGCAGATGCCGAAGGCGTTTCCATCGCCGCTGAAACGCTTTGCGGTCATCAGGAGAACCCGGAGACCGGCACTGCCGATATAGGGAACCTCGCTGAAGTCGACCACGAGCTTCTTGTCATCCGGACGGATCCCGGATTCCAACTCGCTCTGCCAATCCAGGTAATCCGAACTGTAGATACGGCCTACGGGCTTTGCTACGAGGACCTCATCCGTCCGCGTCCAATTCACCTGAATTGCCATGACTCTCTTCTGTTCGTGTTGTCACCATCGGGTGCGCTCCCCTGCCGGGAACCGGTGCCGGCGCACCATCGCGCAACCGTAAACCTTACCTCGGTGACGCCATTGCCGCCAGCGGCGCAGTTGGCGTTGCCCGTGTCTGCGCCGTTTTCGCGAGGCCCAACCGGGGATCGGGCATCGGACCCGGGACATCGCCCCGGTGACTCTCCGTAGTCCGGCAGGGTTGCACATCGTGCTGGCCCGGCGACAGGATTATGACCGCCCGAGAACCGAAAGCGCCTTCGCGGAGTACCCGCGGCGCACTGACTGATCAGGGGACCGAACCGATGCCCATGGACCGTCGCGTATTCATCCGAAAGCTGGCTGCGGCCGGCGGGGGCGCCGTGCTGACGCCGTCGCTCGCCGGACTGATCGCCCACAATCGGGTGAGCGGGCTGGCACCCGCAAGCCACCCGCGGTTGCCGGAAGTGGGGCGCAAGGCACGTCTCACGCCCGTCATCAAGCCCTACGGCGAGCTGGCGCCCAGCGTCGACTGCCCCGAACTGGAGATCCCGGAGAGCTTCACCTGCGTGCGCCTCAGTTCGGGGGGGCAGCCGTCGACCGTGCGGGATGGGCTCACCGTACCCAACGCATTCGACGGGATGGCCTCCTTCCCCCTCCCCAACGGCAACATCCGCCTGATCCGCAACCACGAAATGGTCGACGACCCGGACGAAGGACGACCGATCGGACAGCCCGCGTACGATCCCCGTGGCAGTGGCGGGACTACATCGCTGGAGGTGCGTATCTCGGAGGTGAATGGGGACCTGGGGGTGGAGCTGGTGGACGAATTCGCCTCCCTGGCCGGCACCATCGTCAACTGTGCCGGCGGCTCGACGCCATGGGGCAGCTGGCTGTCGTGCGAAGAGATTACGCACGGATCCGAACGGGGCTATGCGCGGCCTCACGGCTACATCTTCGAAGTCCCGGCGGCCGCCACCGGCCCCGTCGATCCGGTCCCGCTGCGCGACATGGGGCGGTTCGTCCACGAGGCGATCGCGGTCGATCCCGATACGGGTATCGTTTACGAGACCGAAGACACCTGGTACGTCCCCGACAGACTTCCCGGCGCGGGATTCTACCGTTTCATCCCCAACGAGCCCGGGGCCCTCGCCGCCGGCGGACGACTGCAGATGATGGCGGTCACCGGACAGTCCGGCTATCTGACCGCGCGCGGCCAGACGGTCGGAGCAACCCTCCCCGCCCACTGGGTGGACATTGACGATCCGGACCCGCCAGAGGCGGAGTCCGACAATCTCGCCGTGTTTAGACAGGGTGTCGAAAAGGGTGCCGCACGCTTCGCCCGGCTTGAAGGCGCGTTTCACGGAGATGGCGGGATCTATGTGGTTTCCACCAACGGCGGTGACGCGATGGCGGGCCAGGTGTTCCACTACCGTCCGACCACCGCCGAGACGGGTGAGCTCACCCTCGTCTTCGAGTCTCCTTCCCACGACGTGCTGGACAGCCCGGACAACATCGTGCTGAGCCCGCGCGGTGGCCTGGTGATGTGCGAGGACGGCAGCGGCGAGCAGTACGTGCGCGGTTTGAACCGGGAAGGACAGATCGTGAACATGGTGCGCGCTCCGCATCCGGAGGGGACGCGCCAGCCGGGCGAGTTCGCGGGTTCGTGCTTCAGTCCCGACGGTCGTGTGCTATTCTTCAACGTGCAGGGCTCTCGCACCGCCGGGGGCTCGCGGGCCAGCGCAACCTACGCGCTGTGGGGACCCTGGGAGGACGGGCCGATCTAGGCGGCCCCTGCGGAGGACGGGCATGGGCAAGGACAAGCTACCGAGGATTCCATCGTTCGCCGAACTCGGGATCAGCGAAGATGAGATAGAGGAGCTTGAGCGCGAGATTGCCGAGGAGTCGGCCGCGCGCAAACGGCGAGAGGCGGGCAAGGGTGCGCCTGCGGGAGACCGCGATTCCGCCCCCGCCCCCCCACGGACACATGGGGAGAATCCTGCCGGTCAGCCGGCCCGCGGTTCCGCCGCCGGCCCGGAGCCGCGCTCCCAGGACGCCGGGCCGAGTCGCGCGGAGTTGAAGCGCCGGGCGCGGACGGAGCGGAGGGCCGAGCGGCAGCGGAAGAAGCAGGCGAAGAAGGAGGCCAGGGCAGCCATGCGAGCAGACGATTTCGGTCCGCCGGATTCCGCGGCTGACTCCGGCGTGACCCCGTCAGCTCCGCCATGGCGCGGCCTCCGCGGCCCTGTAACCCTGGTCATACTCCTCGTCACGGCCTGGTTTTCGAGTTCCTACAGGTCGATACCGCCGCCGGTCCCGGTCGGCGCCCCGGATTCGGTGTTCTCTTCGGCGCGGGCGATGACGCACGTGGTGGAGATCGCCTCCGAGGCGCGGCCCACGGGTTCACCGGCCCACGGCGAGATGCGCGACTACCTGCTCGGTCAGCTGCGGGCGCTGGGGCGCGAGCCGGAGGTGCAGACCGCGACTTCGCTTCTGCCCGGCCGGTTCATGACGCGAGCCGCGACGGTGCGAAACGTGCTCGCCCGGATCCCCGGTTCCGCCCCGGGCGGCGGCGCCGTCCTGGTCACCGCGCACTACGACAGCCGCGGAATCTCGCTGGGCGCGGGCGACGACGGTGCGGGGGTGGCCGCGATCCTGGAGACGGTGCGGGCGCTGGGTGCGCGGGAGCGGCTGCGCAACGACGTCATCGTTCTGCTGACCGACGCCGAGGAACTCGGCCTGCTGGGCGCGCGCGCGTTCGTCGACGAGCATCCCTGGATGGATGATGTGACGCTGGTGATCTCGATCGAAATGCGGGGCGGCGGCGGCCCTTCGATGATGTTCGAGACCGGCGAGGACAACGGCTGGGTCGTTGATGCGCTGCGTCAGGCGGACCCCTACCCGGCGGCGAACTCGATCGGCTACGAAATCTACCAGCGCATGCCCAACGACACCGACTTCACCCCATTCAGGGAAGCGGGCAGACAGGGGCTGAATTTCGCCGCCGTCGGGCGTGCGCATGTGTATCACCAGTACTACGACTCCCCCGCGAACCTCTCGGAAGCCACCCTGCAACACCACGGCGAGCACGCGCTGGCGATGCTCACGCACTTCGGCAACGCCGATCTCACCACGGTCAACGCGCCGAGCGTCAGCTACCTGTCCGTCCCGTTCGTGGGGCTCGTGACCTACGGAATGACGTGGATCCGGGGGCTGGGGGTCGCCGCGGTGCTGCTGTGGGTGATCGCGTTTCTGGTCGCGCGCCGGGCCGGACTGAGGCCCGGAGGGCTGGTCGGCGGGCTTCTGGTGACGCTCGTGTACCTGGGCCTCTTGGGCGCGGCGGCGTTCTACCTGTATCGGTGGCGCAGCGGTGCGCACGTCGAGCTGGGGGCGCTGCACGCGGGGTCGTTCCACGACGAGGGATGGTACGTGCTGGCCATCGCCGCGGCGGCGTTCGCGCTGGCTCTCGCGGTGATGAACCCGTTCCGGCGCTGGCTGAGCGCGTCCGAGCTGGCGTTGGGAGCGCTGCTGGTGCCGGTCGTGCTGGCCGGCGCCGCGACGGTGATGTTCCCGATGGCGGCGATGAATCTCCAATGGCCCGCGATTGCGGGGTGCGTGGGCGTGCTGGTGGTGGCCGGTGTCCAGGGGCGGAATCCGGTGGGGTTGGTGCGGTGGCTGGGCGTGGTGATTGCGTCGATCCCGGTCCTGGTCGTGCTGACGCCGCTGACCGAGGGGGTCTGGGCGGCGATGGGTCTGGAGCTCGCCGCGGTGCTGGCCGTCCTGATGGGGTTGGCCTTTGCCATGCTGGTGCCCGTGCTCGATGCCGTGCGCGAACCCAACGGCTGGTGGGCGCCGCTTGCGGGGTTCCTGGCCGCCGGAGCGTTCCTGTTGCTCGGGATGTCCACCGCGACCCCCTCCGCCGAGCGCCCGGCGCCGTCGACGCTGGTCTACGCGCTGGACCACGAAACGGGTTCGGCCTACTGGGGCACCGACCCCTCGCGCGACGAATCGGACCCGGGGACCGCCTGGGCGGCCGCGGCGGCCGGACCTTTCGGCGCTGTCAGCGCTCCCGACTCCCTCGCCGGGTTCACGCCCCTGCCGCGCCGATACTCCGTTGCGCAGGCGGCGCCGGCCGATCTGGCGCGGCCGACCGTCTCCATCGTCAGCGATCCCGAGAGGAGCGACATGGTTCGCGTGGCGGTCACGTCAGCGATCGGGGCCGAGATGATGCTCTTCGGTTTCGATGACGATGGCGCGCGGCCGAACGCCGTCAACGAAACCGCGCTGCCCCCCAACGGTCAGCTCGTGAGGCTCGAACACTGGGGCGCGCGCGCGGGAGGAGTGCTGCTCGACTTCGCCCGCGGCCCGACCGACGATCTGCTGCGCTTCACGGTCGTGGAACACCATCTCCGCCCCGGCGAACTTGTGGGCGCCGACCGGTTCTCGCGGCCTCCCGAGCTCGCGCCGAACATCCGCATGCTGTCCGACCGGGCGATGGTCCGGACCATGGTGACCGTAGACCTCGGGACCCGCGAGGTGAGGATTGAGGGGCCCGGTGCCGGTGCGGTGCCGGGCGGCGAGAGCTCAACTGACGCGGCCGACGTGGTGGTGCCGGAGGCCACCGAGCAGCCGGACACGGTGACGGGCGAGGCCGTCATCCCGGGAGCGGCTCAACCCGACACGGTCAGATACTCAGAAGATCGACTTCGGCATGTGCATGCTCACCAGCATGTGCGGAACGTCCACCGTCTCCGAGATCTTCAGGTCCCCCACTAGCGAGCAGAGTACGTAGGCCTCGTTCGGCGTCAAGCCGTGCTCCGCGACCAGGTAGTCGATCATGTAGCGGGTGGCCTTGCGGGCTGCCTCGTCGATCGTGGTGCCGAAGCCGGTCACGCCGTAGAACTCGTCGGTCTCGTACTGGGGCTCGACCATGCCGCGGGTGTTCTCCAGGACGTCGAGTTGCAGCACGATGCGCATCGGAGCCTCGATCGCGGTGCCGGAGACCTCGCCGTCGCCCTGCGCCGCGTGCGCGTCGCCGATCGAGAAGAGTGCCCCCTCCACCTGAACGGGGATGTAGACCGTCGTGCCGACCTTCATGTGCCGGTTGTCCATGTTGCCGCCGTTGGTGCGTGGCGGGATCGTCACCAGCATCGAGTCGGTGTCGGGCGCTACGCCCATGACGCCGGCGAACGGGGACAGGGGGATCGTGATGTCCTCGTTGAAGGGGACCTCGGTCGCTCCCGGCTCCATGGGGAAGCCCCGGATCCAGGGCTCGGTGAACTCGTCGGCGAGGAAACCGAAGCCGGGGAGGATCGTGGCCCAGCCCCAGCCTTCGACTTCGATCTCGTGCAGCGTGACCGCGAGGATGTCGCCCGGGCTGGCCCCCTCGACATGGATCGGGCCGGTCAGGGCGTGGATCAGGCCGAAGTCGACGTCCGCCAGTTCATCCACCGTCGTGGCCTCGGTAATCTGGCCGTCGGAGGCTTCCTTGGTGTGCACTTCGACCACGGCGCCGGCGGGCACGGTCAGCACGGGGGGAATCGTCCGGCTCCAGCGGTTGTGCGTGTTCTCGGTGCCGAGGGTGTAGTCGGGGGCCGGGATCTGGCTCGCCGGCTCCTCGGGGATGGGCTCGATGGAGCACGCCGTGGCGACGAGTGGGAGGACGAACGCGAGCGCTGCCCTCGAGATCGGTGAACGGAACATGGGGTGACTCCTTCCGTGGTGACACGCGATTGGAAATGTATGGTTTACATTACATTTTGTAAACGTCACATTACATTTGTGGGGACATTGAAGAGCACATCGGCACCGACATCATGATGGGATTGAACGCAACCCATCCAGCGCTTCGGTGACCCGGTCGATTTCGGCGGTGGTGTTGTAGACGTGCGTGGAGATCCTGATCGCGTTGTGTCCGTCGCGCTGGTGTTCGTCGATGTGGATGCCCGCGCGCTCGGCGATGAGGGTGACCGCCTCGACGGCGTCGACCCCTTCCAGCTCGAAGATCGTGGAGCCGGGGCAGGAGGTGGCGGGCGTGGGTCCGCTGAGGATGGTCGCTCCGGGCATCTCGGCGAGCCGCGCCTTGAGGTAGTCGGAGAGGTGCCGTGTCCGGGCGGCGATGTTGTCGATTCCGACCGTCTCCACGAAGTCCAGCGACGCGGACAGGGCGGCCTGGACCGGCAACCCGGTCGTCCCCGGCGGCTGGTAGGCGGGCGCCTCGGGAGTGGCGTCGAAGGCGAACGCCGACTCCACGCGGTCCCGTGCGTCCGCTCGCACGTAGAATACGCCGGTGCCCATCGGACCCAGCAGCCATTTGTGGAGGCTGGCGGAGTAGGTGTCGCACCCCAGGTCGTGGAGGTCGACCGGGAACATTCCCACCGCCTGCGCGCCGTCCACATGGCTGACGATGCCGCGCTCGCGGGCCAGCGCGCACAGTTGCCGTACCGGGTAGAGATGCCCGCCGCGGGTGACGTGGCAGAACGCGATCACACGGGTCGCCGGGGTGAGCGCCTCTTCGACCAGTCGCACCACCTCTTCGCCGGTCTCGAAGGGGCTGGGGATGAAGACCTTGCTCACCTTCACGCCGTGGTGCGTCGCCCGGTAGTCCCACGGACGGCTCCCCGCCGGGTGTTCCTGCGTGGTCATCAGCACTTCGTCGCCGGGCTGAAGCCGCACGCCGACCGCCCCCATGTGCAGCGCTTCGGTCGCGTTGCGCGTGAGGACGATCTCGGCGGGTTCCGCGCCGAAGAGACTTGCAAGACCGGGCACCACGCGCCCGGCGATGGCCCGGCCGAGTGCGGTCTTCCCCTTCAGCGGCTCCCGGGAAAGCGCGTCGTACCCCGCGGCCACGGCTTCGGCGACCGAGGCCGGCGGCATCCCCAGGCTGGCGTTGTTCATGTAGGCGGTGCCCGGCTCGAGGATGAACTGGGCGCGGACGTGGGCCCAGGCTGCGTCGTCGAGGCTCGTGGGGCGGGTCAGGTCGGGGCAGGGAGGTGCGCTGGTATCGGTGCCGGACGTGCCCGAGCAGGCGGAAAGCGAGGTGGCCGCGAGTCCGGCAGCGCCGGCGGTGAAGAAGCTGCGCCGCGTGAGGTGGTGGGAGGGGCGGTGGGTGCCTTGGTAATGTGCCATTTGGTGCATGCAGACAGGGTGGGCGTTGGAAGGAAGAGACTACAGCCGAGGGACGCCCTGTCGCCAGCATTGGCAACCCGGCGAGCGATCTTTCACCAACCTCGGTGAGACGCCGAGCTTATCCGCGCGGGAAGAGGCGCTTTCATGGCCGGTTGCACGGATGTCGAATGCGACAGAGGTCCGGGCGAACGTTCGCAAAAGTGTATACAAACAAGTATGTTTATCGCAATGCACCAGGTCCGGGGAATGCAGACCTGAGCAAGAGAGGGTAGTTCGCCGGACCGAATCGTAGGAGGTACGGATGAACACTCGCTTACGCCATCCACTCTGGCCCTGTCTCGCAGCCTGCGCCGCGCTCGTCCTGGGCGCGGCACCGCTGTTTGGACAGCAGGCCGGCACCGTGACGGGGCTTGTGACCAACGCGACCAGCGGTCGGCCACTCTCCGGAGTGCAAGTCACGATCGTCGGGACGGGTTTCGGCACCATCACGGGCAACAACGGGCGCTTTCTCATCCCCAATGTGCCCGCCGGGCCGGTGACGGTCCGCGCGGACATGATCGGCTTCGGGGTAGAGGAAGCCCAGGTATCGGTTCTGGTCGGTGAGACTGCGCTGGCCGACCTTACGCTGACCGAGCGCGCCATCAGCCTGGACGAACTGGTGGTTACAGGGTCGGCCCAGGAAACCGCAAAGCGCAAACTCGGCAACTCCATCTCGACGGTGAACGCCCTGGATGTGACTGCGGCGGCACCAATCACGAGTGTCGACCAGCTCATTCAGGGTCGGTCGGCGGGTGTCGCGATGAATCTCGCTTCCGGAACCGTGGGCCTCGGTGGAATCATCCGCATCCGCGGCATGACTTCCGTGTCGCTGAGCGGTGATCCGGTCGTGTACATCGACGGGATCAGAGTCGACGCCTCCCACGACCAGGGGGGTGTCTGGTTCGGCGGTATGGACATCTCGCGGCTGCAGGACATCTCGACCTCGGAGATCGAGAGAATCGAGATCGTGAAGGGCTCGGCCGCGTCCACGATGTATGGAACACAGGGCGCCAACGGGGTCATCCAGATCTTCACGAAGCGGGGACGGACAGGCGCACCGCAGTGGGACTTCGAGGTCGAACAGGGATTCGAACGGACACCGACCGACACCTTCCCGGGCCGAATGAACCACCTCTTCCGGGGACCCGACGGCTTCCAGGCCCGCGACCCCACGGAGCTGGTCGAGAATGGCTACCACCACCGCTACGCCGGTTCCGTGAGCGGAGGCGGGCAGTCGGTCCGCTACTTCATCTCGGGGAGCTACAAGGGCCAGGAGGCCTCGCTCAAGGGCGACGCGAACTGGAACAAGGTCATCAGCGGCCGCTTGAACCTCACCACGGTTCTCAGCCCGACCGTGACGGTAACGGCGACATCCAATCTCATCCACAATCGATTGCGGGTTCCCGACGACAACAACGCGCTGCACGGACTCTATTCCCAGTTCGCGAGTGGTCTGCCCTATACGGCTACAGTGGACCGGCCATACGGAGAGCGATTCGGGAGCGTGGCGGCCAACAGCACGTTGGAAAACCTGCAGCGGGTCCTGCGGGCGACGTCCGGCTTCGAAGTCGTCCACCGGCCCAACGACCGATTCGGCCACACGTTCCGAACCGGGGTCGACTGGTTCACGGACGAGTTCACCAAGTTCTTCCCCTTCGGCTACGAGGGCTCGGGCAACAAGCTGGGCAACAAGCGCAACCACACCCGCACATTCCGCGACGTGACCACGGAGTACCGCGCGACCCTTTCCAATGACTTTACCGACTGGATCTCGTCGGAGGTCACCGGCGGCTTCCAGGGCAACTTCGAGAATACCGTCCGGGTGGATGCGAGGGGGACGGATTTCCCGGCGCCAGGGGTCAAGTCGGTCGACGCGACCTCGGTAACCACCGGGTCCGAGCGCCGCGTTGAAGAGATCAACGCCGGCGTGTTCGCGCAGGGGACATTCGGCCTCTGGGACAAGCTCTTCCTTACCGCCGGCATGAGGCTGGATGGAAACTCCGCCTTCGGGAACGAGTTCAATACGCAGCTCTACCCGAAAGCGTCGCTGGCCTACAACATCTCCGAAGAGGGATTCTGGCCCACCGGCCTGATCCCGACCATGAAACTCCGGGTGGCGTACGGAGAGTCCGGCCTCGCCCCTGCCCAGTTTGCCGCAGACCGCACCTGGGTGCCCGTGTCGGCTCAGGGAGGTCTGCCCGCGGTCACCCCCGGCAACATCGGAAACCCGGACCTGGGGCCGGAGCGCTCCCAGGAAGTCGAAGTGGGATTCGACGCGGGTATCCTCGACGACCGCATAGGCGTCGAGGCAACCGCGTACTTCCAGAAGACCAGGGACGCTCTCCTCTTCAAGCCGTTCCCATCGTCACAGGGCTTTCTCGCCGACCAGCTGACGAACATCGGGGCGATCGAAAACCGCGGGGTGGAGATCGGCGTGAACGCGCTGCTCTACAGCTCTCAGGACTTCGAGTGGTCGGGGAACGCGCAGTTCGCGACCCAGCACAACGAAGTTACGGATATGGGCGGAGTCGCCGACCTCAGCGGCTTCGGCTACAGGATCACGGAGGGGTATCCCGTTCACGGCGCCTGGGGCTTCGAGCTCGATGGCTGGGACCCGAACACACGCACGCACAGCCGCAGCGAAGAGCAGGCCTACCAGGGCCGCAAGGACCCGAGCTGGTTCGGCTCGTACTCGAACCAGCTCCGATGGAAGTCCATCACCATGTCCGCGATGTCCGAGTTCCGGGGCGGAATGGTGAAGAACAACTTCTCACGGTACTGGTCCGCCCGCGTGCGCACGGGAGACGAGTATCTGTCTCTGGTCGAGCAGCCGAACGGGACTCCGACCCCGGCATCCGATTCGGTCTACAACTACACAACGACCCTGGGCTACACCGGCTTCTGGGAACCGGCCGACTTCTTCACGATTCGTGAGATCAGCGTCGGCTACGACCTGCCCGACGAGTGGCTGACCAACCTGGGCATGTCTCGGTCGAGCATCAGGCTTTCCGCGAGGAATCTGTGGATGTGGAGCGTGTTCTCGGGGATACACCCCGAGACCAACTGGGACGGAGCGTCCAACCTGCGAAACGCACAGGACTTCGACACCCTGCCACCGCCGAGGATCTTCCTGATGACCTTCCGGACATCGATGTGACGGGAGGATGACATGACAAACCATCAGAAAGGAAGAAACACCATGGCGCGCGGTTACAAGGTATTTCGTGGCGTGACCTTCCGTTTGCCACCGCTCGGCACGATCGGGCTCACGGCCCTGATTCTGTCGCTGCCGGCGTGCGACGGGTTGTTCGAGGTGCAGAACGAGCAGGACATCCTCGAGCAGGATCTCGACCAGGAAGCGGCGCTGACTCCTCTGGTAAACGGAGTGGCCGGAGACTGGATCGACATGTACGACAACGCGATCAACATCATGGGACTCGTTTCCTTTGAGCTGATCCACACCGGCTCGTTCCCGAGCTGGCGATCGGTGGAGACCGGCCTCATGGACCGGATCTCAAACGGAAACGGCGTCTACAACCAGATGGCACGGTCGATCTGGGTCGCGGACGACGCGGCTCGCCGGATCGCCGAGGGCTTCCCGGAGGCCAGATCCGAGCCGGCCCAGGTGCGAATGTATGGCGGACTCGGCAAGGTCATGCTCGCCGACAACTTCTGCGAAGGCACCCTCAACGGAGGGCCGGCAATGCCACCCGCAGAGTTCTACCGGCTGGCCGAGCAGGACTTTAGCGATGCGATGTCGAGCGCGACGGGGGCGGGAGCCCCTGACTGGGCGATGCGTGCCCAGTTGGGACGAGCCCGCACTCGGTCCATGCTGGGCGATCATGCGGGCGCCCTGGCTGACGCGTCGGCGATCCCGGCCGGATTCCGCTTCGACGCCATCTATTCCCAGAACAGCGGGCGGGAAGAGAACTCGGTCGCCGGCCTGACTCGCACCCTTACCAGGCGTGAAGCGGGCGTGCATCCGACGTTCTACGACGATCCTCGCTTCATCGCGGACCCGAGAACGTCCTTCATCGACCGGGGGCCCAACGAAACCGGACCGGATCCGACCCGAAAGTACGTGGAGCAGGAGAAGTACAAGCTGCGTGACTCACCCATTCCGATTTCGACCTGGCAGGAGGCACGCTTGATCGAAGCGGAGGCCGAGTTGAATATTGGGAGCGCTGAACGCGCGGTCGCGCTCATCAACGAGGTGCGGGCTTTCGTGGCTCTCGACCCCTACGAGGGAGAGATGAGTCAATCGGCTGTGATGGATCAGCTGATGTACGAGCGTTCGGCTGAACTGTGGCTGCAGGCCCATCGCCTCTACGACCTCAGGAGAATCAACGATCCCTCGCTTGCCGGCCGCGACGTATGCTTCGAAATCGGTATCGACGAGTGGGCATCGAATCCGAATCTCGGAGGAAGCTGACAACTTCGCCGCGCTGCGGCCGGGCTTCGGTCCGGCCGCGGCGACGGCGTTTGCGGGGGCGGTCATCACGGTACTTCCCTGGCCGCGCCGGTGGTGCTCCCGGCGCTCTTCCGGGGCGGGGTCGGCCTCCGGTGCCGCTGCGTCCCCATGAAGTTCGTCGTCGCGGGTTTCGCGGGGTCCGGCAAGACCACCCTGTTCAACGCCATGACGGGACTGGACGCGCCCGTGAGGTACGGCGGGGAGGTCCGCGTGGGCACCGTTCGGGTCCCCGATCCGCGTGTCGACCTGCTCTCGCGGGTCTACGAGCCGAAGAAGACCGTTTACGCCACGATCAACCTGCGGGACGTTCCGGGCGATTACGGCGCCCGGTCCCAGGTCCTGTCGCCCGCCGCGATCCAGCAGATTCGGGACCGGGAAGCGCTCTGCCTGGTGCTGCGCGACTTCGTCAACCCGGCATTGGAGGGGGCGCCGGACCCGCTGGGCGATCTGCAGGCGTTCCACGCGGAGTGCGTGCTCGCCGACCTCGGCGTTGTGGAGCGGCGGCTGGACCGCGCCCGCAAGGAACGGGCGGATGTCCGGGAGATCGACGCCTTCGAGACAATGACCGCAGCGCTGGAGGACGGGCGTCCCCTCCGTCTGGTGCCGCGGACGCAATTGGATCGCCGGTTTCTGAAGGGCTATGGACTCCTCAGTGACCTGCCGCTGTTGGCCGCAGTCAATGTGGAAGAGGAGAGCGCCGCCGAGCCGCTCGACGGGGCGCTCGCAGAGGAAATCAGGACGATGGGCGGAGCGGCGATGATTCTCTCGGCTCGGGTCGAGGCCGAAATCTCGTCGTTGGAACCCGAGGACCAGGCCGAGTTCCTGGAGGACATGGGGCTCGCCGAACCCACGTTGGCGCGGTTCATTCGTGCGACCTACGAGATGATGGACCTGATCTCGTTCTTCACGGTCGGTCCCGAGGAAGTGCACGCCTGGACCATCCGTCGCGGGACCGCGGCGCGCGCCGCCGCCGGACGAATCCACAGCGACATGGAACGCGGCTTCATCCGCGCCGAGATCATCCCGTTCGAGGTGTTTGCGGAGTACGGGTCGGAGGCGGCGGTGAAGAATGCCGGCATGATGCGGGTGGAGGGCAAGGAGTACATCGTGTCCGACGGCGACATGATGCTGGTGCGGTTCAACGTGTAGAAGCCCGGTCTGCCCGCGGCCAGGGCGCCTGCGGACGCACGGTCATTGACTCGAACGTTGCCGGGGACAATCTTTCGTGGCCCCAAATCCAATCCCGCGTAGCTCAGCTGGTAGAGCAGACGGCTGTTAACCGTCGGGTCGCAGGTTCGAGTCCTGCCGCGGGAGTTTCTTCCGGTGGCCCACCGCGCCGCCGTCCCCTATTCTGACCGGGTGTCCCACCGCTCCGCCCCTGCCCCGGAGGCACCCATGTCACGCGTCCTCGCCCGCGCACCGTTCACCCCCCCCGCCCGGTGCGCCCTCAGCGCATTCGCGCTCTTCCTCGCGGCCGGGATCACCGCCGCCGCCCTCCCCACCCCCACCCTCGCGCAGGACGTGGCCGGCACGGCCGGCGGCGAAGGCCCCGACTGGGACGTCACCCTCGCGCGGGGCGAGGTCCGCGAGATCGACTTCGAGACGCACGAGGGGACGTGGATGTCGGTGGACATCTCGTCCGACGGCCGCTGGATCGTCTTCGATCTCCTCGCGCACGTCTACCGGGTCCCCGCCGACGGCGGCACAGCCGAGAGCCTGACCCAGGAGAGCGGCGTCGCGGTCAACTACCACCCGAAGTACTCTCCCGACGGGACGCGCATCGCGTTCATCTCCGACCGGGGCGGCCAGACCAACCTCTGGGTGATGGACGCGGACGGGTCGAACCCGCGCCAGGTACAGTCCAGCATGGACACGCGGGTCACCATGCCCGAGTGGACGGCCGACGGCGAGTACATCCTGGTCGCGCAGGGAGGCGGCATCTGGATGTACCATCAGGACGGCGGTACCGGGATCGAGGTCGTGAACAGCGACGGGGGCAGCGCGTCGTGGCCGTCGGTGTCCGAGGACGGGCGCTACCTCTACTACCATGTGCGCACTCCCGGGCAGACCGTGCCGTGGGCGGTGGACGACGACATCTTTGCCGAACCGGTGGACGGCGCACTTGTGCGCGACGCGCTGCAGGGCACCATGAACATCCGCCGCATGGACCTCGAGAGCGGCGAGATCACCCAGGTCACCAGCGGCGTCCCCTCACGCCAGTACCGGCTCTCCGGCGGCGGCGGATTCTCCGGCGAACCCTCCCCCGATGGCCGCCACATCGCCTTTGCACGCCGCCTCCCCGACGCCACGATCGAGTGGAAGGGCCACGAATTCGGCCCCAGCACGGCGCTCTGGCTGCGCGACCTCGACACGGGCGCGGAGCGGATAGCCATGGACCCGATCGCGCAGGACATGTCCGAGGGGATGAAGACGATACGCGTGCTCCCCGGCTATGCGTGGGCGCCCGACGGTGCGTCCATCGTGATCGCGCAGGGAGGGAAGCTGAGGCGGCTGGACGTGGCCAGCGGCGAGGTCGAGACAATCCCCTTCACCGCGCGGGTCCAGCGCACCATCTCCGAGCAGGCCTACCAGGCCTTCCGCATCGACGACGGCCCGGTCCCGATCACCTTCACACGCTGGGCGACCGGCTCGCCCGACGGGGAACGCCTCGCCTTCACCGCAGCCGGCCGCGTATGGGTCATGGATCTGCCGGACGGCGCGCCCCGCCGCCTCACCTCCGATGCCGGCAAGCGCTTCGAATACTCCCCCTCCTGGTCCCCCGACAGCCGCTCGCTCGCCTACACGACGGTCGACGAAAACGGCACCGGCCACGTCATGAGAATCGACAGCGATGGCGGCAACGCGCGGCAGATCAGCGCCGACCCCGGCGAATACGCCCACACCCAGTGGAGCCCCGACGGCTCCGAGATCCTGGCCACCCGGGGCTCCGGCGCGACCGTCCGCTACCGATCCGTCGCGCACAATCCCTGGTACGACCTGGTCCTCTTCCCGGCAGCGGGCCCATCCGGCGGCGCCGAAACCGGCGACGAGGCCGCCCCCGCCCCCGGCCGCCGCGTCGTGCGCGTCCCCGGCAACACGCTGCCCACCCGCACCCAGTTCGTGCGGGGCGCCTTCGGCCCGGACGGCCGCATCTTCTACCGCACGATGGGCGACTCCACCCGGCTCCGCTCCGTAGCGCGCGACGGCAGCGACCCCCGCACCCACCTCGTCCTTCCCTACGCCGACGAAATCATGATCTCGCCCGACGGCCGCCACGCCGCCTTCAACGAGGGCGACAACGCATATCTGGTCCCCGTGCCGAGCGGGGCTGCCGGCATCGGCGGCGCGGTCGCCGTCGCCAAGAAGAACGGCAAGCTCCCCGTGCGGCAACTCAGCCGGCGGGGCGGCATCTTCCCCGGCTGGCGCGACGCAGGCACGGTCGAATTCGGCAGCGCGGCCAGCTACTACACCCACAACGTCGCCTCCGAGACCACCGACACCTTCACCATCGCTCTCGACGTTCCCCGCGGCTCCCTCGCCCCCGGCACGGTCGCCATCACCAACGCCCGCATCATCACCCTCGAGAACCGCGAAGTCGTCGACAACGGCACCCTTGTCGCCACCGACGGCCGCATCGCCTGCGTGGGCACGGCCGCCGAATGCGACGCCGCAGGCGCCGACCACACCGTCGACGGTACCGGCAAGACGCTGATCCCCGGCTTCATCGACATGCACTCGCACTTCTTCCGCGAGTACCGCGGCATCATCCCGCCCAACGCCTTCGAGATGGCCGTCGCGCTCGCCTACGGCGTCACCTCCAACCTCGACAACTCGCAGTGGTCGCAGGACGTCTTCCCGGCCGCGCAGATGATCGAAGCCGGCGTCCTCGTCGGGCCCCGCACCTACACCACCGGCGACCCCCTCTACCGCGGCGACGCCGGCCGCCAGAACGAACTCACCAGCTACGAGGTCGCCGAGGACAACATCGCGCGCCTCCAGTCGTGGGGCGCCGTGTCGCTCAAGCAGTACCTGCAGCCCCGCCGCGACCAGCGCCAGTGGGTGTCGGACATCGCGCGCGACCGCGGCCTCATGGTCACCTCCGAGGGCAGCGACCTGGCGTTCAACATGGGCATGATCATGGACGGCCAAACGGCCTGGGAGCACCCGATCAGCTACGTGCCCATGTACTCCGACGCCGCCCGCTTCTTCGGGCGCGCCGAAACCGTCTATTCGCCCACCTTCGTGGTTGGCGGCCCGGGACCCTGGAACGACGAGTGGTTCTTCCAGGAGACCGAAGTCTGGCGCGACGAGAAGCTCTGCCTGTGGATGCCGTGGAAGCAGCTCGTGCCGCACGCGCGCCGCGTCTTCCAGCGCCCCTTCACCGACTACAGCTATCCGATGCTCGCCCAGGTCCTCGCCGACTGGATGGCCGAGGGAGCCCACGGCGCGATCGGAGCCCACGGCCAGCAGCACGGTCTCGCGTCCCACTGGGAGGTCTGGATCGCGGAATCGGCGATGGGCCCGATGGGCGCGCTGGAGCTGGCCAGCGTCGAAGGCGCCTACTTCCTCGGCGCGACGGAAGACCTGGGCACACTCACCGAAGGCAAACTCGCCGACCTCATGGTCCTCAACTCCAACCCCCTCGACAACATCCGCAACACGACCGACATCCAGTACATCATGAAGGGCGGCATCCTCTACGAAGGCATGACCCTCGACGAGATCTGGCCGAATGCCCGGGGCTATGGCGCCCGCCCGTGGATCCACGAGGAAGTCTGGCGGTCCGGACCCCGGCCGGTGAATCGTTAGCGAGACCCATGCGCACCCAACCGAGCGAGCACAAGCCCAGCCGAGCGGGCACAAGACCAACCGAGGAGAAGGTGGGATGAGAGAGCGGCGTAGCCTGGCACTGCTGCCGTTGGCGATCCTGGCCGTGGCCTGCGGCGGGTGCGGTGAGAGTGATGGTGGCGACCAGGATCCGGCAGCCGCACAAGCGCCTGTCACGATCGAACTCCACCCCGGCTCCGGCCAGTTCACCTTCCGCGACGCCCGCGGCAACGCCGATCGCCCGATCACCGTCCGCTACCACATGCCCGAGGGCCACGGCCCCGAGACGCCCATCGTCTTTGTCATGCACGGCAACTCGAGGGCCGGCGAGCGGTACTTCAACGACTGGGAGCCCCACGCCGCCGCCCACGGCTTCCTCCTCCTCGTCCCCGTCTTCGACACCGACAGCTACCCCGGCAACCAGTGGTACAACCTCGGCAACGTCTTCCCCGACGCGGACTCGCCGGAGGCCTCGGGCGGCGCCCGCAACCCCGAGTCCGCCTGGACCTTCACCGCCATCGAACACCTCTTCGACGCCGTCCGCACCGCCACCGGCAGCACCCGCACCACCTTCCGCATCTTCGGCCACTCCGCAGGCAGCCAGTTCGTACACCGGCTGCTGATGACCCGCCCCGACGCGCCCGTCGAACGGGCCGTCGCCGCCAACGCCGGCTGGTACACCATGCCCGACGACGGGACCGCGTGGCCCTACGGCCTGGGCGGCTCGGGATTCGAAGTCGCCGGCCTCGCGGGCCTCCTGCAGCTCCCCGTCACCGTCCTGCTCGGCGATGCCGACACCATCACCACCTCGAGCAACCTGCGCCGCACGCCCGAGGCCATGCTTCAGGGACCGCACCGCTTCACCCGCGGCCACACCTTCCATGCCGCCGCCCGGTCGGCCGCCGAATCCCTCGGGGTTCCGTTCGGCTGGGCCCTCGACACCGTCCCCGGCGCCGGCCACAGCAATGCGCTCATGGCCCCGCGCGCCGCCGAAATCCTCGCCCGCTGAATGCCAGGCCCCTGCCAGACCGGAGCTTACCGATGATCCGCAAGCCGCCCATCGCGCTGGTTACGCTGGCCGCGCTCTGCGCCGCCGCGACGACCCTCACCGCACCACCCCTCGCCGCCCAGTCCCCGTCCTTCGGCAACTCGGTCGTCATCGACAGCGACGGGATCTTCATCGCCGAGCCCAACCCCAACTTCCGTTCCGGTGCCGTCTACGTCTACGAGAAATCAGGCGGCGCGTGGCGCCAATCCACGGTTCTGCGCGCTCCCGACTCCGAGCGCGCCGACGGCTTTGGAACCGTACTGGCAAAGGCCGACAACACCCTGTTCGTCGGTCAGCGCAGCGGGCCGCTGCACGTATTCGAGAGGTCCGCCGACGGCACCTGGCTCGCCACGGGGACGGTAGACGGAGACGGGGTCGGCGGGATCGACCCCGGATGCGGCCAGTACGGCTACTGCGGAACCGACTTCGGCTTGGCGCTGGCGGCCGCCGGCAACTGGCTTCTCGTCGGCGCACCCGGCGCCGCACCCGACCCCCAGCGGCAGCGCCGCAATGAGCCCGAGCAACCCGAGGTCCCCGGTGCGGTCCACGCATACGAGCGCGACGGCGGCGCCTGGATCCAGCGCGCCACCCTCCACCCCGCCGACGGCATGCCGGGCGACGGATTCGGCAGCGCCATCGTCCTCACACCCCGGGGCGCACTGATCGGCGCACCCCGGTGGACCGCCCCCACCAGCGACCTCGCGGGCCTCGAAAACGCAGGCCGTGTCTATAATTTCCGCCTGGTGGAGGGGGGTTGGGAAGAGGTCGGCGCCCTCGAAGCGGCGCCCGAGGCCAACGCCAACTACGGGTCGGCCATCGCGGCCGCCGATGGAAGGGTCCTGGTCGGCGCACCGGGTGCCAACGAAAGCCGTGGCGCCGTTTTCGCACATTCCTGGGACGACGACATTGCCCGGTGGACGCCGGCAGCCGACGCCCTCACGCTCCCGACCGGCGAGAGCGGCGACCGCCTCGGCGCGGCGGTGGCATTCGCCGGTGGTGACATCTGGGTCGGGGCCCCCACCACGCGCGGCTACGAGACCGGTTCCGCATACGTCTACACCACCCGGGACGACGGCTCCCTGCCGCCCGAACCACGCGGCATCCAGCTTGCCCAGGAAGAGACGGTCGAGCAGGACCGCTTCGGCGGCCTGATCGTTGCAAACAACGAGGTCGTCGCCGTCGCCGCCCCCGGCATGCACCACCAGTCCGGCTCGGTCCACCTCTACGAGCGCGGCGCGGACGCCACTCCCGATGACCCCGCCTCGGCCTGGCACGACGCGGGCACCCTCGTCAGCGCCCCCGACGCGATCGCCCCGCTCATCGGCGAGGAACGCCGCTGCATCGACGGCACGGTCGGTCCCTTCGACTGCGACG
Organism: Gemmatimonadota bacterium; assembly: GCA_022827345.1. Classification (GTDB taxonomy): domain Bacteria; phylum Gemmatimonadota; class Gemmatimonadetes; order Longimicrobiales; family Gaopeijiaceae; genus Bin94. The sequence goes on along the minus strand of JAJDTB010000027.1, from coordinate 16,716 downwards.
AGGTCGAGCTGCTCTCATTCATCCCCAACTCCATCCTGCGGGACGGCGTACGCGCCCGCGGCGTCCGCACCAACGACAACTGGGGCTGGACCGACCCCGTCACCGGACGCGAATATGCCCTGGTTGGACGCAACGACGGCACCTCCTTCATCGACATCACCAACCCTTCGAACCCGGTGCTGGTCGGCGACCTCCCGAAACCCTGGGGCACTCCGCCCTCGCAGCTGTGGCGCGACATCAAGACGTACAGGGACCACGCCTACATCGTCGCGGACGGCGCGGGCGAGCACGGCATGCAGGTCTTCGACCTCACCCGCCTGCGCGCCGTGGAGCCGGACGAGATGCCCGCCCTCTTCGAACCCGACACCCATTACATGGGCATCGCGAGCTCGCACAACATCGTCATCAACGAGGAGAGCGGCTACGCCTACGCCGTCGGCAACCGCGGCGGCGGCGAGTCCTGCGGCGGCGGCCTCCACATGATGGACATCCGCGACCCGAAGAACCCGGTGTTCGTCGGCTGCTCCGCCCACGAGCGCGGCACTCACGACTCCCAGTGCGTCATCTACCAGGGGCCCGACCAGCGCTACCACGACCGCGAACTGTGCCTCAACTCGAACGGCGCGTTCTTCGAGATCTCGGACGTCACCGACAAGGACAACCCGGTCGCCGTCGCGCGCGCCTCATCGCCCAACTACGCCTACATCCATCAGGGCTGGCTCACCCCGGATCACCGCTACTTCTACCAGGACGACGAGAGCGACGTGATCCGCGGCAGCGTCGAGACCACGCGCACCCTGATCTGGGATCTGACCGACGTGGAAGAGCCCATCCTGATCCGCGAGTTCATGGGGTCCATGCCGGCCAGCGCCCACAACCTCTACCTGAAGGACGGCTACGCCTATCAGGCCAACTACCGCTACGGGCTGCACGTGCTCGATATCTCCGACCCGGTGAACCCGCGCGAGGCCGGCTACTTCGACACGTCGCCCTATCAGGACGGCCCGGGGTTCAGCGGCGCCTGGAGCACCTACCCGTTCTTCGAAAGCGGCACCGTGATCGTCACAAGCCTGCAGGAAGGTCTGTTCGTGCTGAAGCGGCGCGTCCGGCCGGTGAGTTGAGGGTCGCAGTCTCTTGTCATCAAGACGCCCGTTGTCCGCCACTTCGGCCCGGAAATGGCCGACAACCGCCACATGTGCGGGTTTGTCCGCCAGTTTTGCCTCGATTTGGCGGACAAACCGGCCGCACCGTTCCGTCCGCGGCCATAGCTTCCATACACCACACCCACGCCAGACCGGAACCGCACCATGATTCGCAAGCCGACCATCGCCCTCCTCGCCTCTCTCGCCGCCCTGACCTGGGCCGCACCCCCGCTCACCGCACAGTCCGGCGCCTTCGGCAACTCGGTGATCATCGACGACGGCGAACTCCTCATCGCCGAGCCGACGACCAGCTTCCGCCCCGGATCGGTGTACATCTACCGCAACGCCGGGGGCGAGTGGCGGGAGTCCAGCGTGCTGCGCGCTCCCGGCTCCGAGCGCGCCGACGGATTCGGCACCATGCTCGCCAGGACGGGCAACACCCTCTTCGTCGGCCAGCGCGGCGGTCCGATCCACATCTTCGAGCGCACGGGCGGCGGCACATGGCAGGCCACCGGCACGATCGAGGGCGACGATATCGCCGGCGCGTCCCCGACCTGCCGCTACGACGGCTACTGCGGTAACGACTTCGGCCTGTCCATCGCCGCACACGACGACTGGCTCTTCGTGGGCGCACCCGGAGCCGCCCCCGCCCCCCGCGGGCGAGGCGGCGAGGAAGAGGCCGTGCCGCAGGGCGCCGTCTACACCTATCAGCGCGGCGCCGACGGCCAGTGGACCCGACGCGGCCAGCTCCAACCCGCGGACGGGGCGGAGGGAGACCGCTTCGGCGCGGCGATCCTGTTCACCGCCAACGGTGCCCTGATCGGCGCTCCCCAGTGGAATGCCGCTGGCGACGACGGCGAGCGCGCCGGCCGCGTACATCACTACCGCATGGTGGATGGGGGCTGGGAGGAGGGCGGCGTCCTCGAATCGCCCGCCGAATCGAACGCCAACTTCGGGTCGGCCCTCGCGGCTTCCGGGGAAAGGGTCCTGATCGGGGCGCCGGGAGCGGACGACAGCCGTGGCGCCGTCTACACGCATTCATGGGATGCCGACCTTGCCCGGTGGGTCCCCGGCGACGGACGGCTTGCTGTTTCCGGCGGCGAGAGCGGCGACCGCTTCGGCGAAGCCGTGGCCTTCGCCGGCGACGACGTGTGGGTCGGTGCCCCCACCACGCGCGGCTACGAACTCGGCTCGGTCTTCGTGTACGAGGCCGGCGGCGACGGATCGCTGCCGGACGAGCCGCGCCGGATCCAGCTCCCCCAGGAGGAGACGGTCGAGAGCGACCGGTTCGGCGGCCTGGTCGTCGCGAGCGACGGCCTGGTCACTGTCGGTGCCCCCGGCATGCACCACCAGGCCGGCTCGGTCCACGTCTTCGAGCACACCGGCGGCGGCTGGGGCGACGGCGAGATGCTCGTGAGCGCACCCGACATGCTCGGGGCCCTGGTGGGTGAGGAGCGCCGTTGCGTCGAAGGCAAGGTCGGCCCCTTCGACTGCGACGAGGTCGAGCTGCTGGCATACATCCCGCCCTCGCTCCTTCGGGCCGGCGACCGCGCCCGCGGCGTCCGCGCCAACGACAACTGGGGCTGGACCGACCCCATGACGGGACGCGAATACGCGCTGGTGGGCCGCAACGACGGCACGTCCTTCGTCGACATCACCGATCCCACCAACCCCATGCTGGTCGGCGACCTGCCCAAGCCGTGGGGCACTCCGCCGTCCCAGCTCTGGCGCGACATCAAGACGTACAAGGACCATGCCTTCATCGTCGCCGACGGGGCGGGCGAGCACGGCATGCAGGTCTTCGACCTCAGACGCCTGCGCGACATCTCCCCAGGCGAGATGCCCGCGCTCTTCGAGCCGGACGTGCACTACACCCGCATCGGCAGCTCTCACAACATCGCGATCAACGAGGAGACGGGGATCGCCTACACGATCGGGGGCGGCGGCGCCGGCGACACCTGCGGCGGCGGGCTCCACATGATCAACATCGACGATCCCGCCAATCCCGAGTTCGTCGGCTGCGCCCCCACCGGCGGCACCCACGACACCCAGTGCGTGATCTACCGCGGCCCCGACGAGAACTACACGGGCCGCGAGCTCTGCTTCAACTCCAACGGCCGCAACTTCCAGATCCAGGACGTCACCGACAAGGACGACCCGGTCGTCGTGGCAAATCCATCGTCACCCAACCCCGCGTACATCCACCAGGGCTGGCTCACTGCCGATCATCGCTACTTCTACCAGAACGACGAGGCCGACGTGATCGCCGGCAACGCGGAGACCACCCGCACCCTGATCTGGGACGTCAGCGACATCGAGGACCCCGTGCTGGTCCGCGAGTTCATGGGCTCGATGCCCGCCAGCGCGCACAACCTCTACATCCGCGACGACCTGATGTTCCAGGCCAACTACCTCTACGGCCTGCACATCCTCGACGTCTCCGACCCCGAGAACCCGCGCGAAGTCGGCTACTTCGACACGGCCCCGCACAAGGAGGGCCCGGGGTTCGGCGGCGCGTGGAGCAACTACCCCTATTTCGAGAGCGGCACGGTGATCGTGACCAGCATGCAGGAGGGGCTCTTCATTCTGAAGAAGCGGGTGCGGCCGGTGAGTTGAGGTGGGTGGGATGCTGGGGGCGAGTTTGTCGACCATTTCGAGCAACAGGCTGCAGAGTCCTATTGGTACTTCGGACGGCGTCCTGGTGCGGAAACCGTAGCGCTGTGGGTAGCGGTGTATCCGGCAGATCAACCTGCTGACGTCGGTTCTGAGAAGCCCGTCCGTTGACACAATAACTCATGACAGTTATAGTGATGGTGCATACTTCACCACCACAGACTACGACACTATCGTCGGAGGTTCTCGAGGTAATCTGCTCGGAGGGCGAATATGCCACTCCTTTTTTTCCATCCCAAACGATGCCGGGAGGAACAACTCACGAGACTCGTTCGGATTCTCAAAAAGATGGCTCTGATTGCTGTAGTCGCCTCACTACCACTTGTTAGTGGTCCGGTGCTACCGAACTCTCAGGCCACGTCGGTGAGCGCACAAGGGGACCAGCTCTACATCATCAATTTCGTTTCCAGATGCGACTACAGATGCCCCTTCTATGATCCGGGATCTGGGTGTTGGTGTATCCAGCTAGACCCGATAATAGTCGAGGCATAGTCGCTGGCTCTAGCAGTGTCAAGGACGGTCCTGCCTTGCTCTCCATAGTTAGGAGCTGTTACTGGTGGCTCGTGGTCCTCGGTGGTGTTAGTGGCTGCGTCGGCGATGCACCGTCGTCCGATGTCGGCTGGACCAGCGATCCGAGAGCAGATAACGTCGTTGGGCCAGAGATTGTTGCTCTTGAGCCAATACTGCTTGACGAGCGTACCGACTACTACCTGGGCAATCCACATACCCTGGTGCTCGACTCACTCGACGGATCGTTCCTTGTAGCAGATTTCTTCGAAGGGCAGATCTTTCGCTTTCATCCGCAGGGGCAGGTGATCCAGAGGTATGGCCGACCAGGCCCCGGGCCCGGCGAATTCACGCGACTGGGTCCGGTGTTTATCCTGAACGACTCCGTAGTCGTTGGTGTGGATACTGGACGCAGGCTCTTTACCCAGTTCTCTCGACAAGGCGGCGAGTACCTCGGCTCAACTCGCTATGAGGGCATTGTGGGGATTGCAGCTGCAGTCGTGGATGGCACGGCAATTGTTCCTATCCTGCGTATAGAAGATGCCAAATCCGTGATGGTATGGGACCAGGTCACAGACCGATCCAGCCATCTCGTGGAATTGCCTGGGCCCTACCGCCAGTCGCTTGCGGGCGCCGGGGTCTTCACGGGCATCTTTGGACTGGGCAGCGCGGCTGCATGGGCGGATACGATTCTGTTGGGGATGGGCGGCACCAACGAGCTCTATCTCGCCTTGCGAGACGGTCTAGTGCTGGATACCCTACATCCCCCCCGTAGTCTGCGGCGAGGAGTGCCCGATGATGCACAGGAACGTATCGATCGCGTAGGTGATGAATCCATAACCTTCAATGAACGCATGGAGATGCTGTCGGTTCTTCACGGCATCTACCGGATGTCGGGCGGTTCAACCGCTCTGATCCACCACGACATGTCGGTGAAAGGGAAGCCGCCGATGGTGGATTTCCTGTCCAGCATCTACGTGAGTGTCCTGTCGAGCGACCGGACCACCGCGTGCGTGGACGGGCCAGTGCATTTCTCAAACGAGATGCGAGTGGTCCACACCGTGGCGGGCGACACCCTCTATCTGCTAGATCGAGCGCTCAACGAGAATGAGGATGGCATCAAGACTTGGATCCGCCGGTACCGGATCGACACGTCCGGGTGCGACTGGTTGCCGGTAGGGTAGCTGGATGCACCGGCAACCGAGGTAGAGGTTTGCACTTGCGTGCGGGATTGTTGAACTCTTCTTGACAGGCTGTACCGCTCCCGCGCTGTCACCCGCCGAATGGGAACTGCGAGATGGCCGTACCCTGGGTCAGTTGGTTGCCGACGCTGATCCGGCTGTCGTGCTCCTCATGGATCCGGCACAGTGCTTCAGTTGCACTAACCTGTTGGCGGTCTGGCTGGACTGGAGACATCAGAACCCGAAGTCGTTTGCCCTGGTGCTATCAAGAAACCCCGAACCATGGGAACTTCAGCGGCTCGCGCCACTGCCCGTTTCCGGGGTGCTAGAACGGCCGCTCCTGGATATCGGGGCACTACCGATGGAGCTTGTGTTCTCGGGTGGTGGCGAAGTGTATCGGTCCGCCAGCCTTCGCGGCGTTTCTGTCAGCCCTCTCCTGAATGAGCTTCGCGAAACCCCACTGGTACAAGCAATTAGTGCATTGTCACCAAGAGCTGACCAGGACACCCTGTGAAACTGGCGTTCCCTTCAGGAATGTGAAAGGTTCGGAGCGGTGGCGCAGCAGTTCGGAAGGGTGGGCGGGACTGGCACCGACCTCAGGAGGAAGTTCGCAATCGACCTGAGGGGCCTGCTGATCAAGGACCTTGGTGGCTTGGGCCGCCCCCCTACCGCCCAGGCCCCAGCAACACCGCGTTCATGAACAGCAGCTGCGTCGCCTCGGTGTAGGCCCGGTAGTTCGGGTCCTCCGCAAACGCCACCAGCTGCCCCTGTCCGACCGGCTGGTGAATCAGGAACGCCTTGCTGGCCAGCTGCGGCCGGGACTCCTCCCAGACGATCCCGCCGAGAACGAGGTCGTCGAGTTCGGCGTAGCGGCCGACGTTGGTGCCCGCGTCGAGGGTGATTGGGCGGAAGACGCGGGAGCCCTCGACGAGGACGCCGATCTCACCGTCGGTGCCGGCGGCCAGCCAGTGTTCCATGTCGAGCACCGTGCGCAGGATCGCGCCGGGCACGCCCTCGGGTGATTCGTCGTCGGGAGAGATTGCGTCCAGGTACTCGATAGGCTGGTCCGGGGTGCCGGGATCGGGGGGATCGTCGCCCTCGGCGCGGCCGCCGCGGCGCTCGGTTTCGGTGGCCAGGAGTCCCTCCCGGGACGCCCAGCGCGAGGACTCGGCCATGGTGATCATCGTGCCGCCGTCGCGCATCCACGCCCGCAGGCGATCCTGCAGCGCGTTTCCGACGGCGCTGCCGTAGTTGCCGCTTGGGAAAACGACGACATCGTAGTCGGCCAGCCGTGCACGGCCGAGGCTCGAAGCCCGCACGACCGTGGTCCGCTGCCCGTAGCGGCGTTCGAGGACATAGCGGGCCCAGCCCACGGAATAGCTCTGCCCGGGCGAATCGTAGACGAGCAGCACCCGCGGCTCGCGCAGCGCCCGCACCCGGCTGCTTCCGAGCGACATCCCCTCGCGCACGTACGCGTCATCGATTGCCACGACCTCGGCACGGTGCCGGTCCGCGATCTCCCCCAGTCGCGCCCGCAGATCCGGCCCGTTCTCGGCCACGCGGACGATCGCCGTGCCGGTTCCGTACTCACGGCCGTCCAGAGTGAACTCGGCCCCCGCCGCCCGTACGCGAATGCCTTCGCGCAGCGCCTCAACCACCGTCGCGGCCGCATTCGTGCCCCACGGGATCAGGTAGCCGACGAGCGCTTCGGGCAGTGCTTCCGGCGCCTCCAGCGTTGTCATTGCAGTCACCGGCTCACCGCGCGCGCCGGTCGCGTCCGTCTCGATTGCCTCCACGTCCCACAGCAGCGACTGACTCCAGGCGGTGAGGTCGTAGATCTCGTCCGATTGCCGGTTCGCCCGGCGCTCGATCTGCCGGCGCACGAAGTCCTCCGCCATCGGCACGTGTGCGTCGAGGAGGTTGTGTATGAAGCCGTGCATCGGCTGGTCCAGCGGCACGATGAAGCTCGAGCCGGCGGACAGCGTGCGGTCGCCGGCCGTCACCGGCCCCGAGGCACGGAAGACCTCGACCCCGTTCTCGACCAGCATCATCGCGAGCCGCTCGGCCATTCCCGGGTCGTGAGCCGAGTGGAGCACGATCTCGGCCGGGCCCGTCCGCCCGGCGGCGACGCCCTCGCGCCGGAACGCGAGATAGTCACGCAAAATGCGTTCGCGGTTGCGAGCGGCGGTCAGTGCCGTCTCCAGTGCCGCCGTGAAGTGCTGCAACACCCCCTGGCCGTAGGTGAGCAGGTCGCCGTCCGACCGTCTCAACCGCAGTGCACGGGCGCTCGCCTGCTCGTACGTCATGCCGAGCGCACCCTGACCCATCGGCCACATGTCGACGTACCCGGGATAGAAGAGGTCGAACACCTCCCGGTTGAAGTATGCGAATCCGCGTTCGTCGAAGCGTGCCGCGGTCGCCGACCCGAACACGTCCATCAGCGCGATCTGCCGCTCCCCGTACCAGGGGTTGGAGGGCGGGGCGGTGGGGGGGAAGAAGTAGGTCGCGTCGCCGCCCATCTCGTGCAGGTCGGCCACGATCTGAGGGCGGTATTCGAGCAGAATGTCCACCTTCCCCCGCGTCTCGGGCTGGCTCTGGATGAACAGGTCCCGGTTCAGGTCGAACAGGTAGTGGTTGCTTCGCCCGCCGGGCCAGGGTTCGTCGTGTTCGGCGGAATAGGCGGCCTCGTCCGGCCACCTGGCCTGTGCGATCTCGTTCTGGTAGACGAAGCGGTTCCGTCCGTCCGGGTTCTCGAGCGGGTCGATGAGGACAAGCGACTCGGAGAGGATCAGGTCGACATCGGCGTTTCCTCTCGCTGCGAGCAGGTGATAAGCCTCTGCCATGGCCGCGCCGCTGGGACTGATCTCGTTGCCGTGGATCGAATGCATGAGCGCGGTGACGACCGGGAGTTCGGCCAGGAGCGCTTCCGCGTCCTCGTCGGAGACTCCGCGCGGGTCGCTGAGCCGCTGGAGACCCGCTTTCACCTCATCGAGACGTGCCATTCGTTCCGCCGACCCGATCACAAGTACAACTAGCGGCCGGCCCTCCCAGCTCTCTGCGTACTGGACGAGGTGCGTGCGGTCGGGTGCCGCCCCGGCCAGCGCCTCGATGTACCGGATCACGTCGTCCGGCGGCGTGACGACCTCCCCAAAGCCGTGTCCAACCACCTCCTCGAGCGTGGGAATGGACGGGTCGTAGTCGGTCCCCGGCACCAGTTCCTGCACCTGGGGGGACACCTGCATGACAGCGGCGAGCGCGAGCGTGGATAGCACGGAAGGTTCTCTCGGTCGGAGGATGGACGGAAGGTGGCTTTACTATTGCACGATCCGCGCGCGTCTGCACCGTCTTCCGGTCCAGCCGCAGGGACAGCTTGCCACGGTCACGACGTTGCGCCCAGCGCCTCCACGAACTCGTCGACCTCGTCGAGCGTGTTGTAGAAGTGCGGGCTGGCGCGCACGACGCCGGGCCGGTTGTCGACGATGATTCCGCGCTCGGCGAGACGTGCGACCGCGGCGCCGGGTTCGTGGTGCCGCACGAGGACGATGGCCGAGCGGGCATCGGGGTCGTCGCTGACGCGAAGTGCGAACCCGGCCGCGCGGCACCGCTCCACCAGCCGCTCGGTCAGCGCGACGTTCTGCGCGCGGATCTCTGCCATCCCGACCTCGTCCACGATCTCCTGGCCGCCGAGCGAGGTGTGCACCGTCGCGAGCGCCGGGGTGCCGAGTTCGAAGCGCCGCGCATCCTCGTGATAACGGAATTCGCCGGAGTTGAACTGGAACTGGTCCTTGGTCGCGAACCAGCTGGTGATCGTGGGATGGAGCGTGGCAATCCGGTCGCTGCGGACGTAGAGGTAGGCGAGGCCGGGGCCGCCGCACAGCCACTTGAGGGGGCCCGACGTGTAGAAATCCACTGCGGTCGCGGGGAGGTCGACCGGAACCTGTCCGGCTCCCTGATAGCCGTCGATCAGGCTGTACGCGCCGGCCCGCCGCGCGATGTCGCCGATCGCGCCCAGGTCCTGGATCGCGCCGGTCGTGAAGAAGACGTGGCTGGTGGCGATCGCGAGCGTGCGGTCGTCGACGGCGTCCGCGAACTGCTGCGGGTCGATGTGGACGCCGTCGTGGCTCTCCAGCACGACCATCTCGGCGTCGGGGCGCACCTTCCACTGGTAGAGCAGGGTGGGAAAGTCCAGCTCGGTGGTGACGATCCGGTTGCGCTTCGACCAGTCCAGGCTGGACGAGACCGCCGCCAGGCACGCCGAGGTGGACGGCATGAGCGCGATCGTGCCGCCGGGGGCACCGAACATCGCCTCGATCCGGCCGCGGAGGTCACCGAGGGCGCCCCACCAGTGCTCGTACCACGCCGACGCGCCGAGGTCGTGCCACTTGGCGGTGAAGTCGCGCAGGCGGTCCTCCGCCCGGTTCGACAGCGCGCCGAGCGAGCAGGAGTTGAGATAGTTGCGGCGCTGCAGGATGGGGAAGGAGCTGCGGATCTGGTCCAGGTTCATGCGAACGGGAGCGAGAGTTCAAGTGTCCGCGGGGCGGAATGGGCAGCCCAAGGATAGCACCCGCGCGTACCCGGCGCTTGGGGAAATCGATTCAGGGCATTGTGCCCGTTCGAACGTCCGTCTGTCCCATTCAGCCATGGCCCGTGGTCTCCCGCGGGGCGATCTTCGAATCGCACCCCTTGCCTGATGTCGGCAAGCGGTATTACAAATGACGAGATCGGGGAAAGAACAGGAGCATCGCGGTGCCAACGACCGAGTGGATCGGATTCGCAGCCGAAATGGTGGTGCTGATCGTCGGCTTTACGGCCATCAGCATCTGGATGGGCAGGCGGTTCGAAGACATGAAGGCATGGATGGAGACGAAATTCGAACTGGTTGATGAGCGGTTCAGGTCCGTAGACACCCGTTTCGATGCCGTAGACACCCGTTTCGAGTCCGTCGACAAGCGATTCGACGACATGCAACGCTCCATGGACCGGCGGTTCAGTGAAGTGCGGACCGAGATCGAATTGGTGCAGACCGAGAGCCGGGACGCTCACAGCGCGATCGGTCAGAACATCCGGGATGTCGAACGGCGTGTCGAGACGCGTTTTGACGACATGGGGAACCGTTTTGACGACATGGGCAAGCGTTTCGACGACATGGGCAAACGCTTTGACGACATGGGCAAGCGCTCCGACGATATGGGCAACCGCTTCGACGACATCGGGAAGCGCTTCGATGACATGAAGGATGTCATGGCGGCCAGAGTGGAGGACTTCAGGAACGTGACGGCGAGCCGGATCGCCGACTTGAAGGATGTGACAGTGGCCCGCATCGACGACCTGAAGGACATCCTGGCCAACTGATCAGTCCATTTCGGGCGCGCGCAGGCGGACGACGTATTTAACCCCCGCACTATCCTCGGTGACGCCTGTAATCGTGCCATGTCCGAACACCGGTGAGGGCACGGCGGCCAGCAATACCGGTGTGGCCACCTGGCCCAGGTGGTAGCCATTCCCGGCGAAGACCTCCCACCTGCCCCAGGTCCGGTGCACATGCGGATTCCAGACCCAGAGCCTTCCGTCCCGGGCGACGTGGAGCGATCGCAGGACGGGCTTGTATCTGGGGAGCGCGTTCGACGGCAGTCCCCATGCGGCGCCGAGGCTGTCTCGCTCGCGGCCTTCCAGCCGAGGCGTCGGTCGCCGCAACTCCGCGGCCAGGGTCGTGTCCCCCCGGACCGCGGCCTTGAAGAAACGGAATCTGCCGATGTTGCCGTGCCAGATGCTGCCGTCGGGGTCTGCCGACCACAGGGGCCGCCAGCTGGTCGGAATCGTATCGAAATTGGCCTCCCGGGTCGGCAGCGCGATCGTGTCCACGGCAGCCAGAGACATGTCGGCAAGCACCCGGTGTCTGACAACGAGCCCGGCCCAGGGCGGGGAGTCCCAGTCGCGCTCGTAGAGGAATCCCAGCGTATCGGACTCGGTCCGCCAGGCGGACGGGAGGTTGAGGGTGGCTTGATGATGCGCCGCCGTTGACAGAACCGCTCCGATAGAGTCGAACGCCGTGACCCTCCGGGCATCGAAGTCCATGGCCAGGAGGATTCCCGAGGCGTGCCATGCCAATCCAGCCAGCCCTCGGAATTCCCCCGGGCCGTCTCCCTCGCCCCCAAAGCGCCGGAGGAAGCTCCCCTCCGGATCGAAGACACGGATATCCTGCATTGTCCGGTCCGCGACGTAGATCCGTCCCGCTTCGTCCACAGCCAGTCCCGCAAGATCACCAAACACCTCCGGTCCCTCGCCCGCGGGCCCGCCCGTCAGCTGGCCCAACCGCAGTTCTTCGAGCAGAACGAAATCCGGCTCCGGGCTGCTCCGGAGGAGATCGCGGTTGTACACGCGGACCATCCCGGTCGAGAGCGTGTCGACCCAGATGTCGTAGTCCCGGGTAAATGCATCGCACGCGGCGGAGGAAACCGGTGCGGCGGCCACGACGACAGCTACGGCGCAGCGAGGCGCCCATGACCCGGAAACAAGCGGCAAGGCATCCCTTTCGGACTGAGAGCGGGCGCCCCCGCGGGCCCTTCCGACTTGGCGGCCCGCGCCCGCCCGGCAAACAATAGTAGCATGACCATCGACACCGAACAGGCAGTCACCGAAGCCCGCGCACTCGGCTTCCAAATGGCTGGTGCCGTGAACCTTGGACGCAGCGACCACATGGCGCGCTTTCGCCGCTGGATCGCCGCCGGCCTGCACGGCGAGATGGCCTACCTCGCCCGCCCCGACGCGGTCAGGCGGCGCGCGGACCTCGACCTCACCCTGCCGGGATTTCGGAGCGCGCTCGTCGTCGCCCATTCCTACGCCGACGATGAGCCCGCCACCTCACCCGGCGACCCTTCCCGCGCGATCGTCGCCCGCTACGCCCGCGGCCGCGACTACCACCACGTCGTCCTCGACCGGCTGGAGGTCCTCGCGGCCCGCCTCGAAGCCCTCGCGGGGCGCCCCTTCCGGCGCCGCGCCTACGTCGACACGGGACCGATCCTGGAGCGGGAACTCGCCGCCCGCGCCGGCCTGGGCTGGTTCGGGAAGAACACCATGCTCATCCACCCGCGCCGGGGCTCGTACTTCTTCCTCGGCGTCCTCCTCACCGACCTCCCCCTCGAGGCGTCCGCCCCATTCCGCGAGGACCACTGCGGCACCTGCCGGCGCTGCCTGGACGCCTGCCCGACCGGCGCCCTCCTCGGGCGCGACGACGACGGCGCCCCCGTCATGGATGCCACGCGCTGCATCTCGTATCTCACCATCGAGCTGAAGGGACCGATCCCGCGCGAACTCCGCCCCGCGATCGGCAACCGCGTCTTCGGCTGCGACATCTGCCAGGAGGTGTGTCCCTGGAACGAGCGGTTTTCCACGCCCACGCCGGAGTCCTCGTATTCCCCGCGCACCGAACTGGACAACCCGGGGTTGATCGACCTCGCCACGCGGTTGCTGGACATGTCCGGCAAGGGGTTTCAGCGGGAGTTCCGCGACTCGCCGGTGTCGCGGGCGCGGCGGAACGGCCTGCTGCGGAATGTGTGCGTGGCGCTGGGCAACTGGGGTGCGGAGGAGGCTGTTCCAGTGCTGGAGAGGGCGGCGACCGACCGGTCGGAGCTGGTTCGCGAGCATGCCCGGTGGGCGCTGGAACGGGTTGCAGAGGCAACGGCGGTTGCCACCGGCCAGTGATGCGCTGTATTGACATGTACATCTATAACGCTAGGTTACTGTACATGAACAAGGTCAACATTGCGGAAGCCAGAGCCAACCTCTCGCGCTACCTTGCCCGGGTTGAGGCCGGGGAAACGATCACGCTTTGCCGGCGCAACGTGCCCGTGGCCGAAATCCGGTCGATTCGCTCGACGCCCATGGAGTTGCGTCCCATCGGCATCGACCGGGGCATGGTCATTCCGGACAGCTTCTTCGAGCCGCTTCCGGAAGAAGTGCTGAGCGCTTTCGAGGGCGGTGGCGGCTCCGAGCTCGGAGGCGGCCAGGGGCGCGGCGGCCAGGCACCCGCCGATAGACGGTTCGGTATCGGCGGCGAGTAGTGGGCCTCCTGGTCGACACCTGCACATTCCTGTGGCTGGCCGCGGCGGACCCGAGACTGTCCGACGCGGCGAAATCGGCGTGCCGCGACCCTGCGAACGAAGTCTACCTCAGCGCGTTGTCGGCCTGGGAAATATCGATCAAGTACCGTATCGGCCGTCTCCCGCTACCCATGCCCCCAGGACACTACGTGCAGAGCCGCCGCGAGTGGCTCGGGCTGCGGCCGCTTCCATTTGACGAGCGAGCCGCCGCGCGCGATGATCTCCTTCCGCCGCTTCACGGCGATCCCTTCGACCGCGGACTGGTGACCCAGGCCATCCTGTACGGCCTGACGATCGTGACCCCGGATGAAGCGATCGCCCGGTACCCCGCACCCGTCCTGTGGTAAACATGCGCTACTTCGCCCGCCCGCTCCGCGTCCACTTCGCCCTGGCTACGCCTGCCACCCGCGCCGCCGTCCCTGCCCGGGTCGTGCTCGCCGCGGCCGCGCTCGCGGTCGCCTGTGCCGCGCTGGCCACCCCCGCCTCCGCCCAGCAATTCGACCTCCTCATCCGCGGCGGCATGGTCCTCGACGGCTCGGGAAGCCCCGCCTTCACCGCCGACGTCGGCATCACCGGCGACCGGATCGTCAGCATCGGCAGGCTCCCCGGCGCCACCGCGACCCGCATCATCGACGCGACGGGCAAGTACGTCGTGCCCGGCTTCATCGACATGCACTCGCACGCCGACCGGGCCTTCGCGTCCGACAACATCGACGGCCGCCGCGCGCACAATCTGGTCATGCAGGGGATCACCACCTCCGTCTTCGGCCCCGACGGACGCAATCCGGTGTGGCCGATCCCCGACGAGATGGAGGCCTACCGGACCCCGGGCGTGGCGACCAACGTGGTGCCGATGGTGGGCCATGCGACCGTGCGTGGGTTGGTGATGGGGGATGACTACGAACGCCCCGCGACGGCCGACGAGATCGCGCGGATGGCCGAGCTCGTGCGCGGGGGGATGGAAGCCGGAGCCTGGGGTCTCGGCGCCGGACCCGAGTACCGGCCCGGGCGTTTCAGCACGACGGAAGAGCTGATCGCGCTGGCGAAGGAGGTCGCGCCCTACGACGGCTTCTACTACTCCCACCAGCGCAGCCAGTCGCCGCTGCCGCTCTGGCAGATCCCCTCGATCGTGGATGGGCAGCCGCTCACCGGCACCGACGGCATGCGCGAGACGATCGAGATCGGACGCGCGGCCGGGATCCGGGTGGTGGGCACGCACATCAAGGCCAAGGGCACCGACACCTGGGGCCATTCGCAGACCGACATCCTCATGATCGAGGCCGCCCGGCGCGAGGGCGTCGACGTCTACCTCGACCAGTACCCGTACGAGACCTTCGGCGGCGGTCCCGTCGACGTGCTGCCGGACTGGGGCTACGCGCCGCCCGGCACCGACCGCTCGGGCGGGCTCGATTCGCCGCTGTGGCGCGATCCCGAGCTGATGGGCGACCCGAAGGGCAACCTGCGCGCCAACCTTGCCGATCCGGTGGCCGCGGCAGAGCTCGAGCGCGACACGGAGTACATTCTGCGCCTGCAGGGCGGCGCGGACAGGCACATCGTCGTCTCCGCCCCCGACTTTCCCGAGACGGTGGGACGGTACCTTGCGGAGATCGCTGACGAAGCGGGGCGGTCGCCCTTTGAACAACTCGTTCACTTCGCCCTCGAATCGACTGAACTCGGGCCCGCAGGCGCGCGCTTCCGTCCCGTCGCCGGCCACCGGTTCGACGTCGAGAACTACATGCGGCAGGAGTACACGTCTACCTCGACCGACGGTTCCGTCCTGCTTTGGACGCGGCCCGGTCAGCACCCGCGGTCGTACGGGGCGTTCGCGCGGAAGATCTCGCATTACGTCAAGGAGCGCGGCGTGATCACGCTGCCGTTTGCGATCCGCTCGTCGACGGGGCTGGCGGCGCAGATCGTCGGGCTGAAGGACCGCGGGCACCTGCGCGAGGGCTACAAGGCGGATCTGGTCGTTTTCGACTACGACGAAATCACGTCCCCTGCAACGATCATGGAACCTGACCTCTATCCGACGGGTATCGAGTATGTGCTGGTGAATGGCCGATTCACGGTCGACGACGGCGAGCTTACCGGGGCGCTGCCCGGAGAGGTGCTCGACCGGCGGGAGAAGGACGCCCGGGCAAGGGGGGTCAGCGAGTGAGTTTGCGATTCTTGGGATCGGTGTCGTGGACGGTCGTGCTGGCAGGGGCTGTTGCGCTGGTTGGGATGCCTCCGGCGGCGAGCCTGCATGGGCAGGAGTCCGAAGGTCGTCCAGCGTTGGCCGGGGTGCTCGCGAGCGCAGCCCAACCCTCCGATGATCAGGGTGTCCTCGGCTTCTGGGACGATCCCCAGGGCGAATTCTACATGTACGGGCATGTGGCTCTTCCGGTGGGAGAGTTTCAGTCGCACGTGGAACTCGGCGGCGGCGTGGGTGTTGGGGCGGCACTCTATCTCGACCGGGACCGCCGGGCCGCGTTGCGCTTCGATGGCAGCATCGTGGTGTATGGCAGCGAGTCCTACGACGCGCCCCTGAGTTCCACGATCCCGGTCGATGTGAGGGTCAACACGACCAACTCGATCGTCTCGGCGGGGATCGGGCCGCAGTTCTACCTCATCCAGGGTGCAGTCCGGCCCTATGTCTACGGCACCTTCGGCTTTTCGTATTTCGTGACCGAGACCGACGTGCGCGGACACGGCGACCCGGAGCCGTTCGCCTCGAGCATCAACTTCGACGACTTCAACATGGCGCTGAATGGCGGCGGCGGCGTGTCGGTCGAGGTCTACCAGGGCGAGGTGTCGGTCGCGGTGGACCTTTCAGCGTCCTACCAGCGCAACGGGATCGCCGAGTACCTGGTCAAGGGCGACCTGGGTCGCGGGCGCTGGGATCGCTGGTACCGTGACACGCGCGGTCGGCGGGGCATCCCGCACGATCCCATCGTGAGCGACGCGAATCTGGTCACCTACCGGGTGGGAGTGTCCATCGGGGTGGGTTGAGGCAGGGGCCGAGTGCAGCGGGGGGGCCCCCCCCGGGGGGGTTCACCCAGCGGCGGGCCCAAATTTCAGGCACGCCCCCGCCCAGCCGTAGGGGCGGGGGGGGGGGGGGGGCCCCCGAAAACG
>JAJDTB010000075.1 GCA_022827345.1 Gemmatimonadota bacterium | reverse complement strand
TGGACTCGCAAGCTGGAAATGTATGTCTTCCCGCGGCTCGGCAACCTGCCGGTCTCCGAGATCACCAGCGGCGACGTGCTGGAGACGCGGATCGGTTGAGGTCTGAATCACGGCAGGAGATCACGTAAGTCAAACTGGGACTGCACGATCTGCGTTTCCTGCCGTTGTACTGGACCCTGCTGGACCGTGCTGCGAAAGCGGGAAAACCAGACCTGAATGGCGGGACTCCCGCCTGGGTCATCCGCGCTGGCCGGAGGTCCTGGAGGCGAGCCTCGTCCGCCGGCCCGAGGCAGTAGATCGAAATGGATCCAGCGGCCTCAAGGTCGTCCTTACGTATCCAAGACCCGAGAACGTGAGGTCAAGAGGAGCCGCTGGCTCGATGTTGACGAAAAGGTTCGCCGATGCTCGACCGAACTGAAGCTCGGGTCGCCGCCATGTGATCTTGGACCAAGCGGAGCCTACACTGTGTCGGCAGGAGTTCGTCGGCATTGACTAAGGTCAAATCGTTGATACACATAGACTTGACAGCTTTCGAGGCGGTGCCACTTTCAGGTATCTGGAAGCTTAGTCGGGATGGAGCCGACAGGGGCGTGGCACGACCTGCATGATAGGGTGTTGACCGAGGAAGAGGTGCGCGATAGCTTGCGAGGCGCTCCGACCCACGAGGGGTCGGGGGTCACCTGTAGCGTGGAGGTAGATTGAGTGATGGAGAAGTCGCGTGGTATCGTCGCGAGGCTGTTCGGAATGCTGGCCATCGTGGCGCTGTCTGCGATGCAGCAGCCGGCCCAGGCCGAGACGCTCCAAGAGTTTGTGTGCGGCGGCTCCCCTGGCTGCTACGCTTGCGTCGTCGAAGACCCGGATGGTGGAAGTTGCATCGTCTGGGACTGCGGTTATTTCTGGACGGACTGCTTCTAGTAGTCCCCAGTAGAGTCGCATGGTCGAGCGGCTGGCCGACCGGATCGTGGGTCGGCCAGCCGCTGTCTCATTGTTTCAGCACCCTTGGCGGGAGGGGGGGATGATACCTTGCCCAACACCACTGCTCCGAATCGCCTGAACACCGTTGTCAACGTCGCTATACTGGCCACGATCTTGGCACTTCTGGTGTCCCCGACCGGGCCGCTGAGTCGCTGGTACGGCGAACGGCGGGAGAGAAACGAGACGCGAGAGAACGTGCTGGCGCTGTGGGACGAGATGGTTGCCGCGGCCGACATCATTTCCGAGCGCTCCGAGGCCAAGAACACGGTGGTCGTCTTCACGGACTACGAGTGCCCGTTTTGCCGGTCCGCTGAACCGTCATTGAGAATGGCGGTCGCAAACGGCATCCAGTTGGCCGTTATTCAGCTTCCTCTCACACAGATTCATCCTCACGCTGAGGCGGCGGCGAAGGCGGCGCTGTGCACACCTGCTTCCCATTTTCCCGTTCTTCATGCCAAGTTGATGGAAACGACGGACTGGATGGCCGAGGGGATGGACTGGCGCACGCTTGTCGAGGCTCACGGCGGCGTCGGTGATTGCGTGGCGAGCTACGAGACGGAACAGCTCCTCGATACCCACCTGTCGCTTGCCGCACGCCTAAGAGTCGCGAGCACTCCAGCGTTCGTCAGCGCATCGGGCACTATCGGCCTCGGTGCCGACGGGCTGAGGATCATACTTGAGGAAGCCGGTGTGGCCATGGACCGGTCGCTCATTCGCTACGAACTTGGCAGTGTCCTGTTTGACTCGTCTGAGTTTCCCGATGCCGCCGTATCGGAAGCGGGCAGAATCTCGGAAGGTCTTATGCTTGGCCATGACCGAATCGTACTGACCGACCCCATGACGGGTAGCGTGTTGTTTATCGATACGTCCGAGGGCCATTTGACAAAGGCGGGGCGGAGAGGCCGAGGACCCGGAGAGTTTCAAACGCTCCGGGGCTTGCAGAGGACGGGCACCGGTGGCGTTTTCGTCGACGATTGGGGCCAGAGTCGGATCACGGTGTTCGACGGTGACGGCTCGCTGGTCACAACGATACCGTACGACCCGCAAGCCTTCCGAGGACGTCTTCGGGTTCCGCAACCCATAGCCGTTGATGTTGGGGAGAGGATGGCCGTCTTCCGGGACGGCGATCCGATGTTCAACGTCAAGCCCGACGGGCCTTGGCGGGCGCGGGTCAATTATGTCGTACTGCGGCCTGACGGCTCGCAGACGCCGATTGGTGAAGCCTGGGGTAAGGAGTTGGTGCGGCGGAACCAGGGCGGTGTCCAAGCCGATTATGAGAAGCCGTTCTTCTACTCCGTACTCGATGCCACGGTCGGTAGCCAGCTACTGGTGACGGATACGGAATCTGGCATGTTACGGGTCTATAACCGGACCGGACGGGAACTCGGGTCATTCGATGTTGGCAGCGGAGTTCCCGTCACTCCAGAAATGGATGCCATGTGGCGCAGGGCGTACCTCGAGCGGCAAAACCGCCCGCAAGGGAGCGGTAGCGGTGTTGGAGAGGGAGCACCCGCTGGAGCTCAAGCGCTACTGTCTGGCCTCCTCGCCGGGCGTGGTGCCGGTGCCGAGGAGTTTTACCGCAACGCAGAGGGCAATGCAGTTACACCGGCGTTGGAACGCATGTTCGTGGATGGCAATGGCAGGTTGTGGGTCCAGAGGTATGCCCTTCCGTCCGACGACACCGCCACTTGGCTTATATGGTCGCTGGACGACCGGGAAGCCAAAGGCGTGCTGGAAGTGCCAATCGACTACACCGTCCTGGACGTACTGGACGACAGGATACTCCTTCGCAGGACCGGCGATTTCGATGTCGTGTTCGCGGTCGTCAGACAGCTGAGGGTGCGACCATGAGGTACATGCTGGCCATCGTCGCCACGAGTGTCCTGTTCGTGCCCTGCGAAGCTCAGGAGGTGCTCTTCGAGGCGCAAGACATCGCGGGGGCACTATTCCTTGAGGACGGAGGTGTAGCGGTTGCGGACGCAACGGACCAGCGCCTGCGTTTTGTCGATACCCAAGGTTCGGTCGCTACGCACGGGCACCAGTTTGGGGATATGCAACTCACCGGCAGGCTCAGCGGCCATGTGGTCATTTGGGATGCGGCCGCGTACAGCGCGGTGTTGGTCGCGAGTGCCAACGCTGCAGCAAGGGTGGTGCCGTTCCCTGAGCCGCGCCTCGGCGACGGTCCAAGCAGACTCGTTGCGTTATTGCCGGGCGACATCGGGATTATTGAACAGGTCGACCGGGGCAACGCCTTCGCACAGATTCCTGAAGGTCGGCACCGGTCCACCGTCCAGTATGTCGCCTTTCCGCCGGATGGGCCAAGATACCGCATAGCGGAGGCCCGCGGAGAAGAGAGCGCGTTTGTCGCGACAGACGGTGCCATAACAAGTGGTCCCGTCGTGTTTGGCTACGATGTGTTCGTGGCCCAGATCGACGGCCTTGGCGTTATCGTCGCGGAGTCCGATGCAAGTACGGCAACAGTGGTCGGGACCCGGGGTGAGGTGGAATCCGTGCCCCTACCAGCGCGCGGAACACCCGTGTCGCACGAGCAGATCGAACAGGAGCGCTCCCGCTTGCTTTTGGAGCACAATGCAGGTCCGGTGAGCGACGTGCTCGCCACTATCCTTCCCGAAGATCAGGTCAAGAGGATGGCGGAGAGGATTGCTGCCGACTCGTATAGGACAGTTCAAGCTGCTCCCGCCAACACCGTGCCCTCGCGGATCTCCGACTTGCGTGTCGACCGCAACGGTCACGTGTGGATGCGGAGGTTTGCCCTTGGGAGCGCCGCAACCGCCGTGTGGGATGTCCATTCCCTCGAAAGCGGTGAGCGCCAGACGATAGAACTGCCAGCTTCGTGGGTTGTATTTGACGCGACCGACAACCGATTGCTTGCGGGCGTGAGAGGCGAGACGGGAACGGTGGTTCGCGTCGTGATTGCGAACTCGGGCAATGGCCTCGATCCGTGAGAGCGGCCCGAGCGGCAAAGAGTACCACCGTCGCCAAGGGTGGGTGCCGACCCTCGCCGTCGTCAGGCTGTCCAACAAGAAGCCAGTGCTCTCACCCCACGATGGCCCGGAAGCCGGTGTCCTCGGGAGGTGCCGGGGAGAAGCGTGACGGAGTCCATCCACGGGCTGTTTCTGTCACGTTAAGGAGACAAGCCAGCTTACTCCTTGGGGCCACACTCCGTGCGTCCCCTGCGGAGGCTGGCGGGGGGCCGCGCCCCCTCTGACCCCGCGGTTTTCCGGCCCGTCGCCGGGGGCGCGGCCGAACGCTTCCCCTCCGTGGCCGACGGTCCGGCCGACGCGATCCTGGCCGGACCCGCCAGCCGCGAACTCGGTCACGACCGGCGAGGCCGTCAGGATCCGCCCGTGGGCGAGTCCCTGGCCGACCGGGTGGCCCGGGAGCCCCCGGAGCCGTATCAAGCCCGGAAACCCACTCTCACGGCGATTCTGGGCGTTTTGGGGGTGGTCTGGCAGAATCCGAGGCCACAGAATCGCCTGTAACGCACGAACTCGACACCCGGAGGGGTAGGAGTACCCCCGGTTTCGGACCTCCGGCAAAGGAACTCGACATCCTCGCGGTGGATGATCGAGCCAAGGAAACGGGTGTGGGCGCCGTCCTCGATGGCCTAACGGCCAGCGGTGGCCGTTAGGCCCGCGCGCGCAATCTGACCGGCGATCCTGCCCCGGCGCTCCGCGCCCTTTTCGGGCACGACGCCGAACCGGGACATCTCCGTGCCGGTTGACATGGCGCGCGGATGTCGTTCGGGGGTCCGGGGGCACCCCCCGGCCAGAGTTTCCGTGCAACGGAAACACATCTGGCTCCTCCGAAACCCCGCATTCGCGGGGCCAAGTCTGAAACCGCGTCAGCGACCGTTCCGCAAGCCGTGATCGCGCTCTCGGAGCGTGCGCGGTTCGTGCGAGTGCGCACCTCCCCCGAAAGGTAACGCATCGGCAGGGCCGCGACTGGCGGAGAAGCCCCGGAGCCGCGACCTTTCCTTCGCGCAGATCGTGCGGTCCATCACCGAGAGGAATCGAATGATGGCACGCACGAAACGAAGTCGGCGCTCTTACGGCGCCGGAGAATGGGGCCGGAACCGGGTCAGGATCTTTCCCGATCCGAAGACCGGCATCTTCCAGATCGAGTGGCGGGAGAACGGGCGAAGGCGCACCCGGACCCTCAAGCACCGCGACTGGGCGCGCGCGAAGAGGCAGGCGGACCGGTTCGCCGCGGGCTTCATCGACGCGCCCAACGGCAAGGCGGAAGCCGAGCCCGAGCCGCTCACTCTGGGAGCGCTTTTTGAAATCTACGGTGAGGAGGTGACGCCCACCAAGACGCAGCAGTCCCGGCGGCGGGACAGAGCCACGATGGCGATGTTCCTCAAGTTCCTCGGCAGGGGCCGAAGGCCGGAAACCCTGTCCCAGCGGGACTGGGACCGGTTCATCCGGGAGCGGCGGGCAGGCAGGGCCGGTCGGTCCGGCAAGCCCGTGGGCAACCGGACCATCGAATGGGATCTGACGTTCCTGATGGCGGTTCTCAACTGGGCTGCGAGGTCGAAGGACGAGCGCGGCAACCTGCTTCTCGACCGGAATCCGCTCAAGGGGCTCAGAAAGCCCACGGAGAAGAACCCCGCCCGGGTCGTGCTCACCGAGGACGAGTACCGGGCGCTGCTCGGAGTTTCCCGGCAGGTCGGCTGGCGGTTCCATGTCTCCCTCGTGCTCGCGCACGAAACCGGCCACCGCATTGGAGCCATCCGCAACCTCAGGTGGGCGGATATCGACCTTGAGGCCCGTGAGATCCGGTGGCGCGCGGAGCATGAGAAGACGGGCTACGAACACACCACGCCGCTGACCGACGAGGCGGTGGCCGCCTTGGAAGAGGCGCGGCGGATGAACCCCGTTGGCGGCGACGGTCCGGTGCTGCCCGCACCGGCAGACCCCTCGCAGTGCCTCGGTCGTTCCTTGGCGGTGAGATGGTGGTCCAGGGCCGTGACCTTGGCGGGGCTCGAACCGAAGTGCGGCAGGGGTTGGCACTCGCTGAGGCGCAAGTTCGCCAGCGACCTGATGGACCAGCCGCTCAAGGTGCTCTGCGAGCTCGGCGGGTGGAAGAATCCCCAGACGGTGCTCAGGTGCTACCAGAGGCCCGACACGGGACAACTCAGGACGGCACTAGACAGCCGCCGGAGGGTTCGCACCTAAGATTCCCGATCAGCGGGAATCAATCCGCGGGAGTCCAACCGGTGAAACTCCCAAAGCCCACGCTCACAACAAGATACGTTCCCAACAGCACTTGCTGGAGACGCTTTCCCCCATCTGGCACACAAGGCCGAAGGTCGCCCGCGCCGTCCGCCGGCGCATCGGCGCCGTGCTGGAATGGGCCATCGCCATGGACTGGCGGACCGACAACCCGTGCGACCGGCTTCTGCCGGTGCTCGGCCCCCAGCACGATGTCGTCACGCACCGCAAGGCCCTGCCTCACGGCGAGGTAGCGGCGGCCATCGCGAAGGTGCGGGCGGCGAAGCCGGGGAAAGTGGACACGCTGGCGTTCGAGTTTCTGGTCCTGACGGCGGCGCGGGGCGGCGAGGTCCGTGGGGCGATGTGGAGCGAGATCGATCAGGATGCGGGCGTGTGGACGATTCCGGCAAGCCGGACGAAGACCGCCCGCGAGCACCGGGTGCCGTTGTCCGGCCGGGCGTTGGAGATCCTTGACGCGGCGCGCAAGCTGCGGAAGGGGGAGAGTCCGATCGTGTTCGTCAACGAGCGCGGCAAGCCGTTGACCAGAAAGCGGCCGGGTCGGTTGCTCCAGAGCTGCGGAATCTCGGCGGTGCCTCACGGGTTCCGGTCGTCGTTCCGGGACTGGGCGGCCGAGAAGACGGACCATCCCCGGGAGGTCGTCGAGGCGGCGCTGGCGCACGTCGTGCAGAACAAGGTCGAGGCGGCGTACCTGCGAACTGATCTGTTCGAGCGTCGGCGTCGGCTCATGGAGGAGTGGGCGGCCTATCTCGCGGGCCAGCGAGCAGGCACCGAGACCTGATCTGACCTCGCGACCGGCTCAGAGGCCGTTTCGGCGTGGCTCGGAGGCGTTTCGGGTAATCTACGGACGCTGGGATCGCCCCAGATCGACGATCTCGGGTTCCCGAGGGGTAGAGCAGGGGGAAAGCAGCGGTCGGCAGAGAGCCGCCGCTATGGCCAGGGAGGTGACGGGGTCGCCCGTCGCCCTCGCCGTCCGTGAGACTGGCGACCGAGAGGCGGGGGAACTCGCCCGCGACGAGCCGGTGGACGCTGCTCCGGACCGTGCTCTGAGAGGCGGTTTCGGCGGCTCCGCCGAGGGCTGGCTTTCGACTGTTATGGTCGGTAAGCCAGCCTACGCGACATGACCTTTCCGGTTTTCATATCGCTGTGGCCGTTGAGCTTACGGGATTCGGCGTTCGGATTCCCGCTGTTTGACTCCCGCCGATTGACTTTGGGTCAGGCGCGACCTCTCGGGCGGCTGTCCAGAGCCTTCCTGAGTTGTACAGCGTCGGCCTGCTGGTAGCAGCGCAGCACGGTCTGGGCCTCCTTCCACCCGCCAAGCTCGCAAAGCACCTTGAGCGGCAGGTCCATGAGGTCGCTGGCGAACTTCCGCCTCAGCGAGTGCCAGCCCCGCCGCGGCTTCGGCTCCAGCCCCGCGAGCGTCTGCCCCTTCTTCCACCACAGATAGGCCGAGACGCGGCCCAGGCAGCGCGTGTGATCCTTCGACGAGGGAAGCACCGGGGCATTTCCGGTCCCGGCACCCATCCTCCGCGCTTCCTCCAAGACTGCGACCGCCTCGTCGGTGAGCGGCGTGATGTGCTCGTAGCCGGTCTTCTCGTGCTCCGCGCGCCACCGCACCTCACGGCCCTCGAAGTCGATGTCCGTCCACCGAAGATGGCGGATGGCCCCGATGCGGTGTCCGGTTTCGTGCGCGAGCACGAGCGCGACATGGAACCGCCAATCGACCTGCCGGGACACACCGAGCATCGCGTGGTACTCCGCTTCGGAGAGGACGACCCGCGCGGGGTTCTTCTCCTTGGGCGTCCTCAGACCCCTCAGCGGGTTCGAGTCGAGAAGGAGTCTCCCCTCCTCGTCCCGGGACTTCGTCGCCCAGTTGAGCACCGCGAGCAGGAACTTCAGGTCCAACTCGATGGTCCGGTTGGACACCGGCTTCCCGCTCGGTCCGATCCGGCCCGTCCGGCGCTCCCGGATGAAGCGGTCCCAATCGCGCTGCGACAGGGTCTCGGGCCTCCGGTCCCGCCCGAGGAGACCGAGGAACATCCTCGTCGCGACCCTGTCCCGGTACTGGACGCGCTCCGCCTTGGTGGGCGTCACCTCTTCACCGTAGATTTCAAAAAGCCGTTCCAGCGTGAGCGGCTCGGGCTCGGCGTTGGCCTTGCCGTTGGGCGCGTCGATGAACCCTGCGGCGAACTGATCCGCCTGCCTCTTCGCGCGCGCCCAGTCGCGGTGCTTGAGGGACCGGGTGCGCCTGCGCCCGCTCTCTCGCCACTCAATCTGGAAGATGCCGGTCTTCGGGTCGGGGAAGATCCTGACCCGGTTCCGGCCCCATTCTCCGGCGCCGTAGGAGCGCCGGCTTCGTTTCGTGCGTGCCATCGTTCGATTCCTCTCGATTCGATGGACTGCACGATCTGCGCAACGGAATCTCGCTTGACCACGGCGGCTTGACCAGTGCGGCCCGTCCGATGCGTTACCTTTATCGGGGAGGTGCGTGCGCCCGCGACCCGCTCCCGCTCTGAGGGCGCGGTCACGGCTTGCGGGGCAGTTGCGGCCGCCGTCGCGGCGAGTGAGCGGCGTATCGCCGCTCGGGTGGGTCGGCTCGGCCCCGCGTTTGCGGGGTTTCGGAGGAGCCAGATGTGTTTTTGTTTTACAAAAACCTCTGGCCGGGGGAGACCCCCCGGACCCCCGAACGACATCCCGCGCGCCACAAGCAGGCCGCCCGACGTGGTCCGCCGCCTCGAAGCGGCGCTGAACCAAGCCTTCCGGCAGGATCGTTGGTCTGGGAGCGACCCGAGGGGGAGGGGCCGGGGGTGCGCAAACGCGCACGGCCCCGAACCCGCAGCAGTCCCTCGGACTGTGGGGTCGCTCCCAGCCCAGCCCGAACGAGCGCTGCGGCCCCGACCGCCTGGGACCGCGAGGCCCAAGCCCTCGGGGCGCAGCAGCTTCCGCCGTTCCGTCGGTGCGCACGTCCGGAGCGCCGGAGTGCGCATCGGCACCCCACGTCGTTTGCGCAGGCGTATACGGGTCTAACCCACGTTGCCGGAGGTGCGCAAACCATAGGAAAAGCACTCCCGCGAGTACGCGGACGGCGCTGCGGGCCTCCTCGTGGTGACAACCCGGGGAATCCGTCCACTACGCCCGCGACCAGATGTTGTCGTGGAGACGGGCCAGCGCGATCCACTCGATTTGATGTCTTGGTGCAAGATCAGGGAGAGGAAGGCACAGGCGCGCACGAATACAGCCTCGCTCCCGACCGCGACGGAATCCACCCCGTTCGCTTGATGGAGACCGCCACTCCGGCGGTCTGGATCGGCGGCCCGATCTGCCGGGGGCGGCGAAGACGTGACTAGGAGCCGCTTTGGACGCTCCCGGTGCCGATCCAGAGGTGCACATCCGACATCGGGGTCGATGTGCACGAAAAACGCGTTCCCGTGTGCACAACGCCAATTCCACATATTGCTGGTGCGCTTGCGGTTGCGCCACGGTCAGCGGAGCGCCGATGCCGATCCGCGCTCCTCGGCCGTGGCCGGGAGCGACCCGTCCCTTCGGGGTGCCTGGTACGGCACGGCGACGGTTGGGATGTGCACGGCCATCCCAACCCCCGCCCCGGGGTCGCTCCCGGTCCAACAGTCCCTTGCGGGAAGGCCGACGGCACCGCGTTTGCGCGGTTGGTTGCGTCCGTGCGCCGACTCGCCTCCGGGCCGTTCGTGGAGGCCTCAGAGCGAGACGTGCCCGCCCATCTGGAAGAGCGTCAGGGTGCCCCCGGACGCCTCCCCGAGGTGGAAGATGAAGCGAGCGCCGTAGCGCCGTCCGAACGTCAGGCTCGCCCCGGTGGGCGGCGACACGTCCACCGGTTCGTCGAAGCCGAGCCGGTGGTTCGGGTGCGAAACCGAAACGTCGGCGTCAACGTAGAGCAAGGGCGAATGGGCCACCCGGTCGCGTGGGACCACGAAGGCTCGTCCGGCGAATCGCGTGGCAACGGGGACGCCCGCCGCTCCGACAGACGGGTGGACGGCGACCGCTTGCTCCGCCGCCTCGAAGCGGCGCTCGATCCCTTCCCGGAGGGATCTCTGGTGCGGGAGCGACCCGTCGAGGCGGGGGGGCGAGGGTGTGAAAACACGCTCGGCCCTACGCCGCACCGAGCCCTCGGCGAGGCGGGTCGCTCCCGCCACGGCCCGAGCGGCCCGTCCGGCACCGGACGACCGAGCCGCTTGGCCGCAAGACGTTGCAACCGCGCCGGTTGCGCGTTCGCTGCCCTGTGAATCGGTGGAGCGCCGAATTGTGAATCGCCCCCCCGCGTCGTTTTCACACTCCGGTGCGGCGTAGGAGGGAGCGCCGGGGCCTCGGCGAACGGTCGAGCGGCGGGTCCGTTAGATTGAGTCCTCCAAGGCTGGGCCTCCAGACGTCGGCGACGCCCAGTTTACCAGCTTGGCGTTCGCGGACCTGGTGCTGAATGCGGGCGTCGCGTTCTCGATGGACGGCCGGGGCCGCTTCCATCGCCAAGGCGCGGAAGGTGTCGTGACGACGATCCGGCGGTTGAAGCGCGGCTACTCCCGCTCAGGCCGGTGATGCCTTGGGCCCGGGACCAGAGTCCTATCGGCGGCGGCGCTTTCGCTTCTTGATCCCGATGCCCAAGGGAGCGCGCATCTTCTCGTAGAGCATGAACAGGTGCTCGGCGCGTTCGCGTTCTGAGGCGAACCCTCTGCCACGATAGAGCCGGTCCACGGCGCGGTCGAGCGCCCGATGGGCGCGCCGCAGGCTGGGCGGCATCAGATCCGGGTGGTAGAGGTCCGCCAGCGTCGCGTGGGGATAAGCCGCACGAGCGTCGAGGACGGCCTGCGCCAGAGACTCAACCTTGTCGTTGTTGCCCCAGCGGGTGGGCGTCGGAAAGGTGTTGTAGACGACGCCGACCGAGTACATGTAATCGCTCTTCATTCGCCCCGTCACGGTCCGCACCCATGCCATGTGCATGGCGGAGGTGAGCAGTGCGAATTCGCCGAGAGTCGCGTCAGGGAGGATTCGTAGCTTCTCGCTGGGTATGACCGGGGGTTCCAGCCACCCGATGGGCACGTACTCGCGTCGCTCGGAGCTGACCTGAGGGATGATCAGGAACGGTGCTTCCGGCACTACGGTTACCCCATAGGACCGGGGGAAATCCGCCAGCCGCTTGGTCGTGGTGCGCTTGCTCTTCGCCCGGAACGTCCGCACGGCGCGAAGCCTTTCGCGAACCAAGGGCAGATCGCGCAGTTCCTGGGGCGGAATGTCGGTCGTATGGAGGATCCAGCGGTCCCTACCTTGGATGAACTCACGAGCGCCGGGAAAGGGTCGGAAATACGGCTCGGCTTTGGGTTCCCGAGCCAGAAACGAGGACTTCGCCGCACTTGAGAATGTCAGGTTCCCCTTCTCAAGAGGCTGGGTTCCGGTGATCAACTTCTTCATGCCATTGATAGGGCTACTCTCCTCCCGCACGGTCAGATACGGGTCGGCGAGCCCTCCGGCGTCGAACAGATAGGGTGAGAGCACGGCGTGCCGGGTTTCCACCGGGTCGCCGTTGATGTCGGGATAGCTGAACAGGCGCTTCCTGCCGGGCACCGCCTCGCGGCCATCCAGTCCGACGATAACCACATGCACATGAGCCTTGCCGCGCGCGTCCGATCCCCACGCAAAGGTCCGGTGGGCGAACGCGATCTCCAGCTCGCAGCGGTCGAAGAGGATCGGCCATAGCTGAGCGACCTGCTCACCTTGCGTGATCGAATTGGTGGCCACGAAGCCGATCCGAACTCCGGTGGCCCCATTGACGTACTCTCCGGCCTTAATGAACCAAGCCGTCACGTAGTCGAGCGTGCCACCCGTCCCACCAAGGTCCGCGATCCTTCGCACTTGGGCGCGCTGGGCCCTGCTCTGGAACTTCGCGCCCCCGAAGGGCGGATTGCCGAACACGAAGGAGCACTTCTCGGAGGGCAAGAGATCGGCCCAATCCATCTCAAGGGCATCCCCGTGCGCGATGTGCGGCGAAGTCTCAAGCGGAATCCGAGTGTAGGTCTGGCCGAACTCCAAGCTCAGCCGGTTGTTCATGATGTGGTCCATCATCCACATCGCCGTCTCCGCAATGCGGACGGGAAACTCGCCGATCTCGATTCCGTGGAACTGGTCCACGTCGACGAGGGACAGCTCGGACGCCAGCGCGTCCAACTGCCGTGCCGCGCGCTTCCGGTGAAGCTCCGTCAGGACCTCGATCTCAAGCTCCCGCAACTCGCGGTAGGCGATGATGAGGAAGTTCCCGCATCCGCACGCGGGGTCGAAGAAGGTCATCCGCCCTAGCTTCTCCTGAAACCGGCGCAGGTCGGCACGGCGGCGGCTGTCCTTGCGGCCCTTCAGGCGCTGGAACTCGGCCCGAAGGTCGTCCAGAAACAGCGGTTCGATCACCTTCAGGATGTTCTTCTCGGTCGTGTAGTGCGCGCCCTGCTTGCGGCGCTCGACCGGGTCCATAACCGACTGGAACAGCGCGCCGAAGATGGCCGGCGAGATGTTGGACCAGTCGAACCGACAAGCGTCGAGGAGCTTTTCGCGCATGGATGCGTCGAAAGCGGGGATGCGCAGCGGCTCCTCGAACAAGTCACCGTTGACGTAGGGGAATCGGGCCAAGTCGTGGTCCAGCGTCGCCGTGCGGTTATCTTCCGGCGTATTGAGGACCTGAAAGAGCTGAGCCAACAGCGCCCCGAGATCGATGCCGTCCTTCCGGGTACGGGATTCAAGGAAGTCGAAAAGGATGTCGCGCGGCTCGAAGATGCCGGTGTCGTCGGCGAACAAGCAGAACACGATCCGCACGAGGAACCTCTCCAGATCGTGGCCTCGGTAGCCCGCAGCGTCGAGCGCGTCGTGCAGCCGCCCGACGAGTTCGGCCGCCTCGATGTTGACGGGATCTTGGTCTCGAAACGTCCGGCGCTGGACGCCGAGTATGAAGCCGAACTCCTCGACGTGGCCGGGCAGGTCCGAGAGAGGGAAGGTGACGGTCTCCCGCTCGTCCAGATCGTGAAGCTCGAAGGTCTGGAAATCGCTCACCAAGATGTAGCGCGGGCGGTCGCGTTCGGGGAGCGCGTCGAAATACTCCCCGGCCTGTCCATACGCCTTGCGGAGGTCGCGCCCGGCGCTCTTCTGCTCCACGATCAGGACGCCCGGCCAGAACAGGTCGATATAACCCGAGCGGTTGTCCAGCTTGGCGACATGCTCCTCGTAGCGGGCGACGGATCGGCGGCGAACATCGAACACCTCGAAGAAGTCGTTGTAGAAGCTCTGCGTCTCGCCCTTCTCGTAGGCCGCGTCCCGCCACGCCTTGGCGAAGGACGCTGCGCGGACCCGCACTTCGTTCCACGAGAGGCGCATCCCGCTACTCCTCCCGCGTATGGATCACGGCCCGAACCATGAATGGGCTACCGGGGGACCGCATCGCTCACCCTGATGTCCTCCTGCCATCCGCGCGCCCTGCGCGCCTCCGCAAGTTCGTAGCTCGCCTGCATCCGCATCCAGTGATCGGCCGTGCCCCAGCCAATGGCCTCCAGCGCGAGCGCCATGTTCGCCGACACGCCCGCCTTGCCGTTCAGCAACCGCGACAGCGTGCCTCGCTCGCAACCCAGACGGGCAGCCGTCTGCGTCACGTTCCATCCGACCTCGTCCATGCTCTCGCGGATCAGTTCGCCCAGGTGCGGGGGGTTGAGCATAGCAACGACTCGCTCGCCGCTTCCGGTCATATCGTTCCTCCTTCCTTCAGTGGTAATCTATCAGGTCAACGCTCACCGCCTCGCCGTCCTCGAAGCGGAACACCACGCGCCAGTTCCCCGAGACGCGCACGCTCCATTGGCCCGCCCGGTCTCCTTTCAAGGGGTGCAGCCTGAAACCCGGGGCACCGGCGCTACCGGGATGTGTCGCCTCCTGCAACCGGAACAGGATGCGCCGAAGCCGGGGAACCAGATTCGCGGGGAGCCGCGAGCGATCATCCCGTTCGTGGAGCGCCCGCAACCCCTTGTGCCGGATCTTCATGCGCCAACTGTAGCGCGTCGCGTTACGCGCCGCTAGGGGACCCGAACTAGCGTTGGCCTTGCTTGCCTGAGTTGGTACTCGAATCCTCCACGGGACGCCACGATCAGGGGAGTCCTTCCCGCCGGGCGGATAGGGTGCATTCGGAAGGATGCAGGGTCGTTGCCTTCCTCGTCTCCTTCAACTTCTCCCAATCCCCGACCGGATCCGTTCTCCTACTTGGATTCCTCGAGAGATCGCGGCTTCCGTTTGTCCGACGTTATCGGCCACTCGCTGAACTTCCTTAGCCGCAGATGCGATTGCCCGACTCAAGTGACGTTCCAATCGCGGCACCTCGGTCATGGACGTGTACAGCGAAAGAAAAGCCTGTCTCCCATCGCGGACCGCGTCGAGGACATCGCTCATTAGGGCCAACTCTGAGTCCAGCCTCTCCTTTGTACCTGCTGGATCTTCTTTAGCAGCATGGCCCGTGTACTCAAGCACGAATTCGAGGCTCGTCTCGACCGCACCAGCCGCAGTTTCGTAACGGTCGTTCGCATCGGCCATGAATACCCGAAACTCTTCCAGGTGTCTAGCCAGCCGGCGAGCAACTTTTCTCAACCGGTTCCGGCCCGGAGCACCTCCTTGAGAGGAAGCCTCCTCTATTTCCTCTCCTGCCTTCTCCGTAAGACCACCGACACGTCGCGTCCTCTTGCCAAGTTCCTCCAAGAGGACTGTCAGCTCACTGTATCGTGTTTCAAGATCCTCGACGTGATCGATTAGGCCTCGGTCGTCGGTCGTGTCCTCGGCTGGCCCCGGTAGTGACCGCCGCCGCCCCTCGACCTCTAGTCCCAAGAAGTCCGCCACGGGATTCCCAAAGGTCACCTCTCCGGTAAGGAACCCACGTGCGACCTCCTCGAACGTCTCTTTCGCATCCTTGATTCTGGCGAAGTGTGTGTCATAGATGACGAGCCGGTATGAGCGGATGTCGAAGGGGATCTCCTCCATGTCCTGACCGAGCAGGATGACGGGCTTACGTAGCGCGTGGGCCAAGCCCAGTTCGTAATACACGTTCGAGTTCGAGTCTGTGAGGTCGGCGACAAGGAGGTCGGCAGACGCGATCGAGGAGAGGATGTCGCGCAGGATGTTATGCTGATTCAACAGATTGTCCGCACGAGAGACATCGAAACCCAAGTTATCCAGCGTGGGGTGGATAAAGTCCTCATAGACGGGCTGGGCCTCGGCGTCGAAGGGCATGATCACGAACGCCTTCGGCTTTTCACGGTCGCTGGACATACTTGGAGTCATCCTCGTTGAAAACAGGTCAGCCGGACGCAGGAAGTCTCCGAACATCAGCGCGTCCAACCATGAGGTCAACTCCGTGGCTCTCGCCCGTCATCCTAGTGGAGAGGCGGCAGCTCACACCGCCCGCCCTGAGCAGCTTCCCCCAGAGCCCGTCCAAGAACGTGCGTCGGTAGGCCACGAACAGAAAAGAGATGTCGCCGGTGTGTGGGCGCGTGAAGTTCGGTTCGCTCGCTTGCCGGGACGCACCGAGGAGACGGTGCCCGATGTCGCGTGTCCACCCGCGGACCTTGGCCGGTCCCGGATCGCTCGCAAGAAGCACCCGTCTGCGAGATCCCAGTGCCTTACCGGCATCCGCCGCCGCTCGCTCTTCGATCAGCGGCTTGGGGTGTCCGGGGATAGGCTACGGGAGCGCTCGTCCAAGATGCTAACGCTAACCGGCCAACGGGGTCCGGGCTGCGTGTGCTCAACATCCGTGAAGAATGCGGTCGAAGGCTCTGTGGTCCGTGGTGACCACCCGACTTCGGGAATTGGCTGTTGCGAACGGCCCGAGGAGGTTACCCGAGGACATCGAAACGGCGGCAAATCACCCGCTCCGATTCCCGCCGATCAGTCCTGCATTCCGG
Source organism: Gemmatimonadota bacterium (assembly GCA_022827345.1). Lineage (GTDB taxonomy): Bacteria > Gemmatimonadota > Gemmatimonadetes > Longimicrobiales > Gaopeijiaceae > Bin94. The sequence continues at coordinate 56,656 of JAJDTB010000075.1, read as the reverse complement.
GGATTTTGGGACGGGGCAGTCGGATCTTCTCCAACGACAAGAGTGGCAGATCGTGCAGTCCGGGTTAGACTTACGTGATCTCCTGCCGTGATGTTGGCCGTTAGCAATCCGCCTACGCGATGTAAAACATTCGCGCTCTGGCGAGGGGTGCTGCCGCCCCCCTTCGATCCCCCCGGAAAACCCCCGCTCCGGCAGCGTTCGCGGTTAGGGAGTCGGTCGCTCCGCTCGTTCACCGTCGCGCCGTCGCCGGATGTCCTCCCGCTGCCCCACGACCACCGCCCGTCAAGGCAGCCGGTTCGCAGGTGAGCCCTGCGGCGTGACCGGCGGGTGGCGTGGTCGGCGTTGCCACCGCTCCGGCGCCGGTCCCCCCGGCCTCCGGGACGGACTCCGCCCGTCCCTCCGCCGGGGTCGAGCCCTCTTCCCAACCCAGCAAGGCCCGACGCGCCCGGGATTGCCGAGGGCTCTGCCAGCTTCGAACTTCGTGCAACAAGCGGGTTCGCACCGTCGCGAGCGCCGGATGATGACGATTACGAATCGTAGGAGGCGCAGACATGCTCTTGAAGAGCACTGGTCGGGCGTATGGAGCGTGGATAGCTGCCGCCACGATCTTGGTACTGACGGGAGGCCAGGCGTGCGGGATCCTTGACGACAACGGTGCATGCCCTCTGTTGGATCCGCCGGGTATCCTGATCGATGTCGTGGACGCGTCATCAGGGCGTTTTGTTCCCCGTAGCGCGAACCCGACCGGATTCGCCATCAGAGGGAGTATCCGTGAGCCCATGCTCTTGGTCTCCAACGTCCCTGGGCAAGATCGCACCCAGCTCTCAGGCGGCAAGGGACCTCCGGGGGCTCGTTCGGAGGTTGTCGTTTATGATGTCGAGATTACAGCCGAGGGCTATGAGCCTTGGCGCACGAGCGGGATACCCGTAAGGCTGCACCGCTGCGGTTACCCTACTCGAACCGTGGAGATGACCGCCCGCCTGTTGCCATCGCCGCCAGCGGGATAGCCTGCGCCCACCCCCCTACGGCGGCAGACGCCGGCACGTCCGAGGGCGTTCGGCAGCGTCGATCTACATCCCGTTCAAGAAACACGAACTGATAAGGGAACAGCAATCGTATATGATAGCGTAACACTAGTATTAGCAACATGTTACAAAAACACTGCCCATCCGGCCATTCCATCGCCCATGGCTCGTCGCCACCTTGTCGCCGATGGCAGCGAAGCGGTGGGATCTCGGCCGAAGCGGAGAGGCGCTGGCAGCCGCCCATCTGTCCTCGCGGGGGTGGACGGTGCTTGCCCGCAACTTCCGCGCCGGGCCGAAGGAGATCGACCTGGTCGTCTCGAGGGGCGGCGTCGTGGCGTTCGTGGAGGTCAAGACCCGTGCCACCGCGACGGGCGGCACGCCGCTCGAGCCGATAGGAAGAGCCAAGAGGAGACTGGTCGTGGCTGCGGCCCGGCGCTGGATCCATGAGCATGGGCGGCCGGGCACGACCTACCGCTTCGACGCGATCGGAGTGGCGGTCAGAGGAGAGGAGGTTTCGATCGAACACATCCCCGACGCCTGGCGGCCCGGTTGACGCTCGTTCGCGGTTCCGGGTAGCTTTGCAACGTGCCCCAGGTCCGCGGGTCGGGAACTCATGAACCCCGTCAGGACCTCGCCGGTAGCAGCGGTAAGTGCGGTAACCGTCGCCGCGGAGTGCCTGGGGCACCTCGTGCGGCCACCCTGAAGCCCCAATCGACGGCACCTTGTCCTATCTCGCCCTAGCCAGGAAGTACCGGCCCCGCCGTTTCGAGGAGGTGGCGACCCAGGAGCACGTATCCGAGACGCTGAAGCGTGCGGTGGCGGGAAACCGGGTCGGCCACGCCTACCTCTTCTGTGGGCCTCGCGGCGTCGGCAAGACGACCATCGCCCGGATTCTCGCGATGTCCCTCAACTGCCCGAGACGGACGCCGGAGGGCGAGCCCTGCGGCTCGTGCGACGACTGCGAGAGCATCTGGGCGGGCCACACGTCGCTCGACGTGGTCGAGATCGATGCCGCTTCGCACAGGGGCGTGGACGATGCCCGCGACCTGAGGGCCCGGGCCATGTATGCCCCCTCGGAAGAGGGACGCTACAAGGTCTATATCCTCGACGAGGCCCACATGCTCACGCGCGAGGCCTGGAATGCGCTCCTCAAGATTCTGGAAGAGCCGCCTCCCCGGGTGATCTTCTGCTTCGCGACGACCGAGCCCCGCAAGATCCAGCAGACGGCCTCGCCCATCCTCTCGCGGTGCCAGCGCTTCGATTTCAGGCGGATCGGGGCCGACGACATCGTCCAGCGCCTGCAGGAGGTGCTCGAGGCCGAGGACATTGCGTCCCAGCCGGAGGCTCTGCGCGCGATCGCCCGCAAGGCGAATGGTGGAATGCGCGACGGCCTCTCGCTCCTCGACCAGGTGCTGGCGCTCTCGGACCGGGAAGTCACGACCGATTCGGTGGTGCGGGTTCTTGGGGTCGTGGCCGAGCAGCGGTACCTGCAGATCTTCGACATCATCGCGGAGCGGCGGCACGGAGACGTGTTCGACTTCGTCGAGACGCTGATCGACGAGGGGTACGATCTGGTGGAGTTCTACCACGGCTTCACCGAAAAGCTGCGGTTGCTGCTGCGCATGACCGTCGACCCCGCGAGCTCGCCCGGCATGATGGGGACGGAACTCCGTGACGAGTTCGCCAGCCGCGCGGCCCGATTTGCGCCGGGAGACCTGGTCCGCATGCTCGCGATGTGTTCGTCGCTGGAGTCCGACGGCAGCCTGAGGCGGACAGGACGGCCCCGGGTCCTCATAGAGGTGCTGCTGCTGCGGTTGAGTTACCTCGATCGGACGGTGGAGCTGGAGGATGTCATCCGTGCGCTCGGCGGGGCGCCGGCCCGCAAGGTCGCGCAGGCCCCCGCGGCGGGTCCGACGGAGCCGGCGCCGCCGAGCCCGAGCCGTGCACGGTCCCCGGACGCGTCGCCCGCCTCGGCGCAGAGCCAGCGGGCGCCGGAGCCGGAGCAGACTGCGCCGCCACCGCCGGAACCGCATCCGACCCCGCAGGCGCGCGTGAAACGCAGTCTCGTGGAAGCATGGCCCCTGGTGCTGGCGGACCGTTCGTGCGCGCCCAGGGGCTTCAAGGTGGTGCTCGGCGATACCCGGACGAGGGAAGACGGAAACCGCCTGATCCTGGAGGCTCCGGGCGACCTCGTGGCGGAAAGGTTGAGCGATGTATCCGTGCGCCGGAAGCTTGAAGAGGGGTTGGCACTTCATGCGGGCCGCGATTATGCCGAGATTTCAATGGTGAAGGCCGCCACGGGGCGCGAGGCCGGGCCCGCGGCCAGGATCACCGAAGAGTCAGCCCGCCGGACTCGGCTGCGCGCTCTCGTCGAGCGCGCTCCCCATATCGAGCAGGCGGTCAGGGAATTGGACCTCGACCTCGTGGAATGAACACAAGATGACAAGTATTCAGCAACTGATGAAGATGGGACAGCAGCTCCAGGAGAAGGTCCAGGAGCTGCAGGACACCCTGGAATCGGAACAGATCCAGGCGTCCGCGGGCGGTGGGATGGTGACGGCGCGGGTCACGGGCAAGGGAGACCTGGTCAGCCTCTCGATCGAACCCGAGGCGGTGGACCCCGAGGATGTCGAGATGCTCGAGGATCTCGTGGTTGCCGCGGTGGCGGAGGCGCAGAATCGAGCCCGTGCGTTCTCGGAGGAGCGCATGCGCGGCGCGGCGGGCGGTCTGCCGGTCCAGCTGCCGGGGCTTTTCTAGCGGTCCGTGGCACGGGTCTCCGCTGCATTCGGGCCGCGATCCGCCTGCACTGGCCGCAGCGTTCGCTCGACCTCGCGCCGTAATGGGAACATCGCAGAGTGTCGGCGATCGACCGCCTGAGCCGGGAGCTGGGACGGCTGCCCGGCGTGGGGACCAAAACGGCTCTGCGTCTGACCTATCACCTGCTCAAGGGAAGCAAGGGCGATGTGCGGCGCCTCGCCCGGACTCTGGAGGAGGTGGCCGCCCGCGTACATCCGTGTCCCCGGTGCGGCAACTACTGTGAAGCGGATCTCTGTCCGGTGTGCGTGGACCCGTCACGGGACCAGGGGGTGATCTGTGTCGTCGAGGAGGCTTACGAAGTGGGCGCGATCGATCGGGCGGGGCACTACCGCGGGCAGTTCCACGTGCTCGGAGGCCGTCTTTCTCCGCTCGACGGAATCGGTCCGGAAAGCCTCGATATCGACGGCCTCCTGGAGCGAATCGACGGATCCGGGGGAGAGACGACGGAGGTGATTCTGGCGACCAACGCAAGCGTCGAGGGCGAGGCCACCGCGGTCTACCTGGAGGGCCTGCTGCGTGCGCGCTCGGTTCGGGTCACGCGCCTGGCCCGCGGGATTCCCGTGGGCGCCGACCTCGAGTACGTCGACGGCACCACGATCGCCGAGGCGCTGGCGGGCCGGAGGGAGATGTAGTCCCGTGGACCGACGCCTGCGCACGCTCGGCTTCTTCCTGCTCGGCACCGGTGCGGTCGCCGCCGTTGCAGCCCTCGTTCTGCGCGACCAGGTGTCTCGCCGCCGGCGTGACCTGTTCAGTCCGAGCCCCTTTCGGCGGCTTGCGGCCCTTGGGCACCTGGCGGGAGAACCGGCCAGCGTGGGCGCCGTGAATCTCCTGCGGGACTTCAGGGCCTGGGAAGTCCGGGGCCTGCTCCGAAACAGGGCCGGCAGCGTCCTGGCCCGGATGGAGGACGAACTCCGGGAGAGGGCGGGTGGCGCGTGAACATCCCCAACGCGATTACCGTCGGGCGCATCATCCTCTGTCCGCTCGTAGCCTGGCTTGCACTGTCGCCGGGCCAGTTTGCCAGGTACGCGGCCTTCGTCGTTTTCCTCGTCGCCGCCTTCTCCGATGTTTGGGACGGGCACCTGGCCCGCAAGCACGGATGGATCTCCGACACCGGCAAGCTCCTGGATCCGCTCGCCGACAAGCTGCTGATGGCCAGCGCCTTCATTCCCTTCTATTTCATTACGCGAAGGGACGACGGGTTCAGCGAGCTGCCGTTCTGGGGCGAACTGCCGGTGTGGGTGATCGTCGTCGTATTCGGCAGGGAGCTGTTCATCACTCTCTTCCGGGGCTACGCCGCCCGCCGCGGGGTCGTGATCGCGGCAGGGAAGTCCGGGAAGTACAAGGCGCTCTCGCAGAACTTCTTCATCGGCTCGGTGCTCCTGTGGCTTCCGCTTCTCGTCACGGCCTCCGACTCGGGCTGGGAGGAAGGAGGGCTGTGGGGTGACTGGCAGTTCTTCCACTCCGGCTTCGTGGGTGCCGTGCTGGCGCTGATGGTGTTCATGACCCTGTTCTCTCTGGCGGACTATCTCTGGCGCTACCGCTCGCTGGTGGTGGAGAGCAGGTGAAGGCTGCCGGCGACAGGGCATCCGTTCGCCCCGCCCGCGAGAGCCTGCGGCGGCTGGCGGCGAGGGCCATGGCTCACGGGCTGCGAGTGGCGACCGCGGAGAGTTGCACGGGCGGTCTTCTCGGCAAGGTGATCACCGACCTGCCCGGGGCGTCGGCGTTCTACGTCGGCGGCGTGGTTGCCTATTCGAACGACATCAAGATTCGCCACCTGTCGGTCGATGCGGAGGTGCTCGGGACCCACGGAGCGGTCTCGCGCCTCGTCGCCCTGCAGATGGCCATGGGTGCGTGCCGCCACTTCTCGGCCGACATTGCGATGGCGGTCACCGGGATCGCCGGCCCCGGCGGGGGAACCGCGGAAAAGCCGGTCGGCACCGTGTGGCTTGCGGTCGCCCATTCGGCGGGAACCGCGATCGCCAGGGTGGAGCGCTTCGCAGGCGATCGCGACTCCGTCCGCGAGTGTAGCGTGACCGCGGTCCTGGCGATGGCGGTCGCGGAAACGGAGAAAAGAGGGGGCAGGGCCCGGTATATGGACCGGTGACATTGAATGAACGAGCTTGAAGAGTGCGTAAACAGCACTGAAGTGCCGACGAACGCCCCTGTAGCGCGGGGCAGCGCGGACTCCGGGGCGAAATGGACGGCGTGACGAGCGAGGAAATGATCTCTCAGGACCACGATTCACTGGAAGACGACAGGCAGCAGGCTGCCGACGACGAAAACGGGACGGACCGCGCCGAAGACGCGGCGTCCACCGCGCCGGAGCCTGACGACACCGCGGAAACAGACAGCGGCCACGAATCCGCGAGCAACCCTGGTCCGGGCCGCGGCGGGGAATCGCCCGAAGCCGACGATCGCGCCGACCCCGTTCTGGAACTTGAGACCGAGCGGGACCGTCTTAAGGATCGTCACCTGCGGTTGGCGGCCGATTTCGACAACTACAGGAAGAGGACGGAGGAACGGCTTCGGCAGGGGTGGGACCGCGCCCAGGCCGACCTGGTTGCGCGCCTTCTGGATCCGCTGGACGATCTGCTCCGCGTTACGGCGCTGGAGCCGGAGAACAAGTCGTCCGTGGATTCCATCGTGGAAGGGGTCGACCTGGTCGAGCGCAAGTTCTTTCAGGTGTTGAAGGATGCGGGTGTCGAGGTGGTGGACCCGGCCGGGGAGCCCTTCGATCCGAATACGATGGAAGCGATGATGCGTGCGCCGGCGGAGTCCGAAGACGATGACGACACGGTGGCCATGGTGTTTCAGAGGGGCTACACGCTCAAGGGGCTGCTCATTCGGCCCGCCCGGGTGAGCGTCTTCAAGTGCCAATAGCGATTCACGGGCAATGACGAGGACCGACAAGGACTATTACGCGATTCTCGGCGTCGATCCGAAGGCCGATGCGGAGGCGATCAAGAAGGCCTATCGGAAGCTGGCCAAGCAGTATCATCCGGATGCCAACCCGGGGAACCCCAAGGCGTCCGAGCGCTTCAAGGAGGTGGGAGAGGCGAACTCGGTGCTTTCCGATACCGGCAAGCGCGCCAAGTACGATCAGATGCGCAAGCTGGGCGCTTTCGGGTTCGGTGGTGCTCGTCCGGGAACTCGTCCGGGTACGCAGCAGTCGTCGAACTTCTCATTCGAGGACCTGGGAGGACTGGGCGGGTTCTCGGACATCTTCTCGTCGATCTTCGACCGCGGGCGCAAGGAAGAGGCGCGCAAGCCGTCCGGTCCGGCCAAGGGGGCCAACATCGACTACACGGTCGAGGTCCCGTTTCTGGTAGCGGCCAGAGGCGGCAAGGTGCCGATCTCGGTCCCCATCAACGAGGAGTGCGCGACGTGCGGCGGTTCGGGGGGCGCGCCCGGAACCCCCTGGAAGAAGTGCGGCGAATGCGGCGGAACCGGCACGGTTTCGTTCGGCCAGGGAGGGTTCGCGGTCAGCCGCCCGTGTCCCGCGTGCGTGGGACGGGGCGAACGTCCCGAAACGGAGTGCGGCGCGTGTGGCGGAGAGGGCAAGATCCACCAGGAACGGAGCATCCAGGTGACGGTACCCGCCGGCGTGGACAGCGGTTCCAGGGTGAGGCTGACCGGCCAGGGCGAGCGCGGTGCCAGGGGCGGGCCGCCCGGGGACCTGGTCATCACCTTCAAGGTGCTGCCGCACCGCTTCTTTCAGCGCGAAGGCAGCGACATACAGGTTACGGTGCCGATCAACATGGTCCAGGCGACGCTCGGATCGAAGATCCGCGTAAGCACGATTTCGGGCAGGAAGGTGGTCCTGCGCATCCCCCCCGGCACGCAGCCCGGCACCCGGTTCCGGATCCGGGGGCAGGGGATCAGCCGCGAAGGGCGGCGGGGCGACCAGTACGTCGAGGTGCGGGTGGACGTGCCCGAGACCCTGACGGAGGAGCAGCAGGAGCAGATCCGCGAGTTCGCCGACTCGGCGGGCTTGCAGTGGTGACCCTGCGGATCCTGCCGCCGCCGAGCACACGCTCACCGTCGAAGAACACGCTCGACTGACCGGGCGTGACCGCGCTCGCCCTCCCCTCGAAGGCCAGCCGCACCGAACTCTCTCCGTGGGACTCGATTCGGCACGGCACCAGCGGTGACCGGTAGCGGATCTGAACGTGCAGGCGCGCTCCGGGCTCCGGGCGCGCGGTAAGCCAGTTCAGATCGCCGACCTCCACGCCGTCCACGTCCAGGAGATGCCGCGGCCCCACCACGACCTCGCGCGCCTCCGGCCTGATCTCGAGCACGTAGTACGGCTCCGGCAGGCCCCCGCCGAGCCCCTTGCGCTGGCCGACGGTGAAGCCGGAATAGCCGTCGTGCCGGCCGAGGACCCGGCCGCGGTGATCCACGATCGCTCCGGGCGACAGGGCGGGGTGCACCGGGAGCAGCTTCCGGGCGAGGAAGTCCCGGTAGTTGCCGGTCGGTACAAAGCAGATCTCCTGGGACTCCGGCTTGTCGGCGGTGACCAGCCCCAGCGCGCGGGCCCGGTCGCGGACCTGGGGCTTGGTGAGTTCGCCGAGGGGGAAGTGAAGCAGATCGAGCATGCCGGCGGGGAGCCCCCACAGGAAATAGGACTGGTCCTTGTTGCCGTCCAGGCCGCGCAGCAGCCTTGCCTCGCCGCCGGATCGGTCGATCCTGACATAGTGGCCGGACGCGACGCCGTCGCAGCCCAGGACGCGCCCGCGCCGCAGCAGGTCACGGAACTTGGTGTTGGAGTTGCACCGGACGCACGGATTCGGGGTGCGGCCCCTGCTGTACTCGCTGACGAAGTCGTCGATCACGTCGCGGGTAAACTCGCGCTCCACGTCGAAGACGTAGTGCCGGATGCCCAGCCGGTCCGCGACGGCCCTGGCGTCCTGAATGCCGTCGAGGCCGCAGCAGGTCTTGGTGCTCTGCGCCACCTCCTCGTCGCTGTAGCAGAAGGTCTTCATCGTGGCCCCGACGACTTCGTGGCCCGCCTCGACGAGCATCGCCGCGGCCACCGACGAGTCCACGCCGCCGGACATCGCCACCAGGATGCGCCGGCCTGGCGCCCGCGCGCTCATGAGGCAACCAGCTCGCGAGTGCGCGCCACCGCGCCGGCAACCGCCGCGACGATGCGGTCGACCTGCCCTGCCGCGTTCAACCGCCCGAAGCTCAGTCGCAGGGAGGTCGCCGTGTCGCCCGGGTACAGCGCCGACAGGGAGGCGCTCGGCGCGCTCGATCCGCTCGCGCAGGCGGAACCGCCCGAGGCCGCGATGCCGGATGCGTCGAGCGCGGCCAGCAGCGTGTCCGAATCGGCGCCGGGGATGGCGAGGGAGAGGATGTGGGGGGCGCGGGGAAGCCCGTCCCCGTTCACGCGCAGCCCCGGCACCGATGCGCGCAGCCCCGACTCAACCGCGTCCCGGATCTCCGCGAGGCGGACCGACTCCGCTGCCGTCTCGGCGACCGCCAGCCGCACCGCCGCGGCGAATCCGACCGCGCCGGCCACGTCTTCGGTGCCCGGCCTCAGCCCGCGCTCCTGCCCGCCCCCGAAGTGGAGCGGCTCGATTCCGGGCCGCCTTCGTCCGCCGCGCACGATGAGCGCCCCCGTCCCCTTGGGGCCGTAGATCTTGTGGCCCGTGACCGTGAGCATGTCCACGGGCGTCCGCGTGAGCGACACCGGGATCTTGCCCACCGCCTGCACCGCGTCGCTGTGGAGGGGAACATCCCACTCCCGGCAGGCCGCCGCGATCTGGTCCATCGGCAGCGCCAGACCCGTTTCGTTGTTCACCCACATGCACGAGACCACGGTAGCGCGGCGAGCGAGCACCCGCCCCAGGGCGTCGAGGTCGAGCGCACCCTCGACGAACCCGAGGACCGTGTGCGTCGCCCCTTCCCGGGCCGCCTGTTGCGCCGCCTCGTCCACGGCGGGGTGTTCGATGGCCGTCGTCACCACATGGGGGCGCGCACCCTGCCGCCGCGCGCGCCTCGCCAGCCCGAGTATGGCCAGGTTGTCCGCCTCGGTGCCGCCCCGCGTGAAGCAGACGCTGGACGGGGCCACGCCCAGGGCGGATGCCACGGTGGCCCGAGCCTCCTCCAACCGCCGGCGGGCCTGTCGGCCCCAATCGTGGCCGCTGGACGGATTGCCGAAGACACCGGTCATGCACGCCGCCATGGCTTCGACCACCTCCGGGCGGACGGGGGTGGTGGCGGCGTGATCCAGGTAGAGCGGGTCCGGGTGGGTCGGCACGGGGGTCCTTCAGGTTGGAGGTCGTCTGTAATATGATATGAAGGCCGCCTATCGCATGTAGCCGACCCCGGCCGGGAGGCGGTCCGAGCCGCTTGCTGCGCGCTCGTTTCCATCTAACTTCATGGCTCCATGAACCTCCACGAATACCAGGCGAAGGAACTCTTCCGCTCTGCCGGGATGGCCGTGAACCCCGGCGAGGTGGCGGACACCCCCGAAGCCGTTCGCACGTTGGCGGAAGGATTCGGCGGCAGAGTCGTCGTAAAGGCGCAGGTGCATTCCGGCGGCCGGGGCAAGGCGGGCGGGGTCAAACTCGCCGGGAGCCCCGACGAAGCCGCGGCTCACGCCGCCGCCATCCTGGGAATGGAGATCAGCGGCCTGACCGTCGAACGGGTGCTCGTATCCCCCATCGAGGACATCGCCTCGGAAGCCTACGTCGGGGTGCTGGTCGATCGCGAAGGGCAGTGTCCGCTGTTCATGGTGTCGGCCGAGGGCGGGATCGATATCGAGGAGGTGGCGGCGACGAACCCGGAGGCGATCCACAAGCTCCGCGTCGATCCGCGCTACGGGCTGATGCCGCACCAGGCCTACTGGCTGGCGACCCGGCTGTTCGACGATCCGCGGCTGGCAAGGCAGGCGGCGCGCGTCATCTCGCAGCTCTACGACGCCTTCGTGAACAGCGGTGCGTCGATGGCCGAGATCAACCCCCTCATCTCCACCGCCGGCGGCGAGGTCAAGGCGATCGACGCCAAGGTCAGCATCGACGACAACGAGCTGTTCCGCCGCCCCGGGGTCGCCGGACTCCGGGATCCCCGGTCCGAGTCGGGCGCCGACGCGCAGGCCCGCGAGGCCGGCCTCAGCTTCGTGAAGCTCGACGGCAATGTGGGGTGCTGCGTAAACGGGGCGGGGCTCGCGATGGCGACGATGGACCTGGTGAAGTACTACGGCGGCGAGCCGGCGAACTTCCTGGACATCGGCGGCTCGTCGAACCCGGACAAGGTGGTTGCGGCAATCGAGATCATCACCTCCGACCCTTCCGTCGAGGTGATCCTGTTCAACATTTTCGGCGGCATCACGCGGTGCGACGACGTGGCGCGGGGAATCGTGGAAGCGACGGGAAGGACCGGCATCGATGTTCCCATCGTGATCCGCCTCACCGGCACCAACGAAGACCTCGCGCGCACGATCCTGGCCGACGCCGGGTTCGCGGCGGGCACCTCGATGGACGAGGTGGTCCAGGAAGCCGTGCGGCTCGCCGGATAACCGCGGTATCGACCAGGGAAACGCCAGGAGATCATGTCGATCTACGTTGACGAGAACACGCGGGTCGTAGTTCAGGGAATCACCGGACGCGACGGGTCCTTCCACACCCGCCAGATGATGGCGTACGGCACCCGGGTCGTCTCGGGCGTGACCCCGGGGAAGGGTGGACGCGACTTCGAGGGGCCGGACGGCGGAGCAGTGCCCGTATTCGACACCGTCGCCGAGGCCGTCGGGGAGACCGGAGCCGACGCATCCGTGATCTACGTGCCGCCGGCGTTTGCGGCGAGCGCGATCATGGAAGCCGCCGATGCGGGCGTCAGCTTCATCGTGTGCGTGACCGAGGGCATTCCAGTACTGGACATGACCCGTGCGCATGCGCTGGCCCGCGACCGCGGCTGCCGCGTTCTCGGCCCCAACTGCCCGGGCATCATCTCCCCCGGCAAGACCACGCTGGGCATCATTCCCGGGAGGATGGTGATCCCCGGACCGGTGGGCCTGATCTCCCGGTCGGGCACCCTTACCTACGAGGCCGTGCACCATCTCACGCGCGACGGTCTCGGGCAGACCACATGCGTGGGAATCGGCGGCGATCCGCTGATCGGCACCAGCTTCGTGGACTGCCTCGCCGAGTTCGCCAAAGACCCCGACACCGAGGCGATCGTCATGATCGGCGAGATCGGCGGAACTGCCGAGCAGGAAGCCGCCGCGTGGGCCAGCGCCAATCTGTCCGTCCCGGTGGTCGGCTTCATCGCCGGACGAACGGCTCCGCCGGGCAAGCGCATGGGCCACGCCGGCGCCATCATCAGCGGGTCGTCCGGAACGGCGGCCGAGAAGACGAAGGCTTTCGAAGACAATGGAATCAAGGTCGCAAAGCGTCCAGCGGAGATCTCCTCGCTCGTCGCCGAGGCCCTGGGCGGATAGCGGCCGGACCAACGCCGCCGCACCATGTCCCGGATGACCCTCGGCGGCTTGCTGGTGCCGCCCGGTGTCGTCCTGGCGCCGGGAGACGACCCCCTGCAGTGCCTGGAGCCCGGTACTTCCCGGCTGCCCGAGGACCATCCGGCGATCATGGCCGCACGGGGGTGCGCGGAGGCGGGTGTTCCGCCATGGCGCGTTGCTCTTACGGATCGCGTGGGGTTCGTCAATCTCGGGCGCGCACGTCCCGATGCCGGCCTGCTCGCTTGCGTGTCGCCGGATCGGCAGGGCAGCGCGGGGCAGAGTGCCGCATGGGTGGTCTGGGGGCTCCCGCGGCCATCGGTCAACCTGTTCCTGGCTCCTCTGCTGACTCGCCTGTCCCGGGACCTGGGAGATTGGTCCACGCATGAGAACATACTTGAATTTACAAAGTCCAAAGCGTTTTCAGACATTGACATAGAACTGGAAGCACGTGTCGAACACGTACTCGAACCCCTGACCTACCGCATCTATCCGGACACACCCGTCGGCGAGGTTCAGCACCTGATGCTGAGGCGCGGACTCAAGGCCATTCCCGTCGTCGGGAAGGAGCATGAACTGCTCGGGTTGATCACGGCGGAAGATGTTCTGTGCCACATTCTCCCGACCCAGGAGGGCGGACCTCCCTCCGGGCGCCGCGGTCTGGTGGCGCGCGACCTCATGACGCGTTCGGTGCTGTGCGTTTCCGAGAACGAGACCGTCGCGGCGGCGAGCAGGTCGTTGATCTCGCGCGGTGTGTCGAAGCTTCCGGTCGTTGCGGACGGCCGGCTCGTGGGGTTTCTGTCGCGCAAAACCGTCATGGAGGCCTTTGCCGAGGCCTACGTGACATCGAAGTCTCCCAGTCGGGTTGACTCGGGGTCGGCATCCTGATTCCGTTTACGGGGGGGGTGGTTCCACACCCTTTCCCATTCCTTCAAACCGATCAGACAAGCGAATGAACCAGACTCTGGCCATCATCAAGCCGGACGCGACCGCGGGCGGAAAGGCGGGGCTGATCCTCGCCCAGCTCGAGTCGGCCGGTTTCACCCTTCGGGCTGCCCGCATGCTCACCATGACGCCCGCACAGGCGGGCTCGTTCTATGCCGTCCACCGCGAGCGTCCCTTCTATGACTCCCTCGTCGCCTTCATGACCTCCGGTCCGTGCATCCCGATGGTCCTGGAAGCCCCGGCGGCGGTGCCCAGGCTTCGGGAGGTGATCGGCGCCACCGATCCCGCCGAAGCCGCCGAAGGCACGGTGCGCCGGCTGCACGCCGAATCGAAGGAGCGGAACGCCATCCACGGCTCCGATTCGGGCGACAACGCCCGCCGCGAGATCGCCTTCTTTTTCTCCGAGGCGGAGCGACTGGGCTGAGGGCACGGCGCCGCGTCGACTACGATTGACACGCCGCTGTGCCGCGCGCTAGCTTTAAATGCTATGGTGCAGATTGACTTGTGGCGTTTGCGGCAAGCCCGCACACTCCCTGTAACTGCAACGATCGCGCCGGACGCCGAGGTTTGGGCCGACACCGAACTGAGGTTTGCCGCGCCGGTCGAAGTGGGTGCTTCGGCGGCGTTTACCGCCGACGACGGGGTTGTGGTGCAAGGAAGCTGGAGGGCCCCGGTCCTCTACGACTGCGGGCGCTGCCTGGAGGAATTGGAGATTGCGGTTGAGCGTCCCCTCACCCTGCTCTACGTGCCGGAAGACGAATGGCAGGCGGAGGATCCGGATGTGCGGACAATCGGACGACGGGAGACCGTGCTGGATCTGAGTGACGCGATCCGCGAGGAAGTGTTGCTCGAGGTGCCGCGGTACTTTGTGCCGGAGTATGAAGACGGACGCTGCATGCAGTGCGGCGACCCGGTTGAGCGTTTCAAGTACGTAGCCGAAGAGGTCTCGGCGGCGGGCGACCCCAGATGGTCGGCGCTGAAGGCCCTTCAAGGGGACTAGGAAGAAGAGAAATGGCCGTTCCGAAGAAGCGGGTGTCCAAGCAGCGGAAGCGGAAGCGCCGCACACACTACAAGGCGGCGGAAGCGACGCTCGCGACCTGCACGCGCACTGGTGATCCGACGGTCAGGCATCGGGTATGCCCGACTTCCGGCAGGTACCGGGGCAAGCTGATCTACGAGGTCGACGAAGAGTAGCGGGTCCTCTCCGGCCCGCGAGAACTTGCGTCAAATGCTGATTGCCCTCGACGCGATGGGGACGGATACGGCGCCGTCCAGCGAGGTGGCCGGGGCGATGGCGGCAGTCGAACGCGACTCCGATCTGGAAATCGCACTCATCGGCGACGAGACGCGGATTCACCGGTGCCTGGAGGACTACCCGGCGCACAACCGGATATCGGTCGTGCATACCACCCAGGCCATCCGCACGACGGATTCGCCCATAGCTGCGTTGCGACGGAATCCGCGATCCTCGATCAGGCTGGGACTCGAGATGCAGCGAGCCGGCGAGGCCGACGGATTCGTCTCCGCGGGCTCCACCGGTGCGGTGATGGCGGCGTCGCTCATTGTCTTGCGGCGGCTGCCGGGGGTCGACCGCTCACCCCTCGCGGCTCCGTTCCCGACCCAGGAGGGACTCACGCTGGTCGTGGACGTCGGGGCCAACCTCGACTGCAAGCCCCATCACCTGACCCAGTTCGCCCGCCTCGGCTCGACCTACATGCACGATGTCGAGGACATCGGGAATCCGAGGGTCGGCCTCCTGAACGTCGGGGCCGAAAAGGTTAAGGGCACCGGGATGCTCAAGACGACCCATCGCCTCCTCTCGGCGAGCGGCCTGAACTTCGTCGGGAACATCGAGGGCCGCGACATCATCCACGGAGCGTGCGATGTCCTGGTGTGCGACGGGCTGAGCGGCAACGTGCTGCTGAAATTCTATGAATCGCTGGCCCACTTCATCTTCCGCAGCTTTCGCGCCCGCGTGGAGCAGGACTTGCTGGACCAGTGGCTGAGGGACCAGTTTCGTCTCTTCGATTACGCCGAATACGGCGGAGCGCCTCTCCTGGGAGTCAATGGTGTGAGTATCGTGTGCCACGGTGAATCCTCCGCAAAGGCCATCCGAAAGGGTATCGGGGTCGCGACCCGCATGGTGAGCGCCGATCTTGTCACGCACACCGCGCGCGATCTCGAAACAGTTCAGGGAGGATTGTCGTGAAGCCATGGACGCCTGTCGCCCGGATCTCCGCCACCGCGCGCTATTTGCCCGAGCGGGTGATGACCAACGCGGATCTCGAGCAGATGGTGGACACCAGCGACACCTGGATCCGCGAGCGGACCGGAATCCGTGAGCGCCGGATCGCTTCCAGGGACACCGGAGCCGTCGAAATGGGTACGCGCGCTGCGTGCGCGGCGCTTCAGAAGGCGGGGCTGTCGGCGCGGGACATCGACCTGATCATCGTCTCCACCGCGACCCCGGACCGCATGCTGCCCACGACGTCGTGCGAAATCCAGGCCGCGATCGGGGCGTCCCGGCGCTGCTTCGCCTACGACCTGCAGGCGGCCTGTACGGGCTTCCTCTATGCGGTGACGATGGCCGAGGGACAGATCGCCGCGGGGCGCGCCGAGACGGTGCTGATCGTCTCGACCGAAAAGATGTCGACGATCATCGACTGGGACGACCGCGCCACCTGCATTCTCTTCGGCGATGGCGCAGGCGCCGCCGTGGTGCAGCCCTCGACCAACGGCGAGGGGATCCTGTCGAGCTACCACCGATCCGACGGCAACCTCGCCGAACTGATCACCCGGCCCGCCGGCGGTGCCCGGACGCCGCTGACCCCCGAGCGGTTGCGGCGGCGCGAGCACATGCTGCAGATGGCGGGCCCGGAGGTCTTCAAGGCGGCCGTGCGGGCGATGTCGAAGGCGAGCATCAGGGCTCTCAAGGACGCCGGACTCGAGACCGGCGACGTCGACCTGCTCGTCCCGCACCAGGCCAACGCAAGGATCATCGAGGCGACCGCCAGGTATGCCCGGGTTCCGATGGACCGCGTGTTCATGAACCTGGAGCGCTACGGCAACATCTCCTCCGCCACCATTCCGGTGGGTCTCGACGAGGCCCGGGAGGAGGGGCGGATCGGACCGGGCTCGCACGTCCTCATGACCGCATTCGGCGCCGGGCTGACCTGGGGCGCCATGACCATGCGCATGTAGCCGGACCGGTCCCGGCAGCCAGTATTGCAAGACGCAATGATTCGATGAGGGTGGGGTTGCTCTTTCCCGGCCAGGGGTCCCAGGCGGTCGGCATGGGACGTGCCCTGGCCGAACGCCATCCGGTGGCCCGCGAGACATTTGCCGAGGCCGACGACGTGCTCGGATTCGGCCTTTCGCGGCTCGCCTGGGAAGGCCCGTTCGAGGAGCTGACGGCCACCCAGAACGCCCAGCCCGCGCTCTACGTCCATTCGCTGGCCGTCTACCGGGCCGCCGCCGGGCGGCTGGGCCGGGTGCGGGCGGCGGCGGGACATTCGCTGGGCGAACTGTCGGCGTACGGCGCCGCGGGCGTGTACTCCTTTGCGGACGGGTTGCGGGCAGTGCGCCGCCGGGGCGAGCTGATGGCCCGGGCCGACAGGGGCATGCCGGGCTCGATGGCGGCGGTGCTGGGCCTGGGAGAGCCCGCCATCGATGAACTCTGCCGCGATGCGCGGGACAGGGGAATGACCCTGGTCGCGGCCAACCTGAACGCCAGGGGACAGGTGGTCGTGAGCGGGGAGGTGGCCGCGATCGAGTGGGCCAGGGGGGCAGCCAGGAAGAAGGGCGCGCGCCGGGTCGTGGAACTTGCGGTCTCGGCGGCCTTTCACTCGCCCCTGATGGACCCTGCCGCCGACGAGTTTCGCCGGTACCTCGACGGGATTACCTTCCGTCGCCCGGAATTCCCGGTCGTGTCGAACGTGACCGCGGAGGCGGCCGCCGATCCCGCGGCAATTCGCGGATTGCTTGTTCGGCAACTGGTCTCACCGGTCAGGTGGATGGAGTGCATTCGGCGCATGTCCGCCCTCGGCGTGGATCGCTTTGTGGAACTCGGCCCGGGGAAGGTGCTGACGGCCCTGAACAGGAGAAACGCCAGAGGCGTGAGGACGGACGCCTGCGGGGGCCCGGAATCCATCGACGCCATGGAGACAGACTCATGAGCAATGCCAGGGAACTGGCCGGAGGTGTCGCGATCGTCACGGGGGGGTCGCGCGGCATCGGGCTGGCCGTATCCGAGTCCCTTGCCCGGGGGGGCGCGCGGATCGCGATCGTGGCCCGCGATGCCGAGAGAGCCGCGGGCGCGCTGGACGGGCTCGAGGGAGACGGACACGCCGCGTACTCCTGCGACGTCTCCGATTCCCGCGCCTGCAAGAAGACCGTCGCCGCGGTCGAATCGGGGCAGGGGCCGGTGTCGATCCTGGTCAACAACGCGGGCATTACCCGCGACAATATCCTGCTTCGCCTGCGGGATGACGACTGGGCGCAGGTCATCGCGACGAATCTCGGCGGCAGCTTCAACATGGTCCGTGCCGCCGCGCGGAAGATGATGAAGCGCAGGGCCGGGTCGATCATCAACATCACTTCCGTCATCGGACTGATGGGCAACGCGGGGCAGGCGAACTACGCCGCCTCCAAGGCCGGACTCCACGGCCTCACCAAGTCGGTCGCCAAGGAGTTCGCCTCGCGCAACATCCGTTGCAACGCGGTGGCGCCCGGCTTCATCCGGACGGACATGACCGCGGATCTTGACGAGTCCGTCGTGGACGCGTTGAAAGAGAGAATCCCCCTTGCGCGCCTGGGCGAGCCCGACGATGTCGCCGGGGTCGTTCGGTTCCTTGCGGGACCGGAGGCGCGTTACATTACAGGCCAGATCGTTACGGTGGACGGCGGCATGGTGATGTAGCCATCCGTGCCCGCTGCGAAGACCGCCGTCGAGCGGCGCGCGACCGCATTCAGAGCACCCACAGCACTATCCAGCTACGGAGAACACGAGCATGTCCGACAGCGTGGCAGCCAAGGTCAAGGAAATCATAGTAGACGAACTCGGCGTCGAAGCCGACAAGGTCAACACCGATGCGTCGTTCGTCGATGACCTCGGCGCCGATTCCCTCGATACGGTCGAGTTGATCATGGCATTCGAGGAGGAATTCGAAATCGATATCCCGGACGAAGATGCCGAGCAGATGCGGACCGTCGGAGACGCCGTGGCCTACATCGACGAACGGGCCGAATAGCCCGCTGGTCCCAGGCACCAGACGAGTGGCATCGATCACTCCGCCAGCACCATGAGTTCACAGGGGAAGAGGCGTCGCGTCGCCGTTACCGGGATGGGGATGGTCACGCCCATCGGGCTCGATCTGGATTCGAGCTGGTCGGCGCTGCTGGCCGGTACCCCTGGGGGGGGGACCATCACCCACTTCGATCCGGAGGGCTTCACCACCCGGATCGCGTGCGAGGTGAAGGGCTTTGATCCCCTGAACCACATGGGCCGGAAGGAAGCCAGGCGCTACGACCGGTTCGGGCAACTGGCGATTGCGTCCGCCGGCGAGGCGATGGAGTCGGCGGGCCTCTCCGGACCGCCGCCGGGTCTCTCCGCGGATCGATTCGGCGTGATCATCGGCAGCGGGGTAGGCGGCATTGCCACGCTGGAAGCGAATTGCAACACGATGTTCACCAAGGGGCCACGCCGGGTCAGCCCGTTCTTCATCCCGATGTTCATCCCGGACATCGCGTCCGGGCTCGTTTCGATCCGCTATGGACTGCGTGGACCCAACTACGCCACCGTTTCGGCGTGCGCCTCGAGCGCTCATGCAATCGGCGACGCCATGAGGTTCATCGAGCGCGGGGACGCCGACATCATGCTGGCAGGCGGGACCGAGGCCGCAATCACGCCGATTTCAGTGGCCGGCTTCGCCTCGATGAAGGCAATGTCCACGCGCAACGACGATCCCGCGGGTGCCAGCCGCCCCTTCGACGCGACTCGCGACGGCTTTGTGATCGGAGAGGGGGCGGGTTGCCTTGTGCTCGAAGAGATGGAGTGTGCCCGGGCGAGGGGCGCCGAGATCCTGGCCGAGGTGGCCGGTTTCGGCGCTTCCGGAGACGCCTACCACATCACGGCCCAGCCCCCGAAGGCGGAGGGGGCCCGCTACGCGATGCGCGTGGCGCTCGACGATGCGGGCCTGGCGCCGGAAGATGTCGACTACGTCAACGCCCACGGCACCTCCACCCCGCAGAACGACAAGACCGAGACCTTCGCCGTCAAGGCCCTGCTGGGTGCACACGCCTACGACATCGTCGTGGGATCGACCAAGTCCATGACCGGACACCTCCTCGGCGCAGCCGGGGGCGTGGAGGCCGTGATCTGTGCGATGGCCTGCCGGACGGGCCGCATACCGCCGACCATCAACTTCGCGCACAGGGACGACGAGTGTGACCTGGAGTACGCCCACGGCGGCATGATCGAGCGGCCGGTCGACGTGGCGCTCAGCAATTCGTTCGGTTTCGGCGGCCACAACGCCACTCTCGTGATCCGCAAGTACGAGGAGTAGGTGGCCATGCCCGGGATCCGGGTGGGGACGGGGTACGACTCCCACCGCTTCGATCCCGGCAGGCCCTTGCTGTTGGCCGGGGTGCACTTCCCCGGCAGCCCCGGCCTGAAGGGATTCTCGGACGGCGATGCGGTCGCGCATGCGGTAATCGACGCCCTGCTTGGAGCGGCGTGCCTGGGCGACATCGGCACGCATTTTCCCCCGGGCGACGAGAGGTGGCGCGGCGCCGACTCGATGGGGCTGCTGTCGCGCGCGGCGGCGATGCTGCGCGATGCGGGGTGGCGGGTCGGCAACGTCGACGTCACGGTGATCTGCGAAGAGCCTCGCATCGGTCCCCGCGCGGCGGAGATGCGGGCCGGGCTGGCGGGGTGCCTGGGAGTGGAAGCCGGAGCGGTGTCGGTGAAGGGCAAGAGCAACGAGGGACTGGGTTGGATCGGGCGGGGAGAGGGGATCGCCGTGCAGGCGGTGGCGACGGTGGCGCACGCCGCGCGCTGACGGAAGCGCAGGACGACCGTGGAAGAGGCCCTTGACCTGCTGACCGGGCTGCCCCCCGTCCTTATCTACGTTGTCCTGGCGGCTGGTGCGGTGGTCGAGAACATTCTCCCGGTCGTTCCCGCCGACACCTTCATCCTGGCCGGCGGCTTCATTGCGGGTCTGGGTACGGTGCGGCCGGTTCCGGTCTTCCTGGTCGTCTGGGTCTTCAATGTGGGGGCCGCCGTGGGCGTCTACGCGCTGGGACGCCGGTACGGCCGCGAGTTCTTTCGCTCGGGTGCGGGACGGCGCCTGATGTCCGCCCGGCGGATGCGGAGGATGGAGGCTTTCTACCGGCGCTGGGGGATCGCCGCCATCTTCCTCGCCCGCTTTCTGCCGGGTTTTCGCGCGCTGGTCCCGGTTTTTGCGGGGGTGGCGGACCTCGGGGCGCTTCGGGTCGCGGCACCTCTCCTGGCGGCTTCCGCCATCTGGTACGGCGGCCTGGTCAGACTTGGCTACCTGGCGGGCGAGAACATCGAAGCGGTGGTGGAGACCATCGCGCGGACGAATCAGTGGCTGCTGGGCGCCTCTGTGGCCGTCGCCCTCCTGCTGGCGGCGGTCTGGTGGCGCCGAAGGGAGCGGAACGGTGTCCCGTGATTCGGCGGAGCGGGCACTGGAACGCCGCTTTCACATCGAGCCCTTTCTCGACTTCCTGGCTCTGGAGCGAGGCCTCAGGCCGCGCAGTTGCAGCGCCTACCGGAGCGACCTGATGCGGTTCGTCTCCTACCTCGCGGAGGATGAGGCCGCCCGCGACCCGGCCGGGGTGGACCACGTGGTCCTTCGCGACTACGTAGCTCATCTGCACCGGGAGGGCATGGCCCCCGGGTCGATCCGCAGGGCGCAGTCCGCTCTGCGCGCCTATTTCGGCTTTCTGGACGGCGAAGGCATCGTGACCGGGAATCCGGCCGACCGAATGGAGCGGCCCGCCGCCGCGAAGAAGCTGCCCGAGTTCCTAAGTCAGGACGAAGCGGCGCGCCTGGTCGAGGCTGTCGATCCGGATTCACCCGTCTATTGGCGGGACCGGTCCGCGCTGGAGCTTCTCTACGCCACGGGCATGCGGGTCAGCGAGCTGACCGGAATGGGCCTCGCCGACCTGGACCTCGAACACGCCACCTGCCTGGTCTTCGGCAAGGGCGGCAAGGAGCGCCTGGTGCCGGTCGGATCCACCGCCGTGGAGGTGGTGGAGCGCTATCTGCGGTCGGTCCGTCCGGCGCTGGATCGCGGCAAGGGGAAGGGGATCCTTCTGCTCAACCAGCGCGGGACGCCGCTCAGCCGCATGTCGGTGTGGACCGTTGTGTCACGGGCCGCCGAGCGGGCCGGGATCGGACGCCGGATCTCGCCCCACACGCTGCGGCACAGCTGCGCCACCCACCTTCTGGAGGGCGGTGCGGACCTCATCGTCGTCCAGGAGTTGCTGGGACACGCGGATATCTCTACGACGCAGATATACACGCACCTGGACCGCGAATACCTGAGGCAGGCCCACCGGCGCTACCACCCCCGAAGCCGCTGTGGAAGCCCGGGCGGCTCGTCGGGGACGCCCTGAGCGTCCCGGCCCGCAGTGCTACCGGGCCGGGGGCGCCTCCGCCATGGCCTCCTTGACCAGAGCAAACAGCTCGGCCGGCGTACTCGCGGTTCGCGCAAGGCGTATGGCCTCAGCCAGGGCCTCGTCGCGCTCGGCCTGCACCATCAGCCGCAGCGCGGGGGCGTCCGCCCGGTAGAGGTAGTGCAGCTGCGCCTGGCGATCGAGGTAGGCTCTCGCGACGGGGTCCCCGACGATATCGGGGTCCATGCCCGCCTCGATGAGCCCGGCGGCCAGTTCATCGAAGGTGGATGAAGGCAGCCGTTCGACCTTCCCATCGGCCAACGCCTTCTTGGCCAGGTCGAAGGCGAATTCCTGAATCTGCGCTCCATAGGGGACCTGGGACTCGTTCGCGTTTCGCAGGAGCCGCATTTCCTCTTCCTTCAGCTGCGAGGCCACCTCGAGGTCGGGGAAGACGCCTCCCGCCGTGGGCAGCTCGCGGCCGGCCGCGGTCACCACCGGGGCGGCGGCGAACTCGTCGTCGGGCTTGAGCGAGCCGTCGCGGTGCCGGGCGCGGTTCAGCGAGCGGCCGAGCGGCGTGTACCACGATCCCGTCGTGATGCTGATCTGCCGGCCCGCCGGGAGAGGGAAGTGGGTCTGCACGGCGCCCTTGCCGAACGTGCGGGTGCCGAGCACCACGGCGCGGTCATTGTCCTGAAGCGCCCCGGAGATGATCTCGGCGGCCGATGCCGTATACCCGTCCACCAGGATGATGATCGGCGTCTCGGGAAGCCGCGCCCGGCTCCGCGCCGTCCATTCCTGATTCGAGACGGCGCCGGTCGGCCCCCTCGAGTCCACGCTTGCCAGCTTCTCGCCCGGGGCCAGCAGCATGTCGACGACGCGCAGCGACTCGTCGAGGTAGCCTCCCGGATTTCCGCGCAGGTCCATGATCAGCGCGCGCGCATCGCCGTATTCGTTCAGGGCGCCATCGAGTTCTTCGGCCACTCCGCGTGCGATCCGGTCGATCGCGAAGTGGGCGATACCGTCCTCCAGCCATGTGGCCGCGACGGCCTCCACATGCACGTTGTCGCGAACGATCGAGAAGGGGATCGGCTCCGCAAACCCGTCGCGGGCCACCCGGATCCGGACCGTGGAGCCGGGTTCGCCCCGAATCGAGTCCCGGGCCTGATCCAGCGTCCAGTCGCGCGAATCATGGCCCTCGACCCACACGATCTGGTCGCCGACCAGCACTCCGACTCCCTCCGCGGGTGTGTCCCTGAAGACTGCCGTAATGGTCACCCGCGCGTCGAGCATCGTGATCTGCACACCGATCCCTGCATAGTTCCCGGTGTTGGTCTCCTGGAAGCGGCCGTACTCGTCAGGCGTGAAGACCGTGGCGTACGGATCGTCCAGCTGCTCGAGCAGCCCTTCGAGGGCCCGATCCCAGAGTGCGGAATCCGCGAGCGCCGAGCTATGGTAGCGGGCGATGGTGGACAGCGCCTGCAGGAAGACCTGGGCCTCGTTGGAGTCCAGATCGAGGTTTTCGCCGCGGGCCGGCGGACGGCCATTCTGACCGGCGAGGGGCGCGGCCCACAGGACCAGGAACGCAGCAAACGCGGCCAGGGAAGAGTATCTTCGCATGTTATCGTGTTCTTTCAGTGTTGCAGAATCCCCCTAGATTATGGCGCGGAATCCGGTCCGGGGGCCACCCCCGGGGTCGCATCGGCCCAGTCCCGAAGACGGAGAACCCCATGGGCAACAGCCAGTCCCTTCGTGTTGCGCTGTGTCAGGTCAAGCCGAGAAAGGGCGCTGTGGAGGCCAACGCGGCCCTCGTTCGCGAGGCGCTCCCGGCCGGCGCGGACGTCGCCGTCTTCCCTGAAGCGGTCCTGTCGGGGTACTTCGTCGAAGGCGCGGCGCACGAGGTCGCGCTCTCCCGCGGCGGGCTTGTCCAACTGCTGGGGAGTCCCCCGGAGGGACGCCACTGCGATGTCGCGATCGGGTTCTACGAGCGGGGACGCAGGGGAGTCTACAACAGCCTCGCCTACCTTGCTCCGGCCGGGAGCCGGTACGAGATCGTACACGTCCACCGCAAGGTATTTCTCCCGACCTACGGTCTCTTCGAGGAGGGCCGGTTCATCGAGCCCGGCAGGGAGGTCCGTGCCTTCGACACCCGGTTCGGACGGATGGGCATGCTCATCTGCGAGGATCTGTGGCATTCCATGACGGCGTCTGTGCTCGCCCTCGACGGCGCCGAAGTGATCCTGAGCGGCTGTGCGTCCCCGGCGCGGGGGTTCAGCCGGGCGACACCCCGTCCCGCAAACCTGGACGAGTGGGACCGGATCGCGGCGCGGGCGGCCAAGGAGCACGGCGTGTTCGTGATGGTCTCGCAGCTCGCGGGCTCGGAGGGCGGGAAGCTGTTCCTGGGGGGATCGTCGGCCTGGGCCCCGGATGGAACGCTCCTCGAGCGCGCGCCGCTCTTTGCGGAGGCGTGCACCATCATCCCCGTCGATTTCGACGAGATCCTCCGCGTGCGGACCGAGTCGCCCTTCCTCGCCGACCTCAGCACCGCGCTCCCCCGGCTGCGCAGATCGCTGGACCGCGCCTGGATGGGTGACCGGTCCCCCGCCACGGCCGGCATGGACCCGCTGACATCGGGCAGGAACGACCCCCGGGCCGGCGGCGGCGTCCCCCCGGATCCGGCCCCTGTCCGCGTGCGCGAGGGTCCGGCCCACCGCCCCGATGACTCCGACCGGGAAATGCTGGCGATCGACACCGAGCTGGTCGAAGCGGCTCTGATCGAGTTCATTCGCGAAGAGGTCACCCGCCAGCGCGGATTCAAACGGGTCGTGATCGGCGTGTCGGGGGGCGTGGATTCGGCCGTGTCGCTCTTCCTCGCGTGCCGGGCGCTGGGTCCCGGCAACGTGTTCGGATTCCGGCTCCCCTACGCGACGTCGAGCCCGGACAGCCTCGAGCACGCCCGCCTGGCGATCGCGGCCTGCGGGGCAGAAGAGCGCACGGTGTCGATCACCGAGGCGGTGGACGGATATGTCGATCCGCACGAGCCGGATGTCAGCGCACCGCGCCGCGGCAATCTGGCGGCGAGGCTGCGGTCGGTCGTGCTCTTCGACCAGTCTGCCAAACTGGAGGCGCTGCCCCTCGGCACCGGCAACAAGAGCGAGCGGCTGCTGGGGTACTACACCTGGCACGCAGACGATTCTCCGCCGATCAACCCACTGGGCGACCTGTTCAAGACGCAGGTCTGGCAGCTGGCCCGGCACCTGGGCGTGCCCACCGAAATCGTCGACAAGCCGGCCAGCGCCGACCTGATCAGGGGCGTACACGACGAAGACGAGCTGGGGATATCGTATCACCGGGCCGATCCGATCCTCCACTGGCTGCTCAAGGGACACGACGTCGCTTCGCTCGAGCGGCTGGGGTTCGACCCGGACGAAGCCGGGATCGTGTGGCACCGCCTGTCCTCCACGCACTGGAAGCGTCAGCTGCCCACCGTGGCGCTGCTGTCGGACAGCGCGATCGGGGCGTCGTACCTGCGGCCGGTGGACTACTAGCTGGAGCCGGGCCCTCCTCGGGGCTCACGCGAGTCCTGCAGCTCGGCGGTCCAGCGGCCGGACGGCTCCTCCGCCGATTCGACCTCGTGGCCCGCTCCGGAGAGAGCGCCACGCGGAGGGCCGGGCGTCAATTCGCTGTCGATGATGCTCGCGAGCTCCTCTTCCCGGCGCCAGTGAGCCTCCAGCTCCGCGACCTCCATCGACAGGAGCAGCTGCTCGTGGTGCTCGTGGACCGCGATCTCGAGCGCCACCTGTCCGGTATCGCTGAGCTCGCCGAGGGCCGTGCCCGTCCCGAGCATCTTCGCGGGGAGCCGTTCGGTCCCGCCCGCGTAGTCGATGAGCTTGACCGCGCCTTCGACCCTCTGCTCGGAGGAGCCGGCGAAGTGATGGTAGGCCAGAACCTTGCGCAGCACGCGGTCGCCTTCATGCCCGCCCAGCCGCTGGCCGGCGTCGTCGCGGCCGGTGCAGGAGCCGCAGGTGACGATCACACCCGGCGGTCCCTCGTCCGCGGTGACCAGCAGGCGTTCGCGCTCCTTGTACCTGACCCTCCCGATCCGGCGGCCGCAGCGCATGCAACGGCCCTCGCCACGCCACACCGTACCCCCGAACCGCCACCAGCGCGCCCCGCGGGTCACCACCCTCGGGGTGTGCCTCCAGATCAGCCACGCGCCGACGAAGCTGATGCCTCCCGTGGCTGCCGACCCGGCGATCAGCCCCGCGGCCCCGGCCGCGGCCGCCGCAGTGAGCTTGCGGTATTGCTCCCGCCTCTCCCGAAATTCCCGTCCGTACCGCCACCAGGCCTCCTCCCTCAACTCCGCCCGTCCCACGCGAACGACCTCCAGCGGCCCGGCGCGCAGCAGCGCCACGTTGTCGGTGCTCGATAGCAGGCGCGCCCTGTCCACGACGACCTTCTCGAGCTCCTCCAGCGCCTCCCAGCGTGATTCCATCGGCAGCAGCGACCACCGCTTGCACGATCGGCACACCTGCCACAGCCGCCCCCTGAGCGGGTCGTAGGCCACCCTTCGCCCTCTGCCGAGGTGCTCGAGCGTGTCGTTCGGTCTGAAGTCGGTGCCGCAGACCAGGCAGGTGCGGTACATGTCGGTCATGATGAGCTATTATACCTACCCGCCGCGTGAGCGCGCCCGTTTCAGGGGGCCGGCCGGCGGTCCCCCGCGCCGTGGAGTGCAGTCATGCTGGCGGTCCTGGACAACTACGACTCCTTCACCTGGAATCTGGTCCAGATCCTGGGCGACCTGGGCCAGGATCCCCGCGTCTACCGCAACGACGCGGTCACGACCGACGACCTGCGGCGGGAGGGCGTCACGCGCCTCGTGATTTCGCCGGGCCCCAGGACGCCGTCCGATGCCGGGATCAGCATTGCCGCGATCCGGGAACTCGGACCGGAGATGCCCACGCTCGGGGTCTGCCTGGGGCATCAGGCGATCGGCGAGGCATTCGGCGGCAGGACGGTCCGGGCGGCGTGCATGGTGCATGGCAAGACGTCGCTGATCGAGCACCGGGGCGACCCCCTGTTTGCGGGAATACCGTCCCCCATGCGGGTCACGCGGTACCATTCGCTGGTGACGGACCGGAAGCTTCCCGCGGAGCTCGCTCCAATCGCCTGGAGCGTGGATCCCGCCGACCGGGGCGAGATCCAGGCGCTGCGTCATCGCCTGCATCCGGTGTGGGGCGTCCAGTTTCACCCCGAATCGCTGTTCACCGAGGGCGGTCGCCGGCTGCTCGAGAATTTCCTGCGATTCCCGGTCTGAAACGGGGTCCGCACCGTGGCCGGCGAGGCCGCTGGGCGCCGGTCCGGGGCACGCGGTTCGGCTTGCCCGCGGCCTCCGATTCGGATAGCTTAAGGTCCGTGAATCTCACGGTCCTTTTTGTTTTTCGCGCCCGTCCCGGGGTGCTGTCTTGAGCCGCGTGCTGGGAATCATCCCGGCGCGAATCGGGTCCTCCCGCCTCGCTCGCAAACCGCTGCAGCCCCTCCTGGGCCGCCCTCTGGTCATCTGGGTCTGGAAGCGCGCCCGGCAGATGGACTTCCTCGACCGGCTGATCGTCGCCACCGACTGCGAAGAGGTGGCGGAGGTATGCCGCAGAGAGGGCGCCGACGTGCAGCTCACTTCGCCGAGCCACCCATCCGGAAGCGACCGGGCCTGGGAGGTCGCCGAGCGGGTGGGCGCCGAGTTCGATGTGGTGGTGAACATCCAGGGCGACGAACCGCTGGTGGAGTCCGATGTCGTGCGCGCGGCGCTGGCGATGGTCGAGGGCGGATTCGATGTCGGCACCTGCGCGACTCCGGTGCGCGGCGATGCGGAGTTCGAGGATCCCGCCGCGGTCAAGGTCGTCAGGGCAGGGGACGGCACGGCGTTATATTTCTCCAGGGCGGCGATCCCCTTTCGGCGTGGGGCCCGGGAACGTGAAAACGGCGGCAGCGGTTCGGGCCGCCTGCGGCATGTCGGCGTTTACGCATACAGGCGGGCGGCGCTGGCGCGATGGGTCGGGTTTCGCCCGTCGCCTCTGGAGCGGGAGGAAGGACTTGAGCAGTTGCGCGCCCTTGAGAACGGGTTGCGCATTGGAGTGGCCGTCGTCAGCGAAGCGGCCGCGGGAGTGGACACACCGGAAGACCTGGCACGAATGGAACGTAGCCTGGAAAGGAGCTGGGACGGAAAATGACGCCGATCGGATCTGACCGGACCAGATACATTTTCGTGACCGGGGGTGTGGTGTCGTCGCTCGGCAAGGGGATCGCCGCGGCATCCCTGGGCGTTCTGCTGAAGGCGCGGGGCCTGCGGGTCACCCTCCAGAAACTGGACCCCTACATCAACGTCGACCCGGGTACGCTTTCGCCGCTGCAGCACGGAGAGGTGTTCGTCACCGAGGACGGGGCCGAGACCGATCTCGACCTCGGCCACTACGAACGCTTCATCGACGACAACCTCTCGCAGGAGAACAACACCACCACGGGGCGCATCTACCGCACGGTCATCGACCGCGAACGCCGCGGCGACTATCTCGGGCGCACCGTGCAGGTCATCCCGCACATCACCGACGAGATCAAGCGCTCCGTGCGGGTGCTCTCGGAGGGCCACGACGTGGTGATCAGCGAAGTCGGCGGCACGGTGGGCGACATCGAGAGCCTTCCGTTCCTCGAGGGGATCCGTCAGTTCCGGCAGGAGGTCGGGCCCCGGGCGCTGCACGTCCACCTCACCCTGGTCCCCTACATTCAGGCCGCCGGCGAGCTCAAGACCAAGCCCACCCAGCACTCCGTGCGCGAACTGATGCAGACGGGAATCCAGCCCGCCGTGCTCATCTGCCGCACCGAGCATCCGCTCGGCGAGGGGATCAAGGCCAAGATCGCCAGCTTCACGAACGTGGATCCGGCCGGGGTGGTCGAGGCGCTCGACGTTGAAACGATCTACGAGGTCCCCCTCCAGCTGCGCCGCCAGCGGCTGGACGACTTCGTCCTGTCCCGGTTCGGCATTACCGCGCCGGCGCCGGATCTGAAGCCCTGGGTGCGCATCGTGGACCGCATCAAGGCGCCCACCGGAGGCAAGGTGCGGATCGCGGTCGTCGGGAAGTACACCGAACTGGTGGATGCCTACAAGTCGGTGGAGCAGGCCCTCATCCACGGCGGCATCACGAACGACGTCGAGGTCGTGATCGACTGGATCGCCAGCGAGAAGCTGGAACAGGGGCTGGACCCGTCGTTCCTCGCCGGCTATCACGGGCTTCTGGTGCCCGGCGGCTTCGGCAGCCGCGGCATCGAGGGAATGATCACGGCGATCGGCTGGGCGCGCGAGAACGGCCTGCCGTTCCTGGGGATCTGTCTGGGTCTGCAGTGCGCCGTCATCGAGTTCTCGCGCAATGTCGCGGGACTGGCGGGGGCGCACTCCTTCGAGTTCGACAAGGAGTCTCCGCACCCGGTTATCTGTCTGATGGACGAACAGCGCAAGGTCACGACCAAGGGCGGAACGATGAGGCTCGGTTCGTACACCGCGCGGCTGGCTCCCGGCTCGGTTGCGTCACAGTCGTACGGCGCCACCGAGATCACCGAACGCCACCGGCACCGCTACGAGGTCAACAACGACTACCGGCGCCTCCTGGGCGAACTGGGCATGGGGTTCTCCGCCACGACCACCGACGGCAAGCTCGTCGAGATGATCGAACTGCCCGACCACCCCTGGTTCGTCGCGAGTCAGTCCCACCCGGAGTTGAAGAGCCGGCCCACCCGTGCGCATCCGCTCTTCGCCTCCTTCATCGAAGCGGCCGCAATCCGGGCCTCCGGAGTGCGCAGGCCGAAGGCGGCCGCGCTGGGAGCCTGACGCTGTGCCCTTTCTGGATGGATTCACCCTTGTCGCGGGCCCCTGTGTGCTGGAGGACCACGCACTCAACCTCGAGGTGGGCGCGGGGGTGCGCGACGCCGCGCGCGAGGCCGGGATTCCCGCCGTCTTCAAGGCGTCCTTCGACAAGGCCAACCGCTCCCTGCTCCGCTCCCATCGAGGCCCGGGTCTGCGACGCGGACTCGATCTTCTCGCCGCCGTCCGCGAGGGCACCGGCCTGCCCGTCCTGACGGACATCCACGAACCCGGCCAGGCCGGCCCGGTGGCCGAGGTGGCGGACGTGCTGCAGATCCCCGCCTTCCTGTGCCGGCAGACCTCGCTGCTGCAGGCGGCGGGCGGGGCGGCCAGCGCGGTGAACATCAAGAAGGGACAGTGGATGTCGCCCGTGGCCATGGCCGGCGCCGTGGAAAAGGTGCGGGCCGGCGGCGCCGCGACGGTGACCGTGACCGAGCGCGGGACCGCCTTCGGGTATGGCGACCTCGTGGTGGACATGCGGAGTTTCGCCGCGATCAGGGAGGCGGCCGGCGCCCCCGTCATCTTCGACGGAACCCACTCGGTCCAGCGCCCGGGGGCCGCGCCCGGCGGATCGACCGCGGGCGCGCCGGAGCACATCCGCGCACTGGTCCGCGCCGCCGTGGCCGCCGGCTGCGACGGTCTCTTCCTCGAGGTCCACCCCGATCCGCCCTCGGCGCCCTCGGACGGCTCGACCATGCTGCCGCTTGCGGAACTCCCGCCGCTGCTCGGCGAGGTCGTCGCGCTCCGCGAGGCACTCTTTGCGGGAGCGGCGGTATGAAGCCCCTGCCGATGGAGATCCCGGAGGCAACGGCCCGGCGGATTCGACTGGTCGTATTGGACGTCGACGGGGTCATGACGGACGGCGGCGTCTACATGGGCGCGACCCCGGAAGGGGTTCCAATCGAACTCAAGCGGTTCGATGTTCAGGATGGACTGGGAGTCAGGATGATGACAAAAGCGGGTCTTCACGTCGCGATCGTATCGGGGCGGGTGTCGGCAGCGACGACGATTCGCGCGGCCGAACTGGGGATCACCGATGTCTTTCAGGACGGCGGCGCCCGCAAGCTGCCCATCATCGAGAGGCTGCTCGCCGAGAAGGGCGTGCGGTGGGAAGAGGTCGCGCTCCTGGGCGACGACCTGGCCGATCTGGCACCGCTGAGGCGCGTCGGGCTCCCCGCCACCGTCGCGAACGCCACGTGCGAGGTGCGGCACGCCGCCGAGTGGCAGAGCGTCAGCGAGGGGGGGAGGGGAGCGGTCAGGGAATTCGCCGAGGCGCTTCTCGGGGCCCGCAACGAATGGACGAGGCTGGTCGATGAGTACTGTCGCGAGCGCGGCGGTTGAGGCGCCGCCCGCCGCGGGCCGGCCCGAGCTCCTCCGCGAGGCCAGGCGGGTCCTGCGGATGGAGGGCGCGGCGGTCGCGGCGCTGGCCGATCGCCTCGGCGACGACTTCGTGCATGCGGTGGAGCTGGTCGCGTCCTGCGAGGGGGCGGTGGTTCTGTCGGGGATCGGGAAGTCCGGGCTGATCGCGCGCAAGGTCGCCGCGACCCTCACCTCGACCGGGACCCCGGCGGTATTCCTGCACCCCGTCGACGGGCTGCACGGCGACCTGGGGATCGTCGCCGGGGGCGCGGTACTGATCGTCGTTTCGCGGAGTGGGCGAAGTGCGGAGCTGCGGGGGCTGCTCTCCTTTGCGCGGACCCGGCGGATGCCGGTGGTGGCGATCGCCGGGGACCTGTCCTCGCCGCTCGCGCGCGGCGCCGCGGCGGCCCTCGACTGCGGCGTGGCGGCCGAAGCCTGTCCGCTCGACCTCGCACCCACCGCCTCGACCACCGCGGCGCTGGCAATGGGAGACGCGCTCGCCGTCGCCCTGATGGGGCAGCGCGGCTTCGACGCCGCCGACTTCGCCAGGATCCACCCGGGCGGTGCGCTCGGCAGGCGTCTCACGCTTCGCGTCCGCGACGTCATGATCACCGACGACTACCCGGCTGCGGCCCCCGGCGCGACCGTCCGCGACATCATCATCCCGCTTGCCAGGATGCGCGGCACGGTCCCCGTCATCGACGACGACAACGCGCTGATCGGCGTCGTCACCGCGGGCGATCTCGCGAGATTGATGGAACGGACCGGGGATTTCCTGGATCTGCCCGTCTCGCACTTCATGACCACCTCCCCGAAGACCGCCCATCCCGACGAACTGGGCGCCACCGCGGTCCGCCGCATGGAGGACCACGGGGTGATGGCGCTGCCGGTCGTGAGCCGGGGCGGCCTGACCGGTATCGTTCACCTTCACGATCTGCTGCGCGCCGGAGTGCTCTGATGAGAAGCCGACCGACCCTTCACAGCTTCGCCACCCTCTCGCTGGCACTCGCGGCCGGGGCCTGTTCGGCCGAGTCGGAGGAGGGACCCGCGACGGAGCTCGAAGCCGTCAACGCCGACGAGATCGTCTACGGCGTGTCGCGCAGGATGACCCGCGAGGGCGTGCAGGAAGCACTCCTCATGGCCGACAGCATGTTCCTGTGGCGGGACTCGTCGCATGCCCAGGTGATCGGGCTGACGCTCATCGTCTTCGACGAGCAGGGCAGGCGCCGCGCCAACATCACCGCCGACCGGGGCCGGCTGAGCAATGTGGGGAACGAGCTCACCGCCAGCGGCAGCGCGGTCCTCCGGGTCTCGACGACCGGCCAGGAAATCCGCACCGGGGAACTCCATTTCGCTCCGGAGGCGGACCGCATCTGGTCCGACGTGCCGGTCGAGATACACGAAGGCGGCTGCGTCTTCGACGGAGACCGTTTCCAGGCGGACATGTCGTTCGACGCGGTGAGGATCTGGGGCGAGAGCGCGGGGAGATGCGGCGAGCAATGAGAAGCGCGCGCGCCGCCGGTGTTCTCGCGGTGCAGGGGTTGGGGGTGATGAGTGCGGCGCTCCTCGTTCCGGCCGCCGCGTCGGGCCAGGGCGGCGACTGCGAACTCGCCAGGGTGGGAGGGGTCACCTACCGGGCGCGGTTCGACTCCGTCAACTTCGTCTACCATGCCAGCGGCGGCGTCGACTACCGCTGCGCGGACGGCACGCGCATCCTCGCCGATTCCGCCGTCGTCTTCGAATCGAACGAACAGGTGCAGCTCTTCGGCCGCGTGCACATCGAGGACGCGGACATGGAGCTGGACGCCGACACCGCCTACTACTTCGGCGGGCTTCAGCAGTTGAACGCCTGGTCGAACGTGACGGTGACCGACCGCCAGAGCGGTGCGATCATCACGGGGCACCGCGTTTCGATCGACCGGGCCACCGAGGTCCGCCCGATGGACCGAATGGTCGTCTATGAGGGCAACCCGCACGCCACCGTCTTCCCGGTGCTGCGTGCCGAGGTGGTGGAGAGTGCGGAGGCGGCGGACAGTGCGGAGGCGGCAGACAGTGCGGAGGCGGCGGACAGTGCGGAGGTGGCGGACAGCACTGAGGCGGCGGACAGCGTGGAGGTGGCGGATAGTGCACCGGCGAGCGACTCGACTGCGGCACAGCCTGGCGAGCCATCCGCGGACACCACCGCCGAGGCCGAAGCACCGGGCCCAACCGAGCCACCCGAGCTCCCGGAGGACACGGTCGCCGCCGGAGATGGGCTTGCCGCCGAGGACACCGAGGCCGTCGACGACACCGAGGTTGTCGAGGACATCGATGCCGCCGGCGACACCGTCGTCGCCGACACCGAGCCGATCCGCCTTCCTCCCTACGAGATCGACGCCGACCAGTTCGTGCTGGAGGGCAGCCGATACTTCCGGGCGGCGGGAAACGTGATCGTGGAGCGCGATTCCCTGCTGGCCGAGGGCGATTCGCTCGATTACGACCAGGAGGTCGGCGCGATGTCGATCTTCGGCGATGCGCGGGTCGAAGGGCAGAGCTACGAACTCACCGCAAGCACGATATCGGTGACGCCCACCTCGGGGCTGCGCGAGGAACTCCTGGCCAGAAGGGACGCGAGGCTGTCGGGGCAGGATGTCGACATGGTCGCGCCCGCCATCCGCATGTTCCTCGAATCCGGGCAGGTCAACCGGCTCGTGGCGATCGGGGAGATTCCGCCGCTTCCCGGAGAGCCGCGGACCGTCGACACCGAGGGCCTCTCGGCCGGGGATGCGGCGCGGGTGCTGGCCCTCGCCGAACAGGCGGTCGCGGAGGCCGATTCAGCCGCCGCCGACTCGCTCTTCCGGCCTTCGGTGAGCGCCGATCAGTTCAGCCTGATCGGGGACTCCATCGACGTGTTGTCGCCGGGACAGGTGCTGGACCTGGTCACCGCGGTGGGAGCCGCGCGCGCGGAGGGTCTGGCCGATGACACGCTCGAGGCTTCAGGGCTGCCGGAAATCGCCCGCCGGGACTGGATGGAGGGGGATACGGTGATCGCCGACTTTTCGACCGGCGAGCCCGCGGACAGTTCGCGGAACGCACCTGCGGACAGTGCGCAAGATACACAAGCGGACAGTGCAGAGATTACACAAATTACACAAATTACACAAACTGATGCATCCGAGGCTCCGGAACCGGATGCGTCGTCCGAGGTTCCCGACTCGGTTCAGCGCTCCCGGCTGGAGACCATCACGGCGGTCGGCACGGCCCGCAGCCTCTACAGAATGATCGATCCGGACACGGCACAGGCCGGGGCCGACACCGTCCCCGCCGATCCGGACGCGCTTCAGGCCCAACCCGCCGATCCGGACCGGCAGCCGGACGCCGCCGATCCCGCACCCTCCGATTCGGCCGCGGCCCCCGCCGGCTCCGACACCATTGCGGCCGCCGAGCCCGCGCGCCCCGCGCTGCACTGGGTCGAGGGTGAGAAGATCATCGTCCACCTGGAAGGGCGGGAGGTGGTCAGCATGGATGTGGAGGGCCAGACAGTGGGGTATCACCTGGAGCCGCGTCCACCCGGAGATCCCGCCGACTCGGCCGCCGTGGATTCGATGACCGTCGCCGCCGACTCGGCCGCCGCCGATTCGGCCACCGCGAATCCGGACACCGCCACCGCCCCTCCTTCGGCCGCGACCCCGACGGGTCAGCCCAACGCCCGTCGCCGAACGCATACCGGAAAGGAACGCCGCAAGTGACAGATGAGCTTTTGTTCGCCCCGGATTCCGGGACGACCGCCGCCGTGCAGGCCTCGACACTCAGGGGCGCCAACCTCACGAAGATCTACCGGAAGAGGGCCGTCGTAGCCAACGTCGACATCGAGGTCCGCCAGGGTGAGATCGTCGGCCTGCTGGGTCCGAACGGGGCGGGGAAGACGACCACCTTCTACATGCTGGTCGGGTTGATCGCGGCGGACGGGGGCAAGGTCTACCTGGACGACGCCAAGCTCACGGGCGTGCCGATGTACAAGCGTGCCAGGATGGGCGTCGGCTACCTGGCCCAGGAACCCTCCGTCTTCCGCCGGCTTACGGTCGCGCAGAACATCCTGGCGATCCTGGAGACGCTCGACCTCAGCCGCAAGGAGCGGGCCGAAAGGCTCGAGGAACTGCTGGGCGAGCTCTCGATCGGCCACCTCCGCAACGCCAGGGCGTTCTCCCTGTCCGGGGGCGAGCGCCGCCGTCTCGAGATCACCCGCGCGCTCGTCCAGCGGCCCAAGTTCATGCTCCTCGACGAGCCCTTCGCCGGCATCGACCCGATCGCGCTGCACGACATCCAGGAGATCGTCGCACAGCTCAAGACCCGGGACATCGGCGTCATCATCTCCGATCACAACGTGGAGCAGACGCTGGAGATCGTGGACCGGGCGTACATCATGTACGAGGGTCACATCCGCGTTCACGGAACGGTCTCCGAACTGGTCTGGAACGACGAAGTCGCCGACCTCTACCTGGGCCCGACGCTGACGGCGCGCATGCGTTCGCGCTTTCCCGAGCCCGTGAGCTGATGCCGTCGTGAGCGGGCTGAAGGCGGGGCTGTACCAGGGGGCCGACCTTCGGCAGGAACTGAAGGTCAACCCACGCCTCTATCAGGCGATGGACCTGCTGTACATGCCGCTGCTCGACCTGCAGACCAAGCTGGAGCAGGAGCTCTCCGAGAATCCGTTCCTGGAGCTGTCGGAGCCCGACAGCGACGACGAGTTCGAGGTGGACGAAGAGAGCCTGGACGAACCCGACGAACCCGACGACGAGGTCGACTGGGACGAGGTGCTTCTCGATGGATTCGACGTCGGGGGTACAAGGGAGCGCTACGAGCCGCGCGAGTACTTCGAGGCACCCGTGGTGGGGGCGCGGCACCTGCACGACTATCTCACCGACCAGCTCGGACTCCTCCACCTCGGGGACCGCCAGCTCTGGATCGCCGACGAGATCGTCGGCAACATCGACGACGACGGGTCGCTGTCCTGTTCGCTGCAGGACGTGGCGGACGGGCTGAACGCGACCGCCGACGCCACCCGCGACGAAGCGTTCGAACGCGCGCGGGGCATCGAGGACGACAAGGCCCGCGAGGCCGAGTTGGAGGAGCTGGCCGCGTTCTTCGCGCCCCATACCCCAGAAGAGGTCGAGGAGGTGCTCGGGATCGTGCAGACGCTGGATCCGCCCGGGGTCGCCGCCCGCACCCTGCGCGAGTGCCTCGAACTGCAGCTCCGGCGGGACGACAAGGAGGACACGCTGGCCTGCACGATCGTCCGGGAGCACTTCGACGCGCTCATCAACCACCGCTGGACCGAGATCGCGCGCGCGCTCGAGATCCCCCCCCGCGAGGTCCAGGACGCCGCGGACGAGATCGCCACCCTGGATCCCAGGCCCGGCAAGCAGTACTCCTCCGATCCCGATCACTACGTCATCCCGGACCTGATCGTCGACAGGGTAGGGGGGGAGTACCTGGTGTTCGTGAACGATACCGGACTGCCGCGGTTGCGGCTGGCGAAGGCGTACCGGGAGGTGGCGGCCGACAGGTCGAAGTTCCAGGGATCGAACAAGGAGTTCATCTCGAACAAGCTGAACGCGGCCAACTGGCTGATCCAGGTCATCGAGCAGCGGCGCCAGACGATGCTGAATGTCATGCGCTTCATCGTCGACCGGCAGCAGGGCTTCTTCGAGAAGGGGGTGCAGCACCTCAAGCCGCTGACGCTGAGGGAGGTCGCCGACCACATCGGGATGGCCGAATCGACGGTCTCGCGGGTGACCAACGAGAAGTACGTCCAGTCGCCCACCGGCGTGTACCCGCTCAAGTTCTTCTTCTCCGGCGGACTGCCGACGGCGACCGGCCGCGAAGTGTCCACCCGGGGCGTGCAGGCGAGGGTCAAGAGCCTGGTGGACAACGAGAACTCGAAGCGCCCTCTTACCGATCAGGCTATCGTCAACCTGTTGAAGAGCGAGGGCGTCAAGATCGCCAGACGCACAGTGGCCAAGTACCGCGACCAGCTGGGAATCCTGCCGGCGCGCATGAGAAAACGGATCTGACCGAGTGAGGACGACCGCGCGTGCCGACTTCGCCCTGGTTGTGCCGGCGTTCAACGAGGCGCCGAACATTCCGCACCTCATCCCCGAGCTGCGGGCCGCCTTCGAGGAGTTCGGACTCACCGGCGAGGTCGTCCTGGTCGACGACGGTTCGACCGACGGCACCGCCGGGGCGGCCGAGGCGGAGGGCGCCGGATGGGACCGCCTCAAGGTGGTGCGCCACCGGGTCAACCTCGGCAAGACCGAGGCGCTCCTCACCGGGGCCGAAGCGACCGACCGCAGGTACATCGTCCTCTTCGACGCGGACCTGCAGCACCTTCCGGCCGAGATCCCGCGCTTCCTGGACAAGCTCGACGAAGGGTGGGACATCGTCACCGGGCGCAAGGTCGGGCGGTACGACAAGCGCGCCGTGTCCTCGATCTACAACGCGCTGAGCCGCCGCATCTTCGACGTGCCGGTCAGCGACCTCAACTCGATGAAGGCCTTCCGCGCCGATGTGCTGAAAGCCGTGCGGCTGCGGCACGACTGGCACCGCTTCTTCGTGGTCCTCGCGCACCGCAAGGGCTTCAGCGCCACCGAGATCGACATCGAGCTGCACCCGCGCCGCGCGGGCGAGGCCAAGTACTCGGGGAAGAGCCGGATCGTCGGCGGCGTGCTCGACCTGGTGGCCGTGTGGTTCCACCTGCGGTTCTCCCGCAAGCCGATGGTGGCGTTCGGGCTGCCGGGGCTGTTCCTGATGGGGGTGGGCGTGCTGACGGGGCTGGTCGCGCTCTACCTGCGCTACGTCATGGGGCTGGGGTTCCGGCCGCTCCTGTACCTGGTGGTACTGCTGGTGACGGTGGGGGTGCTCTGCTTCGCGGCGGGCTTCCTGGGGGAGATGATCGCGTCGGTCCACGACGAGCTCGACGCCGCGCGGCGGGAACGCGGCCCCGGGGAACGTGGAAGCGGGGCGGGGGAGGAGTAGCTTGGCCCGCTCCCCAGCCGCGGCCGGGAAGACCACGGCCGTCCACCCCCGCCGCCCGCGCATCCTCTCGGTGATCGGCACGCGCCCCGAGGCGATCAAGATGGCGCCGGTGATCCGTGCCCTGCACGCCCGCGGGGGTTGTACCCACCGGCTCGCCCTCACCGGCCAGCACACCGAGATGGTCGACCAGGTGCTCGGCGTCTTCGACCTCGAGGCCGATTACGATCTCGACCTGATGAAGCCCGGCCAGACCCTCTACGACGTCGGCCACGCCTGCATGGACGGCCTGCGCGAGGTCGCCGAGGACTTCCGCCCCGACGTGACGATCGTGCAGGGCGACACGGCGACCGTGTTCTTCGCGGGCGTCGTCACCTTCTTCCAGCAGGGCAGGCTGGCGCACGTCGAGGCCGGGCTGCGCAGCCGCGAGAAGTGGTCGCCCTTCCCGGAGGAGATGCTCCGCAGGATGACCGACACCGTCTCCGATTTCTGCTTCGCGCCCACCTCCGAGGCGGCGGCGAACCTGGCCGCGGAGGGGATAGAAGCCGAACGGATCTTCGTAACGGGGAACACGGTGGTGGACGCGCTCCACCAGATGCGCAGCCGCGTTCCCGATGTTCGCGACGCGACCGCCGCCGCGCTGGCGGCCGGACCGCGCCGCCTGGTGCTGTTGACGGCGCACCGCCGCGAGTCCTTCGGCGAGCCGCTGGAGCGGGTCTTCGGCGCCGTGGCCGCGCTGGCCGAACGGTTCGACGACATCGACATCCTCTATCCCGTCCACCCGAATCCGCGCGTGAAGGGGCCGGCCCATCGGATTCTGGGCGGCTGCCCCCGCGTTCACCTCATCGATCCCCTCGACTACGGGGATCTGGTGGCGGTGCTGGAACGCGCGAGCCTGGTGCTCACCGACTCGGGCGGGATCCAGGAGGAAGCGCCGGCCTTCGGCGTCCACACGCTCGTTCTCAGGGAGGTGACGGAACGGCCGGAAGGGGTGCGGGCGGGCGCGGCCACCCTGGTCGGCACCGACCCCGAGCTGATCCTCACGGAGGCATCTCAGCACCTCGCCGGCCGGCGCGCCGCCTGCCCGGCCGGGAATCCCTACGGCGATGGCCGCGCGGGGGAGCGCATCGCCGACATCCTCCTTGCCGAGCTCACGGGCGTTCCCCGCGCGCTCACGGACTGGAGTGCGCCATGAAGATCGTCGTCCACTGCGTGTACTTTCCGCCCGAAGTGGGAGGGCTCGAGAGCCATGTCCACTACCTGTGCCGCGGCCTGGCGGCCCGGGGGCACGAAGTGGCCGTGGTGACCTCGCTCTCCCAGCCGGGGCTGGCCAGGCACGAGGTGGTGGACGGAATCGGGGTCTACCGCACACCGCTGCCGGCGCGCAACGCCCTGGGCTGGTTTGCGCACGCGGCCGGTTCGACGGGGCGGACCCGGGCTCTCGTGGCCGGGGCGGACATCGTGCACGCGCAGGCGTTTCCGTCGCTCCTCCCCTGCGCCCTGGCCCTCGCGGGATCGAGCACGCCGCTGGTGTGCACGCTGCACACGTCACACTTTCTGCGGCTGGCGGCCAATCGGGCGGTGGCGCCCGCGCTTGGCAAGCTGGTTGAACTGAGCGACCACAACTTTGCTGCCAGCAAAGAGATCGCCGATGTCGGGGAGAGCCTGGGTTCGTCCATTTCAGTGGAGGTGCTCGTCAACGGGGTCGACACCGGAATCTTCAGGCCGGTCGAAGGCTCGCTGCCGCCCCGGGATGGCAGGCGCCGGCTCATCGTGCCGCGCCGGCTCTTCCCGAAGAATGGCGTCGAGTACTTCGTGCGGGCGATGCCGATGATCGCGGAGGGGGCGGACGTGGACGCCGTCGTAATCGGCGACGGTCCCGAGCGCGGCAGGCTCGAAGCCCTCGCGGCGGAACTCGGGGTGGCCGGCCGGATCGAATTCCTCGGTGCCCGGCCCCACGCCGAGATGCCCGGACTGATCTGCTCCGGCGAGCTGGCGGTGTTTCCGTCGCTGGTCGAGGCGACCTCCGTCGCGGCGCTGGAGTGCATGGCCTGCGGGGTGCCCGTGGCGGCGTCGGCTGTCGGCGGATTGCCCGAGATCGTGAACGAAGCCGTGGGAGGACTCTTCCCCTCGGGGGACCCCGTCGCCCTGGCCGCGAAGGTCCTGGAACTGCTCGCGGACCGGGATCTGAGTGCACGCGGCGCCACCGGCCGGGCCATGGTGGCGGGGCAGTGGAGCAACGAACGTCTTGTGGACCGGCATGAGGAGGTCTACGGGGCACTGTTGGGCCAATAGTAAAGCAAACATTACATTATGTAATGCAAACATTACATTGTCTTCCCGCGCGGACGGACAACACCGGAGCAGGGTGCGCTTGATGGACGAACGGATCGGCAAAGCCTACTACGACGAGTCGAACTATTTCGACCTCGAGGGCGGAGTCCATCTGCACGACTTCGACAGTCCCTTTCAGCGATACCGGGTCAGGAAGGTGCTTGAACTCCTGGCGCCGCAGCCCTCGGACCGGGTGCTCGACCTGGGTTGCGGCTGGGGATCGATCAGTTTCGCGCTGGGCTCCATCGTGCGCGAAGTCATCGGACTCGACTTCTCCGAGCGGGCGGTCGCCAGCTGCGACCGGCGCCTCAGGACCTTCGGCTTCGCCAACGTGCACTTCCGCGTCGCCGACGCGCGCGAGACCGGTCTCGGCGCGGCCTCCTTCGATGCGATCGTGGCGGCCGATCTCTTCGAGCATCTCTATCCCGACGACTCCCGCGAGGTGGCCGCCGAGGCCTTCCGGGTGCTGAAGCCGGGGGGACGCTTCGCGGTGTGGACGCCGTGCCGCAGCCACATCCTCGAAGTCCTCAAGAACAACGACATCATCCTCAAGCGGGACATCACCCATGTCGATTACAAGTCGATGCCCAGGATGAGGGAGATCCTGACCGGCGCGGGGTTCCGGATCGAGCGGGCGCGCTACGCCGAATCGCACTTGCCCGCGCTGAGGGTTCTCGAGCGGCTGATGCTTGGCTGGATGCCCCTGTTGAGGCGCAGGATCGCGGTGCTTGCGGTGAAACCGGGGGAGGTGTGAGATGGGTGCCCGGGCCAATGCGTTTCTTGATGGTCCCGGCAACTGCGGTTTACCGTTGAGTGCCGGACCTCGGGAGAACGCGCCGAGCCTCTCCCGCGGGTCCTCCGGATCGCCACCAGGGAAGCCCCGCCGATGACCGACTCCAGAAACAGTATCGGGCACATCGGCTGGTGGCTTCCAGGCGGCATCTTTGTGCTGCTGACGTTGATCCTCTTCGGCGAGTTCGTTTTCTCCGATCGGATGCTCCATGGAGAGGATTCGCTCTCGCTGGGGTATATGGCGCGGGCGTACTTCGCCGAGCGGCTGGGCGCCGGCGACTTCCCCCTGTGGAGTCCCCGTCTCCTCGGCGGAATCCCGTTCCTGGAGGCCCTTTCGGCCGGCGATTCCATCTACCCGACGAGCGTCCTCTACTTCATTGCCGATGCGTACCGGGTGCTTGGGTGGAAGTTGGTCCTGCACGTGCTGGGCGGCGGATTCTTCATGTACGGGTGGGTGCGGAGCCTGGGCATGGGGCGGGCGGCCGCGACGGTCGGGGGCATCGCGTGGCTGATGGCCCCCGTCATCGTGACGTTGGTTCTGCCCGGCAACGACGGGAAGCTGATGGTTGCAGCGCTGGCCCCCCTGGTCTTCTGGGCCGCAGAGTCGGTGCTGCGCTCGCCCTCGGGCCGCAACATGGCGGGGCTGGCGGGCGCCGTGGCCGTGACCTGTCTGACCACGCAGTTCCAGACCTCCTACTTCCTGTTCATGTCGGTCGGGGCGTACGCGGTCTTTCGCACGGTGTGTCTGTGGAGGGCGGAGGCCGCCGGAGGGATGCGGCGCGCGCTCGTCCCCGGCGCCGTGTTCCTCGGTTGCTCGGTATTGGGCGCGGGGATCGCCGCGGTGCAGTTGATCCCCGCAGCGCAGTACGTCACGGAGTCGTCGCGCAGGATCGCCACCACCGTCGAGGCGACGCCAGCGGAGCGGATCGCGTACGCGAGTTCGTGGTCGTTCCATCCGGAAGAGGTGGCGTCGCTGGTGGTGCCCGAGTTCGTGGGCAACAGCGGGGCCGATGCGGAGTGGGGCCGGGGAACCTACTGGGGTCGCAACGCGCTCAAGCTCAACCACGAGTACCTGGGCGTTACCGTGCTTGTGCTCGCCCTGTTCGGCTTTCTGGGTCGGCGGAGAAGGGGATTGCGGTGGTTCCTGGCGGTGCTGAGCGCGACCTGGCTCCTTTTCGCCCTTGGCACGCACACGCCGTTGTGGCGGATCTTCTACGAGATCGTGCCGGGGATTTCCATCTTCCGGGTCCCGTCGATCAGCGCCTTCCTCATCAGCTTCGGGGTGACGACCCTGCTCGCGCTCGGCGTGGACGACCTGGTCCGCGAGGGCCCGGCGCCGGGATGTTTCTTCCGCGGCCGGCGGGGCCGCGCGCTCGTCGCCTTCGTCGGCCTGCTCCTGCTCGGCCTCCTGCTTCAGGGCAGCGGCGTGCTGGGCAGCGTCTGGACGACGATGGTGTACGGCGACATCGGCGACCGGGGCCTTGCCGCGCTGGCGGCTGCGACGCCCTTCATCACGCGAGGATTCTTCATCGCCCTGCTGATGGCGGCGCTCTGCGTCGCGGCGGTGTGGGCGGTGAGGGAAGGGAAGATGCCCCTGACGGCGGGCCTGGCCCTTCTGGCCCTCCTGGTCGCCGTCGACCTCGGGCGGGTGGATCGGGCCTTCATCCGCACATTCGATTTCCACGCCTGGGCCGCGCCGAATGCCAACACGCGATACCTCCAGCAGCGGCGCGACGCCGAGCCGCCCTTCCGGGTCGCCGACCTGCGGGGCGACGACCAGGCCGTGGAATACGGCATGCATGGCCTGGACATCCTGACCGGACATCATCCCAACGACCTCGCCCGCTACCGCCAGCTTCTCGGCCTCGAAGCCAGCGTGCGCCAGGGCGCCAACACCCGGCACCAGAACGTGTTGCGGATGATGAACGTGAAGTACCTGGTGTGGCCCGAAGAGGCAGCCGGACGGCCGCCGTTCCAGGGCGCCCAGGCGCTGAGTTCGGCGCGAACCCCGAGGGGCGTGATGACGGTGTATGCCTATCCGCCCGGCCTGGACAAGGCCTGGGTGGTGCCCGCCGCCACCGTCCTCGCGGACGACGAAGCCGCGCTCGCACGGATCCTGTCGCCGGGATTCGACCCGGCGCGCGAGGCGATCCTGGCGGAGCCGCCGTCGTTGGCGCTGCCGGGAGGGGGGGGCGGCCAGGTCGTCTGGGACCTCAACGAGCCCGACGAGCGCCGCCTGCGGGTGACGACGGCCGGTCCCGCGCTGCTGGTCGTGTCGGAGAACTGGTTCCCGGGGTGGGTGGCGGAGGTGGACGGTGAGCCCGCCGAGGTGCGCCGGGCCAATCTCACGCTGCAGGCGGTGGAGATCCCGTCGGCCGGAGACCACGCGGTGACGCTGCGCTATACGGCCCCGACGGTGCGCAGCGCGCTGCGGCTCAGCATCGCCGCCTCGGTGATCACGGTTCTGCTCTTCGGGTTGTCGTTTGTGCCGGGTATGCCTGGGTGGCTTGGCCGCGGACGAGGGGCCGGATGACCGGTCGCGAATCTCCGGCGGGGAGCGGGCAGCCGTCCGCGGCCGGCCGCAAGCGCTGGTGGGTGACGCCCGTCAAGCTGATCCTGACGGTCGGCGTGACCTGGCTGATCCTGCGCGGGGCGGGGGTCCGGCTGTCGGAGGTGGGGACGGTGGACTGGCGGCTGGTGCGGCCGAACGTGCCGTACCTGGCTCTTTCCGTGGCGCTCGTCTTCGTGACGTTTGCGGTCACGGCCGCGCTGTGGTCCCGCAACCTGGTGGAGTTCGGCGAGCGCAGGGTGGGGGTGGTCGAGGGCGCCGCCGTGCTGCTGATCGCGAACCTGGGCAGGTACGTGCCGGGCAAGATCCTGGCCCTTGCCGGGGTGGCCGTGATGGCGCGCCGCCGGGGGATCTCGGGGGTGCGCGCGACGGCGGCGGCGGTGACGGCCCAGATGGTCAACCTGCTCGCGGCGGCGGCGGTGGGGGGGTGGGTCGCCGTGTGGTCGGCCGGCCTCTCGGAGGCGTGGCAGGTGGGGGTCGGCGTGGGGATGGTGGCCGCGTTGGGGGGATTCCTCTACTTCGGGGGAGCGGGGGCCCTGGTGCGCTGGGTGCTCCGGCGAAGCGGCCATGACCGGAACCTCCCGGACCCGAGCGGCCGCGCCCTGCTGCTGCTCCTGCCCGGTTACATCGTCAACTGGCTGGTCTTCGGCGCCGCTTTCGTATGCCTGGGGCGGGGTCTGGGAATGGAGTTCGGCTTCGGGATCGGGATCACGGCCTTTGCTGCCGCCTACTTCGCCGGCTATCTCGCCGTCTTCGCGCCGGCGGGGCTCGGCATCCGCGAATCATCGTTGCTGGGCCTGCTCACCCCGGTGCTGGGAGCCGAAGCGAGCCTGATCCTCGCCGCTCTGCAGCGGGTGTGGATCACCGCTGCCGAGCTGGTGGCGGCCTCGGCCGGGGCGTTCGCGCTGCGCAAACCCGCCCGCGCCGCGCCCCATCCCGGCGACACCGAAGGCGCCGAGCCGGCCACCGGAGGCACGGCATGACCCGCATGAAACGCGTCCTCGTCATCGTGCCCACCTACAACG
This sequence comes from Gemmatimonadota bacterium, assembly GCA_022827345.1. Taxonomy (GTDB): domain Bacteria; phylum Gemmatimonadota; class Gemmatimonadetes; order Longimicrobiales; family Gaopeijiaceae; genus Bin94. The sequence goes on along the minus strand of JAJDTB010000075.1, from coordinate 11,775 downwards.
AGCGCGACAACCTGCCGCGCGTCGTCCCGCTCATACTGGCGCAGGGAGAGGCCTTCCACATCCTCGTGGTCGACGACAACTCACCCGACGGCACCGGTCAGCTGGCCGATGAACTCGCGGGTGCAAGCGAGCGCGTGAACGTGCTGCACCGGGCGGGCAAGATGGGCCTTGGCGCCGCGTACGTGGCCGGATTCGCATGGGGACTGGAGCATGGTTTCGATGCGCTGGTCGAGATGGACGCCGATCTGTCGCATCCGGCCGACCGGCTTCCGGCGCTCATCGAGGCCCTCGAGGAGGTGGATGTCGCGGTGGGATCCCGCTACGTCGGCGGACGCATCACGGTGGTGAACTGGCCCCTGCGGCGGCTGATGATCAGCCTCTTCGGCTCGTGGTACGCGCGCGCCATTACAGGGATTTCCATCAACGACATGACCGGAGGCTTCAACGCCTTCCGGCGGGAGGTGATCGAGTCCGTCGGGCTCGAGCGGATCCAGTCGAACGGCTACAGCTTCCAGATCGAGCTCAAGCTGCGCGCCCGCCGGGCCGGCTACACCCTCCGGGAAGTCCCGATCGTCTTCACCGAACGGGACAGCGGCGAATCGAAGATGTCCGGCCGGATCATCCGCGAAGCCGTGTGGCGGGTGTGGGCGCTGCGCATCCTCGATCTGCTGGGGAAGCTGTGACACAGTGGCGCTCGTCGACCTTTGCTACCGCTGCCCCGAATGCGGTCACGATCCGATGGAGGGGGAGCGGGATCAAGCGCGATGCGGGTCGTGCGGGGTCCTGATCGAGCGCCGGCGGGGACGGCTGTGGATGACCGCTTCGGGGGACGCAAGGGCGACCCGGATCGGCGCGCGGGAGCTGTGTCGCAGAATCGACGCGCACGGCGGACCGATGACCCGGGCGACGGCGCCGGACGGGACTATCGAATACACCGCGCGGGCGATGGTGTCGTGGCGGATCGCCGAGGATGCGGTGTGGCACGGCGGCGTCCTGCGGGGCTTCTCCGAGTCGATGGGTCCGGCCGGGGAAGGGGCGATCACCGTGGATCGCGACACGGTGTCCGTGGACGGCGGGCGAACCGGTGCGGGACGCTGGCGGCACCTGGACATCGGCGCCGTGCAGGCGTCTTCCTCGTCCTTGCAGCTGTCGCTCCCCGGCGAGCGGCTGGTGCAGCTCCGTTTCATCGCTGATTCGCCGCGGCGGTGGGAGACGCTCATGCGGCGCCTGATCGCCGACGCGTGGAAGCGCGCCGGACGGGGCAGGGTGATCGAGTACCAGCCGCGGATCGTCGCTCGACCGTGAGCGCCTGGTATCCCTTCTTCCGCGTCATCGCGAGGTTGCTCACGCGGGTGCTGGCGCGGCCGGCGGTGTCCGGGAGGTCGAACATCCCCCGCACGGGCCCGTTCTTTCTCGTGGCCAACCACGAGAGCATCCTCGATCCGGTGCTGGTGCAGGGATTCTGCCCGCGGGCGGTCCACTTCTTCACCAAGAGCACGCAGTTCTCCTCCAGCGCGGTGTTTCGGTGGTTTCTCCCGCGCGTGGGGGCGATTCCCGCCCGGCGTTATCGGGTCGATCCGCAGTCGGTCCGCACGGCGCTGCGGATGCTCCGGCGAGGTGACGGCGTCGGGATCTACCTCGAGGGCGAGCGCAGCTGGGACGGTGCGCTGCAGCCGTTTCGCCGAGGCTCCATTCGGCTGATCCTCGGGGCGGGCGCACCTGTTGTCCCGTGCTCGGTTTCCGGTACCTACAGGGCCTGGCCCCGCTGGAGCCGCCGGCGCTGGCGGTCGCGGGTTTTCGTCCGCTACGGCGAGCCCCTCCACTTCGGCGTCCACGATACGCGGGCGGCCCGCGAAGCGGCGCTCGACGGGACTTCGGAACGCATCTCCAGCGCTCTGCTGAGTTTGCGCGACGAGACACTGGCGGATTGAGCCTCCAGAGACCAGTTTCCGGGCCATGATACGGTCAGCACTCCTGTGGATGTCCGAAAACGGCTGGTGCAAGAACACGTTGCCGAGGTACGGCTTCGTGCGGCGGGCGGTGCGCCGCTTCATGCCCGGCGAGACGCTGGACGATGCCCTCGGGGCCGCGCGGTCGATGGTCGAGCAGCACCGGATCCCGGCGCTCATCACCTTTCTGGGCGAAAACGTGGCCGACGAGGCCGAAGCTCGTTCGGTGACGAACCACTACATCCACACCGCCGAGGCGATCGCCGCCGCGGGGCTGGATGTGGAGCTGTCGCTCAAGCCGACGCACCTGGGACTCGATCTGGGCATCGACGTTGCGGAGGAGAATCTGCGGCGCGTGACCGCGGCCGCCGAGGCGTGGGGCAACTGGGTCTGGCTGGACATGGAGTACAGCCGCTACGTGGATCCGACGCTCGATCTGTACCGTTCCATTCGCGCCGATCACCCAAAGTTCGGGATCTGTCTCCAGTCCTACCTGCATCGCACGCCGGACGACCTCGAATCCCTCATTCCTCTGGGGCCGGCCGTGCGGCTGGTGAAGGGCGCCTACGCCGAATCTCCCGAGGTCGCGCTGCCGGTGAAGGCGGACGTCGATCAGGCGTTCTTCGATCAGGCGATTCGCATGCTCGCCCCCGACGCCCGCGAGGCGGGGGTTCGCGTAGGATTGGCGACCCACGATGCCCGGCTGATCCGGCGAATCGAGTCCTGGGCGGAGGCGAACGGCGTGGGAGGCGACGCCTGCGAGTACCAGATGCTCTACGGGATCGCCGAACAGGAACAGAGGCGTCTCGCGGGGGCGGGCAAGGGCGTCCGGGTGCTCATCAGTTACGGGGAGCACTGGTTCCCCTGGTATGTCCGCCGCCTGGCCGAACGCCCGGCGAATGTCGGGTTCGTGCTGCGCAGTCTACTTCCGAAGTGAGTTGAGATGATGGAACGTTCGTTGTTCAGGGTGTGGTTCGATGGTCTTCAGCGGATTCCGGTCCTTTTCCTGCTGCTGGCGGTCGCGGGGGCGGGCGCGTGTGGAGAAGGGGGCCAGGCGGGTGGTCAACCGGAAGCCGAGGCCGGCACGGTTGCGGCCGGGTACGATGCGGCTGCGGATTCGGCGCGCCTGCTCATCGATTCGCTGATGGCGGCAGAGGCGATCCCCGGACTTTCGGTGGCCGTGGGACGTGCTTCGGAAGTTGTTTGGTCCGAAGGCTTTGGATATTCTGATCTGACGCACAGTGTGAGGGTCACACCAGAGACTGTGTTCCGCGTTGGCAGCGTGTCGAAGCCGATGACGGCGGCGGCGCTCGGCGTGCTGCTGGAGCGGGGCGCGCTGGATCTGGATGCTCCCGTGCAGGACTATGTGCCGTCGTTTCCCACGAAGCGTTTTCCGGTGACGACCCGGCAGCTCGCGGGGCACCTGGGCGGGATCCGCCACTATGCGGAAATGGAGAACTTCTCCGCGGTCAACTATCCCGACGTGATGTCCGGACTGGTCATCTTCGAGGACGATCCGCTGATCAACGAACCCGGCACCGAGTTCTCGTATTCGTCCTACGCCTGGAACCTGATCAGCGCGGTGATCGAGGGCGCCAGCGGGGAAGCGTTCCTCGATTTCATGGACCGCGAGGTCTTCGGCGCGCTCGCAATGGACGAGACGTTTGCCGACAGGAACCGACCGATCATCGAGCACAGGACCCGCTTCTACATCAGGGACGCCGACGGGCAGGTCGTGAACGCTCCCTACGTCGACAACAGCTACAAATGGGCGGGCGGTGGTTTCATTTCGACCCCGGAGGACCTGCTGGTCTTCGCAAACGGCCATCTGGAGCCCGGATACCTCCAGGCGGAGACGCTGGAGGTGCTGTTCACGTCCCAGACGACACGGGACGGCAGCGAGACCGGATACGGCGTCGGCTGGGGTTCCAGCACCAACGCGCACGGCGAGCGGATCGTCTCGCACGGCGGCGGATCGGTCGGCGGCCGCACCATGCTGACCATGAACCGAGACAACGGGCTCATTGTGGCGATCGTCGCGAACCTGTCGAGCGCGCCGATGACTGCCGGGCTCGCCGGACGGATCGAGGAGTTGTTTCGGTAGGGGGGCTGGGTAGCGGGCTCTGTTGCGCCGCTGCGGGCGGCAGGGGAGCGGCTCTGGTCAATCCAACGTCGGAGGTCCGTGCCACTCCAGGACGTAACTTTACATAATATATATTATACGAACCAAATACAGCGATTATTCAGTGGATTCAATGGATCTGGCCCGTCCACGGGATAATTCCCGCGTCGAAATCGCAGGTCGGCCAGACGCTTGGTTCGCAAGAACCTGAAGCGAATTCAGCGCAGCAGCGCGACCACCTCGGCCCGGCGCATTTCCACGACGCCCCGTCCGGGATCGCCTTCGTCCATCTCCGCGAGCAGCCGGTCGTAGACCGCGAGTGCGCCGGCGATGTCCCCCTGATCGCGCTTGACGCGGGCGGCGTCGGCGAGCGCGTCGTGGACCTGGAAGCTCAGTTCGGCCCGGTCCGCCAGTCGCTCGTACAATCCCTCGGCCATCTGCGGGTTCCCTGCGTCTTCGGAGATGGCGGCCAGGAGGCCGGCGGCCTGGGCTCCGAGAGGATCGCCCACATCGCCCGCGACGGGTTCGAGCACCTCTGCGGCGGCGGCCGGATCGCCCATGCCGGCCGTGATCTGCGCCAGCGATACCCGCGCTTCGTCCGCGAACGGCGTGCCCGCGAAGCGTTCGAGGTACAGCTGCAGGTCGGCCTGTGCACCAGCCTGGTCGCCCATCTCCAGCCGTTGCTGCAGCTCTTCCAGCTGCGCTGCCGCGGCGGTATTCAGCGACTCGCGATAGTTGCCGTAGTACACGAGTGCGGTTACCCCGAGCACTGCGGCCACGACGCCGATCGTCAGCGCGGACCGGTTCTTTTGAGCCCACTCGCTGAAGGTGAGCATCCTGGCGACGAAGACATCTTCCTGTTCAGCGGGATTGACGTCTTTTACGGGGCCGGTACCCGGCTTGCTGTATTTGCCCATGATGAGTCGAAGAGATCCGTTTCGGTTTGACTTGGGTGACTGCTGAACACTAATGCTGGCGCGGAATTGGGGTCAACGCCGGATCGTGGCGGGAACCGGATCAGAGCACCGCGGAAGCGGCGTGGAGCGGCCTTTCCGTCTGGTGAACCTCCATGCACCCGTCGGCTTCGGTCTCGAGCTGCAGGGTGATGTGCTGAAGTTGGAACTCCCGGTACGCGATGGTCCTCAGGCGGCCGAGCAACTCGTCGCGGCTCAGTCCGTCGTCGGCGGGATCGATCATCACGTGGGCGGTGAGTGCGTCGTAGCCCGAGGCAAGGGTCCACACGTGGACGTCGTGGACCCCGCGGACGCCCTCGACACCGACGAATGCGTCGCAGAGCCGGGACAGGTCGATGTGATCGGGGGCGCCCTCCAGGAGGACATGAACGGTCTTCTTGAGCAGGCGCCAGGCGCTCACCAGGATCAGGATCCCGATGACGACGCTCAGGATCGGGTCCGCCAGGTACCAGCCGAACGCCCAGATCAGAACCCCGGAGACCACGACCGCGACCGAGCCCAGAAGGTCGGCGATCACGTGCTGAAAGGCGCCCTCGACGTTGATGCTGTGCTTCGCCGATCTGTGCAGCATCGCCGCCACGATCACGTTGACCACCAGGCCGACGGAACCGACGCCGAGCACCAGCCCGCCTCCGACTTCGGGGGCGCTGGCGAATCGGTGGAATGCCTCGACCATGATCCACACGGAGATGCCCCAGAGCGTCAGCGCGTTGACCAATGCGGCGAGGATCTCGAGGCGATGGTAGCCGTAGGTCCGTTTCATGGACGGCGCGCGCGTGGCAAAGTGCATGGCCACCAGGGCGAGTCCGATGGAGGCGCCGTCGGTCAGCATGTGGCCGGCGTCCGCCAGCAGGGTCAGGCTGCCGGCCAGAATCCCCCCGACGATCTCGGCGACCATGTACCCGAGAATCAGCACCAGGGCGATGGAGAGCCGCCGCTTGCTCATCTCCCGAATGTCGCGGGAGTGGTCGTGATCGCATTTGGGGCTGGTAGCCATCAATTGCCCTTCCTCAATCGGCCAGCGCCGTGAGCGCCGCCGGATCAATATTGCCGCCGGATACAATTGTGGCGGCACGTCCTGCAGGCCTGTACCCCGACCGGAGCGCCGCGATCCCTACAGCCCCCCCGCCCTCGACCACCAGGCGGTGGCGGTGGAAACACCACGCTACCGCCCCGCGGATCTCGTCCTCTTCGACGATCACGTGCTCGGCCGCGACCTCCTTTACAATATCGAACGTCAACCGATTATCGAGCCCGATCCCGCCCGACAGCGCCGAAGCCACCGTTTCCTCGTCGGGCAGCTGGACGGGTCTTCCGGCATCGATGCTCTGCACCATCACCGACGCGCGCCGCGCGGACACGGCGACCACACGAACCCCGGCGGCCTGCGCCGCCAGTCCGACACCCGCGACGAGACCCCCGCCGGACAGGGGCACGAGCACCTCTTCGAGATCCGGCACCTGCTCGAGCAGCTCGAGCGCGATGGTCCCCTGCCCTTCGATCACGTCGGGATCGTCGAAGGGGTGGATGAGCGTCAGCCCGCGCGAGGTGGCGAGGGCCGCCGCGCGCTCTTCGGCCGCGTCGTAGCTGTTGCCGCAGAAGACCAGCGTAGCGCCGGCCTCCTCGATCCCGCGCAGCTTGAGCGGGTCCGCCCAGTCGGGAACGCAGACGGTGGCGGCGATGCCGATGTGGCGTGCAACCTCTGCGACGGCGCGGCCATGGTTGCCGGAGGAGACCGCGACGATGCCCCGGCGGCGCTCTGCCCGGTCCAGCTTGAGGATCCGGTTCGCCGCTCCCCGCACCTTGAAGGAGCCGGTTCGCTGGAGTGACTCCAGCTTGAGGGCCACCTGGCCGGCAGGGGTTTCGACCGGAAGCACCGGCGTGCGCCAGATCAGGTCGCGGATGCGTTCGCGGGCCCGCGCGAAGTCGGCCGCTGGCGGCCCGCACCGGTCCTGCGCGGTCGCCGGGAGGGCTGGCGCGACCGCCGGAGAGGACTTGGCCGTCGTGTCCCGATCTCTCACGCAGTGTGCGAGATGATGCTCAGGAGATGATCCTCTGCCCCTCGACCAGCTTCACGATCCACAATCCCGAATTCAGGTCCGACGTGAAGATGTGGCCCTTGTGAATCTGGGCGCCCCACGTCATCCCCCAATTCGGGACGGTCGATTCGGCGTCGGTGGTCTTGAGGATCGCGATCTCCCTGCCCTGGCGGTACAGGTCGCCCCGCAGCTCCCCGGAGATGTCCACCACCCTCAGGCCTGCCTGGTAATACCCGACGTAGAGGCGGTCCCCCTCCACCCAGATGTTGTGGGCTCCCGCCTCCGGCACCTCGTAGCGGGCGACCTCGACCGGGTTGTCCGGATCCTGCATGTCGAGCACGTGGATGTACCCGCGGGCCTCGATCGGCGCGTCCGCGTCCCACACCTGCGGGAAGATCTCGTCTCCGACGAAGAGGTAGCGGCCCGCGCGCCAGGCGGTGTGGGTGTTGCCGACCGGGTACTTGTAGCGCGATACGAGCGTGGGCTCGGTGGGTGTTCCTCCGTGCGTGCCGGCTCCGACATCGAGCGTGACCGCCCCGTCATCCCAGTACGACAGGTAGGCGTAGCCGTCCTGCACGATGACGTCGTGGAGCGACTTGTGGTCGGATTCGGGCATGCCCCAGCGCCCCACTTCGTCGGGATTGGCGGGGTCCGAGATGTCGATGATGTGGATGTCGCTGGTCCCGTTGTGGACGGCGTAGACGAGGTCGCCCTCGATCCACACGTTGTGGACGCCCCCGGGGACGGTGCGCTTGTACTCCGTTATGATCGTCGGGTGCGCGGGCTCGGAGAGGTCGAGGATGACGATGCCGTTGCGCCGGTCCGAGGCTCCTTCGCGGGTGAGGATGCCGATGCGGTTGTCGGGATGGATCTTGACGTCGTTGATCCGGCGGGCGTCGAGCTGGATGGAGTCGGTGAGGACCGGCGCGGACGGATCGGTCACGTCCCACGCCTTCATCCAGTCGTACATGTAGGTCCCGACGTAGGCGTAGTCGCGGCCGTTCACCCCCTCGAAGACCCAGGTGTCGCCCGAGTGGTGGTCCGCGGCGGCGCCCCGCCCGACCGTGACCAGCTCGGCCTCCTCGATGCGCGTGGTGATCTCGGCCGACCCCGTGGCCGCCCTGCCCTCGCCGTACATCGCGGTCACCCGGTAGGTGCCCGGCCGCTCGGCGACGAAGACGCCCTCGGTCCCCTCGGCCTCGATCTGCGCGCCGGCGCCGCTGACGCTCCACTCCGGGTAGAGTGTGGTGGCGCCGCGGGCCTCGAAGCGGATGACATCGCCTGTGCGTGCCCGGATCTCGGCGGGGACGATCTCGACGGCGCCGGGATCGCCCTGCTCGACCGTGACGGAGACGGTGGCGCTGACGGCGCCGGCGCTGGCTGTCACGGTTGCCTGTCCAGGCGTGCGCGCGTACACCCGGCCGGTCGCGTCCACACCCGCGACGGCCTCGTCGGAGGACGCGTAGTCCACGTCGGGCGCCATGACCGGTTCGCCGTCGGGGCCCGTCGCGCGGATCCGCACCGGTGCGCTGGTGCCGGTCACGAGGGTCGATGCCGCCAGCGATGCGTCCAGCGCGGCGACCGGTACTGCCTCGACCACCACCGTGGCGAAGCTCATCACGTTGCCGGCGCGGGCCGCGATCCTTCCCTCCCCGGGCCCCACCGCCCATACGCGCCCGTTCTGGTCCACCTCGACGACCTCGGGCGACATCGCCATCCACAGCAGTGGCGCGTCGGCCAGGACCGTCCCGCTCTCGTCGAACACCGTGGCTGTTACGGAGGCTCTCTCTCCGACATCCAGAGTGAGGCTGCCGGGATCCAGTTCGATCCGGTCGGGTCCGGCCTGGACTCCGGCCAGAAGCAGAAAAAAGGCGCTCGTCGTCATTCGAAGAAACTCCCTGTATCGGTGTCTGCGTCTCGTCACCCGAAAGATACCACCGGTTTCGCCGTCCCCGCCTCTGTCGCAGCCCCCGCCTCCCTTGCTATCGGGGATTCCCGTGACGATCTTGTTGCGCCACCGGAGCCCTTCCCCTGGTCAGGGGACGCCTGGTGATCGGTCCCCGTAGCTCAGATGGATAGAGCGACTGCCTCCTAAGCAGTAGGCCCCAGGTTCGAGTCCTGGCGGGGACGTTTGTGCCTTTTGGCACGTCGTGGGTGCCGATTCCCGCCGGCGCGGGGGCCTATCCGGCTACTACATCCGACCCTCAGGAGAAGAAGCCGCGCAGTGTCCGTAGCACGTCCTCCATCTTCTCGGTCCTGAGGGCACCGATCCGCTTGACGATGAGCGAGGAGTGCATCGTAAACAGCTTGGTTGCCTTCACCATCGATGGCTTGGGAAGCCCGCCTTCCACGAAGTCACCGTGCCAGAGACGCACCGCGTTCGGGTCATCCGTGATGTGGGAGGTCACTGCCGCCAGCACGAGGTCCTCTCCGGCGGCGTTGAAGAAATCCGGGGACAGGACCAGCGCGGGGCGTCTCTTAGATGAAGTGAGGTCGGTGAAGGGGAAGGAGACGAGAACGATGTCGCCCTGCCTATAGGCCATCGTAGACGGAGTCCTCCTCGTTCTCCCAGAACTCGAAGCTGGGCTCCGAGGCCTTCAACCACGGAACAGCGGCCGCGAGCCGTCTCAACTCACTCTCGGAGAAGACCTGATAGACCTCGCCGGGGGTGGGTTCTTCCACCTCCTGCAGGGGCGCGAACACCCCGTCCTTGTACTCGGCCTTGATACTCATGGTCCATTGACTCTATCAGGGAACCGACCGTGGCGGTAGACCTCCAGCAGGGGCGGGCGCTGCTTGGGCACTTCCGTGAAGTGGTCCGGCCGTCGATGTCTGTCCCCCGCCCTACGGCACCCGGTCAATCCACGCGCCCGTGGTTCCGGCGGATGTGGCCGATGCCTTCGGAAGGGGTGTCCGCGCTGGTGATCCGCCCCGCGACGAGGCGGTGACCTGGCGGCGCAGGTCACCTGCACGCCGGTAGGATGGGACTTATTTTGGAGAGCGGAATATCCGTCCGATGGGGGCGGAACACCCGGGATACCCTGGACACACCAGAGGAGGGCTCCTTGCCACGGCTCCACTTCAAGGGGAAAGGTCTTCGTCGAGAACCATCACCTGGCCGTGCGCTTCCACGAGCTGCTGCCGGTGCAGCTTCGGCTCCATACACGGCCGTTATCACCCGTACAGCGAACAGGCTATCCGAAAAACGGTGGCTCGTGTGACCGGAGCGTCCCTACAAATGGCAGCGCGGGGCCGCGAGGGACGCAAGTTGGCGGCCTCGGTAATGGACCAGCTCGCTGGCTACTGGCTTGAGACGCACCAAGCCGATGAGTGCGCGGAGCGATCCGTGTGGGGCGACGCTGAGATTCCCGCCGTCCTCTACAAGTACATTCCCCGGAAGCTCATCGGTAGGGGAGCGCCGAGTAGCCTGCGGGCGACTCAGTTGCTGGCCCTCAACGACGACATGGAATGCAATGTCACAACGATGAAGGGCGACGAGGAGCAGGACACCCTGGCATTCTTGGCTGCGGTCCAATCGAAAACGGAGGAGCATTTGGGGATTGCGGTGCCATGGGAGGAAATGTTGACGCGGTCGCTTCGCTACGGTGACGTGAGGCTTTCAACGTTCATCCAGAAATACTTGAATCCGCGTGTGGGCGTGGTTTCGTTGAGCACAGACGTACTGGTTCCTACCATGTGGGCGCATTAGGTTGGCAATATCGGCATAGTCGTGGGCTACGACACGAAAGCGCTGAGAGCCCTCGGCTTTGAGTTGAGGCCGGTGGTCTACTCGGAACTAGCTCCCACCTACCTACCGTCGGAAGGTGAGACTATTTGGCTGGATTTCGTCCACCGTGAGCACATGGAACGTGAGTTGCGTGCTGGTCGGAGCAGCAAGGGGTTACGGCTCCTTACACGGACGAGACTGGCAGAGATTGGAGCGGGCTGGAAGTCACTATCTCGGCTCTTGCTGGTGAAGGGGATAACGTGGGCGTACGAGAAGGAAGTCCGGCTGCTTGTTGACCTGGAGCAGGCTCGCGACACTGGGAAGGAGGATGCCAACGGGTGGCCCGTCAAGGTGATAGACCCGCCACCGGAGGCGATACGGGAAATCTACCGTAGTGCCAACACCCGGGAAGTGGACGTAGAGCGAGCCGTTCAAGTCTCCCGAGGCGAGAACAAGAGTGGGCTATTCGTTGGCCATATATCATCTCACGCTTTCAGGATGCAGAAGACCGGTGGAACGAGACACTGACTTGGGATTGTTCCGTGTGTACAAGTATGGTATTCACCTGACACCCGGCCTCGCCGAGGTCAGTTCTACGCTGCTGGCTTGACCTCCTTTCTGGCCTTCTTCTTCCGGGCCGGGGACTTCTTCGGGATCCCGGCCTTGAAGACCTCGTAGGGCGTCCGTCCCTCCATCCCGCGGCCGCGGTGAGGCCTGCGGGTGTTGTAGGTCTCAAGATAAGCGTCGAGGTCCTCCTGCATCTCGTCGACGGCCTCGTACCAGGTCGTGCGGCCCTTGATCCGGAGATGCTCTTCGAGCAGCGTGCGGTGGAAGCGCTCGATGAAGCCGTTCGACTGGGGCCTTCCGACCTTCGTGGTGCGGTGCTCGATCTCCTCGAGCTGCAGGAAGAGTTCGTAGGGGTGCTTGTCCGGCCGGCCGCAGTACTCGCGGCCGTTGTCGCTCA
>JAJDTB010000019.1 GCA_022827345.1 Gemmatimonadota bacterium | reverse complement strand
CGGCAGGGTCCGCCGTCCGCATGGGGCGCTCGAATCCGAATCGGACGTGGCCGTTCCGGTCGTCCACCGCCACTCATGGCGGCACCCTTGGCCTTCCCGCGAGGGATCGTTGGTTCGGTAGCGACCCGAAAAGGGTCGGGGCAGGGGGTGCGCAAACCCACCTGCCCCCGAACCCGTAGCAGGCCCTCGGACTGCCGGGTCGCTACCGTCCACGGCCTGAGCGCCCTGTACGCACCGGGCGAACGGGGCAGCGAGGCCGAAAGACGTTGCCAAGCCAGCGGATGAACGGAAAAGGGCGGTGCGCATCTCCGGGCGGCCAAAGTGCGCATCGGACCCCCATGTCGTTTCCGCGCTCCAGTACGGTCGTAAGCGGGAGCGCCGGGGCATCGACGGAGCCGCGCGTCGTTCCGGCTTCCGACCGAGCCGGAAATCCGGCTCCGGGACGAGCCGCCGTCAGTCGCTACGCCGTGCGCCGCGATCCGGTTTCGGATTCGGGCCACAGCGCCGCTGGGGGGTGCAGCGCGAACGTCTTGCTTGAAGATCCACGTTGTCGGTCGGGTTCAGCGTTGCTCCTGCCCCGCGCCCGGGATCCCCCGGCTGAATAGGATCTCGATGTCTTGGGCGGTCGCCGCGATGGCTGCGGCCGTGCCCGGGGCCGCCGCACCCGGAACTCCGTCGAGGATGCCCCGGATGCGGCCCGTGGCCGGGTCGCGCAGGATGGTTACTGGGTCGTCGGTGTCGCGGTCGAGGCTGGCCGAGCCTCCCGGGCCTTCGAGGGCGATGCTCGCCAGTTCGCCCGTCCAGGCGACCGGCAGGGCGAACGCGAAACCGGCGCGCTCGTCGTCGGTGTCGGTGAATTCCGCCATGTCGAAGGACAGCGAGAAGAGCAGGACGCCCGAGGGATCCCGGCCGGTGACGGACCATGCGCCGTCCGCCGATGGCAGCATCGGCGGCGCATCCGCGAAGAAGGCCGGCCTGAGGTGCGGCGCGCCCTCGCCGTCCAGCCCGCCCCAGAGAAGGAGCGTCCGGGCGGTGGCCGCCGGGCGGGAGTCTGCCGCGACGACGATCGAGCCGGTCTCGGTTTCGAGGCGGTACCGCACGGCGTTCGTGAACTGGTAGTCGCTGACCCAGGTCGGTTCGCAGTAGGACATGAAGTCCCATCGGTCCGGCGGCACCAGCTCGCCCGTGTGGAAGTCGTAGCCCCAGGCCCCGATGTTCCCCTCGAAGGGATAGTACCGGTCTGGACCGCCGGCTCCGCACGCCGGCGCGTGGTAGAGCGCGCGGTTGTGGCCGAACTCGTGCGCGATGGTCTCCGAGTCGAGGACCGAGAAGCTCGACCAGCTTCCGATGCCGTTCGCCACGCCCTTGAGCCCGCCCGGCCCCGTGGGTCCCGCCATGACCCCAAGGAAGTGGCCGCGCCCGCCCTCGACGATCCGAATCATCTCCGTCAACCCGAGGATCTCGAAGCCGTCGTTCGTCGGCGACGCGACCGGTTCGTGCGCTACGACATCCATCCCGGAAATCGGCAGCAGCAGGCGTGTACGCTCGAGCAGTTCGTGGCCCTCGGGGTCAGCGGCCATGGCAGCCGTGATCTCGACGATGGAGGAATCCGGGTCCTCGTCCCAGATGAAGGGCACGAGCGTCAACTCGAACACCGGCATCGCGCGCACATCCACGGCCATCCGGCCCGTCGCCGGGATGCGCCGCGCCACGCCGAGCGCCGGGTCCAGCGTCTCGTCCGGGTCCGGCTCGATCACGACCTCGAGGCCGGGCTGGATCACCCAGCCAGGGATCTCGGCGTTCGCGGAGTTCGCCAGCGAGCCCTCGTCGATCTCCGCCGGGATCGGATCGGATTTCGCCAGAATCTCGACCTCATGTATCACCGATCCGTCCCGGTGGAAGATGGCGCGGACGGGAGGCATGCCCGCGCCCGTCTCGCGCGCCGCGGTCAGGAACACGCGCAACAGGGCCGGCTCGCCCGCCACGAGCGGGACCGGAAACTCGAAGGACTGGACGGCCTGGACGAGATAGGCGGCCGCTCCGGCGCCGCGGTCGCAGAGCGCCACCCGCCGCCGGGTCACGCCCTCGAGCCAATCCAGAAACTCCGGATCCGCCGGCGCGCAGAGTCCCGTACCGGTGGTGTGCAGGTCATCGAGATCCTCAAGCCTCGTCATGTCGAGGGGCAGAGCGCCCGCAAGGTCCGCGTTGTCGGCAAGCCCCAGGCTCTCCAAGCCCGCAAGCTCGACCAACTCCGCCGGAAAGGTCGTGAACGCGTTGGAGGACAGGTCCAGTTCCGCCAAGCTCGCGAAGCCGCCGAGTCCGGTCGAAAACTCGGTCAGCCGGTTCCCGTCGAGTTCCAGCACTTGCAGATCGGGCAGTTGGGCGAGGTCCGCCGGCACGCGGCCGCTGAACTCGTTGGACGAAAGATCCAGGATGCGAAGGCTCGGGAAGGCGCCGGATCCGGTTCGCGCGTCGCCCAGCCGCGTCTCCCCGAAGTCCGGGAACGCATGGTCGCGCCACTTATCCAGCTTCGCCGGTGATGAGATCCTGAACTCGGCGAACGAGGAGTCCACGATCCCCTTGCCCGGTCCGCGCGTGCCGTTCGCGGCGACCTCGGCCCGCCGGACGGAGGATCCGGCGTCAGCCAAGCGCGCGGAGGCGGCAGTCCCCAGGTGAAGACCGGTCAGCCGGTTGCAGCAGAGCCACAGCACTTCCAAGTTGGCCAGACGGCCCAGTTCTCTCGGCACCGATGTCAGCTGGTTCTCGCCGAGATCCAGCTCTAGCAGGTTGGTCAAGTCGCCCAGCTCAGGAGGGATGGCGGTCAGTTCGTTGGACCACAATCTCAAGAACTCCAGCTTGGCGAGGCCACCGAGTTCCGGGGGGATGGACGTCAGTTGGTTGAAGTTGAGGGAGAGCAATTCGAGGTTGCGCAACTCGCCGAGCTCCCGCGGGATTGACGTGAGTCGGTTGTTCGCCAGCGAGAGAGCCTTGAGCGTGGTCAGGCGGCCGAGCTCCGGCGGGGCGGAGGTCAGCAGGTTGCCGTTGAGATACAGTCCCTCCACCGAGACCAACCCACCCAACTCCCGAGGGATCGGACCCGACAGCTCGTTGGCCTCGAGGACGACGAGTTCGGCCTTGGCCAAGCCACCCAGAGCGGGAGGGATCGGACCCGTCAAGCGATTAGCGAACAGGATCAACGTGTCCAGTTCGGCCAGACCGCCCAGGGCGGTAGGGATCGGACCGGCCAGCCCGTTCGTTTGAAGATCCAGGCTCGTGACCCGACCGTCCGCGTTCGTGTCCACCCCATGCCAGTCCCGCAAGGGCCGATCCGTCAGCCAGTTACCATTGTCATTCCAGTCCGGGCCTCCGGTCGATTCATAGAGGACGGTCAGGATTTCGCGGTCGCTCAGCGGGGGACATTGGATCCCCGTACCCTCGTGCCGCGGGATAGAGGCCAACCATTCCCGGAACCACGCCTCGGCCGACTCGCACAACTCCGTGTTCGCGTACCGCAGCTCCTGTAACGGCGTCCGGTCGAGAAACGGCAATCGTCCCCGAAGCGCGTTGTCCCCCACCCGTAGCGCCGTCAGGCCCGCGAGTCTGCTCAAGAGCTGGGAAAGGGTGCCCGAGAGCCCGTTCCCCTGAAGATCCAACATGGACACGAGGCCCGCCGAATCGACCTCGACCCCGTGCCACTCGCCAAGACGAGTGCCCTTGTCAAGCCATCCGTCCGCGTTCGTCCAGCCTCCGCCGCCCGCCGCCTCGTACAGATCCGTCAGCACCTCGCGGTCGGGGCAGACCGGGCCATCCTTCAATTCGATTGCGTCGTACCATGGGACCAGAGCGTCGGGAAGACAGAGACTCGCATTACCCGTAAACGAGAAAGCCACCATCTGCGAAAGGTGCCGGAAGCTCAGCGGTATGGTCCCCGAAAGTTCGTTTCGGTCGAGGCTAAGTTCCGTGAGGACCCTGATGTTGCCGATTTCGCCCGGGATCTTCCCCGTGAGATGATTGCCTTGGAGTTGCGCGTATTTAAGGTTGACCATGCCACTCAGTTCAGCAGGGATCGCGCCCGAAAGTTCGTTGTCTGCGAGACTCATTTGGAAGACGTTGGCGAGATTCCCGAGCGCGGCCGGGATCGCGCCGGAAAGCTCATTGTCTGCCAGCCACAGGGTTCGCAGCATGGCAAGCCGACCCAGTTCGGCCGGGATCGCGCCGGACAGCTGGTTGTCCGCCAAATCCAGCCGATCGAGTTGCGTCAATCCGCCCAGGTCGGGCGGGATGCTGCCCGAGAGCCTGTTCTTCTCCAGTTCCAATGCGGTAACCCGTCCGGCCGCATTTACGCGCACCCCAAGCCACTCGCCAAGCGGCGCATCGGTCAACCATTTGTCGTCGTTGACCCAGTTCGGCCCGTCCGTCGCATTGTAGAGCGCCACCAGGATGTCCCGGTCGCCGGCGGATGCCGCCATCAGCGCCTTCGATGCGGCAACGGGCGCGATGGCGGGTGTGGGAGCGACCACGGGTTCTTGGTCGCAGGCTGCAACGAACAGAGCCGCCAGGACGGCGCTTCCGCGACGCAGGCGGTACTTGAGTCTCATTTCGGTTGCTCCCTTTCTCCGCTCTCCTCAGGCGTTGCGGCCGAATCCACGGGTGGCGCGGGCGTGAGAGCGTGGATCCGGATGACCGGCACGACGCCGACCGACTCGCGCGCGCTCGACGATCCGGCGATCGTCAGCCGGGCGCCCTCCGAACAGTTGTTGCGCGTGTCGGATTCCCCCGCCACCGCGTCCAGGCACATGCCGATGTAGATCGTTCCGGGCGCGGATCCCGCGTCGACCGAGATCGTCACCTCGAACGTGCGGTCCCCTGAGGGAGCCAGCGGCGAGAACGAGAAGGACCGGAGCTCCGTGTCGCGAGGGCTGATGACGGGATTCGGCGACCTCTTTGCCCGGAGCGTCGTCGCTCCCGAAGCGACCGTGCCCCGGTTGCGGATGCGGAAGACGAAGGTCGCCGAATCGCCCGGAGCCACCGTAGCGGAGGCTGGCGACACGTCCGTGAACGCCAGGTCCGGTGCCGGGGGCGTGACGGATGCGCCGAACGTCTGAATCGCGGACGCCCCGCCCGGATCGGTGGCCGTCACTGTCACCCGGGCCGTTCCCCTCGCCACCCCGGTCAGGGTCAGCGTCGCGCCCGACACCGACACCGCGACCACCCCCGCGTCCGACGACGCGGCCGCGTACGACAGCGCGTCGCCGTCCGGATCGCTGAAGTGCGGCGACAGGTTCACGGTCTCCGCCGTCCCCGCATGCACCGTCTGGTCCTGGATCGAGCCCGCCGGCTCGGGCGCCCGGTTGGGAACGGATGCGCCGAACGCCTGGATCGCGGACGCCCCGTCCGGATCGGTGGCCGTCACCGTCACCCGGGCCGTTCCCCTCGCCACCCCGGTCAGGGTCAGCGTCGCGCCCGACACCGACAC
>JAJDTB010000038.1 GCA_022827345.1 Gemmatimonadota bacterium | reverse complement strand
TGTGCGCGGCTAATGTGGCCCCCTCCGGGGGGGGTTTGCCAAGGGGGGGGGTTGGGGGCGGGGGCGGTGTGCCGGGGGGCCGCCCCCGGGGGGGGGATTCCCCGTGCGGCGGCCCCTTTTTCCTGCCTCGACGACGCCTTGCGGTCGCGTCGGGGCGTGGCTGGCAGCCCGCTATCCGGCGACGGCCAGCCGCTGCACGGCGTCAGCCAGCTTCGCCGCCTTGTCCGAGTCCGCCGCGCCGGCGACCTGTCCGCGGATCTCCGACGCCAGCGTACGCAGCGCATCGGCCCGGCCCGAGCCCGACATGCCCTCGGCGCTCGCCAGCGCATCGCGTGCCGCTTCGATCTGCGGTGCCGTCATCCCGTGCCAGCGCTCCAGCTGGTCGAGGTAGGCGCGCGCCAGAGCGAAGGTGGCCGGCCATTCGAAGATCGGCTGTCCCTGTGAGTTGAGCTGGGTCAGCACCACGGAGTTGGCGGCGTCGATTTCGTTCTGGGTGATGGATTCGTTGGCCACCAGCTCGAAGATGTCCAGGCCGCGGGAAATCTCGGAGTTGACGATCACGCCGTTGTACCAGTAGACCGACCAGCTGCCGCCGGAGCCCTGGCGCGTGCCGTCCGAGGGGCCGCGGTCGTGGAAGCCGATTTCGACCGGGTTGTTGGGGTCGGTCCAGTCGATCAGCGAGATTCCGCCCTGGTACCAGCCCTGGATCATGATGTCGCGGCCCGGTATCGGAATCAGCGATCCGTTGTGGGCCACGCAGTTCTCGAGCGAGGTCTGGGGAGCCGGCATCTTGTAGTAGCTCTTGAAGACCATGTCCCCGTCTTCGATGGTGAAGATCGCGTTCGCGCCCCACTCCATCGGGTCCGACGCGCGGCACTTGGGCGCTCCGCCTCCGCCCCACTCGTCGGTGAACATGATCGTGGTGCCGTCGTTGTTGAAGGTGGCCGAGTGCCAGTAGGAGAAGTTGGAGTCGGCGACGGCGGCCAGGCGTGACGGATTGCCGGGGTCGGAGATGTCCAGGAGCAGGCCGTATCCGCCGCAGGCGCCGCCCGCGAGTCCGATCGCGGGGTATACGGTGATGTCGTGGCACTGCGTGGGACCGGGGCGCGGCTCGTCGCTCTGCTGCGCGGCCAGCTCGGCCTGGATGCGACCCTGTTCGTCGAGAGCGGCCTGCAGGGCGGCACGGTCGGCGGCGGTGGCCTCGCCGGAGCCTCCGCGCGCGGCGACCACGCTGTCCAGCATGGCCTGGGCGGCCCGCTCCCGCATGACCCGGGGCTGGCCCCGGCGGTAACCGATGATGGCACCCCGCTCGCGCGCCACTGTGATCTCTTCGATGTCGGCCGGCGACAGCCCGTGCGTGGGAGGCGCGACCAGGTCCTCGAAGATCCGGGGCGAACTCACGATCGCTGCGGATTGCGGGTCGTCGAGCGGCACGCGGATGACCTCGATCCGGAACAGCGCCGAGTTGGGGTCCTCGTCGGGCGAAAGGCCCGAACACCCGGCCAGCTCCTCGGGCGGCCGCACCGACGACGAACCGGAGACGTAGATGTACACGTTGTCGTCATCGCCGGGGTGCTTGAGGACGGTGTGCGTGTGCGATCCGCGGCAGGTCTGCACGTTCGCGACGTAATCCGGATTCGTGATGTCCGAGATGTCGAAGATGCGGATGCCGCGCAGCCTGTCGTGACTGACGGCCTCCGGGACGCCGCCGGGCTCGCAGTCGAGCCGCCCACCGAGCCCCTCGCCCGACACGAACAGCAGATTGTCGTATACCGAGACGTCACTCTGGGACGCCGGGCAGATGTAGGTGATCACCGAGGTCGGGTTCGCCGGATCGGAGATGTCCCACACCTGGACGCCGTCGTAGTTGCCCTGGATCGCGTAGTTGCCGGTGAAGGCGAGGTCCGAGTTGGTCCTGCCCACGAATGGAGCCTCGGGGGGCGTGGTGGAGATCATCCGCATGTTCCAGATGGCTTCCTCGGCGTCGAAGAGCCCGGGGGCGAGGCCGACGCGGGGGTCGGGGCTGGGCGTGTTGACGCGGAGTCCGGCCGGGTGTGCGAAGGTGGCTTCCGGAGCCGCCGCCTGGGCCATGGGCGCCTCGGCGGGGCCGGCCGGTGAGGGTGCCTCGGCCATGGGGGGCGCGGCGCAGCCCGCGAGGACGAGGGCGGTCGTGAGGGAGAGGAGCGCGAGAGGGCGCACGGGGGTCGGCGAACGGTCGTCCGCGCGGGTGATCGGCGTCATGTCACTTTGTCCTGAGAACGGGGTGGGGTGTGCCGTGGAAATGCTGTCTGTCAGCCGCTGGATCCACCGGAGGTCATCGCCTCGAGCATCAGCTCCATGCGTTTTACCTCGGAGTTCTGATCGGCCTGAATATCGGAAGCGAGCTTGAACACGAAGTCGTCCAGCGCGGCGCCGTCGGTGGCGAACAGCTGGTCCACCATCGTCACCGCGCCCTGGTGGTGCTGGATCATGTACTTCAGGAAGAGGCGGTCGTAGTCGGGGCCGCGGGCATGCCGCAACTCTTCGAGCTGCTCGGGCGTGAGCATCCCGGGCATGTGCATGGCGTGCTCGGGTCCGTGCACCATGAGCCTGCCATCCTCGATGTGCACCTCCGGAACCTCGAGCCCGCGATCCCGCAGCCACGCCTGCATGACGTTGATCTCGTCCTGCTGCGCGTTGATGATCCTCGCGCAGAGGATCTGGATGCTCGGGCTGGCTCCGTTATCCGGCGCGAACCCGGACATGACCAGCGCCTGGGCATGGTGCCCGATCATGCCGGTCATGAAGTGGACATCGGCCTCGTGGTAGCCGGTCAGGGTGCTCTGGAAACGTGCCTCGTAGATGGCCTCGAGCTCGGCGATCTTCTCCGCGCTGGGGCGGGTGGGGGAGGGGGCCGGTTCAGCCATCGCCGTGGGGGAAGGGGCCGCAACGGCCGGTTCCGGCGATGTGGACGAGTCACTCCGCGCGCTCGCGCACCCCTGCAGCGCACCGGTAACGAGGAGGACGGTGAAGGACGCTCCCGCCCAACGTGCAGTCCGAGCCAACGGGACAACGTTTTGCCGGGCGCCCGTCCGACGACAAGTGGGTGCCTGCCGCGAACCGCCGAGCCCGTCCGCGAGGTGTTCGCTCTTCATCTCTCCTCCTTGTCCTATCCGCCGTTCGCCAGTCGTTCAACCGCGTCCACGAGATCTTCGACCTTGTCCGAGTCCGCCGCGCCAGCCGCCTGGCCGCTGAGCGTGGCCGCGAGCGACCGCAGCGCATCCCTCCGCGCCGAACCCGACGCGCTTTCGGCCTGCGCCAGCGCAGCGCGCGCCGATGCCACCTGCGGGGCCGTCATCCCATGCCAGCGCTCGAGCTGATCGAGATAGGCCTTCGCCAGCGCGAACGTCGCCGGCCATTCGAAGATCGGCTGGCCCTGGGAGTTGAGCTGCCGCAATTGCACGGAATTCGCGGCGTCGATCTCGTTCTGCGTCAGGAGGTCGCTCGGAACGAGCTCGAAAATGTCGAGCCCCCGCGCGATCTCCGAGTTCACGATCACACCGTTGTACCAGTAGACCGACCAGCTGCCGCCCATCGCCATCCGTTCGGCGTTGGTCGGGCCGCGGTCGTGGAAGGCGATTTCGACCGGGTTGTCGGGGTCGGTCCAGTCGATCAGCGAAATCCCGCCCTGGTACCACCCCTGAATCATGATGTCGCGGCCCGGAATCGGGATGAGCGAGCCGTTGTGGGCGACGCAGTTCTCGAGAGATGTCTGCGCGGCGGGCAGCTTGTAGTAGCTCCGGAAGATCATCTCCCCGTCTTCGATCGTGAAGACGGCGTTCGCGCCCCACTCCATCGGATCCGACGCACGGCACTTGGGACCGCCGCCGCCGCCCCACTCGTCGGTGAACATGACCGCCGAGCCGTCGTTGTTGAAGGTGGCCGAGTGCCAGTACGAGAAGTTGGAGTCGGCCACCGCGGCCAGCCGTGTCGGGTTGGCGGGGTCGGAGATGTCGAGCAGAAGCCCGTAGCCCCCGCAGGCGCCGCCGGCCAGCCCGATGGCCGGATAGACTGTGATGTCGTGGCACTGGGTCGGGCCCGGGGCCGGACCGTCGCCGTCGCCGCCGCCCCCGCCCATCGCCTCGGCGATCATGCTGCTGATCTGGTCGCGCAGGGCCGTGCTGTCGGCCGCAGTCGCGGGTCCCTCCCCGCCTCGCGCGTTCACGATGCTGTCCAGCTGGGGCTGCACGAATGCGCCGGGGAGGACCATGGCCTGTCCCTGGACCTCGATGACGAAGGCCCCAGCCGCCCTCGCGGCTTCCATTTCGGCAATGTCAGCCGGCGCCGGCCCGTGCTGCGGCGGCGCCACCAAATCATGAAAAATGCGCGGCGAACTCACGATCGCGGCGGCCTGCGGGTTGGCCAGCGGGACCCGGATGACCTCGATCCTGAAGAGGGCGGTGTTGGGATCCTCATCCGGCATGCCGCCGGAGCACCCCGCCAGCTCTTCAGCGGGACGCACCGGCGCTGAACCGGAGACATAGATGTATACGTTGTCGTCGTCGCCCGGGTGCTTGAGAACGGTGTGGGTGTGCGAGCCCCGGCAGGTCTGCACGTTGGCGACATACTCCGGGTTGGCGATGTCGGTAATGTCGAAGATGCGGGTGCCGCGCAGCCGGTGGTGGCTGACCGCTTCCTGCACACCCTCGTCGCCGCAGTCCAGGCGGCCGCCCATGCCCTCTCCGGATACGAAGAGCAGGTTGTCGTACACCGAGACGTCGCTCTGCGAGGCCGGGCAGCGGTGCGTGACCACCGAAGTCGGATTCGCCGGATCGGAGATGTCCCAGACCTGGACACCGTCGTAGTTGCCCTGAATGGCGTAGTTGCCGGTGAAGGCGAGGTCCGAGTTGGTCTTCCCCACAAAGGGTGCCTCGGGCGGGGTGGTGGAAACCATGCGGAGGTTCCAGATCGCCTCGCCCGCGTCGAAGAGGCCGGGCGCCAGCCCGACGCGCGGGTCGGGGGTGGGCGGGTTGACGTGCAGGCCGGGTGGGTTGGCGAAGGTGGCCTGGGCTTCGGGTGCCATTTCGGCGGCCATCTCGGGGTCGCCGCCGTACTGGGAAGCGCAACCCGTCAGCGCGGGCAGCACGACAGTGAACGAGAGCAGCGCCGCTAGGCGCGAGAGCGTCCGGGAACGCATGTTTTCGTACGGCTTCAGGGTCATTTCGGTGTCCTGGATGTGGTGATTCGGCCTAGCCCCTTAAAGACAATCCGACAGGTCTGTGCGTTGAACGCGACGTGGGGGGCATTTGGGTACGACCATCCATACTAGGCACCGCAACTGGTGGTTTCCAGTCTCTGCCGACGCCGCGCCCATGGTACTTGACCCGCGGCGCTGCCTGGCGGAAGCTGGCAATGCACCCCCGGCGCTCCAGGGGAACTTGAACCTCCGACGAAGACGACTTCGACGCTGAAGACTCCCAACGCCGGCCTGGTGCCGGCCAATGCCGACCCGACTCCGCAGTCTGCGGGCATATCGGCCACCCGAATCGCGCTCATCATTGCGCTGGCACACGGCATCAACGACGCCTACGCATCGTTCGTGCCGCCGCTCCTTCCGCGGATCATGGACGGGATGGGCATCTCGATCGCGGCCGCCGCGTCGCTCGGTGCCGCGTACGCCATCGCGACCGCGCTGCCGCAGCCGTTCTTCGGTTACGTGGCGGATCGATTCGGACGCAGGGCGCTCGCGGTGGGCGGCGTGGTCGTGAGCGGCGTCTTCGTGTCCGTGATGGGGTTCGCGTCGTCGTATTGGGTGCTCATGCTGCTGCTCGTCATCGGGGGACTCGGGGGCGCCGCGTTTCATCCGCCGGGTGCTTCGTACGCGGTACGCCTGACCGAGGGGAAGGGCAGCGGCAGCCGCTACTCGATCTTCTCCTTCGGCGGTGCGATCGGATTCTCGGTGGGGCCGCTCGTGGCGGTCGGGCTGGTCGCGTGGGGCGGGATGGAGAGACTGTGGGTGGCGATGCTCCCGGCGCTCCTCCTCGCCCCTCTTTTCTACTTCGGCTTGCCCAGCGGCCGCGGCGAGGCCCGCAACGCGCCCCCGGCACCGCCGCCGTCGTACGTCCTGCGTCAGCTCGCGGGCCCGTTGGGGATCATCTTTGGGGTGAGTTCGGCGATGGCGTTCGTGCAGCGCGCCTTCCTCACGATGGAGCCGATCATCGTGGCGGAGATGGGAGGATCGGAGACTCTGGGCGCGGCGGCGCTCTCCGTCTACCTGGGGGCGCAGGCGTTCGGCACGCTGACCGGCGGCCTTCTCGCCGACCGGATGGACCGGCCTCGCCTCCTCTTCCTGCTGTGCGTACTCGCGTTGCCCGCGCACCTGGCCGCGGTATGGCTCGGGCCCTGGAGCGCCATCGGCTTCGTCGCGATCGCCGGCGCGGGCTTCCTGGGGATGGCGACGCTGCCGCCCATCGTCGTGATGGCTCAGGAGATGTCGCCGCGCGCCCCCGGCGCCAGCTCCGGGATCGTGATGGGGCTTGCGTGGACGGTTGGCGCGTTGGGTGTAATGGGCACGGGCGCGGTTGCGGACGTGACGAGCCCTCACGCGGCCACCCTGATGTCGATGCCGTTCGCCGGCGTCGCGGCGCTGCTGGCGCTGCACCCGGGTCTGAAATGGATGTCCACCGGTCGGCCCGGCTGACGGCGGCCCCTGCACCTCCACCCCGGGAGCGTCGATCGCCGGCGCGTTCGGGCGCGCGCTTGACACGCGGTCGCCGTTGCGGCTGTATGTCACCAAAACGAGCAACCAACGGAGGGTGACAGCAGCATGAAGAGCGACCGAAAAGACACGGCCGGCCGCGCGGCAGCCGGATTCGACGCGACCGGCCTCGACCGGCGCGATTTCCTCAAGGTCGGCGCCCTCGGCGTCGCGGCGGGCGCCGTCACGGGCTGCGGTGATCCCGGCGCTGGACAGGACGCCCTGGCCGGCGCGGCCACGGTGCCGGGCACCCTCACCGCCCCACCCGACCACCCTCTCGCCGCCCCCGCCATCGACCATGTCCGCATCGGCTACGTGGGCGTCGGCGGCATGGGCACGGCGCACGTCCGCAACCTCGTCCGCATCGACGGGTGCGCGATCACGGCCGTTTGCGACATTCGCGAGGCCCATGCCGAGCGCGCGGCCGACATCGTCGAGGAGGCGGGCCACCCCAGGCCGGCCCTCTACACCGGCGGCGAGACCGACTTCGAACGCCTCTGCGCCGAGGCCGACCTCGACCTCGTCTACAACGCGACCCCGTGGCGGTGGCACGTGCCCATCTGCGTCGCCGCCATGGAGAACGGCAAGCATGCGGCCACCGAAGTCCCCGCCGCGTACACGCTCGAGGACTGCTGGAAGCTCGTCGAGACCGCCGAGCGCACCGGACGTCACTGCGCGATGATGGAGAACGTCAACTACGGCCGGGCCGAACTGCTCTGCCTCAGCCTGGTCCGCCAGGGCCTGCTCGGCGAGATCCTCCACGCCGAATGCGGCTACCTCCATGACCTCCGCGGCATCAAGTTCGCCGACGAAGGCGAGGGACTCTGGCGCCGCGACCACTCCTGGACCAGGAACGGCAACCTCTACCCCACCCACGGCCTCGGCCCCGTCGCCAACTGCATGGACATCAACCGCGGCGACCGCTTCGCCACCCTCGTTTCAATGAGCAGCCCCTCGCGCGGGCTGCAGGAATGGGCGGCCGCCAACTACCCGGAAGGCCACGCCAAGCGCGCCGAGACCTTCGCGCTCGGCGACGTGAACGGCAGCCTCATCCAGACCGCCCTCGGCAAGACGATCTACGTCGCCCACGACACCAACCTCCCGCGCCCCTACGACCGCATCAACAAGGTCCAGGGCACGCGCGGCATCTTTCAGGGCTATCCGGACCGCGTCTACATCGAGGGCCGCAGTCCGTCGCACCGCTGGGAGGAGGCCGAAACGTACTACGATGAGTTCGAGCATCCCCTCTGGCAGGCGCTCCGCGAGGCCTCGATCGGTGCGGGCCACGGCGGCATGGACTTCATGGAGGACTACCGCCTCGTCAAGTGCCTGCGCGAGGGTCTGCCGCTCGACATGAACGTGTACGACGCGGCGGCGCTCAGCGCGGTGTGCGAGCTGTCCGAGATCAGCGTGGCGAACGGCAGCGCGCCGGTTGAGTTCCCGGACTTTACGAGGGGGAAGTGGAGGGAGTGGGCGCCGTGGCCGGTGGTGGGGGCGTAGCGGGATGACGGCTTTGGCTGCTCGTCAGGTCTTCGCGAGCCCGTATCCACCTGCGGCTCCGACGAGTTGAGATCCCCTACAGATCCCGTGGCCAGATTTCGGGACGGCCCTTCAGGGTAACCGCTCCGAAATCCCGGAGGTCGAGCGTCAGGATCGCCCGCGCCTCCAACCGCTCGGCCACGGCCATCACGATCCCATCGACCAACCCCAGCGACAGGTCGCGATAGGCGCGGCCAAGCTCCAGGGCCCTATGGAGGTCGGCTGCACCCCCCCACTCGATCGGCAACCGCCCTTCGGCCAGATCGGCGCGGAACGCCGCGACTGTGGCTCGGCCCAGGCGCCTGGCAACCATGTAATCCAATTCGGGGAGGACGGCCCACGGAATGACCCAGCCATCCGGATCCGCCCGCAACGCCGATCGAAGCAACGCGCGCTGTGAATTCCCGCCGTCCATTAGCGCCAGCAAGGCGCTCGTGTCCACGACTACCAAAGCCGGTTACTCGCCCAAACCTGCCGGCTTCGTCCCGGAGTCGTCCCCCAAATGCTCGTCCGATTCGGGCCAGTTGTAGTCCTCCAGGCCATCTTCACCGAAACCGTCCAGGTAGTCCTCATAATTCTCCGCGAAGTGCGGATCGCCGCTGTCACCCATCCCGAAGCACCTCGGCCATGCGCGCTCCGTCGCCTTCGCGGCATACTCCGCGACCGCCTCGCGCACCAGCTCCGCAGCCGACCGCCCCTCGTCGCCCGCCATCGACTTCAGCTTGCGGTAGTCCGCCGCGTTCAGGTACACGGTCGTCTTGATCGTCCTCATGGCATGTATGGTATATGGTTACCATATATACAGCAAGGGCGCGAATCCCGGTCGACACCGGATCTGCGGCAGTACCCGGAAGTGGGGAATGGCGGAGAACGGCCGGTAGCAGTCGCAGAACGTTTTTTCGAGCCTGGCTGTCTTAACTGGCATGACTCGCAACATCGCCTTCGCCCTTTTGATCCCCACGGCGCTGACCGCGCAGCAGGGGACCATCACCTACACCTATTCCCAGCAGCACGGCTTCGAGATCCCCGAGGATTGGAAGGAATCGATCCCCGCTAGCGAGACCAGAACGATGGTTCTCCACTTCGGGCCGGCGGAATCACTGATGACTCCGGCCAGTGTGGAAGAAGCCGGCGAGGACCACAGGTCCGGCCGGTGGCGGGGACGGCTGGAGAGACTGAAGACCCGATCGGCCTCGCGCACCGATCTCGAAATCGTTCGCAGTGCCTGGGTGAGCTACGCGGAAGGGACGGCGGTGGAGACGCGGGAGTTCTTCGGGCGCGACTTCCGCGTAGCGGGCCCGCCGCCGGCCTATGCCTGGCGTCTCACGAGCGAACAGGCGGAGCACCTCGGGCACATGGTGATGAAGGCGACTGCCGAGCACGACGGCACGTCGATCGAGGCGTGGTTCACGCCCGTGATCCCGGTGCCGGGTGGTCCAGGGTCCTACGGCGGTCTGCCGGGCATGATCCTGGTCCTGTCGCTGGACGGTGGGCGCGCGCAGTACTTCGCGACCGAGGTCGTGCTCGGTGAGGTGGACGCGGGGCTGATTCGCGCGCCGGAGGTCGGCGACGAAGTGTCGCGCGAAGAGTATGAAGCAATTGTCGAGGACAAGCTCGACGAACTGGAACAGTTGTATGGGCGCCGTGGGGGCGGCCGTGAATAGGAGGTGGCCCGTGGGCCGCACAATGAGGTTTCTGGTTCTGTGGACGGCCTGCTTCTCGATGGCCGTCCCCTTGAGCGCGCAGGAAGAGGAGCGGCAGTACCAGGTGCGGGGCACGGTGGCAGACTCGCTGGGAGGGGGCCTGCAGAACGCCATGGTGGTCGCGCTGACGCGGCCGGACTCGGTCCTGGCCCAGTATGCGCTGAGCCGGGGTGACGGGACGTTCGCGATCACCGGGCTGGCCGCGGGCGAGTACATCCTGCAGGTCACGCTGATCGGGTATCGGACGCTGCGCCGCGACTTCGATATCACGAACGCCGATGTGGACGCCGGGGAAGTCGGGCTGTCGCTCATGGCGCTGGAGATGGACTCGCTGGTCGTCAGCGTCGAACACGTGCCCTTCGTCAACCGGCGCGACACGCTCAGCTACAACGCTCTGGCGTTTCCGACGCCTCCCAACGCCACGGTGGAGGACCTGCTGGAGCGACTCCCCGGGATCGAGGTCGACTCGGACGGGACGATCACGGCGCAGGGCGAGGAGGTCCAGAACATCCTTGTCGACGGCAAGGAGTTCTTCAGCGGGGACGCGACGGTGGCCACGCAGAACCTTCCGGCCGACGCGGTCGCGCAGGTCGCAGTCTACGACAAGCAGTCCGACATGGCCGAGTTCACCGGCATACCCGACGGCGAGGAGGAGCGCACGATCGACCTCAAGCTCAAGGAGGAGGCGCGCAGCGGGTACTTCGGCCGCGCCAGAGGGGGCGTCGGCGGCGACGTGGACAACCAGGGCCGCGTCACGGGGCCGGTGGGCAACGAAGCCCGCTACGACGGGTCGCTGACGCTGAACCGCTTCTCGCCGAATACCCAGCTGGCGCTGACCGCCAACGCGAACAACGTCAACAATGCGGGATTCAACTGGCGCGACTTCGCGGACTTCGCAGGCGGAAGGCGGGGCGGCGGCTCCAACGACGGTTTCACCGAGACCACCAGCCTCGGGGTCAACGCGAGCCGGGATTTCGGAGACGACGACACCTGGCTGCGGGGGAGCTACTTCATCAGCCAACTCGACAATTCCCAGGACCAAACGCTTCAGCAGCAGGCGCTTTTCGGCTCGGATGTCGCATCGCTGGTGGACCAGTCCAGCAACCAGGAGACCGGCAACCGGCGTCACCGTCTCAATCTGAACGCGCAGTACACCATCTCGGCCGGTCACGATCTGCGGCTGCGCATGGACGGAAACACACGCGCGTCGTCGATGACGTCCTTCGCGAACCGGCAAACGCACACCTTGAGCGGCAGCATGCTCAATTCGGCCACCACGGATTACCTCGTGAACGGGGACGATCTGGGCGGCAACGCGCGACTGACATGGCGCAAGCGGCTCAGCGAGAACGGGCGCAGCCTGGTTGCCGAGGTCAGAAGCGGCCTGCAGGACTCCGATCTCTCCTCCGACCTGTCGTCTGTCGTCACGGGTGAAGTGCGTGGGCAGCGCGGGCGCGACGACGATCTCGAGGAGATCCTGCAGGAACAGTCACGGGTGGGGCGCACCTGGAACAACTCGGCGCGGCTGTCGCTGACGCAACCGCTCTCCGAAGGTCACACCATGGAGGTGTTCGGCCAGCGCAACTGGACGCGTGAAGACCGGGACAATTCGGTCTACGACCTCGTCGGTGGCGCGCCCGTCTTCAACGACCGTCTGAGTTCCGGATTCGAGCGGGCGTACACCTATCTCCAGGGCGGGGCACGCTACAGCCACCAGGACGATCTCCACTGGTTCACCGTCGGTCTCCGCCTGCAGCGCTCGCAGCTCGAAGGCGTCATCCTGGACCGGGACCAGACCATCGAGAACGGCTACACGCACCTGCTGGCAAACGCCCAGTTCAAGAACGAGATCAAGGACGGCCAGAACATCGAGTTCAGCTACAGCGGACGCAGCCGCGAGCCGTCGCTCACGCAGCTCCAGCCCTACTCCGACAACCGCGATCCCCTCAACGTCTACTCGGGCAACCCGGACCTGCGCCCCGAGTACGAGCACTCGGTCGACGCAGAATATCGCTTCTTCGACCAGTTCAGCTTCATCAACTTCTTTACGTTTGCCGGCCTCGACTACAACCACAACAGCATTTCCACGTCGCGCATCTTCAACGAACGCGGGTTCCAGACGCGGATGCCGGTCAACACCGACGGTGAATGGTCGAGTAATCTGGGGGCGAACTTCGGCACGCCGATCCGGCGACTGGGCATCGAACTCGACCTGGAGTACCGCATCACGTATTCCGAGGGGACGGAGCTGATCAATCTGGCCGCCAACGAGAGCCAGATCCTGCGCAACACCTTCGAGGTGAGCCTGGAGAACCGTATCAAGGACCGCTTCGATGTGGAGCTGACGGCGGACTTCAGCCTCAACGACGTCGAGTACTCGCTGAACGAGGAGCTCAACCGCAACTACCTGAACAGCCAGTACCGCGGCGAAGCGACCTTCTACCTCGGCGGCTGGGAGCTGGAGACGGATTTCCGCTACCGCACCTACGATCAGGGGCTGTTCGCGGAATCGCGGAACATCGCCCGCTGGGACGCCTCGATCACCCGGCGGGTGCTCGACGA
The DNA here is from genome assembly GCA_022827345.1 of Gemmatimonadota bacterium. Lineage (GTDB taxonomy): Bacteria > Gemmatimonadota > Gemmatimonadetes > Longimicrobiales > Gaopeijiaceae > Bin94. The sequence goes on along the minus strand of JAJDTB010000038.1, from coordinate 113,777 downwards.
GCGCGCCGAGATCGAGCTTCAGGCCTACGATCTGCTCAACCAGAATCAGGGCGTCTCGGTCACGAATTCGGCGAGCTTCATCGAGGAGTCGCGGACGGAATCGCTCGGGCAGTACTTCATGCTCCGGGTGATGTATCGGCTGGGGAACCAAATGGGTGGGCGTGGGGTTAGACGTGGGGGCGGACGCGGCGGACGGCGGTAGCAGTGGATAACCCCGTGTGAGGAACGAGAGCGGCGAAGTGCCGCGCTGGGGAGGCACCTGGAAATGCGAATAGCCGAGCCCGAGCCGTTGACCCGGAGTCACGGACGCCGTTTGCCGTGGATCGTGGCGGGAGCACTCGCCGTTGCGTCATCCGGGCCGGCCGATGCCCAGAGCGGAACCATCACCTACACGCGGGTGACCACCGTCGATGCCGAGGTGCCGGGTGAGATGGCGGAGGTCCGAAACAGGCTCGCGGCGGCGAGGGATCGATCCTTCCTGCTTCACTTCAATCCGTCAGCGTCTCTGATGGTCCCGGCACCGGAAGACGAAGGTCAGGAACCCCCTCCCGCTGTGTTCCCCATGACACACGGCAACCTCGATGTATTGGTCGAGATGGTCGAGTCTGTTGCGGCGAGCCAGGAGAATGCGGTAACGCGGGCCTACTCAGGCTCCGACGGCGCCCCCGGGGTCAGGGTGCTCGAAGCGTTTGAGGAGGTGTTGCGCACGGATGCCCCGCCCAGCGTCGACTGGCGGCTTACCGATGATCAGCGCACGCATGCGGGCTATCGGGTGAGGAGGGCCGCGGCACTGTCGGACGGCGGCGAGATGGTCGCCTGGTTTGCTCCCGACATTCCTGTGCAGGCAGGGCCGGCGCTCTATGGCGGCCTGCCGGGGGTGATCCTGGTGCTGTCGCTGAACGGCGGCAGCACCATCTACGGCGCCACGGCGGTCTCGCTGGATGGTGCCGAGGAGCAGATCGTCCCGCCGGCGGACGAGGGACGAATGGTCTCCCCGGAGGAGTATCAGTCCTTCGTGAAAGACGAGATCGGCGACATGAGACGCAGCTTCCGAGGGATGCGCAATCAGGGGCGCCATCTCGATGACTGCGCGGTCGGGGGGAAGAACGGGCGCATGAGGCTGTCCTGCTTTGATCGAGGGGGTTCCTGAGGGAAGGGGTTGCTCAGACCGATCTGCCAGGTCGCTCTTCAGCCTGGAATCGACAGCCTGACGATCATGCCCTGCGCGTTTGCGCACAGCGTTTCCCCTCCCTGGTCCACTGCGAAGACGTCGCAGCGGCAGACAGCCTGCCGTTTGCCATGGTGGACGACGCCGGCGCGGGCCACGAGGAATCCGCCCCTGGCCGGCTTGAGGTAGTTGATCTTGAATTCGGAGGTGACCACGGCGCTTCCGAGGACACTGCCGTAGCGAAGGTGAGAGCGTTGTCGGCGGCGTAGCCGACGATGCCGCCGTGCACGAACCCGTGCTGCTGGCCGACTTCGCGGCAAACCAGGATCCGCAGTTTGGCGATCCCGGGTGACGGGCCGAGCAATTCCGCCCCTAGGAAGACGCTGAAGGGCTGCGAAGCGAGTGTCTTCCGTCCGAGATCGAGCAGGTCGTTCTACCGCTCCATGGGTATAGAATAGCGGAGCTGCTGGGCTCTTCAAAGCGGGCCTGCGCCCCCCGGCTTGCCCCAAGGGGGTTGATTCACTCGGAATACTCGTTACGCTATAGTAGCGTGTTGCGCTACACACTACAACATACGAAGCGGACAACCATATGCCACATGGTCCCCGGAGCTCCGAACATCCTGGATTGTTCGTCAGGAGACACATTATCCCATCCGGCATGTCGGTGACAGAGGCCGCCAAGCGGCTTGGCGTTGGCCGACCCGCCCTGTCGAATCTTCTGAATGGGAATTCTTCGCTATCGCTACAGATGGCGGCGCGCTTAGCGAAGACTTTCGACGCTGATCGCAATAAACTCCTGAAGCGTCAGTCCGATTATGACCGCTCCGAGCAGAGTGAAGATGCAAGAACGATGTCGGTGCTTGCATACGTGCCCCAGTTCCTTGCCATTAAGTCGTTGCAAATCGACGAATGGTCCAACGGAATCAAGGCGCGCCAGCTGCTCCCGGTTCTGTTGCGAATGCTGGTCATTTCGACCCACGATGGCTTGCGTAGAGTCAGCTTTCCTGGGTACGACGATGGCCAGCGAAGGGGCTGGGACGGTCTTGCTGAGGCGGACTCGGTGACGCCTTGGATCCCTGAGGGGCTCTCTTGCTGGGAATTCGGCACGAGCAGGGATCCGAAACGAAAGGCCGATGACGACTACCGAAACGGACTGAGGCGTGCCGTACCCTTTGCCGACCGAAAGGAAAGCACATTTGTTTTTGTAACGCCCCGGAGATGGGACGGCGTGACCGAATGGGAGGACGAGAAACAGCGCGAGGGGCACTGGAAAGCCGTGAAAGCGTTGGATGCGAGCGCCCTCGAAACGTGGTTGACTCAATCGATCCCAGCGCAGACCTGGCTCGCGGAGCAACTCAATATGAAGACTGATGGCGTCGAGACGCTCCACCGCTTCTGGGAGAACTGGTCGTTGGCGAGTACTCCGAAGCTCACCCCTGAGATCTTTAGGCCCTCCGTGGTTGCCTCCCGCAAGCAGTTCACAGAGTGGCTCGGCAATGAGCCGAAGCGGCCTCTCGTAATTGCGGCCGATTCCAAAGGCGAAGCCATGGCGTTTCTCGCGTGCTTGTTCCGCGACCTCGCGGTCGCACCGCAGGACGATCCAAGCTTGATGTCGATGGCCGATTTGGCCGCAATCTTCGACTCGCCTGCCACTCTGCGGTCGCTGGCCGCATCGCGCACGCGTTTCCTTCCGATAGTCCATAGCGAAGAGGTCGAACGAGAGTTGGCGCCCGTCCAGACCCGATTCCACTGCATCACGGTCCGGCCCCGTAACGCCGACCAACCGGGTCCGGATATCTCGCTTGACCTGCTAAACTTCGAAGCGTTTGCAGCGGCGCTAGATTCGATGGGGATCGACCGTGACAGGGCCGAGAAACTCGGACGGGAGTCAGGACGATCACCGACCATCCTGCGGCGCCGGCTTTCGACGATCAGCGCGATCCGTAAGCCCGAATGGGCGGCAGATCAAGACACAGCCGAGCGTCTCATCCCGATGGCGCTCATCGGTGCTTGGCATCGAGACTCGGACTCGGACTGCGAGGTTCTGCGTTACCTCGCCCACAAGTCCTATGGTGATATCGAGAGAGATTTTGGGAGACTGCTGCACTTGGATGACAGTCCCGTGTGGTCCGCTGGGCGGCTTCATGGGGTTGCCTCCAAGATCGATTCCCTGTTCGGGATCAAGCAGTACATCACCGAGCAGGTTGTTAACGACTTCTTCCGGCTTGCCGAGTATGTGCTCTCGGAGACTGACCCAGCCCTGGAGTTGCCGGAGGATCACCGATGGGCCGCCGGAATTTTCGGTAAGGTCCGCGACCACTCTGCTGCTCTGCGCAGGGGAATATGTGAGACCTTGGTTATCCTTTCCGTCCACGGCGATCACCTATTCTTGGGATGGCTTGGAGTAGATGTTGAGGCTCGCGTGTCGTCCCTAATCCGTCGGCTCATGACGCCATTTACACTGGAAAAACTCCTCTCCCACAACGACGACCTACCGCGTTACGCGGAGGCTGCTCCAGATCAGTTTTTGCAAATCGTCGAGAGTGACCTAGCGGAGCAAGACCCAGTAGTTTTCGGTGTGATGAAGCCCGCACCGGCGGGAGTCTTCGGTCGTTGCCTCCGGACCGGAGTTCTTGGGGCGCTGGAATGTCTCGCGTGGAAAAACCTCGCAAGGGTTAGCCGGATCCTTGGGCGACTGTCCACGATCCCCATCGATGACAACTGGGTGAGTACGCCGCTCCATAGCCTTGAAGGGATCTACAGGTCGTGGAATCCACAGACTGCGGCTTCGCTTGAGGAAAGGGTGAAGAGCCTCGAAGCACTGGTGAACCAGTTTCCTGACGCTGCCTGGCAGGTTTGCATCAAGCAGCTACCGGATGGTCGGACACGAATCGGCGATCGTAACTACCGACCCCTGTGGCGTAGCGATGCCTCCGTTTCTGGTCGAGGCGTTACGAACCACGACGATTACACCTTTGTCCGCAGGGCACTCGACCTCGCCATAGACTGGCCCCCTGGCCATGACGAGGCCACTCTCGCTGACCTGGTCCAACGTGTCCGGTGGATGTTGGACGACGACCAGCTCAGGGTGTGGAGGCGCATTGAAGAGTGGGCTGATTCCGAAGCGGGTGACGGCGCGAAAGCTGAGCTCCGGGAGCGAATCCGGCGATTCGCACTCACTCGGTTCGGCCGGCAACTGGAGTCAGCAACGATCGCGGCCGCGCGAAGGGCATTCGAACATCTCCAGCCGGACGAACCGGTCCTTCGACACGCGTGGCTGTTTTCGGGGCGTTGGATCGAGCCGTCGGTCAACGACACCACAGATCTAGATGAAGACTTCTCAGGACATCGGCAGAGGGTAGAAAACCAGCGCACTGCAGCCATATCAGAGATCTGGGCGACTCTCGGGTACCAAGGCGTGACGGCCCTCTTGCGCTTCGGGGCCGATGCGGAGGTAGTAGGGGAGTCCTTGGGACCGAGGATATGCGGCTCGCATGCGCAATCCGAGTTCCTTAGCCGGTGCTTGGCCGAGCAAACAGAATTGACACGCCAGTTTGACGGCCTTGTCCGGGGTTTCCTGTACTCGCTTGATCAAGAGGGACGGGCGACTGTCATCTCGATCGTAGCTGAGAGATCGACGATTCAGCAAACAATCCGACTGCTCCTATGTAGTCCATTCCGGCAGGAGACTTGGGATTTGGTCGACCGCCAATGTGCCGGAGTGAGGGACCGGTATTGGAGCGAAGTCGAGTTGCGATTGGCCCCTCACACAGAGAACGAATTGAATCCCCTCATCGATCGTCTCCTCGGCGTAGAGCGTCCACGGGCCGCACTCTGGGTCGTGAACGACGAATGGTCGACGGTGGAGACAGCGCGGCTGAAGCGGCTTCTCTTCGCCGTGGCGTCGACAGAACCCTCATTGAACGATAACTATGGACTCGAGGCCTATCGGATCGAACAGGCGATAGCGTCTTTTAGGGAGCGTAGCGAAGCCAGTCCGGACGACTTGGCTCAATTGGAGTACGCGTACATCGATGTACTGGTGCGTACTCCGACCGGAATCCCGAACCTGGAGCAGAAAATCGGTGAGTCTCCTGGCCTCTATTTCAAGGCCCTCGCACTGGCGTACCACCGTCAGGATTATGGGGAGGACCCACCGGAGTGGCGATTCGACGATCCAAAGCGCTTTGACAGGGCACTAGCCGCTGCGAGGCGCCTTCTCGCCCATGTAAGGCGGCTTCCTGGCACCCAACCTGATGGTAGCGTTGACGTTGCAGCGCTATTGGGGTGGATTGGTGAGGTGCGGGGGCTCTGCGCCCTATATGATCGTACGGACATTGGCGATAGAGTTCTCGGTGAGTTTCTGGCCAGGGTCAGAGCTGACGCCGACGGCCCGATGCCGCCACGCCCCGTCTGTGAGGCGTTGGAGAGAACTGCCTCTTCACGAATGGCGCTAGGCTATGAGATGGGGATTCGAAAGGGACCGGGCGAGATGGCCTCCTACCGTGCAGACACCGGCGACCCGGAACGAAAGCTGGCTGCCAAATACAAGGGCTTGGCCAAGCAGCTTGAGTTCGAGTATCCCTTCGTTAGCACCATCTTTGATCAACTTGCGGCGAACTACGAAAAAGAGGCGAAGTGGCATGATGCGGAAGGGGCCGCTAGGAAGAGGATGTGGTGAGAAGTATCTCGAACTTCGGGCCGGGAACGCGTTGCCTGTCCGAAAGTGTCCCTTGATATCGTGGACGGGCAGGAGGCCACCCTCTTCTTTTCGTACCAGCTTCCCGGTCAGAACCGGGGGAAAGCTCGTCCAATCCGGTAGCGCTCAAGGGTTGGACTGTCAGGCTAGCGCCGCAATGTAAACCGTCCAGACCGGGAAACTCAGATGCGAAGGCTGTCTCTCTTTGTTCATGCCCTTGTCACGGCATGTGTTGCCCCAGGCAACGACACTACCTCCACCGGCATGTCCAGCGGCGACCCTGCGGCCGAGTCGCTCCCACCCGCCTTCGACCGCGTCCAGCCCGACCTATTCGCCATCCCCGGCGCCCAGCCCAACGCGTGGGCCGACTTCGACCGGGACGGGGACCTCGACCTCTTCGTGGGGATGCGCTACTCGGCCAACCACCTCTACCGAAACGAAGGCGGCACCTTCGTGGATGTCGCGCCGGAGCTCGGCCTGGCGGACATCGAGGACACCCGCGCGGCGGCGTGGGGCGACTACGACGGCGATGGCGACCTCGACCTCTACGTCGGCCATTCCGCCACGGCCGCTACACCGAACCGCCTTTACCGGAACGATGATCAGATCTTCGTGGACGTTACGTCCGGGCTCGGCGTGGACCTGATGGGCAATACACGCCAACCCAGCTGGATCGACTACGACGGGGACGGCGACCTCGACCTGTTCGTCGCCATGCGGGACCAGCCCAACCGGCTCTTTCGGAACGATGGAGCGCCTGGGGCTCTGCCTGCGGCCGACGCTTCCGCAGCGCCCGCCGCTCCGGCCTGGACCTTCACCGACGTCACCACTGAATCCGGCCTCGGCGACCCGCGCCGCACGGTGGGCGTCGCGTGGTTCGACTACGACCGCGACGGCGACCTCGACGTCCACGTCTCCAACCAGAACGGTGACGAAGACGCCTTTTTCCGCAACGAGGGCGACGGGACCTTCGTGGATGTCGCGGCGGAGCTGGGCATGAATCACCCCGGCCGCGGCGAGGAGTACGGCAGCGTGGCCCCCGCGGTTACCGACTACGACAACGACGGCGACCTCGACCTCTTCATCGCCACCTACGGGCCGGACATCCTGTGGAGCAACAACGGCGACGGCACTTTCACCGACGTCACCGATCCCGCCACACTCGGCGTCGACTACCACTCGACGACAGCGGCCTGGGCGGACGTCGACCACGACGCGCGTCCCGACCTGATCGTCACCTCGTACCTGTCGGGGATCGCTGCGGTGGAGGACCACCTCTTCATCAACGACGGCGGTGGAAGCTTCACGAATGCGCTTCCGGCGAACCTGCTGGAGCATGGTCCGAGCCACGGCGTGGCGTGGGCGGATTTCGACCGGGACGGCGACCTCGACCTGTCGATCGCCAACAACGACGAGACCGGCGGGACGCACCACCTGTACCGCAACCTGCTGTCGGCCGACGCGGCGGGGCGTTCGCTGCAAGTGGCGGCGATGGGTGCGGATGGGCGGTCGATGGTCCCCGGCGCCGAGGTGCAGCTGCTGGACCACGACACCGGCGCGATCCTGGGGACGCGGCTGATGGACACCGGCGGCGGGTATTGCTCGCAGGGAGCGACGCCGGCGCACTTCGGGATTCCGGCGGGTGTGGAGCGGGTGGATGTGCGGGTGACGTATGTGGCGGGCGGCGTGAGGTCGATGGTGGTGCGCGAGGGCGTCTTTCCGCCCGACTACCGGGGCAGGTGGTTGACCGTACGGTCGGATGGATGATACGATATAGTCTCATTAAAGACATAATCGTATCTATGGGGATGTACAATGACGGAGTCAAGAAGTGCAGGACGGCGCGAACGCGCGCTTCGCCTGATGCTGTCGGGCGCGGTGGCTGCCGCGGCCGCCGGGGCGTGCAATCAGGTCGTCACCACCCCTCCCGGAGTCGACGTGCAGCCGCCGCCGCTGCAGGGGGAGGCCGCCGAGATCATCGGCGCCCGCTTCCTGGACGTGGACGGGAACATCCGCGCTCTGGGCGACGAGAACGGGTCGGGTCCGGCCGCCCTGGTGTTCGTGGACGGCGAGTGCCCGGTGTCGGCGGATTATCTGGCCGAGATGAACGACTTCACCGCCCAGGCGGAGGCGCGGGGAATCGATTTCTACCTGGTGGTGTCCAGCCCCGACCGAACGTGGTCGGATGCGCGGGCGCTCCGCGACGAGTACGGCTTGCAAGCGCCCGTCCTGTTCGACCCGTCGGGCGACCTGGCCACGCGTCTCGGGCCCGTCAAGGTCGTCGAGGCGTTCGTGGTGAACGAGGGGGACCGGGTGGTGTACCGGGGCCGGATCGACGACCGGCACGAGACCGACCGGCTCCCTTCCGAACGGAACCATGATCTCCGGGAGGCGTTCAGCACGGTCCACGACCCCCGCGCGGAACTTCGGAAGACCGCCCCGGTCGGGTGCGACATCGCGCCCTGGCCCGGCGCCGACGAGCGGACGGCCACCTACAGCCGCGACATGGCGCCGGTACTGGCCGCCAACTGTGTCGAGTGTCACCAGGCGGGCGGCATCGCCCCGTTTGCGCTGTCCACGTACGAACATGCGTCCTCGCGAGCCCGCAGGCTGGAGCGCGCGACCGCGGCAGGGCGGATGCCCCCCTGGCGCCCCGAACCCCGTTACGGCCGCTTCCGCGGCGAGCGCTACCTGTCGCAAACCCAGATCGAGCTCTTCCGGGCGTGGGCGGCGAGCGACGGGGCCGAGGGCGAGCCGGGTCACCGTCCCCCGGAGCCCCGGTTGCCCGACCCCGGGTGGCGCCACGGGGAGCCGGACCTGGTGCTGCCGATGGTCGAGCCGTTCGAGGTCCCCGCCGAGGGCGGCGACATCTACCGCTACTTCGTCATTCCGTCCGGGCTCGAGAGGACCCGGACCGTGACGGCCATCGACTTTCAGGCGGGCGACCCCACGGTGGTTCACCACGCCAACTTCTTCGCCGACTACAGCGGCCGGGCGAGGGAGGAGGACGCGAAAGACGACGAGCCCGGGTTCTCCGTCTTCGGGACCGGCTCGTTCATGTCCTACGACAACACCGACGAGCTGTCCTACGGGATCGGCGGATGGGCTCCGGGAGCGGATCCGTACATGCTCCCCGAGGGAGTCGGCCTGTGGCTGCCGGAGGGCGGCGACATCGTGATCGAGGTCCACTACAAGCTGAGCGGCCGGGCGACCGTCGACCGGAGCCGCATCGGTTTCTACTTCGCCGACAATCCGACTCCCGAGTACATCGACGGCCTCCTGATCGGCACGCAGGACCTGGACATCCGGGCGGGCGATTCGGCCTACGTGCGCCACGTCCACATGGACGTTCCCGTCGGTTTCCGACTCGTCGACGCCATGCCGCACATGCACTTCGTCGGCACGAAGGCACGGATGGTGGTGACCTTCCCCGACGGCCGCCAACACACCGTCTTCGGCATCGAGGACTGGAGGATGCGCTGGCAGAACATCTACTCCCTGCGCACGCCGCTCCACATCCCGGCGGGCTCGCGGATCGACGCATGGTGGGTCTGGGACAACTCGGCCGGCAACGTGGAGAACCCCTTCGACCCGCCCCGGGACATCGCCTGGGGCTGGCAGAGCGAGGAGGAGATGGCCGAGGTCTGGCTGGGCGTGGTCCTCGATAACCCGTCGCGGCGCAGGGCCTTGATCCGGGCGTCCTGGGAAACCTGGTACAACGCCGACTCCCAACCGTTGCCAGGCGGGTAGTTTCAAATCATGGCACTGGGGACCAGGGAACGAATCCTCGAGGCGGCGGGCAGGGTGCTGTCCGCGAACCCGAGCGCTTCGGTCGAACAAATCGCGACCGAAGCACGGGTCGGGCGTGCAACGGTATTTCGCCACTTTGACAGCCGCGCCGGGTTGCTCAGGGCGCTGGGCAGGCAAGCCGTTGCCGAGACGGACAGGGTGGCCCGGCAGGCGTCGGCGCGGGCCTGCAGCGCGACCGAAGCACTGCAACTGGTCGTGCAGGCGGTGGTTGGCGCGGGCGAATCCTTTCGATTCCTGGAGTCGATCGGCGAGCTCCAGGATGATCCGGAGATCGCCGCGGCCTACGAGCGGCAGATGTCCGAGTTCACGGACCTGGTCCGGGGCGCCGCGAAGGAGGGATTCATCCGTCCGGACTTTCCGGCGGCGTGGGCCGCGGCTAGCATCGACGCGTTGATCTGGGCGGCATGCCGGGCGGTCGACAACGGAGAGATCGGTCTGCTGCAGGCGCAGGATCTTGTCTGGGACACCATCAGGAGCGGGCTGTCAACGTGAAATCGGTTGCCCGAGTGGCTCCAGCCGGTGTCGCCGGCCTGATTGTCCTGGTCTCCTGCGGTCCCCCCGATCCGATCGCTTCGCCTCGGGGCGTTTGGACCGACGGCTCGTTCGACGACTGGGATGGTGTTGCTCCGTTGGTGGTTGATCGGTCCGGCGATGTCCCCGACGGCTCGCCGGTGGATCTCGGGGCGATTGCCGCGCAGGACGATCCCCGCTTCCTCCACTTCCTGATCGACCTGGGCGACACCGTCACCGTGCAGGGGCTGCCGGGCTCGGTCGAACTGGTGCTCAATGTCGATGGTGACTCCGCCACGGGTGGCGCGCACGGCGGGGTGGACGGCGCGGACATGGCCGTCGTCCTCACCCGCCAGAGCGACCCGGCGGCGGACGCGCGCGGTGTGGGGGTCGGGATGCGCCGGATCGGCCAGGGCGGTCCCGGCGAGGTCGAGCCAGCCGGCTCGGTGGGGCTGATCGTGTCGCCGACGCACTCGTCGGACCGGTTCGAAGTGCGGCTGGACCGGGGACTGCTCGCGGGCGGGCCGGGACACCTTCCGGCGGCCGGGCAGGGTGGCTTCGTCGCCGGCCGGCTGCGCTACCTGCGCGCCGGTGCGGTGGTCGACGAATCGCCGCTGTTCACGCATCGACTCGCGACTGCCGCCGGCGAGCCTCCACCGCTGCTCGACGCCGACGCGGTGGCCAGGTCGCCCGGAGCGTTTCGCGTCGTTGCCTGGAACGTCTCCGACTCGAGCTTCCACACCAACGCGGACGCCTTCCAGCGGGTTGTGCGCGCGCTACAGCCCGACGTGCTGTTGCTCGACGAGATCTACTTCTCCATCACGCTCGAGGAGCTGGCGGTTTTCGGCGAGGGTATCGGGCTCGGCGACGAAGCCTGGACCTGGTCCCTGGCCCAGGGCGGCGGGAGGCAGCGCACGGCCGTCGGCGCGAGGGGCCTGAGCCTCCGCGGTGAGCCCGCAATGGCGAGGATCGACCACGCACCCGGCGCGCTGGAGCAGTGGCTGCAAGAGGCTGGCGACGAACCCGAAGCCCCACGGATGCCCCCGCCCTCGGCGCTGGCGCGCAATGAAGCGAGGGGTGGTGTGTCCGCCACGGGAGCGTGGGTGACCGTCGATGGCGTTGACGTGCTCTTCGTTCCCGTCGACCTGCAGAGCGCGGGGTACGACGGGTCGCCGCGGGACCGGCTGCGCGAATTGCAGGCACGGACGCTGAATGGCGCGATCGCGGCTGTGGTGGACGGGCGGCCCGACCCGGGTGTGGTGGTCGCGGGTGACCTGAACCTCGTCGGTTCGACCCGACCGTTGAACGCGCTACGGCGCGGTCTGGGCCCGGACGGGACTGATCTCGACGTCGCCCGGCTGGAGCGGCTGCGCGACCGCTCACTCGCGACCTGGCGCGGCATCTGGCGCGAGGATCCGTTCTCGCCCGGAAGGCTGGACTACCTGCTGTATCGCGGTGAGGTGCTGGAGGTCGACAGGGGATTTGTGTTCGACGCGGCTGCGCTGGCGCCGGGCGCTCGGGAGGTACTAGGGGTAGGGGAGATGGATACGGAGAGGTCGGATCATCTGCCTTTGGTTGTTGACTTTCGCGTGCGTTGAGTTGAGAAGTGCATATCGGCACCATAGAATCCTGGTGATACGGTCGCCGCGTTCGGCTACCACGCAACCCGAGGTAGAGCAGATAGGAGTCCGATGAAGATCCTGCACGCGGTTTCCGGTCTGGCTGTGCTGTTTGCGATGACGGCGCCGCAGGGCACGGCCCAGGTGATCCCCGGGCCAAGAGGCCCCGTCGAGTTTATCGGCTTGCAGGACTGGGAAGCACAGGACCTGTTCGACGCGATCCAGCAGGTCAATCCCGGCCGTCCATTCAGCGCCTGTGCCGTTGCCATGAAGGAGCAGCTCGGATTCGCCGACGCGGGCGCTTTCGGCGTTTCGAACGTTGGATCCGGAAGGCTGTACACCGTCGTTGTCGGCGTGGAAGACAGCACGCGGGTGCGGTATCGCGTTCGGGGAAGCGAAACGGTCGCTCTGCCGGAGAGTTGGCAAGAGGTGAAAGCAGTCGTCGGAGAGGACGTGCGCACGCTGCGTGCGGCTGCCCGCGCGGTGCCCTCGCGTGGGGGCATCTTCAGGCTGTTCAATAGCCCTCGGCGGGTTGCAAGACGCGAGGGTGCCGATCCCGAGACCCTGGATCAATTGTTGGATTTCGTCAAGCGCGCGGACGGCGAAGCGGATCACCGCCTCGCCCGCAACGTACTGGAAAGGGACGCCTCGTGGTCGTCGCGCGCGATTGCGGCGCTCGTGCTGAGCAACTTTCTGGCCGAAGACACGTCGTGGCACGGTCTTGTGGGCGCTGTGATCGACGAGGACCCGCAAGTCAGCTCTGTGGCGCTGTACATGATGGAGCAGTTGGCCAGGAAAGGGTGGGACCCCGTCGACTGGTCCGGGGCCCGCGACCCTCTGCTGGCGATCTTGGGCGGCACCAATCCGCGCGGGTTCAGGCACACGCTGAGAATCCTGCTTGCTACCGACATTGACCCGGAGTTCGGGCAGCGGCTCGTCCGCGAGAACCCCGACTTTCTGCTCGCGCACGCGGGTGCCCAACATGCACGCACCCGAGAGCCCGCTTTGGCATTCCTGCAAGCTGTCAGCGGCGAGGATTTCGGAACGGATGTCGAGGCCTGGAGGGCGTGGATTGACGGCGAGCGGGGCTGAACGCCCGGTGAGAATGACGCCGTGTCACCCCGGAGACTTCATCCGGACGGAAGTCGTGGAAGAACTGGGCCTGAACGTGACGAAGGCCGCGACGATTCCTGGCGTGCGGCGTGCTACCCTGTCCGACCTGCTGAATGGTCACGTGGCGTTGTCGCCGGAGATGGCTCTGCGAATCGAGAAGGCTTTCGGGGCGAACATGGGTACGCTGCTCTCAATGCAGGCCTGGTACGATGCCGCCCGGATGCGCGCGAGATCGGCCGAGATCCCTGTGGAGCGGTACGAATCGGACTAACGGGGTCGCGATTCCCCGGACCACAGAACCTGTACGCCAACGCGAGGTCAGTACAGCAGGTACGGCTCCACCGACTCGCCGAAGGCATCCAGCTCGTCATCCACCCCCTCCAGGATCTCCAGCGTTGTCGCGCCCGCGTCCACGCCCTCCCGCAGCCCCGCGCCACCCCACAGGATGTCGATCGGGGCCAGGGTCTCTTCGTACTCATAGGGTGGTGCGAGCCAGGCGAAGTCGTCCAGAGCCAGCGCGCGGGCCGCGACTAGGATCTCGACGGCCGTGCGGACCGGCTCGAAGGCGTCCGGGTCGGTGACGTGCAGCTGGGCGCCCCCGCAGAGCGCGCCGGCGTGCTTCTGGAAGGTGGGCTCGAAGTGGCAGGGGCGGAAAACGATGCCGGGCAGGCGGGCGCGGTCGAGCCGCGCGACAAGGGCCGCCGGGTCCAGCCACGGAGCGCCGAAGAGCTCGAAGGGGCGGGTGGTGCCGCGGCCTTCGGACATGTTCGTGCCTTCGAGAAGCACCATGCCGGGATAGACCACGCAGGAATCGGGTGTGGGCAGGTTGGGGCTGGGCATCACCCAGGGAAGGCCGGTGTCGGCCCAGGACATGTCGCGCCGCCAGCCCTCGCATGGTATGACCGTGAGGTCGCAGCCGATGCCGCTTTCCACGTTCAGCCAGCGCGCCATCTCGCCGCAGGTCAGGCCATGCCGGAGCGGGACCGGGTGGAGGCCGACGAATGACTCGAAGCCGGCGCGCAACACGGCACCTTCCCGCCTGATCCCGCCGACCGGGTTGGGGCGGTCCAGCACCACGAACCGCACGCCGGCCTCGGCGCACGCCTCCATGGCCAGCGCCATCGTCCAGACGAAGGTGTAGACGCGCACGCCCACGTCCTGGAGGTCGAAGAGGACGGCGTCGAGGCCGTCGAGCATGGCGGGGGTCGGTTTGCGGACCTCGCCGTAAAGGGAGTGGACCGGGAGACCGGTGACGGGGTCGGTGTAGTGGTCCGACTCGATCATGTTGTCCTGCTTTTCGCCGCGGGCGCCGTGCTGGGGGCCGAAAAGGGCGCGCAGGTCGCAGCCGGCCGCGCGGATCGCGTCGGCGGAGAAGGCGAGGCCGGAGGTGACCGAGGCGGGGTGGGCGACGAGTCCCAGACGAGCGTGGCGGAGACCGGCGACCGCGGCACGTGTGCGGTCGGACGTGCCGCGGACGCTGTCCGAAGCGCCGCCGCCTCGCAGGAAGACGTCGACGCCGGGGGTGACGGTTGGTCGGGCTGCCACCCGTGCGCTCACCGCCCCGGCGGAGCTTCCCGCAGCCAGTAGAACGGCCCTGCCGTGACCTGGTCGGGCCAGACCTGGTCCAGGGTGTCGCCGTCGTAAAGGCGGCCGTTCACCATGACGCGGTCGACCGTGTTGCTGTTGCGGATGTCGTCGAGGGGGTTGCCGTCGAGGATGACCAGATCTGCCAGCTTGCCAACCTCGATGGAGCCGAGATCGCGGTCCAGGCCGAGCGAGTGCGCGCCCAGGATCGTGGCGACCTGCAGCGCCTCGTGCTCGGTCATTCCGCCGGCCTGGGTTGCCCACAGTTCCCAGTGGTACCCTAACCCCTGAAGCTGGCCGTGACTCCCGACGCCGGCCCTTCCCCCTGCACGAATCACATCGCGCACGAACGCCGACACCTGATCCATGGTGTGCACCGCGGGGTGGAACCAGCCTGACGGCCCCGGTCCCGTCCCCGGCCGGCGCAGCGCCTTCTGCAGGATCTCCTCCGTGGGCGTAAACCGGGCGAGCTTCTCGTCGCCGAGCACGTCCTCGGTCGCGTAGAAGTAGTTCTCCGCCCAGGGACCGCCGTAGGTGACGAGGATCGTGGGCGTGTAGGCCATGTTTGAACGCGCCACGAGCTCGACCATGTCGGCGTACATCGGGAAGGCCGGCATGTTGTGCTCGACGCCCGAGTAGCCGTCGATCGCCATGGTCATGTTGGCCTTGGTGTCGAGACCGCCCTCGGTCGTGGGCATCAGCTCGAGCTCGCGCGCCGCCTCGATGATCCACTGGCGCTGCTCGCGGTTCCCGGCGGCGTACATCTTGATCGTCTTGGTGTCATAGTAGTCGCTGTAGCGGCGCAGGATGTGCCGGGCGTGGTCGAGATCCTTCACGTTCTCGGAAGAGAAGACGCCGGGGCCGGTCGAATAGATGCGCGGCGACAGGATCCGGCCCGCGCGCACGAGGTCCTCGTAGCTGACGACGTCGGTGGTGCCGGTCTGGGGGTCGCGGGTGGTGGTCACGCCGTAGGCGAGGTTGGCCGCGTAGGACCAGGGCTGAGTGCGGAGGATGTTGACCTGGGCCCTGAGGTGGGCGTGCGTGTCGATGAAGCCGGGCACGACGGTCCTGCCTGCGAGGTCGATGACCGCCGCGTCGGGCGGGGGCGTGATCGAACCGGTGGCTCCGACCTGGGCGATGCGGTTGTCGCGCACCACGATGTCGCCGCGTTCCAGGATCTCGTCGCCGTTCATGGTCACGACCCGCGCGCCCGTCAGGACGACCGCGCCGCGGGGCGTGTCGCGGGGGAATTCGACGCGGATGCGGGTCTCCTGCGGGGTGTAACGGGTGTCGGCGGTCTCGATGTCGGCGGCGTCGGGATCGTCCTCGGCTTCGTCCGGCTCGTCCGCCTCGCGGGCCGCGGCCACCGAGTCTTCGAATGCGCGGGCGGCGTCGAGGTCGTAGACGACGTGCGCGTTGCCGATCGTCCAGTGGATCCGGCGGCCGTCCGCGCCCCACGCCGGGAACTCGCCGCCGATCTCGGTGAGCTGGCGGGCGGGGAAGGACGCGTTGTCGGGGTTGCCGACGTTGATGGTGGGGACATCGCCGCCGACGAGCGGAACGGTGACCGTGTAGAGGTGGTTGTACACGCGGGCGAGCGCCTGGTCGCCGCGCGGTGCCATGGTGATGAGGGTCGCGGGGGGTGGGGTGCTGGATCCCGGCGGACCCGCGCCCACCACGCGCACGTGTGACTTGCGGTCGGTGCCGTCCCAGCGGAACGAGACGAGGCCGTCGCCGGGGTTGTAGGCGTGGATGCGGCGGGCGTTGCTTGTGAAGTGGTGGTTGCGGTCGCGTGCCGGGGCGATGACGGTGGCGTCGCCGCCCGTGGCCGGGATCCAGACGAGGTCGTCGGCGCCGCCGGGGACGCCGCGGGTCAGGGCCTCGTCGTAGGCGCGGCCGGGACCGCGGACCGCGATGATGCGGTCGCCGTCGGGCGACCAGACCGGGTTGTCGTAGAGGGCGGGGGCGGTGGTGAGTCGGGTGGGGTCGCCGCCGCGTGCGTCGACGCGGTAGATGTGGCCGCCGGTGGCGTCGTCCCAGGTGGTGTAGGCGATGGCCTCGCCGTCGGGCGACCAGGTGGGCATGTGCTCGTTGGCCTGCGACCGGGTGAGGCGTTCGGGCGTCCCGTCGGGCCATTCCATGACGTAGACGCCGGCCAGCAGCGAGAAGGCGATGCGGTCGCCGCTTGGGGACGGCACCGCGTCGCGGACCTGCTTGGCGACGAAGGTCTCGGTGTCTTCGATCGGGTAGTCGAAATCGACTTCCGGGCCGATCGCCATGTCGACATCGACGCGGAAGGGGATGGGCGTGGGGTCGGAGCCGTCGACGGGGACGCGCCACAGGCCGCCGCCGTAGTACGCGATCAACGCGTCCGAGTCCGGCGTGAAGGACATGCCCGGGTAGGCGTCGCGCGTGGCGCGGGACTCCTGGTCGTCGCGCTGGACGGGGAAGGCGAGCCAGCGCTCGTCGCCGTTGTCGAGGTCGCGGATGCGCAGGCCGGTGTCGCCGATGTGGCGGGAGCCGTAGACAAGCCAGCGCCCGTCGGGGCTGAGTGTGGGTCGGAAGGCGCCGCCGTAGCGGAACGAACGGGTGGCCGACTCGCCTGTCTCGCGGTCGTAGACGGCGAGCTGGTACTGGCGCATGCCGGAGTTGTACTCCCAGCTGCCGGTGCGGTAGGCGTACCAGATGTAGCGTCCGTCCGCGCCGAACGCGGCCCCGGTGGTGCGGCGGTTTGCGGGCTCGTCGATAAGCTGGATCCCGGTGCCGCCGTCAACGTGGTAGAGCCACAGCTTGCCCTGTCCGGGCGTCTGTTTGGTGGCGATCACATAGTCGCCGTCGGGGGTCCACTCGGGGGACTGGTAGGAGCTCGACTTCCCCTGCGTGATCTGGACGGTGTCGCTTTTGTCCAGCGAGATGATGTGGATGCCTTCACCGCCGCTGCGGTCGGAGGTGAAGACCACGCGCGTGCCGTCCGGATTGAACCGCGGTTGCCCGTCGAAGGCCATGCCCCGGGTGAGCGGTGTGGCGGTGCCCCCGGTGATCGGCAGGGTGTAGAGGTCGCCGAGGAAGTCGAAGACGAGTGTCTGGCCGTCGGGGCTGACGTCGACCGACATCCACGAGCCCTCGGTGAAGCTGGTGGAGATGGTGCGGCCGGGGGCGAGGGGGAGACCCTCCTGCTGGGGATGGGGGTCGTCCGCGTCAGCTTCCTGGGCGGTGAGAGGGTGAGAGATTCCTCCGGACTGGAGGGGAAGCGCCATCAGGACCGCCGTACCGAAGGCGGTGGCGAAGAGTCGTCGAATCCGGGAAAGCGACGGTCGGTGTCTTGGCCGCGCCTCGCACCGGGTGTACCATAACGGAGCCAGGGATTGGAGAAATGTAATGACAACATTACAAATCGTAATGTAAACATTACAAATAGAGCGCGTGAAGCGTGCCGTCAAACGCGGATGCCGTGCCCGCTGAATGCGCAGGAGGGTGTTTCCGCGGTCCGTTGGGGTCGCCCTCAGCCCTCCTCGGGAAACAGACGCGACATCGTTTGCCCGAGCGCCTTGCCGATCTCTTTGCATCGCTCTTCCTCCACTCCGTACATCGAAAGCCAAACACCCATCTTCCATCGGTCCCCGCTCCCCTCCATCTCGACGTGCAGGACGCCGTCGTTCAGCGAGGCCACCATTCCGGCGAACGCCCAGGGCCGGTCGCAGAGGACGACGGTGCCTTCGAGCATCTCGCCGCTATCGAGCCGGAGGGTGAACCGGTCGCCAGGCCGCGCCGGCACGCCGCCAAGACCGTCCACTCCCAATACCGCGTCCCACACCTGCTCGCGGGTACCCGTCACCCACGGCCGCTCGCTGATCATCGTGCGGCGCGAGTCCGGGTGCCGCTCAAGGTAGTGCTTGAGGTTCCAGAGGAAGAACCGCCACCCGTTGGTCATCATGTGGACGCCGTCGTCCCAGGAGGGATCGGCCGACAGACCCGAGTTCACGAGGGTGAGGCGGGTGCCGCCGTTCGCGGGCTCGAGGCGGTATTCAAGCGCCATTTGGGCGCCTTCGTCAGCCGCCCCTTCAGGAAGTTCGTCAACCAGGCGGAGCCGGTGCGGCGGTTCCCAGACGGTGACCCAACTGGTCCACACCGCCTCGCCGCCCCACGACACCTTGAGGTGGCCGCCTTCGCCGATTTCGCCGGAGGCGATGGGCGCGAACCAGTTGGCAACGCGCTCGCCCTCGCTGATCGCTCGCCAAACGGCATCCGCCGGTGCCCGGATCTCGATGGACAACTTGATGTCGCGGGTGGCCGCCGTGGGCGCGGCGGGAGAATTGCTCACCGGCGCTCGCTTCCTCTGCCTCGTGCCAATGCGCGGTAGTATTCCTCGACCAGAGCCCGGTACTCGTCGGGGACGTCGCCGGACTGGTAGAGGAAGATCTCGCCCTCCTCGTCCGTGGCGAACTCCCGCCGAAGCCGGAATTCGAGCTGCTTGATGGTCTCGACGAGCTCCTGCTGCAGCCGCATCACCTCCATCGGGTCCGCGTAGGTCCGCTCGCGGTCCAGCGCGCGCATGGCCTCGATCATGTCGCGGAGTTCCTGGGGGTCGGCGCCGATGCGTTCGAGCAGCTGACCCAGCGCCACCGTCTCGCCCAGGCGCTCGCGGGCCTCGCGCCGCAGTTGGCGTATTGCATCGGGGTCGAAGTTGCGGGGGCCGCCCCCTCGCCAATCACCGTCGCGGTAGTCCCTCGCACCGGGAGCGCCTCCGGCGTTGCGTTCACCGCCGGTCGGGTTGCCGCCCTGCTGCTGTCCGCCTTGCTGTTGGCCGCCCTGCTGCTGTCCGCCCTGTTGTTCACCGCCTTGCTGCTCACCACCCTCCTGCTCACCGCCCTCCTGCCCACCAGCTCTCAGCCGACGCTCCATCGACTCGAGGCTGCGCACCAGGTCACGCGCCGACTCGAGCGCTTCCTGCTCGGAATTGTCCTGTGCGCGTCCCTGAATCGCCTCTGCCGCCTCGTCCAGCCGATTCCCGAGTGACTGGATCGCCTGCGCGGTCTGATTCTCGAACGCCTCGGCGTACTCCTCCTGCCCGGGACGCCCGACGAGCCCGCGCGAATAGAGCAGGCGCTCGCGCAGCTGCGTGTCGCGGATGGTCTCCGTCGCTTCCTGAAGTTCGGCGGCGCCCTCCGTACCATCCCGGCGAGCCGTCGCCGCGAGCTGGTCCAGATTGGCCAGGATGTCGCCCACCTCTTCGGCCATGTCCTCCTTGGTTTCGCGGATCCGCCCTACCTGATCTGCGGACGGACGGCCCACCCTTGCCATCTGCTCCATGCGGTTCTCGACGTCCTCCTGCTGGCGGCCGAGCTCGTCGACCCGCTGGCGCGCATCCTCCAGATCGCGCTCGAGCCGCTCGTCCTGCGCGCCCCCGAGATCGTCCCGTGCCTCCCGCAGCCGCCGCAGCGCGCTGCGCGCCTCGGCCACCCCCGCGCTTCCCCCACTCGCCGCGGACCGCCGCATCGCATCGGCCGATTGCTGCATCTGGCGCGCGACCTCCTCGAGCCGCCGGTCACCGGACTCGCGCGACAGGCGCTCCAACCTGCGAGCCGCCTCCTCGGCCTCCTCGGCCAGCGCCCGCGCCGCGTCACTGCCGCCCCCCTGCTGGCCGCCCTGCTGAGCCGCCGCCCGGCGCTGCTGCCGCTCGAGCTCCTGCTCCTGCCGGCGCGCGAGTTCACGCAGCTTCTCCATCAACTCGTCGACTTCCTGGTCGGCGGTCTCCTGCTGGCTGCGCTGCACGGTCTCGTACTGGTTGCGCAGTTTGTCGGTCTCCAGCTCGAAGAGATCGGCCAGGTCCTCGGCGCTGGGTCCCTGCTGCCGCCCCCCGCCTCCGCCCGGCTGCTGGGGCTGTTGCGACACGAAGCGCTCGTAGGTTTCCTCGGCCTTCTGGAGCTGCCGGAGCGAGCGCTGCTCGGCCTGGATCGCCCCGCTCGGCTTCACGGCCCGCAGGGAATCCACCGCCTCGTTCATCGCCTCGACGGCGACCGGCAGCGCCTCCACGATGCGCTGGAACGCCTCGTCCGCACCGCCGATCCCGCGGTTCACAATCCGCTGGCCGAGCGTCTCCACCTGCTCCCGCAGCCGCTCCTGGGTGAGTGCGACGCTGACGACGTTCTCCTCCCAGCTCTCGGGCGCGTAGCTGTCCCGGTCGCGGACCAGGTTGAAGGTCGCCGCGATGATCTGGCGCTGCAGCGCCGACAGATCCTGCTCCATGTCGCCGCCGCCCCCGCCGCCGCCACCGCCTCCCTGGCCTCCGCCGCCCTCGGCCTCGCGATAGTCGCGGCGGAAGGGGCGAATCTGCAGGAAGTAGATGTCGGTCATCGACTCGTTGGGCGAAGGCGCGTTGTCGCGCACGACGCCGTGGTAGGCGACCAGGTCGCCCACTTCCAGCTCGTAGTCCTCCAGGAAGACGGTGTGGCCCGCCGTCACCTCGGTGAGGGGCGCGCCGCCGGCCGAGTGGATCTGCAGAGTGTCGGACGGCCCGCCGTTGACGCTGTAGATCAGCGAGATATCGGCGACGCCCAGATCGTCGTCGGCGCGGGCTTCCAGGAAGACCTCCTCGATCGAGCTGACCGTGATGTCGCGCCCCGGCCGGCTGAAGGAGATCGACGGCCCCTGGTCGTGCAGCACGTCGATCCGGTAGTCCGGCGCACCGGCCACCCAGACATCGCCGTGGGCCAGGAACCTGATCCCGTAGAAGCCGTCGTCGCGCACGATGAACGAGGCCGTGTAATTGCCCTCCGGCCCGGTCTCCATGCTGATCGTGTCCCCCGTGTCCATCACCAGCTGCGCGGATGGCGTGGCGAGGGTGGGCGTGACGGTGAGCTCGACACGGGTGCCCGCCAGCGCGGCCACGTCGCCGCCGTACTCGAAGCGGCGCGGGGCGAGGCGCGTGTAGCGCGGGAAGTGGTAGACCATCTCCAGCCGGTCGACGGCGGGCAGGTCGGCGACGCCGAGGGTGAAGGTGCCGGAGCGGACGCCGTTGGCCTCGACGTAGTACGTGGTCTCCTCGGCGACGTTGAGGAGCAGTCCCTCGAATGCGCCGGTGCCGTCCTCGATCATCGGGAGCGACAGGAAGCCGTCGTCGCCGTCGGCACGGGTGTACAGCACCACGTCGTCGGACGCGAAGCCGCGCAGCACGGCCGAGACCATGAGGTCGGAGTTGCGCGAGATGACCGTGTCGCCGGGCTCGACGCCGACGCTGTACGGGTTGACCGATTCGGCCGCGCGGACGGGGAAGAAGAGTGCCGACATCCCGTGCCGCAGGAACCCGGGGCCGACGAGAAGGAGGACCACGGACGCGAGGGTCAGGCCGCCGAGCATGCCGGTGGAGCGGCGGATGGAGCGCTGCTCGATGCGCCGGCCGTAGTCGATGCGCCGGCACCGCCACACCGCGCGCCGCACCACCTCGCGCGACAGCTCCGAATCGGCGAAGCGGCCGCCCTTGGCGGATTCGATGGCGGTGAGCACACGCGACTGCAGTGAAGGCTCGTTCTCCTCCAGGTAGAGCGCGACGCGCTCATCCGAGACGGGACGCAGGAGCGGCCAGAGGATCCAGCGCGCCAGGAAGAAGGTGACGACCACCCACAACAGGATCCGCATGCCGGTCACGGCTCCGGGCGTGAAGCGCAGGGCCTCGAGACCGGACGCGGAGATCAGGAAGGTGAGGAGGACTCCGCCGATGGTGAGAGCCAGTCCGCGGAGCAGCAGCTTGAGCCGCCAACGTCGGCGGACGCGGCCTACGACCCGCAGGATTTCGCCGTCAGAGCGCCGGTTGCCCGTCGGTGACATGTTCCCCCTCCTTGATGCGGTCGCGCGACAGCCGATTCGACAACATGGTCTCCGAAGCCATCAGCAGAAAGACCGCAGCCAGAATATAGCGCCAGAACGCCTGGCTCTTCTCGAAGTCTTCGCCGGCGATGTCGGCTGCTGCCTCCCCGTCGCCGGACCCCCCGCCCCCGTCCACCAACGTTGCCGCGCCCCCCACCGCCGCCTGGAACGCCTCCACGTCCAGCTGCGTCAGATCGGACTCGGCCACGTCCACATTCACCGCCAGGGCGAGCGGATGGTCGGGCCGCTGCCCCGGCGGACGGATCTCCCAGATCCCGCGCCGGTCGAGCTTCAGGACCGACTCGCCACCACCCAGCGGCACCGAACCGCCTCCCGGCTCCATTGCCACCGCGCCCTCCGGGATTTCGAGCACGCCCGCCGACTCGGCCAGGCCGGCCACGTTGACCGTCGAGCCGGCCAGGTGCCACGCCGGCACTTCACCGCGTCCCCCCAGGTGCCAGGTCACCCTGTGCACGAAGGGCAGATAGACGGGCTGCAGCGCCAGGTTGTTCCAGAACCGGTCGAGCCCGGTCGCCCAGATCATCACTCGGCCCTGGCCGCGGCGCCCCTCGATCAGGGCCGCCGCGCCGTCGTCGAAGCGGGCCAGCACCTCGCCGTCGGTGGCCGTCAGCGCACGGGTCCGGTAGAACGACGCCCGCGAGAAGTCGCCCGACCGCGGCCCGCGAAACGCCTCGAACACGGCATGGTCGTAGTCGACGAAGCCGAGGTGCCGCTCCCCGCCGCCCTCGACCACCCCGCCGACGGCCGCGGGCAGAAAGTCCGCGTGCACCGCTGGCACCGTCGAGCGCTCCCCGAGTACGAAGAGCAGCCCGCCGCCGCCCTCGACGAAGGCGCGCAGCCGGTCGCCCGCGGCCCCGCCCGGAAACGCCCCACCGTTCAGAATCACCACTTCGGTCCCGGCCAGCCGGTCCTCGTCCGGCACCGCCCGCGCCACGCTCGCCGCGAATCCCGCGCCCTCGGCGATCTGCAGCGCTCCACGCAGATACAGATTCGAATCCCCCGCACCCAGCGGATCGGCGATCACCACCCCCAGATCACCCCCCGGCGACGCCACGAAGCTGAGCGTGTTGTCCTGCTCGAGGCCCTCGTCCGCCTCCTCCGCCAGGCGCAGCTCACCGCGCGTGAACGGCGCCGTCAGCGTGAACGGCGCGAACCCCACCGCCGCCGCCCCGCCCCCCGGCACCGTCACCGTGGCCGTCTCGACCTCGATCTCGTCGATCAGCAGCAACACGTCCGCCGCCACCTCCTCCTCGCCGGTATTCACCACGCGCGCCCCCACCGTCACCCGCTCCCGCGCTCCGGCGCCCTGACGACCCAGCTCCAGGTCGACCAGCGCCAGATTCGCCGACTCCTCCCCCCCGACCGCCACGCTTTCGACCACGATCCCCTCCGGCAGCGTTGCATCGGGGTCGGGACGCCACCCCGTGCGCTGGAAGTCGCTGATCAGCACCACCCGCTGCCGGGACAGGTTCGACGCGGCGAGCGTGGATGCGGCCAGCTTGACCGCCGGCGCGAAGCGCGTCGCCAGGGAGGTGGTGCTCAGGGTGTCCAGGGCGGCGTTGATTCGAGCGGGCTCGGAGATCGAGCGATGCAGCAGCGTCGGCGTCTCCGAGAAGGCGATCAGCGACACGCGGTCGCGAGGCCGGAGCGCACCCACCACCGACCGCGCCCGCGACACCGCTTCGTCCCAGTTGTCGCCCATCTCCATCGACCACGATTGGTCGAGCATGATGACCACCTCCTCGGCCGCCGGCCCGCCCACCGCCGCCAGCCGCCCCCCGCGCACAAACGGACGCGCGAAGGCCGCGATCAACAGCCCCAGCGCCGCCAGCCGCACGATCAGCAGGAGCCAGTGCCGGATCCGGCGCCGCGACTTCTCCTGGAACGGGATCTTCTCCAGGAACATCAGCGAGGGGAACCGCACGGGCCTGCCCCGCTCCTGCCGCGTCAGGTGCAGCAGAATCGGACCCACGAGCCCCGCCAGCGCGATCAGGAACAGCGGGGTCAGGAAACTCACCTGTAGCTACTCGCTCCCGGTCCGCGCCATCCGGGCAGGGTCGGACCCGCCGCGCCGGTGCTGGCGGAACATGAGATAGGCGTACAGCGCCTCGTCCAGCGGTTCGGCCGAGTTGAGGAGCACGTAGTCGACCTGCTGCTTGCCGAAGAGCTTGCCGAGCGCGTCGATGTGCGCCCTGACCTGCTCCTGATAGGCGCTGGCCAGCTTCTCGGGCTTCACCGGAAGGAGCTCCCGCGTTTCCAGGTCCTGGAAGTTGGCCGCCTGCACGAAGGGGAAATCGATCTCGGCGGGATCGAGGATGTGGAACGCCACCACGTCGCTCCCCTGCGCGCGGAAGAAGCCCAGCCTCTCCGAGATCTCCGCGGGATCGTGGTAGAAGTCCGACACGACCACCATGATGCCGCGGCGGCGGAAGGTGCTGCCGACCCGAGCCAGCGGCCGGTCCCAGCTGCCCTCGCGCTGCGCCTTCACGCGCGCCACTGCGTGCAGCACCTTGTCGAGATGGGCCGCGGAGGGCCGCACGTGCTCCACCACATCGCTATCGAAGGCGTACAGTCCGACCCGGTCCTTCTGCCCGGCCGAAAAGTACGCCAGGCTCGCGGTCAGGAAGCGTCCGTAGTCCAGCTTGGTGATGTCGCCGGAGCCGTATCCCATCGAGGCGGAGACGTCCAGCAGGAAACACACGTCGGCGTTCGTCTCGGCCTCGAACTGCTTGATGTAGAAGCGGTCGGTGCGGGCGTAGAGCCGCCAGTCGATCCTGCGGATGTCGTCGCCGGGCATGTAGGGGCGGTGCTCGGCGAAGTCCATGCTCACTCCCAGAAAGGGCGAGCGGTGGATCCCCTGCATGAAGCCCTCGACCACGGTGCGCGCGAGCAACTGCAGGTTGTCGATCCTCGCCAGGATGACGGGGTCGAGGAACGACGCGCGCGGCGAGCGGGAGCCCTTCGCGGCCATGGCGAACTACACCCGGCCAGCGGTCGCGGACACGAGGGCGGGCACCCTGCTCACCCGGTTCCCTACATCCCCGACCTGGGCATCGGCACCGCGCCCAGCAGCATCTCCACCAGCTCGTCCGTCGTCCGCCCCTCGGACTCCGCGTGGAAGTTCGTGAGGATGCGGTGCCGCATGACCGGCATCGCAAGGGCCCGGATGTCCTCGAAACTCACGGTCAGCCGTCCTTGCGTGAGCGCCCGCGCCTTCCCCCCCAGAATCAGGTACTGGGCGGCCCGCACGCTGGCCCCGTGCGCGACCCACTTCTTGATGAAATCGAGGCCGCCGTTCGGATTCGGCCGGCTGGCGCGCACCAGACCGACCGCGTAGCGCATCACCGGCTCCGACACCGGCACGCGCCGCACCAGGTCATGAAAAGCGATCATGTCGTCGCGCGACACCACCGCGCTCAGCTCGGGTTCGACCTCGTCGGTCGTCTCCCGCACCACCTCCATCTCCTCGTCCTCTTCGAGGTGGTCCATGCGGATGTGGAACATGAACCGGTCCAGCTGTGCCTCGGGCAGCGGGTAGGTCCCCTCGAGCTCGATCGGATTCTGCGTGGCGAAGACGTAGAACGGCGGCGCCAGCTCGTAGGTGTTGGCCTGCACGGTGACGCGGTGCTCCTGCATCGCCTCGAGCAGCGCGGCCTGGGTCTTCGGCGGCGTACGGTTGATCTCGTCGGCGAGAACCACGTTCGCGAAGATCGGCCCGGGCGCGAACTCCATCCCCCGCGTCCCGTCCTCACGCTGCTGGATGATGTCCGTCCCCGTGATGTCCGACGGCATCAGGTCCGGCGTGAACTGGATGCGCGAGAAGTTCAGGTCCAGCACCTGCGCGATCGAGTGGATCAGCAGCGTCTTGGCCAGGCCGGGCACGCCCACGATCAGGCTGTTGCCGCCCACCAGCAGGGTAAGCAGCACGTGCTCCACCGCCTCCTCCTGCCCGATGATGATCTTGCGGACCTCGGAGAGGATCTTCTCGCGCCCCTCCTGGATGCGCTCGGCGAGGGCGACGTCGGCCATGGGTTCGGCTTGGGGGGTCGTCAGGGTCGTAGTGGACAAGGGGTCACCTCTTCTCGCCGGTGTTCGCCGGCGCTTACCGGTTCAGCGCGTAGATCACGTAATTGACACCGAACTTATAGGCTTCGTTAGAGAGATCGATAGGAAAGTACCCGAGGTCCGAGTACTCCCAGTAGTCGCCGATGTCGTTGTTGAAGTTGGCGATGACCATCAGGCGACCGTCGGGATCGTCGTCCTCGTGCAGCCCCAGAAACAGCGGACGGTACTGCTGAAAGGTCGGCGGCGGAAGGTCCAGCGTCTCGATCTGGAAGAACGAATTGAAGACCGGCTCCTCCAGCTCGAGCGTCCGGAACCGGTGCCCCGGCAGGATCACGTTGAATATTGCCTCCACCCGGCTCCACTCACCCTGGCTGCGGAAGTCGTCCAGGATCAGGAAGCCGCCCTTGCGCAGGTAGCCGGCCATGTTGTCGACCTCGGCCTGCGTCGGCGCCCACTCCCCGGGCTCGGAGACGTACGCGATCGGATACCGGTGCAGCTCGGGGTCGTCCGCGTCGATGATGTTGGTGCCAACGGTGTTTGGCGCCAGCAGGGTCACCTCGTCCAGGATCTTGATGAAGTTCTGGTCGGCGTGCGGGTAGTCGTGAGCCCACCCCGGTCCGCCGCCGCGCCCGAATCCCCGGCCCAGCGAGCGCCTGGCGCTGTTGAAGCGCACGCGGACGAAGGTGTACGCGGCGTCGTAGGGGACATTGAGGAATACCTGAGGGGGTGAAGAGGGCGACGCGGCCGGCCCGGCGGCCTCTCCCGCGCCCTGCGATGAGACAAGGACCGCTGCCGCGAGGGAAAGGGTTGCACCGGCAGCCGCGGCGACCACTCCCGGCGCGACGCCCCTCATGCCTCGCATCCTCGCCCTGCACGCACCGGCGCTTCAGCTGAAACGCGGTGCGCGCCGGAGTGCGGCACCCTCATCGCCCACCCCCCTCGCGGCGCAGCTCCAGCAGCAGGTCCAGCGCCGCCTCGTAGTTCGGGGCGATCTCCAGCGCCGCGAGGACGGCGCTGCGGGCCGCGGCGCGATCGCCCTTGCGGTGCAGGAGGCGGGCGACCTCGTAGTGCGCGGTTGCACGATCGACCGGACCGAGCGCCAGGATCGCCCGCCGTTCGAGGACCGCGGCGTCGAGATCGCCGGTCGCCTCCATCAGGAGGGACAGGCGCTCGTGGTCCTCGATCTCGTAGGGGTGGACGTGCGCGAGGTCGCGCAGGGCCTCGGCGGCGCCCGTCTGGTCGCCGATGTCGTAGAGCACTTCGGCGAGAGCGCGGCGCCCGTCGTAGTGGCTCTCGTTGAGGCGCAACAGCGAGCGGTAGTGACCGATCGCCGTCGTCGTATCGCCCTCCGCCTGCCGGATCCGGCCGAGGTACCAGTGGGCGCCGTCCGGGCCGCCGTACTGAGGGAAGAGCTCGAGGGCGGCCTCGAAGTGCTCGGCGGCCTCCGCGCCGCGCCCTTCACCGAACAGCGCCTGCCCCAGCGCCATGCGGGGTCCGAACCGGTCCGGATTGCGGGCCACCTCGGCCTCGAGGGCCCCCACGTCCGACATCGCCAGCGGCTGGGTGAGCGGGGCCATCTCCGCGGGCTCCCCGCCCACCGATTCCACCGCCGTGGCGAACCGTTCCCGCAGGAAGGCCTCGAAGTCTCCGTCGAAGTCCTCCAGTCGCACCCCGAGCGCCATTTCGAAGGCTTCTTCGTTCGTCGCCCCGTCCCGGTAGGCGTGCAGCATCTCGACGATCGCCGGAAACCCGTGGCGCTCCTCGATCAGCTCGAAGACGAGCGACGCCTGGTAGTAGCTGTCGATCACCTCGCCCGGATGGCGCGGATTGGAGAAGCCGCGGTCGAGTTCGCTGACCGGCCGCAGCTCGCCCGACGCCAGCGACCGGACGAAGCCCACGCCCGGCTGGTGGCCCCAGCGCGGATCGGCCTTGCGCTGCTCGTGCACGGCCAGGCCCTCCGAGAACCACCGCGGCACTTCGTGGTCGGATACCGCCAGGTGAAACGAGTGAGCGATCTCGTGCCAGAGGGTCGAGGCCCAGTTGAATTCGCCGCGGCCGCGCGCCGCCGGCGAGTCGATCGCGAGCGCGGGCCCGAAGCTCACGCCCAGCGCCCCGATTCCCACCAGCCCCACCGTGCGCACCGAGAAGTCGGCGTGGCTCGGATAGACCTCGACCCGGATCCGTGAGCCCGGCGCATGCCCGTACCGCCGCGACATCTCCGCAAAGGCGCGTTCGGCCACCGCCTCCATGTACGGGGCCAGCAGCTCGGCCTCGGACTCGTGCAGCACCAGGTCGAAGTTCGGCGTCTCGACGACGCGGTACCCGGCGAACGTGTCCAGCAGGTCGAGCGTGTTCTTGAACCAGAGGTCGAAGGGATCGCCCGCGAACGCCGTCTCGAGGTTGGCGCGTCCCGCTTCGACCTGGCCCAGCCGGACCTGGTTGAGCCCCATCAGCCCCCAGGCCCTCCACCTTCCGGGGTCGACCTCCGTCGCCTCGCGGGCGAACTCCAGCGCCTCCGCGTACTTGCGGTGGTCGGCGGACAGCTCGGCGAGGAGCAGGAGCGGCTGCGTCGGGGTCGGAGTGAGCCCGCGCACCTCCTCCATCACGGCTTCGTAGCCCGCGTCGTCGTGACCCAAATGCAGAATCGCGGCCTTGGTCCCGAGGGCCTCCAGGTCGCCGCCGTTCACCGCCAGGACATGCTCGACCTCCTCCAGCGCCTCGCCCCGATTCCCGTCCATGAGGCGGATCCGCGCAAGCAGCGTGCGGGCTCCCGCCAGATTCGGGTTGGTTTCGAGCGCGGCCTCCAGCTGTCCCTGCGGGTTGCCGCCCCCCTCCAGCCGCGCGACCCGGGCCAGCCCCAGACGCGCGGCCGCGTGGGCGGGGTTCTCCTCGAGGATCAGGCCGAAGGCTGCCGCCGCCTCGCGCGCGTCGTAGCGTTCCAGGAAGAGCTCGCCGGTTGCGAGCCGGGCGGAATGATCCAGCGGGCCGGCCGCGACGGCCTCGTCCAGCGCGAGCAGCGCGTCGTGCGCGTACTCGTAGTTCCAGCGGGAAAGGTGGAAGAGCGCCCTGCCCACCGCCGTGAGTTCGGCCGCCGTCAGTCCGGCCGCCTGATTGTAGTAGTCGATGAAGCCGTCGAAGAGGTCGCGGGCACGCGCACGGTCCCCGTAGCGGTACAGCAGGATGCCCAGTTCGACGCGGGCCGCCGCGCCCGCCGCGCCGCCCTCCCCGGCTCCCTCCTCGAGCACGGCCCGGGCCTCGGCGATGCGCCCCACATCCATCAGCGCGGCTCCCAGCAGCGCCCGTGCGCCGCCCACGCCCCGTTCCACCCCTAGCTCGGCGGCCTCCACCGCGCCGTCGTAGTCCCCGGTCTCGCGCAGCGCCGTCACCCACCCACGCAGCGCGGCGCCGTCCCCGTCGAGAGCGGCCTCCCGCAGCGCCCGCACGGCCTCGTCGTAGCGCCCGGCGCGAAGCGCTGCGAAGGCGTCGGGTTCCTGGGCGGCTGCCGGTGCATCCTGACCCTGGCCGACCAGCTCGGGCGGCGGCATCCATTGCGTTGCGAGCGCGACCAGAACGCTCGCGACCAGGCGAAGCGGCCCCACTACACTGCGAGGGCGGGATCGAGTCTGTCGAATGCTCATCCGCAAAAGGTGGGTGCGCCACACCGGAGTCGCCACCGTTCGCGTCTGCGACCTGGTGGCGTGTCTAGGCTCTGGCAAGCTCGTATTCGCGGACCAGCACCTCGGCCGGAAGGCTCCATTCCGCAGCCAACACCCGAATCATGGCCAGTGAAAGGGGACGACGCCGCCGGAGAATCTCGGAAGCATGAGACTGCGACCCGATCAACGCCGCGAGGTCCTTCTGCCGCAATCCACGCGCCTCCATCATATGGTGGATTACCGAGATCGGGTCAGGCGCATCGATGCTCCAGTGTTCCGCTTCATATCTCTCGACCAAGGTCACAAGGACCTCCAGCGTGTCGGATTCCGGAGTGCCCGGGGCGACACCCATGAGACGGTCGATCTCACTCAGTGCCGCGTCGTAGTCAGCTTCACTCCTGATTGGTTTGATTCTCATCTCGCGTGCTTCCTCTACACCTGGGCCACGTCGATCCTGTCGTATTCCGCGTGGGTTCCCACGAACCGCACGAAACCAATCCTGCGCGGGTAGTCAAAGCGGATTACCAGTCGGTATCTGTTGCCTCCGATGTTGAAAACCACTCTGTCCTTGGCGACGATGCTGGCGTGTGCATACAAGGTCTTGATGTCCGCAGGAGAGGACCAGTCGGCTTTCCGAGCGACCGCGTACCAGGATTTGAGGGGTTGCTAAGCTCGGGGGTCTCGCTCCCAGAAGGTGCGCAGGGTCTTCTTCGCGATTATTCGCATCGAACAAAAAAAATAGTCATCCCGAATCGGGATATCCAGCGCTTGGCACAATAAACGGCGTGCACCAGTCGTCTTGCGAAACATCTCTCAAACTGCATAGCGTCTTGCGATATCGTGTTTGATCCAACTATCGTCTTGCAATCGGCTTCCGAAACAAGGGCGGCCCAAACGTTCCGTCCCGCATCGGCCCCAACCCCGGAGTCACCCATGACCGTCGTCACCATCTCCGCCCGCTACCAGGTCGTCATTCCCCGCGACGTGCGCGAACAACTCGACCTGCGTCCGGGCCAGAAGGTGCAGGCGCTGCCCTTCAAGGGACGTGTCGAACTCATCCCCCTGGAGCCGATCGAGGCCTCGCGCGGGTTCGTGCGCGGGATCGATGCGACCGTCGCTCGTGAAGGAGACCGGGCATGAACGTCGTCGACTCGTCGGCGTGGCTGGAGTACTTTGGCGACGGCCCCAACGCGGGCGAGTTCGCCGATGCCATCTCCGAGACTGAACGGCTGATCGTCCCGGCGATCACGCTCTTCGAGGTTTTCAAGCGGATCAGGGTCCAGCGCGACCTGGCCAGCGCACTCTACGCCGTCGCGCAGATGCAGCGCGGCCGCGTGGTCGACCTCGGCGCCAACCTGGCCATCGCCGCCGCCGAACTCAGCGCGGAATCGGGCTTGCCGATGGCGGACAGCATCATCCTGGCCACGGCCCGCGCGCAGGACGCCACGCTCTGGACGCAGGATGCCGACTTCGAGGGGATGGCCGGCGTGGAGTATCGCACCTCCGCCCGCTGCCCTACCCGCTCCCCCCCGCCGCCCGAATCTCCCGGTTCTTGAGGGCCAGCTCGACGAGCAGCCCCTCCAGCTCGTCCTCGTAGCGCTCGAGCGGCAGCTGCGCCTTGACCCGCCGCAGGTCCGCGATTCGCCCCTCGATCTCCGCCTTCTCCCGGACTAGCGCGCGCAACTCGGGAGAGACCGCCTCCCCGCCCCCCGCTCCCCCGAGCGACCTCAGGAACACGACCCGCGCCAGCGCCCCGTCGCCATCCAGCTCGTCCAGCTCGCGGCTGCCCTCGCCGTCGCCGTTGTCGTCGAGCATCGCGTGCTCGGTGAGGAGCTGGTTGTCACCCTCGTACTCCCGCTCGACCTCGCTCAGGGCGTAGCCGAACGCCTCGAGCATGGAAACGCGTTCGTCCTTGTCGATGTCGGCGCCCTCGTCGGCGAAGGCGTCCACGAAGTGCAGGCCGAAGCGGGTCATGTTCTGCTCGCGGCCGCTCCGCGTCGCCGTGATGATGGTGCGTCCGGGGGCGGACAGCGCCTCCACGAACGCCCCGGACGCGGTTGCCGTGTTGACGAAGGTGATGCGCCGCTGGCCCAATCCGTCGAGGAGGTCGTCGATGTCGGCGGGCGACAGGTCCGGGCCGGGGATGTTGAACCTCGCCTCGCCGCCCCGAAAGGTCCCGTGGCCCGCCAGCAGCACGACCAGCTCGTCGTCGCGTGCCATCGCGGCTCCGATCTCGACGAAAGCCATGCGGATGTTGTCGGCCGTCGACCGCGCGCGAATGCGGGTCGGGTCCAGCTCGGTCTTCTCGCTCAGGTAGGTGATCCGCTCGGCCGGGACGCCGTACTTCTCGGTCGCCGCGTCGGCGAAGCGGCTGAGCCAGCTGTGGAAGGCCTCCGTGTACTCGGGGTCGCCGCCAAGGCCGGAGATCAGCAGGATGTGGGTGTTCTGGGCCTGGATGGCGGGGGGGATGAGGGTGGCGAGGGCCAGCGCGGCCAACGCCGCCGACCGTCCTCGGCCGGCAGCCGCGGCCGTGACGCCCCGCAGGGCGCCCGCCAACCCCGCCGCGCGGCCGCCGCCGCCCTTCAAGCCAACCCCCGCTTCCTCCGGTATCCCCATTCCGCCCCCATCAGCCCGGCGAGCAGCAGGAACAGGATCGGCATGTCCCACAGGTCGCGTTCTTCGGTGACGGTCACGCCGCCGCCGGTGAACTGCAGATCCTCGGGGAGATTCGCCGCCGTCTCGGCCGTGTAGTAGCGGCCGCCGGTCTCGTCGGCGACGCGCTCCATGAGGCTGCGGCGCTGGCGCGGGTCGCGGAACTCGCCGGTGCCGGGGGCCACGCGGACGCTCGTCGCGGCGCTGCCGAAGGTGACGGTGTCGCGCCCGGCGTCGACGGAGACCTCGAAGAGGCCGTCCATCTGCGGGGTGAAGCTGGCGGTGTAGAGGCCGTCGTCGGAGACGGACCACTCCATGGGGAGGTCGCGGACTTCGCCGGTCGGAAGGGTGACCTGGGCGTTGACCGCGGCGCCGTTGACCTCGACGAACCCGGCGTCGAGAACGTTGGCTTCCAGGGTGACCGGCTCGCCGGCTTCGACGGACACGGTGGTCGGCGCGGCCTCGACCGGATCCGGCGTCTCGGCGACGAGCCAGCGGAGGAGCTGGCGCCAGAAGTTCTCGTGGCTCTGGTCCTCGAGGGCGACGGTGTGGTCCATCTGCCAGAGCCAGGTGTCCTGGACGGCGAGGACCATCGAGCGGCCCCTGCCGTAGCGCTGGAAGGCCATCACGACGCGGCCTCCGTCTTCGCCGACGGGTGCGGCGCCGGTGTCCGGCTCGTCCGGCTGGGCGCCCGGAAGCTGCCCTCCCGTGCCCGGCATCCCCGGCCGCTCCACCACCGTGCCCTGGAGCAGTTCGGTGGCGCCCGGCTTGAGCTCGGTGACGACGTTGGTGGTGGAGACGGCGGGCAGCGAGTCCCAGCGGGTGGCCGACTGCTCGGCCGTGCCGTCGATCCGCGTGATGGGGTGGTTGGCGCCGGCTGGAGTGGGCTCCACCTTGAGGAAGGCGAGGCGGTCGGTGGGGGTGGCTCCGGTGGGCTCGTCGAGCACGACCGGCAGGACATCTTCGAGCGGGGTGCCCTTGTAGCCGCCCTCGGCGAAGGCCCGGCGCCCGCCCAGCATGAGCAGCGTGCCGCCGCGCTCGCTGACGAAGTCGGCGATCATGGCGAGCTGGTCGTGGGTGAAGAAGCTGGCCTCGATCGACCCGAGGACGAGGGCGCGGTAGCGGTACAGGTCCTCGCGGGTGGTGGGGAAGCCCTCGACGAGCTCGAGCGGGTCGTCGAGGTTGCGCCGGAAGAACTTGTTCTCGGCGGTTCGCTGGAGGAGGACGACCTGGAGGTTCTCGTCGGCGCGCACGGCCCTCAGCATGAAGGCGACCTCGTGGCGCGGCTCGCCCTCGAAGTAGAGGATCTTCTCGGTGCGGTCGCGGACCTGGACCACCGTGTGCAGTTCGTTGTTCTCCAGCACGCGCTCGTTCACCCGCCCCGCGATGCGGAAGGTGAGTTCGCGCGCGCCCGGCGTGTCCAGCGTGATCGCGACGGGGGCGACCAGGGGCTGTCCGTCGCGCGGCAGGGTCACGTTTTCGGTCGTCACGATCCGCCCCATGTCCTCGACCACGATCGGCACCGTCAGCCCCGCGTACCCCCGCGAGTCGACCATGACGTTGACCACCATCGAGGTGCCGGTCAGCGCGGTCTCGGGGACGTCCACGCGGCTGACCTGCACGTCGGCCTCCATCTCCTCGTCGCCCAGCCCGACGGTGAAGACCGGCACCGACGCCGCCCGCAGCGGCAGCAGCGCCTCGCCGATGGCCTCGTCCGCGTTGTCGCCGCCGTCGGAGACGACCACGATCCCCGAGAGCGGAACGCCCTGCAGTTCGTCGCGGGCGTGGGCGAGGGCGCTGCCCATCCGGGTGCGGCTCCCGTCGAAGGTGAAGGCGTCCAGGCCGCCGACCCGGGACGCCGCCGACGAGAAGCGGAAGTAGCGGAGCGCGAACTCCTCGTCGAGCGCGGCGACCAGGTCCCCCTCCGGGTCGAGCAGTTCGGCGGCCTTCGCGGCGCGCGAGGTCCCGTCGCGGTCCTCGATCGTCATGCTGCGGGAATCGTCGACCAGCACGGCGAGGAAGTTCCGCTGCGGCACCACCGAGGTGAGCACCAGCGCGGGCTGCATGACGATCAGGAAGAGCACTGCGAAAAGGGCCGCGCGCAGCCCACCCAGCACCCAGCGGTCGCGCCGCCGGCTCCGTCCGCGCGCCATGGCGTAGGTCAGCACGGCCGGCACGCCCAGCACGAGCGCCCCCACCGCGACGACCGTGAGCGGCCACGGCGTCAGGAAGGAGAGGTCGCCCTCCTGGAAGAGCACCGGCCGGTACTTGAAGAGGAATTCGAAGAGGCTGCTCATGGGACTTGCCTGCCCGGCTCCGGTCGCGCGCGCCGGCCGCCCGGCGCTTCGAGGCTACTCATATACTCAGTGGCTCATTGCGTAGATGATCATGTTGACGCCCATCTGGAACGCAAAGGTGGAGTACTGGAGCGGGTAGTCGGGTTGCTCGGCCCACTCCCAGGCGTCGCCGAGATCGGTGTTCCAGTTGACGATGACCATCAGCCGCCCCTCGTCGTCGTGGATCCCCTTCACGTAGGGCACGTACCCGTCGCGCTCGCTGGTCCGCCCGCCCCAGCGCCCGTACGCGGGCACCTGCATGATCTCTTCGATGTCGTAGAAGGTGCTGAAGACGGGGTGCTCGAGGTCCAGGTCGACGATCGGCCGGCTGGGGAAGACCAGGCTCATCTGGTACTCGAACTGCAGCCACTCCTGCGTCCCCCAGAAATCGTCGATGACGAGGAATCCGCCCGCCATCAGGTAGTCGCGCAGTCCCTCGATCTCGGCGGGCGAGAGACTCATGTAGCCGACTTCGAGGGCGTACAGGAACGGATAGCGGCGAATGCTCTCGTCGGTGAGCAGCACCGCGTTCTCGTAGCTGAAGGCGTCGAGGTTGGTCAGGCGCTGCAGGACGGTCAGGAACTGGCGGTCGGACTTGGGATAGTCGGTGGCCCAGCTGTTGCTCCGGCGTCCCCACCCGCGGCCATAGGAGGAGTAGGCTGCCCGGGTGAAGTAGAACTCGTGCCATTCGGGGGGCGGGAATTGAGCGGCGTCGGGGGCGTCCGGGGGGCTCGCGAAGGGGTCGTCCGGCAGGGAGTGCGGGAACGACGGCGCACCTGCAAGGAACGTCGGTCCGGCGGCGGGCGTGGGTGGTTCGCTGGCAAGAGCCTCCGGCCGGGCCGGGTTGCCCGCGAAGCTGCCGTCGCCCTCGGGCCCGTGCTCGCCGGTCAGCATCACTGTCGCCAGCAGGCACGGCGCCAGGGCCGGCATCGGCCACGCCGCCCAACCTTCTCGCCGCAAAAGCGCCACCCTCACCTTCCATTCAGCTGTCGCCGCGGGGCCGCTCACCGATCCCCGCACCAGGTTCACGCCTCCACGAACTGTCGGCTCCCGGCCACACGGGTGGATGATCGATCTGCGACACGGAGCGTGTCAAGCTCGGGGCGCCGGCAGATCCGCGAGAAGCCGCTTTGCCGACACCGCGCGGATGCCATCCGTTAGCGGACAGGTCTCGGAGCCGGCGTGGATGACGATGCGGTCGAGCTCGAGGTCCGTCAGCGCCACTATCTCCGTCGGGACTTCCTCCGGTGCACCAGCCGCACCGCGAACAGCCCGGCCAGCGTCACCGCCGCGAGCAGCGGCCAGAAGGTGTCGCCCTTCACCTTCCAGAAGTAGTGCAGGACGCCCAGCCCAGCCGCGACGTATGCGAGCCGGTGCAGCTTCTGCCAGCGCTTGCCCAGCCGACGGATCCATCCCCTGGTCGACGTGACCGCGAGCGGGATCATCAGCACCAGGCCGGCGAACCCGGCCGTGATGTATCGCCGGTCCACGACATCGGCGACGATGTACTGCAGCGCGAACAGCTGCTCCATCCCCGCGTAGGCAAGAAAATGCACGCAGGCGTGGAAGAAGGCGAAGAGCCCCACCAGGCGCCGCACCTGTATGATCCGGTTCCAGCCGGTGAGGCGCCGGATCGGCGTGACCGCCATCGCCGCCAGCAGGAAGACCAGGGTCCAGCGCCCCTGGATGTGGATGATCTTCTCGACCGGATTCACGCCCAGATCGCGCTGGAAGAACGCGACGGCCAGCCAGACGACCGGCGTCACTCCGATCGCCCAGATGGCCGTCTTCAGCAGGAGGATCTGCCGCCGGGGATTGGCTTTGGTGCGGGATCGCCGCGCGCGGCTCACCGTCAGAAGTACTTCTTCAGGTCCATCCCCTCGTACAGATGGCCGACCTCGTCCGCGTACCCGTTCAGGAACTGCGTGTCCAGCCAGCGGTATCCGAAGAGCTTGCTGCCGTCGATCCGTTTCTCGCGCGCCTGGCTCCAGCGGGGGTGCTTCACATCCGGGTTCACGTTGGAATAGAACCCGTACTCGCGCGGCGTCTGGGTCGCCCAGGTCGTGGGCGGCTCCTCGTCGGTGAAGGTGATGCGCACGATGGACTTGATGCTCTTGAAGCCGTACTTCCAGGGAACCGCCAGCCGCAGCGGGGCGCCGTTCTGGTTGGGGAGATCCTTGCCGTAGAGACCCGTGACCAGGAAGGCCAGGGGGTGCATGGCCTCGTCCAGGCGCAATCCTTCGCGGTACGGCCAGTCGATCCGGGGCCGCCACATGCGTTCGGGCATCTGCTCCGGATCCCACAGCGTCTCGAAGGCGACGTGGGTCGCGCTGCCGAGCGGATCGGCGCGGCTGATGATGTCGGCCAGCGGAAAGCCGCGCCACGGCACCACCATCGACCACGCCTCGACGCAGCGGAGCCGGTAGGTCCGGTCTTCGATCGTCGACGGCTTGATGAAGTCCTCGAGCTGATAGTCGGCCGGATTGTTGCAGAGGCCGTCGACCTTCACGGTCCACGGTGAGGTGACGAGCGCGTGGGCCCGCTTGGACGGATCCTCCTTGCCGGTGCCGAACTCGTAGAAGTTGTTGTAGCTGGTGATCTCTTCCAGGGTGTTGGGCTCGTCATCCTGGTGGGCGCGGTGGCCGCCGGGGAACGCGGTGTCGGCCCGGACAGGGTCCACCCCCAGGAATGCCGCCGCCCCGATCCCGGCGGAGGCCCCCAGGAACTTGCGGCGATTGATGTACGCCGACTCGGGCGTGATCTCCGACGAGGGGATGTCGCTGCGTTTGCTGACCCTGATGATCATCGTGCTTCCTTCCTGGCCTGGCGGCACGCTTCGGACCGTCCGGCGTGCATCGTGCATGATCGGCAAGTCGCTCGGAGCGTGTCAAGGCGGATTGGCATCCAACCTGCGTTACACCGGTCAGCCGGGCAGGTTTCAACGGTGCAGCAGGCTGGTTGACGAGGCGTCCCGGAATGATGAATACGCCAAAGTATTGTAAATCGCTTATCAATATAGTAAAATATATTTTCTTACCAAAACATATCGCATACCGTATCACACGGGACTCGAAGCATGCATCCGACCATCCTTGAGATTGTGGGTACGCTCAGGGCCGAACGTACCGCTCAACGGCTCAGTCAACGGGCCCTCGGTGAACTCGCGGGGCTGACGCAGGCACAGGTCTCCAGGATCGAGGGCGGTGGCGTGGACCCGCGAGCGTCCAGCGTGGTGGAGTTGGCGCGAGCCCTCGGCGTGGAGTTGATGCTCGTTCCCCGGAAGGTCGTCCCGGCGGCCCTGGCGCTGGGCGCGGGTCCTGTCCGGGCCGGGGACGGCCCAAGTGCGGACGATGGCTGACCTCGGCGTCCTCGATGTCCGTCTTCACGGCCGGTCGATCGGCACCCTTACCCGAATCGGTCGCGACCAGATCGTCTTCGGTTTCGACCGGGCGTACATCGACGATCGGCAGCGGCCCACGCTGAGCCTGTCCTTCCGGGATCCCTTCGGCGGACTGATCACCGACATCGAACCGACCCGGATGTGGACCCATCCGTTCTTTTCCAACCTCCTGCCGGAGGGTCCGTTGCGCGAGTACCTGGCGCGGGCCGCCGGTGTCGATCCGCGTGCCGAGTTCGCGCTCCTTTCTGCGCTCGGCGAAGATCTTCCAGGTGCGGTGACCGTCGTCCCCCTGGCACAGGCCTGGAAGGAAACGGGCGGCGGTGCCGGTGAGATCGGACGGAGCGGGAGCAAGCGCGATACGCCTGATGCAGCCGGGAGCCCGCTGCTCCGGTCTCCGGCGCCCCTCAGGTTTTCGGTGGCAGGGGTCCAGTTGAAGCTCTCGGCGGCAATGACGGCCGGGCGCCTGACAATCCCGACGCACGGGGTCGGCGGTTCCTGGATTGTGAAGCTGCCGTCGGAGTCCTTTCCCGGCCTGCCCGAGCAGGAGCACGCAATGATGCGGCTCGCCGCGGCCGTCGGCATCGATGTGCCGGAGACGAGGCTGATCCCGGTGGAATCGATCCGGAATCTGCCGCGCGGATTCCGCGCGGGGAGCGGGAATGCACTTGCCATACGGCGCTTCGACCGGCAGGACGGCGGCACCCGCGTGCACACCGAGGACTTCGCCCAGGTGCTCGGAGCCTACCCTGAGCAGAAGTACATCCGTGCGGGTTACGATGACATCGCCGAGGTCATCGGACGAGAAATCGGGACAAATGGCGTGGTGGAGTTTGTCGGCCGCCTGGTCTTCTGTACCCTGATCGGCAACGGGGACGCGCACCTGAAGAACTGGTCGGTGATCTACCGGGACCGCCGGAACCCTGAATTGACACCGGCCTACGACATGGTCTCGACGATCGCTTACGCTGACGATGACACGATGGCTCTGGAATGGATCGGCGGCCTGCGCCGGTTCTCGGACCTTTCGGAGGATCTGCTTGCGCGCCTCGCCTCCGCGGCACGGTTGCCGCAGCAGCTGGTCGTGACGGCGGCGCGCGAGATGGTGGAGCGCTTCATGAGCGTATGGGCAAGGGAAACGCGGCGCCTGGGGATCTCCGCGGAGACGCGTACGGCGATCGAGAAGAACCTGAAGCGGTTGCCTCTGACCGGTGCGCGTCCAGCGAGCCCGCGGTAGTGTAGCGGTCGTCCACGCAGGCTCTCTGCGCGTATTCCGCCCCGGTTTGACTCCGCCGGACACGCATCCCCCCGGAAAGCGACACCGAGGCGTTCGTGGCGGGCATGATCACGATCGCGCCGCTACGCTTCGACTGGACGGATGAGGAGGCGCTGTTGGAGGTGGGCTCGTGGGAACTCGACCACCGGCTGGGGACCCCTTCGGGCAACTGAGGGCGCCGGGTGCACCGACCGCGCGGCACGGACTGATTCAGCTCGCCGCGCCCCAGGCCTTGTCGAATCCCGCCGCCATCCGCGGTCCCGCGCCCTCGTCCTCGTGCTTGAAGAAGACGAAGACATCGCTCCACGCGGGGCGCTGCAGGGCGGCTGCCCAGTCGCGCAGCTCCGCCTCGCCGTAGCCGGGCCGGCGCAACCGCGCGTACCCGAATCCGGCCGTCTCCACGACCGGGGCCTCACCGTCGCCGGTGTCCGCGGTAACCAGCGCGGCGCCCCGATCGGCCAGCGCCTGGTAGACCTCTTCGGTGAACCAGCTGGCGTGCCGGAACTCGAAGGCGGCGCGGAAGCCGTCGGGGGCGCCCACCCCTTCGGACAGAAGCGCCAGGAAGTCGGCGAGGCGCTCCACGTCGGCGCGCAGGTAGGGCGGCAGCTGAAACAGGATGGGGCCGAGCCGCGATCCCAGGGCCCCCACCGAAGTCCGCACAAGGTACTCCAGCGGATCGCCCGCATCCTTGAGGCGCTTCATGTGGGTGATCCTCCTGCTCGCCTTCAACACGAACGCGAAGTCGTCAGGGACCTGCGCTGCCCACTTCTCGAGCAGTTCGGCGCGGGGCAGGCGGTAAAAGGTGTTGTTGATCTCGACGCTGGACAGCTGGCGCGAGTAGTACGCCAGCATCTTCGTGGCGGGCAGCTTCTCGGGGTAGAAGCTCCCCTTCCATTCCTTGTAGGAGAAGCCGCTCGTGCCGGTCCAGAGTCGGGGATGGGTCATGTCACGTCTCGCGTCGATGGTTGAACGGCCGCCCTTACCGTATGATGTCCCCATGAGAACGCGAACCGCCATCCTGGCCACCATGGTCTTCCTCGCGGCCACTGGCGCCACCGCCTGCGCCGGCTCGCTGGAACTCACCCCGTCCGACGCGGCCACCGTCCTTTCCGGCCACCACCTCGACCACCCCAACCCCGCCCTTTCCGGCCCGCACGACGTCCTCACCCTCTACTACGGCAGCGGCACGGACAGGAACCGCGCCGAATACCGCGACTCGGTCGCGATCGTCACCGAGACGGTCGACGCCTCGAAGCTGGTCAGCCTGGGGGCCTCGGCGAAATCCCGGAACAGCTACTGGGGCTTCACGCCCGACAGCTTCCCGATCAACGCCCGCGTGTGGTACCCCGACGACCCCGGTCCGCACCCGCTCGTCCTGGTTGTCCACGGCAACCACAACATGCGCGACTTCTCGGACCCCGGGTACGACTGGCTCGGCGAGCTGCTGGCCAGCCGCGGCTACATCCTCGCCTCGGTCGACATGAACTTCATCAACGGCGGGATCCGCCAGGAGAACGACGGCCGGGGCTGGCTCCTGCTGAAGCACCTGCAGGCCTGGCGGCGCTTCAACGACGATGCGGACGGCCCCTTCCACAACCGCGTCGACATGGGCAACATCGCGCTCATCGGCCACTCCCGCGGCGGCGAGGCGGTGGCCCTTGCGGCCGCCTTCAACCGCCTCACCCGGTACCCCGACGACGCCTCGCTCGAGTTCGACTTCGGTTTCGACATCAGGGCCGTGATCTCGATCGCCCCCGTCGACGGCCAGTACCTGCCGGCCGACCAGCGCGCCCCGCTTCACGACATCAACTATCTCGTCTTTCACGGCTCCCACGACGGCGACGTCACCAGCTTCCACGGGCTCCGCATCTTCAACCGCACGCAGTTCACCCCGGGCAGCGACTTCTTCAAATCGGCCGTCTACGTCTACCGCGCCAATCACGGCCAGTGGAACACCGTCTGGGGCGCCCACGACAACGGCCCCCGCAGCCCCCGCATCCTTGCGCTCGACGGCCTCCTGCCACCGGAGGACCAGCGCGAGTTCGGCCGCGTCTTCGTCTCCTCCTTCCTCGACGTCACCCTCAAGGGCGACGACCGCTACCGCCCGCTCTTCCGCGACCACCGCGTCGCCGGCGGCTGGCTCCCGAAGACGATGTACATCACCCGCTTCATGGACTCGTCGTTCCGCCCACTCGCCGACTTCGAGGAGGACATCGACGTCACAACCGGCTCGGTCCCGGGCGTCACCCTCCACGGCACCGACATGAGCACCTGGCGCGAGGGCCGTCTCGATCTGCGCTCCAGCAACCGCACAAACACCTCGTCGTCCCAGCTCAACCAGGCGCTCTGGCTGGGCTGGAACAACAGCTACCGTGGCTCCGACGACCCCGCGCCGCCCGCCACGTTCACGTTGACGCTGCCGGACGGCCTCGCCGCGGACTGGTCCGCCGGCCCCGAGACCACCCTCGAAATGCACGTCGGCGCCCTGAACGACGAGCCGGGGCCGCGCAAACACCCGGATGCCGAGGGGGAAGAGGAGGAGGGGGATGAGGGCGACCCCAACCGCCCGGCGGCGGAGGCCGGCGAGGACCGCCGCGCCGATCGCGCCGCGGACGAGGAAAAACCGCCGCTGCGGCTGACGGTCGCGGCGATCGACGCCGATGGGGACACCGCGCGCGTCAGCCTGACCGACTACGGCGCCCTGCGCAGGCCTCTCACGATCCGGGTCCTGCGCCGCCGCGACATCGAAGACGCGCGCTTCGCGAACCCCTGGGAGCTGATCCTGCAGCATTTCTCGATCCCGCTGGGAGACTTCGCGGCGGCCAATCCGGCGTTCGCGCCGGGAACGCTTCGTGCGATCGCCCTGGTCTTCGACGGCAGCGACGCCGGCACCGTTGTGGTCGATGACCTGGGGTTGGCTCGGCTGCACCCGGGGTTCCGGGCGGCGAGGGTGCCACGGGACTGAGCGGGGCGGTGGCCGCGGGGAACGGGGGCGCTGCTACCGAAACGCGATCCCGATCCTGTGGGAGTCCGCCGCGAGGTCCTCGTGCATGTACTCGCCGTACGCGTAGTCGATCCGGATGCGGTCCCCCTCGAACCCCGCGCCGAAGGTGAACGGTGACGATTCCCCCTCCGCCCGCCGCCTCAGCCCGATCCGGGCGATGAAGATCCGGCGCTGAACCGGCCACCACGCGATCTCCACGCCTCCACCCGGCACGATCTCCCCGTCGCCCTCGCGCGCCACGCGAACGGCGGCCCCGATATCGAAGGGTCCCGCCGGGGCGCGCCCGCCGGTACCGGCGTCCAGCACCACGCGCCGCG
Source organism: Gemmatimonadota bacterium (assembly GCA_022827345.1). GTDB lineage: Bacteria > Gemmatimonadota > Gemmatimonadetes > Longimicrobiales > Gaopeijiaceae > Bin94. The sequence goes on along the minus strand of JAJDTB010000038.1, from coordinate 70,685 downwards.
CCAGCGGCACCTCGTGGCGGCCGACCTTGAGCGCGCGGCCCAGGTTCTGCACGGACACCGCGGCGGTGAAGGGCCCGATGTCCCTCGCCGCGCCCAGATCGACCGCCGTCGTGTTGCCCCGCAGCCCGCCCAGCCGCTGGCCGATCAGCTTGGCCGCCACCCCCAGGCCGAACCCGAACATCTCGTCGGCGTACCCCAGCGCCGCCACGTACTCGGAGGCCGCCATGTCGCCGCCCCCGATCAGCGCCGCCGTCTCGCGCGGCAGCTCCAGCGGCGACGTGGCGCCGGTCCCGTACTCGAGAAAGGAGATACCCGCCGCGACGGCGCCCCCCAGCCAGCCGCGGCTGCCGCTCAGGACCATGTGGGTCGCTCCCCCGATCCGCTGCCGGGAGCCGCCGAATCCCTCGCCCCCGATCAGCGCGGGGTGGTGCAGGACCGCATCGGCCCCGTCGCCGGTCCAGAAGGCGCCGCCGAGCGCGGCCGCCCGGGTGCTCGCGCCGAGCTTCAGCACGAGAGGACCTGGAGTGGGCGACGCCTGTGACCGCACCGAGGCGTGCTGCCCCTGTGCGATCGCGGGCCCGGACGGCCCGGCCCATGCAATCGCCAACACGAACGCGGCCACCCGCAGCCCGTGGACAATCCCCGCCGTGGCATTCAAGCGGCGCAGCATGCCCGCCGGACCGCTGCCCCCAGCGGAATGTGATGTAAAGTAAATATTACAGAATGTCATGTTTGCTTTACTATTCTCGTCCCCAGGACTCCGCTCTGCGTTCCTCTTCAGACGAGCCCGCCCTGCTTCTCGCCCTTCGCGAGAACCATAGCCTGCCGCGGACACACGGGCCACTCCGCCCGTCCCGCCCCCGGTCGATGCCGCCACAGCCTCGCAGGCCCGTTCATCCACGCGGCCCCGGAGCATCGATCACGCAGCTGTGCATGCAACCGGCGCAGCGCACCACGATCCGGTGGCGGACATACGCGACATCGTCTCTGGGCCCTACCCGGAGGACGGCGCACGCGCCGCCGCACCGGGGGCATTCAGGAGTGCCTGCGCCCCCAGCGACCTGATCCAGCAACTCCTCTTTCTGACGTTCGCTAAAGCTGGCCACGGAGCCCTCAACGGTTTGTGATCCGGGGGTGTCCTCAAGAGTCGACTATATTTCATGGCTGTCCGCCTCCGACCACCCTGCGCGGGATCCGGTGGAGTCGCGGCGCCGACCGGGTACACGAAGAACAAAGCGTGGAAGACACGATTCGATGATATCGATTTTCGCAACAGTAGCCACCCTGCTGGCGGGTGCCGGGCAGGATGCGCAGGTGCTTTCCGAGCGCGCGACGCCGACCCCCGACGCGTCCAGCGAACCGACGGGCGTAGAGTACGACGGCAGCACCGGGGCTCTTGTCGTTCCCAGCCCGAAGCTGGCCGCCGCCGCGATCGACATCGACGGCGTCCTCGACGACGAAGCGTGGGAGAACGCGCCGGTGCTCACGGGCTTCACCCAGTTCGACCCTGTCGAGGGCGTGCCGGCCACGCAGCGCACCGAAGCCCGGGTGCTGCTCACGGACGACGCGCTCTACTTCAGCGTCAGTGCCTACGACGATGTCGAGGGCGGAGTGCGGGCCACGCTGGGAGACCGCGACTCCTACGGTTTTTCGGATGACTACGTCCGCTTCATCCTGGACACCTTCGACGACCGCCGGCGCGGCTACGTGATCATGGTCAACCCGCTGGGCGTCCAGCAGGACGGGCTCTGGGTGGTGGGCGGCGGGGGCCGGCGCGAGCGCCGCATGGGTCCGCCGATCGATTGGAATCCCGATTTCGTGTGGGAGTCCGAAGGGCGGGTCTACGACTGGGGCTATTCGGTCGAGGTGAAGCTCCCTCTCAAGAGCATCAAGTTCAAGGAGGCCGAGGTTCAGGACTGGGGGCTGCAGATCGAGCGGCGAATCGCGCGCAACGGCTACTCGGAGTCGTGGGCGCCGGTCACCGCGAACGTGGCCAACAGGATGGAGCAGTTCGGCAGACTCTCCGGACTCCGTAATCTGGATGCCGGCCTCTTCCTCGAGGTCAATCCGGTGCAGACCTTCTCCAAGCAGGGCGTCTACGACGGAAGCACCGGTGCCCTGGAGCGCGGGGGGATCGACGGCGACTTCGGCTTGAACGTGACCTACGGCATCACCTCCAACCTGACCCTGGACGGGACGTACAACCCCGATTTCTCCCAGGTCGAGGCCGACGCCGGCCAGATCGCCGTCAACGAGCGGTTTGCCCTGTATCTGCGCGAAAAGCGCCCCTTCTTCCTCGAAGGGACGGAGATCTTCCGGCTTCCCCAGCAGCTCGTCTACACCCGGTCCATCGTGAATCCGGTGGCGGGTGCGAAGCTGCAGGGCAAGGTCGGCAACTTCAACGCCGGCTTCCTGAACGCCGTGGACGACGTATCGCATCCGAGCGGTTCGGGTGAGCTCGCACATCCCATCGTCAACATCCTGCGGGTTCGGCGCGACCTCGGCACGACGTCCAACATCGGCATGGTGTACACCGACCGGACCTACGAGGGCGACCGCTTCAACCGCGTCCTGGGCTTCGACGGACGCTTCCAGTTTCAGCAGCGCTACACCATGACGCTGCTCGCCGCGGGCAGCCGCACCGCCGAGGGCACCACCGACCGGACCAACGGCTCGATCGTCTCGGCGCAGTTCGCCCGCTCCGGCCGCAATTTCCAGTTCGACGCCAGCATGCTGGACGTCACGGACGATTTCCTCGCCGGCAGCGGCTTCATTCGCCGCACGGGCACGGCGCAGCTCCGCTCCTCGGTCAGCTACAACTTCCGCGGGAGTCCCGGAGACCTGATCGAGCGCTGGGGCCCCAGCCTCGAAGTGGAAGGGTTCTGGGACCACGACGCGTTCTGGCAGCGCAACTGGGCCGAGGAACGGCGCATGCGGCTCGGCGGGAGCGTTTCGTTCCGCAACAACATCACGATTTTCGGGAACTACTCTCGCACCTACTTCCAGTTCAACCCGACCGACTACGACGGCCTTTTCGCCGCCTCCCCCGGCGGAGACAGCAGGCCCTTCTTCCCGGACCAGTCCCTCTTCCAGGGCCTGAACTCGGGCACGGTCTTCATCTGGGTGAGCCCCTTCGACCGGGTCCGCGGCAACATCAGATTCACCCGGTCCGAGACGCCGCTCTTCGATTTCATTACCGATACGCCGGTCGACATCGCCGATTCCTGGTCGGGCGACGCGAGCCTGAACCTCTTCCCGACGACCAATCTCAGCGCCGAAGTCGGGGTCCGGCACACCAACCTGCTGCGGCAGCGCGACGGTTCGGTCTACTCGAGCGCGACGATTCCACGGGCCAGGGCCCAGTATCAGTTCAATCGCGCGCTGATGTTCCGGGTGATCCTGGAGTACGGCAGCCAGGAGCGCGGCACGCTGCTGACCCCGACCGGCGGCGACGAGGTTGCGTACTGCGTCGCGGAATCATGCCGTTCGATCACCGGTCGGGAGTCCAATGACTTCTCGGTCGAGACGCTGCTCAGCTACGAGCCCACGCCGGGCACGGTCTTCTTCGTCGGGTATTCGCGGACGATGGAAGACATGGAGGCGTTCCGGTTCCGCGATGTGCGCCCCGAAGCCGAGGGCCTGTTCATGAAACTCTCCTACAGGTTCCGCCGGTAGGGATCTGCAGGACGCACCGCCCAGCCGGTTTGCGTTCGGGTCGCAATGCGTTGAACCATTCTGTGGGCCGGGCAGCGTTTCGCCGGTCCGCGAGATCGAACTCGGAGGAGATGGAATGCACTACGTGAAGACACTGGGCGCGGTCGCTGCGACCGGCGCCGTCAGCGTCCTGCTGCTCAAGCTGCTGCTCGCCGCGGCGAGTCCGATTCTGGGAATGCTGTTCGGGCTGCTGCTGACCGGCCTCAAGATCGGCCTGTTCGTCGCGGCCGGTTTCTTCCTCTATCGGATGATCCGGAGGCGCCGCGACGAAATGGCGGCCTAGTTGGGAGCCCGCGGAGGAATCCCCGCGGCATTCGACCGGCGATGGATCCGGGCTGGATCGCTTCCGCTATGCGTTGCTCCTCGGGCGAATAGCGCTGCTATTCCCCTCTCGTCGCGCCTTGCCGGCCCGGTGCCTCACCGGTCTCGGTGCACGCGCGGCTTCTTCCACGGACTCCTGCCCGGACCACCCGGACCCCCGGACGGGCCGCGTCCCGGCTTTGAAGGACGCCCGGAGGGCCGCGAAGGACCGCGTCCCGGCCGCGAAGGACCACCGGACGGTTTGCCCCCGGGCCGGCGGTCTTTCGCCCGATCGTAGTCGACGCGCAGGCTGCGGCCTCCCAGCGTGGTGCCGTTCAGCGCGCCGATCACCTTTTTGGCATCGCTCTGGTACACCTCCACGAGGGAGTGGCTCTCGCGGACATCGATCCGGCCCACTCGTTTGCCGTCGAGCCCCGACTCGTTGGTGATCGCGCCCAGGATGTCGCCGGGACCGAGTTCGTCTCGCTGCCCGGCGGAGACGAAGAGGCGCACCCAGCTCTCGGGGACGGCGGCGCCAGCGGCGGAGCCGCCGCGCATTGCGGCCGGCTTCCCGCCTGAATCGCGGTCGAGGAGGAGGAGGGCGGCCGCGGCAACCTCCGCCGCGGTGAAGCGTTCGAGGAGGGACTCCACCAGGAGGTAGTAGGGCGTGGCTTCGGGCGCGCGCGCCGCTTCGTGCAGACGGTCGGCGAGTTCGTCGAGTCTTCCCGAGACGCGCTTCGGACGGTCGGGGCGGATGCGCTTGAGCTTCAGCCCGGCGTCGGAGGCGACCTGCCTGAGGTGCCCCAACTCGCGCACGGCAGGCAGTGCCCAGGCGGGGCCGCCGCCGCAATGCCTGGTCCTGGCGCTTTCGGTCCCTGGCGGCACGCCGCAGGAGACGGTCGCCACCCGGGAGGGATCGTGCATTCCATCGAGGACCTCGCGTGCGCCGTCCTCTTCGCCGGGGCATAGCCAAACGGGTGCGGTGGCGTCGCCTGGCGGGCCGGAGGCGTACCCGTGCACGGCCAGGAAGTCGCCCAGGTCCGCCGCCTGGTCGGCGGAAGCCGTGTAGAGAAGGACGTGGAGCGTGGAATCGCCCAGCAGGCTGGACACGAGCGCCAGCGCGGCCTCCGCATCGTCGCCCTCGGTGACCGAGAAGTGCAGGTCGCGCACCGGCTTGGACTTCTTCCGCGACGGCCTTCGAGTATCGTCGCCCGGTGGGATGGTGACTGCCTTTGAGGTGAAGCGCCGCGCCAGCGAACTCAGGCCGGGCCCGAACGGGAGACCGCAGAAGATGCGCTGGCAGCCGCTCGGCAGCCCCGTGAGCAGCGCTTCGAGACGGTCGGCCGGGACGCTCTTCACCAGGCCGTCGCCATCGTGGAAGACGACCGCGCGCACGGCATCGACTCGCACCGTGCCGTCGTACAGCGCGCTCAGACGGTCGGCCGGTACGAAGAGGATGTCGGCGAGCTCGGGGTGGTTCCAGTGCGGGGCCAGGGCGCCCGCGCGCAAGCCTGCGGAGTCGCACAGCGTCGCCAGCGAGCGGGCGAGTTCGGTGGCCTGCCGATGGCCCGTGCAGAGGACCAGGCAGGCGGGCGAACCGGTGCCTCCCTCGATGCGCTCGATGAGCGGCGCGCCGTACGCGACCAGCGTACCGCTACCGGGTCCGGCGCGTCCGATGAGGTCGTTGCCGCGCGCGATCACGGGGATCGCCGCGGACTGGAAGGGGGTCGGCACCTCCATCCCCTCGGCTGCCAGGGCCGCCACGGTCTCGGGACCGAGTGGCAGGTGCTCGAAAGTTGTCATAAGGGGGGGTGTTGCGATGAGCTACTGACCCGGGTCGCCGGGTTCCGGGCCCACCGCTTCTCCATGTTCATAGGGCAGGACGTTGAGGAAACGCTGGATCTCGTAGTCCATCCGCGACGTCCTGAGCCGGTCCGTAAGGGCCGTGACGTCCGTGAACGGCCCGTGGCGGTGGGCGGTGAGCACCACCGTGCCTTCCTTGCCGATGTAGGTGGCCCCGTGCGACGAGTGCTTGGAACGCATGAGCCCGATGTACCTGGGAAGGTGGGTTTCCGCCCTGGCCAGAACCTCCTTGGGGCCCAGGGCCGTCTTTCGCTGATACCCTGCCATTTCGACTGGTTGCTCCTATTCGGTGTTCGGGGTGCAGCATTCGATCCAACCCATAATCTCGCTCCGGTTGCCCGAGTCAACCAGACTCCCGGTGCTGGAGACGAGTGCCGGGACGTCGGCGATCCCCCGCGCCTGCGCCGATTCGCGATCCGCCAGAACCGCGCCGGTGAAGCGATCGACATCCAGCACGGCCTTGGCCTCCGTCCGGTCCAGCCCGGCCCGAACCGCGATGTCGACCAGCGAATCGATGCGGCCGATGTCGGCGTGATCGACAAAATGGGCCCGGAAAAGGGCGCGCCGGATACGATGCGCGCACGCCCGCTCCCGTGCGAATTCACAGAGCTCGTGTGCCTTGCGCGTCCATGGGAGGAGGGCCGGCTCGGACGGACGATCGGCTCCCGCGTGCTCGGCCAGCGCGAGTGCGCGGGAGTGCCGGTCCCGCCAGGCGTCGTGGCGCGGATCGATCAGCGCGGCCGGGGGAGGGCGAAGCTCGAAGCCGCGCCAGGCCACCAGCGCCGCCGCGCCGGCCGCCTCGATCATGTGGGCGACCACGTAGCACACCGGGTCGACAAAATCGAAGTAGAAGGCGTTCGGGGTGCTCCGCGGGGTTGCAAACCCGTCACCGGGTCGGCTTATTTCCCGCTCGGCTCCCTGTGATCCGTGTGATTCCACCGACAACTCCTTCCTCTACCAACAGAATTGAGTAACCCTAACCGATGACCTTTTCGGACAACATTGCAAAGCTGCGCCCCTCGGCGACCGTGGCGGTCAGCACTCTCGCGAAGAAGCTTGCCGCCGCCGGGCGCGACATCATCAATCTCGGCGCAGGCGAGCCGGACTTCGACACTCCCGAGTGGATTTCGGCCGCGGCCATTCAGGGCATCAGGGATGGCCGCACGCGTTACACCCCCGCGGCCGGACTCCCCGAACTGCGCGCCGCGGCGGCGGAGTACATGACCGCCGGCACCGCGTATCCGGCCGACGGCGCCCGGGTCGTGGTCTCGGCCGGGGCCAAGCAGTCGCTCTACAACGCCTGCTTCTGCCTCTTCGGGCCCGGCGACGAAGTGCTGATCGGGTCGCCGTACTGGACCTCCTATCCGGAGATGGTCACGCTGGCCAGAGCGGAACCGGTGCCGGTGGCGGGGAGCGAGAGCCGCGACTTCCTGCTGACTCCCGACGACCTTGAAACGGCGGCCACACCGCGCAGCAAGGGGCTGATCCTGTCGACCCCGTCGAATCCGACCGGCGCCGTCTATTCCAGGGAGGAACTCGGCGCGATCGCCGAGTGGGCGAGGGACCGCGACGTGACGCTCATTTCGGACGAGATCTACCAGGAGATCTACTTCGGCGACGAGGGCGGGAAGGCGCCGGGCGCGCTCGACCTCGACCCGGACTCGGCAGGGCACCTGGTCGTCGCCAACGGGATGTCCAAGGCATATGCGATGACCGGCTGGCGCGTCGGCTTCTCGTACACGACCGCCGAGCTGGCGTCGAAGATGTCCGCCTTCCAGAGCCACGTTTCGCTGAACGCCGCGACGCCGTCGCAGATCGCCGCCCTCGAAGGGCTCACCCGAAGCGAAGACGCCGCCCGTGACAAGGCCCGGATGCTCGAGGCTTTCCGCCGCCGCCGCGGCCTCGTCGCGCGCCTGTTCGACGAGCTTCTGCCCGGCTGTCCCTACGTGATGCCCACGGGGGCGTTCTACCTGTACTTCCGCGTGGACGGGGTCTTCGACGACGAGTTGACCTGCGCCAACGACGTGTGCGCGCGCGTCCTCGAAGAGGCGGGGGTTGCGATCGTTCCCGGAGAGGCGTTCGGTGACGCCCGCTTCGCCCGCATGAGCACCGCGTCGTCGGACGAAGAGATCGAGGCGGGCGTACGGCGCATGGCGACGGTGCTGGGTGGCTGACGACGCAGCGGCGCCCGGAAAGATCCCCTCCGGCGCGCCAGACCCCTCCGAGCTGGACCACGACGCGCTCGACGGGTACGTCCAACGCCTCTACGCCGCCGAGGACGACCAACTGCGCCGGGTGCGGGCCCGTGCCGACGAGGCGGAGATGCCCAGGATCCAGCTTCCGCCCGCCACCGCCCGGGCCCTGCAGCTGCTGGTGCGGGCCGTCGGGGCGCGCCGGGTGCTCGAAGTGGGCACGCTGGCCGGCTACTCCGCGATCTGGATCGCACGCGCGCTTCCGCCCGGCGGCAAGCTCGTCACGATCGAGATCGACCCCGGGCACGCCTCCGTGGCGCGGAGATCGGTGGAGCAGGCCGGTCTGGCGGATCGCGTGGACGTGCGGGTCGGCGACGCGGTCGAGCTGCTCGCTCGGCTGGGTCCCGACGGGTCCTTCGATGCCGTGTTTCTGGATGCCGACAAGGAGCGCTACACGACCTACATGGAGGAGGCCGCGCGTCTGCTGAGACCGCGCGGGCTGCTCATGGCCGACAACGCCTTCTGGGCGGGCCGCGTGCTGGATCCGGGCTCGGACAAACTTGCCGGCGCGCTCAATCGCTTCAATGAGCGGTTGTCGTCGGACCGTCGTTTCGAGGCGACGATCCTGCCGGTGGGCGATGGCCTGATGGTCGCGGTGCGGCGGTAGCAGTTCCGTGGGGCCATCGACAGGGGGGCGGGCTTGCGCGGCCGGCGAACCCTGACAGCTAGCAGGCGGACAGGGCCGTCTCGGCTGCCCTGAGCGCTGCGGGGACGTAGCCGCCGCCGAAGAGCCGCGCATGCACCAGGAGCGGGTAGAGCTGGTAGGCGGGGAGGCGCTGTTCGTGGCCGGGCTGCAGCGACCAGGTCTCGGCGTACGCGTGATAGAAGGTTGCCGGGAAGCCCCCGAACAGCCTGCACATGGCAAGGTCCACCTCGCGGTGCCCCGCGTACACGGCCGGGTCGATCAGGACAGCATCTCCCGTTTCCGCGAAGAGGACGTTGCCGGACCAGAGGTCCCCGTGCAGCAGCGACGGACCATCGGCCCTGGCGGCCGCTTCGAGGAGTGTGTCCATCCGGTCCGCGAGGTTCTCGATCACGATCAGTTGCTCCGAAGTGATGACGCCGCCGGCCCTCAGCGCCCACGCGAGCGGGAGAACGCGCCTTCTTGCCCAGAACTCGCACCAGTCGTCAAACCAGCCATTCGGCTGATCGAGGGTCCCGATGACGTTGGGCGACGCCCAGCCATAGCGGCTATCGGACCATGAGCGATGCAGCCCTGCCAGACTGCGTCCCAATCCACGCCACGAGGAGCTGGACGGCACCCCCTCCTCGACCCATTCCAGCAGAATCCACGGGATGTCTTCTCCATTGGCCGACCGGGCCACCACACCCGGGACCGTGACGGTCCGCGAGGCTGCCAGCGCTTCAAGTCCTTCAACCTCCATGCGGAAGATCTCGCTCCCCATGCCCGGATGCCACTTCAGGAAGAAGTCACCGGCCGTGGTGCGCAGCCGGACTGCCTCGTTTATGCTGCCGCCGCTTACCGGCGTAGCACCCACGACGTTCGAGTGGCCGAGCCGGGCTCCGAGGAGCGCGCCGTCGAGGGCGGCTGGCGGCACCGGAACCGTCAGACTGCCGTGCGCGCCCTGAACGAGCGACTTCCGGCCGCGGGGACCATCGACTCCTCCGGATGTCAGCGCGGCTCTCGGCATTGTCTGTCGGTCAAGGTGTCAAGCAGGCCATCGCAGCAGCGCTCCAGCATCCGGTAGACGCGCTCGAAGCCATCGGGGCCGCCGTAGTACGGATCGGGAACGTCCGGGTTGCCGCGCTCGGGATCGTAGTCGCGCATCATCACGATTTCGGTGCGGTCGTTGTGCATACCACGACCTCGCATGCGTTCCAGCGAGCGCCGATTGCTGCGATCCATCGCCACAATCACGTCGAAGTCGGAGAAATCGCCATGGGTGACCTGCCGAGCGACACCGTATAGGTTAACGCCGTGGTTCGAAGCAACGGCAATGGATCTTGAATCGGGACGTTCGCCGGTGTGATAAGCGCCGGTTCCCGCGGAGTCGACGCGGAATTCGCCACCGATGCCACGGGACTCGGCCAAATGGGCAAAAATCCCCTCCGCAAGCGGTGAACGGCAGATATTGCCCAGGCAGACGAAGAGTATGGAGGTGGGATTCGGAGCCATGCATAAAAATAAGCGCGACCTGTGCGCCACGTCACGCTCAAGTGACCGAAATCGGCTTTGGTGTTCGGGATTTGAAGGCAACGCGGTTACATTCCTGTCTGCTGGTCCCCCTTCTCCCTCAAGTCAACCAACCGGCATAAAAACAAACATTTGATTGAACCGACAGATTTTTCAGCCTTCGGGCTCTCCGAACTGCGCCTGGCCGCCGTCGAGGCTCTGGATTGGACCACGCCTACACCGATTCAGCGACGGGCGATTCCGCGGATCATGGCGGGGGCGGATGTGGTGGGGATCGCCAGGACTGGCACCGGCAAGACCGGGGCCTTCATGTTGCCCGCGCTGGAGATGATCGAATCCGGAGCGGGGCTTCAGGTCCTTGTGCTCTGTCCTACCAGGGAACTGGCGCAGCAGGTGTGCGAAGACACCGGTGCGCTCGCAAGGGAATCGAAGATCCGCGCGGCGGTGATCCACGGGGGTGTTGCCTACGGCCCGCAGCTCGATGCGCTCAAGCGGGGTGACGAGGTGATCGTCGCCACCCCGGGGCGTCTGATCGATCTCCAGAACCGCGGCAGCGCCCGGCTCAAGGGCATCCGCCTCCTTATCCTGGACGAGGCCGACCGCATGCTCGACATGGGATTTCGCCCGCAGATCGAGCAGGTGGTCAGGGGGCTGGGCAAGCGGCCGCAGACGCTTCTCTTCTCGGCCACGATGCCGAATGCGGTGCACGACCTGGCGCTTCGCATGACCCGCGAGCCCGCCTGGGTCGAGGCGTCGCCATCGGGCTCGAGGGTGGAGGGGATCTCCGAGATCGCCTACTCGGTCCGGCCGGACAGAAAGCCCGACCTCCTGGTGCACCTGCTCGGTCAGCCCGGGTGGGACCAGGTGCTCGTCTTCACCCGCACCAAGATCGGCGCGGACGTGCTCAAGAAGCGGCTCGATCAGGCGAGTGTCTCCTGCGACGTGATCCACGGGAGCCGCCAGATGCGGCACCGCACCCGTGCGATGGAGCGCTTCACGGAGGGCAAGGTGCGGGTGCTGGTCGCGACCGACATCGCTCAGCGCGGGCTCGACATCGAAGGAATCTCGCATGTGGTGAACTACGATGTGCCGCTCGATCCGGGGGACTATGTCCACCGCATCGGCCGCACGGGGAGGGCCGGTGCGACCGGCGCGGCGGTGACCTTCGTCACGTCGGGGGACCTCGGCGCGTTCCGCACCCTCGAGTACGAGCTGGAACGAAAGCTGGAAAAGGTGCACCATCCCGACTTCGATTTCGCGGGCGGGGCGGTCACGGAGAAGAGGGATGCTGCGCGCCCGCGCTCACGCTCGGGACGCGGCATGGGCAGCAGGGCCGGCAAACGCCTCGATCCCGAGGAGTTGGCGGCCCTCCTCGGTCACACCGGCAAGGGAAGCGGATCATGATCGTGCGGCGGTACGGGACCTGGTACCACAGCGTCATCCCCAGCTTCAACCCCGCCGCGATGACCGAGATCGGATTCCGCCGCGACCGCCGGCACTCGATTGCGGCCGACGAATTCGCCAGCGGGTATCGGCTGATCGAGACGGGTGAAGTGGACGCCGAGGCGGATGCTCCCGTTCAGCGCGACGCCGAAAGGGCGCTCCTGGCGAATCTGGAGGGCGCGCTGGGCGAGTGGGTGGACCGATTGCGGCCGGATCAGGTGCTGGTCGTGCTCAACGAGCGCGACGACTGGCCCAAGACCCGCGAGCGCCGCGAGGGGATCATCGTAGAAGGCGAAAACCGGTTCTACTTCCACTGGTGGGTGGATCCGCCGCTCAGGGTGGCCGTCTACAGCGCACCCTGAGCGGGGATCGCGATTTCCCCGAGCGCCGGAGCGTCGTCCGCTAGTCCTCCGTCACCGGTCCTCCCCGCCGGTGCTTCTCGAACCACTCGCGCAGGTAGATCTGCGTGCGCAGGAAGTTGGACGGCATCGAGCTCGTGCCGTGCCACTCGTTCTTGAAGCGCACCATGGCGGTCGGGGCCTTGTTGAGGACCCGCAGCGCCTGGTAGTACTCCTCGGTCTGCGGCATCGGCGTGCGCAGGTCGCCCTCGCCGGTCATCAGCATGGTGGGGGTGACGACGTTGTCCACGTACATCAGAGGCGAGCGGCGCAGGTGCTCCGAGGGGTCGTCCCAGGGGAAGTGCTCGAAGTTGCGGTACCAGCTGGCGCCGTCGGTCGTGCCCACGAATGAGAACCAGTTCGTGACCGGGCAGTTCGCGGAGGCCGCGGCGAAGCGGTCCGTGTGGCCGACCACCCACGACGTCAGGACGCCGCCGCCCGAGCATCCGTAGACGAACATGTTCTGGTCGTCGATGTAGCCCTGTTCGATCACGAGGTCGACGCCGGCCATGAGGTCGTCGAAATCCTTGCCCGGATACGCATTCTTGATCGAGTTGCCGAACGCGCTGCCGTAGCCGGACGAGCCGCGCGGATTCGTGTACAGCACCACGTAGCCATTCGCCGCGTGATTCTGCCATCCGAAGTTGAAGCCGACGTTGTACATGCCGTGCGGACCCCCGTGGATCGCGAGGATCAGGGGGTACTTGCGGGACGGGTCGAAGTCCGGGGGCTTGATGATCCATCCCTGGATGTCATAGTCCTCCACCGACTTGTACCAGACCTCCTCGACGTCGCCGAGCGCGACGCCCTCGAGCACATCCGCATTCACCTCGGTCAGCTGGGTGATCCGGTCGGGGCTGCTCAGCGGGAACGAGACCACGTCGCCGGGGCTGTGATAGTCCGTGAGCGTGCCCACGGCGAGGCCCGAGCCGATCGTCGAGACGCTCAGCATGTGGTTGCCGGTCGTGACCGGGGTGACGCCGCCGTCCACCGACGCGAAGTGGAGGTTGCGGGTGCCTTCGCTGGACACGCTCATGTAGAAGCCGCTGCCGTCCTCGGCCCACAGGAAGCCGGAGCCCTGGCGGTCGAAGCCGTCGCTGATCATGCGGACGTTCGACCCGTCGCGGTTCATCACGTACAGCTTGCGCGTGATGTACGTGTCGGTGGTCAGGTCATTGCCCGAGAAGGCGATGAGACGGCCGTCCGGCGAGGGAACCGGCGAGCCGTCGGGGCCGGACCGGTCGGTCAGGCGGGTGATGGTCCCGTCGCCGACCGCGACCGAGTAGATGTCCGACTGGCGCCATTGGTGATCGGCGTCCTCGACGCGCAGCGACGTGAACAGGATCTCGGTCCCGTCGGGCGTCCAGGCGACCCCGTTGTGGTTCCAGTCGCCGTCGGTGAGCTGGCGCGCCGTGCCGCCGTCGGCGGGGACGACGAAGAGGTGGCTGAATCCCTCGTCGATGTAGCCGCGGCGGTCACGCCGGTAGACGAGCCGGTCGACGACCTTGGGCCCCTCGGTCCATTCGGCGCCCTCCGGACGCCCCGGCAGGCTGATCGGCCAGGGGTGGTCCGAATCGACCGACATGGTGAAGGCGATCTGCGTCCCGTCGGGAGACCATTCCACGCTGCCGGGCGAGTTCTCCAGCTGGGTGATCTGGGTTACCGCGCCCTCGGCGTCCATCCAGCGGACGTGGATCTGGCTGCCCTCGGGATCGCCCTCGGCGGTGAAGAGGATGCGGTCTCCGCTCGGCGACCACTTGGGCGAGGACCCGTCTTCGACCAGCACGCGCGGGCGGCTGCCGTCCACATCCATGATGAAGATCGACGAGCTGCGGCGGTCGTTCTGCTTGTCCACCCAGCCCTTCGTGAAGATGATCTGGCTGCCGTCCGGCGAGATCTGCGGATTGGAAACCGTCTCCCAGTCCAGGTAGGTGACGAGCTTGAGGGTGCCGTCGGGCTCGTTCTGGGCGGCGAGCGCGGCGGGAAGAAGGAGGAAGGGAACGAGCAGGGACAGGAGTGCGCGCGGTCTGACCATGGGTGTCTCCGATTTGCGGGTCTGCGCCGGGGGGCTTCGGAAGGCGAATTGGGTTAAGTTACGGTGCCCGGGCACGGAGGGAAACAAGTCCCATCGCCGGTTCGTCAGAAAACTACCGGTGCCGCGCGACGTCTCCAGGGACGGGGGCACAGGTTCCCGGAGCCAGCGCTGGAGGATTCATCAATGCAATCGCTTCTTCGGCCGACGTGCACAGTGTCATTGTCGTGCGCGTCGTTGCAGTTCTTCACCGTGTTGTTCGTGGAGGGCAGCCAGGTCCCCGGTGCTCGTGCGGTCGACCTTGAACTTGCCGCCACAACCGAAGGACTGTACACCGTCGGAACCTTCTCCGGGCAGGACTGGGAGACCTTCGGTCGGGTCACCGACGTGGACTTCGACGCTTCCGGGAACCTCTACATCCTGGACGAGGGGAACTACCGCGTCGTGGTACTCGATCGGGCTGGAGAACTGGTGCGCATGATAGGGTCGCAGGGAGAGGGGCCAGGCGAATTCTCCAGACCGACGAGCGCAGCGATCCTCGGGGATGGTCGTCTGGTTGTGTACGACACGGGGTTTCCCGCAATGAAGGTCTTCGACCCGGCGGGCGACTTTGTCAGCGGCACGATTGTGAATCCGCTACAAAAAATGCCCGGGGCTTTGTTACTTCCCATCGGGACTGGCCGCCTGGTGACAACGGGAGGGATGAAGTTCCGGGGGTCATCGAGGGATGTACCGGAGGATCCGCCTGTAGACGACCACCTCCGCGACATTGACATCTTCTCGCTGGATGGGTCCGGCATGGAGGTGCTGTACCGGGCCTGGGGTCTTCCTCGCGAGGCGTTCACGGCAGAGATCAACCAGACCGATGCGCTCGGACGGAAGGATTTGACATTGCGGCGGTCGAGACTGCGGGCATTTGGGCCGCCGCTCCATCTTGGAGTCCTGCCGGACGGACGGGTCGCGGTCGTGGACTCCGTGGGATACCGCGTGAAGCTCATCGGTCTGAACGGCGGTGTGACCGGCGTAATCGAAAGGGAGATCGCACCGGAACCGGTGACCGAAGCCATTCAGGAGGCCGAGCGGGCTCGAATGATCGAAGGCCTGACTGGATCGACGGGTTCCAGGATTCCGCCTGTCTTCGGGATGATGTTGGACGGCGAGGCGGCGGAGGAGTACCGCGAACAGACGCGGGCCATGATCGAGGACATGGTGTTTGCCGAGGAAATCCCGGTGGTGGCAGGAATGGCGGTGGACGGAGGGGGCCGATTCTGGATCGCTCGAAGGCCGCGCGGCGGCACCGGCGATGGACCCATCGACCTAATGACGCCCGAGGGCGACTACATTGGCACCCTGCCGCCGGACGGGCCGCGGATCCCTGACGCGTTCGGGCCCGACGGGCTCATGGCCTACATCGAGACCGGTGAATTGGATGTGCCCGGCGTGCGCGTGATCCGGCTGGTGTCGCTGGAACGGTAGGCTCCGGCGCGGGCCCGTCGCGGCCGTTAACGGAAGTGCGCCGGGTGGCCGCCGGTGTGCACGAAGATGACGCGGCTGCCGGCCGGCACCTTCCCTTTGCGGATCCAGGCGATCATCGCGGCGGCGGCCTTGCCCGTGTAGACCGGATCGAGGATGACGCCTGCCCGGGTGGCGAAGAGGTCGATGGCCGCCTCGCCGCCGGGTGTGGAGTGTCCGTAGCCGGGCCCCACGAAGTCGTCGGTGGCGAGAACCGCGGCCGCCGCCTTCCGCACGCGCCCGGCGAGGCCAGGATCCGCACCGTTGGGGCCGCTCCCGCTCTCGGCGAGCATTCGGGCCGCCGCGAGGGCGATGTCACCGGCTTTCTCCAGAATCGTGGCCGCCGACTCGTCGGGACTCACGCCGACCAGTTGCGCCTCCCACCCCAGAATTGCAGACCCCAGGATGAGGCCGGCCATGGTCCCGCCGGACGACGACGAGGTGAAAATCCAGGGCGGCGGCCTCCGGTCCCCTCCCGACTGTTCATGCATCTCCACCAGGGACTGCACGTACCCCAGCGCGCCACGAGGCGTGGACGCGCCCACGGGAATGACCAGGGCCCGTCCGCCCGCCGCGGCGATCCGGCGGGCCTCGCCCTCCATGCCCGGCGTCCGGTCGACCTTGTCCGCAACCGTCACGATGCGGGCCCCGAGCAGCCGGTGCAGGCGCGGGTTGCCGCGCCCGGGATCCTCAGGCGCACCGTTGACGACCAGGGAACAGCCAAGGCCGAGATGCGCTGCAGCCGCGGCGGTCACCCGGCAGTGGTTCGAGTGGGGGCCGCCCGCGGTGATGAGGTGGGTGACGCCCCGCAGCCGCGCAGGGTCCAACTCGTATTCCAGCTTGCGCACCTTGTTGCCGCCGAGGCCCAGGCCGGTCCAGGCGTCGGCCTTGACCGAGATCTCCACCTCGGGGCTGATGCCGTCGGCGAGACGCGGGGCGGGGATGAGGGGGGTGGGGGTGTGGGCCAGCCGCGTGCGGCCGATCCGGGCGAGGCGCGAGAGCGCGGGAAGCGAGTCGTGCGGCAAGGGAACGCGACCTGCGCGGTTCCGCGTCAGGCCTCGATGACCGTCACGCGGCGGGCCACGTCGGCCGTCAGGGTGAGCGGTCCGCGACCACCCTTGACCGTCAGGGTCACGTGGTCTCCGTCGCTCTCGCTCTCGTTCACCACCGCCTCCGCCCCGGGAACGAGGCCGACCGACTCGAAGTAGCGAAGCCGCGCCGGATCCTGGTCCGACACGGAACGCACCGTGATTCGCGATCCGGTCGCGACTTCGTCAAGGCCGGGGTACGCGGTAGGGTCGATGTCGCCGCCGCGGGTGGGGATCGGCGCGCCGTGTGGATCGCTCGTCGGGTGTCCCATGGCCTCGGCCATCCGGTCCACGAGGGAGTCTGAGGCGGCGTGCTCGAGGCGCTCGGCCTCTTCGTGCACGTCATCCCAGCCGAAGCCGAGGTGCTGGACCAGGTATGACTCGATGATCCTGTGGCGCCGCAGCACCTTCAGGGCCTCGCGGCTCCCCGAGCGCGTCAACCGAACTCCGCGGTACGGTTCGTGTTCCAGGAGTCCGTCCTCGGCCAGCCGGCGGATCATCCCGCTTACCGAGGCAGGCTGCACATCGAGCACCCGGGCGAGCTGACTGGTTCCAGCCGCTTCGCCCCGTTCATTCAGGGTATAGACAGCCTTGAGATAGTCTTCAACCGAGCGCGACAGGCCAGTGAACGTCATGACGCAAGATAATGGAAATCCGGGGCCAAAACTGCGATATTAACCGCCCGGTCAGGTTGATGTATCCAGCAGTATCAGGCTGTAGGAGGCAAAGTGAACGACACGGTCGCCGTTGACGCGAAGCGCATTCTGCTCCGTTATGGCACTCCGATCTCCATTCTCGACAGAATCACCCAGGAAGAACGCATCGGACTGGCACGCACCATCGCCAGGACCGCACTGCAGGACCGCGAGGCCCGCCTCCGCGAACTGCTTGCGGAAGCGGGTCACATCAAGGCGACCTCATAACCGGCCCGGCCTGACAGTCCGCGGATAGTCCCCGCGTCGCGGCGGTGACTGTTTCCGCGGACTGCTGGCTGGAGTCCCTGCCCGGACCGGGGAAGCCGCGTCTACGGAATGACGCGCGCTGCCTTGGCGAAGTCGCCGGCCTTCACGAACGTCATCTTGTCCAGGTCGATCCAGCGCCTCACCGCCGCGTTGATCTGCTCGGCCGTCAGTGACCGGATCGCGTCTTCATGCTCCGTCTGCCAGGCCATCGTGCGCCCGAAGTAGAGATTGTTGCTCAGGCTGCCGGCCAGCACCGGGTCCTGTGCCCTCATCAGGTTCGCGTTCTGCAGGTAGCCCTGGATGCCCGCTGATACCTCTTCGTCGGTGAAGCCCTCGTCGAGCATCTTCCGGATCTCTTCACGGAATGCGGCTTCCAGCTTGTCCCGATTCTCCGGGGCGTAGATCGCAAGCCCGATGAACTGCGCGCGGGCGTCGATGGGATGAAGCATGAGCTGGGACGCTACGCCGTAGCTCAGGCCCTCCTCCTGACGGATGCGGGTGGCCAGCCGGGAATTCAGGAACCCGCCACCGAGCAGGTAGTTGGCCATGGTCATCGCCGCCGCGTCCTCGTGGCTGTCATCCATCGGGAAGGTCTGGGCCGCGAGGAAGAACGCGTTGGCCTTGTCGGGGGTCTCGAGCTGGAGATCCGCAGGGGCGATGTCCATGTACTCGTTGCCGATCCGGGTAAAGGCGACGGAAGAAGCCCAGTCCCCGAAGGCATCCTGCACGATCTGAAGCGCCTCGGTCTCGTCGAAGTCTCCGACGATGGACATGGTGGCCGCGCCGGTGCCGTAGAAGGTGTCGTAGAAATCCCTGATCTCATCGATCGTGTGTGCTTCGATCTCCGCGATCGTCTCGTCGATCGTGGGCACGTAGTTGGGGTGGCCCGGCTCGTGCGGGCTCATGTGGCGTTGCAGCGCAAGCATGGCCACCAGCTGGGGCTCGGACTTCTGGCTCTCCATCGACGCGAGCCGCTGTTCCTTCATGAGTTCGAACTCGTCCTCGGGGAAGGCGGGCTCCCGCAGAACTTCCGCAAGCAGCCGGAGGGCGCCAGGGAAATTCTCGCGCGTCGCCTGGATCCGGCCTGAAACGATCGAGCCGCCGCCGACGGAGATCGTCGCCTGCAGCCGGTTCATCTCGTCCTCGATCTCCTGGCGGGTGCGATTGGCCGTGCCTCGCATGAGCATCGACGCGGTCAGCGAGCCCGCCGAGCCGCGGCCGGTCAGGCTCTCTTCGGTGCCCAGCCGCAGCGCCAGCGACGCGATCACGGTTTCTCCGCGCGTATCCTTGGGGAGAAGCGCGACCTTCATCCCGCTGGGCAGCTCGCTGGCCCGCGTCCGGCGGTCGATGTTGGCGGGCGATGGATCGAACGCCTCGCCCTCGGCGACGGCTTCCGCACCCTGGTAGCCCTCCACCACCGATGCGACATCCGGCGCGACCGGGATCTCCGCACGGTCCGGATCGTCGTCGGGGACGAAGATGCCGACGGTGCGGTTGGACGGCTTCAGGTAGCTCACGGCCACGCGCTGGACGTCTTCGGCGGCGACGTCGCGCAGACGGTCGCGGTGGACGAAGAAAAGCCGCCAGTCACCCATCGCGCCCCACTCGCTCAGCTGCAGCGCGATCGCACGCGAGTCGTTGAAGAGGCGATCGATGGAGGCGAGGCGCGCCTGCCGCGCCCGCTCGACCTCCTCGCCGGTGATCGGGCTGGTCAGCACGTCCTGGAGCGCCCCGGCCATCGCGGCGGCGGCCTCCTGCTCCGAACCATCGTCGCGCAGGACGGCCATGGCGGTGAGCGCCCCGGGTTCGCGGTTCTGGCCGGCCCGCGCCGAAATCGAGGCGGCGATGCCGGGCTCCACAAGCGCCTCGTAGAGCCGTCCGGAGGGCTCGTCCCCGAGCACCCAGGCGAGCAGGTCGATTGCCGCGAAATCCTCGTGATACCCGGCGGGGACGTGGTACAGGTGCGCGACGAGCTTCGTGTCACCGTTGCGGCGCAGGGTGATCATGCGCTCGCCGTCCTGCACCGGCTCGACGGTGTAGGTGGGATAGATCCGCATTTCGCCCGTGCGGTCGGGGCGGGGGATGGCGCCGAACTTCTCCACGACGAGCGCCAGCGCCTCTTCGGTGTCAAACTGCCCGGCGATCACGAGCTGGGCGTTGTCGGGCTGGTAGTACTTCCGGTAGAAGGCCTGCAGCCGCTCGATCGGCACGTTCTCGAGGTCCGCGCGGGCCCCGATGGTCGAGTTCCCGTAGTTGTGCCACAGGTAGGCGACCGAGTTCATCCGCTGGAGCAGGACCCTGAAGGGGCTGTTCTCTCCCGACTCCCATTCATTCCGCACCACCGTCATCTCCGATTCCAGATCCTCGGCGGAGATGAACGAGTTCACCATGCGGTCGGACTCGAGGTCCAGCGCCCACTCCAGGTTGTCGGAGGACGCCGGGAAGGTCTCGAAGTAGTTGGTCCGGTCCAGCCAGGTGGTGCCGTTTGGGAGCGCGCCCCGCTCGGTCAGCTCCTGCGGGATGTCCGGGTGTTTGGGCGTGCCCTTGAAGACGAGGTGCTCGAGGAGGTGCGCCATGCCGGTCTCGCCGTACCCCTCGTGCCGCGACCCGACGAAGTAGGTGATGTTGACCGTCGTCTGGGGCTGGCTGGGATCGGGGAAGAGGAGGACCCGGAGGCCGTTGTCGAGGCGGTACTCGGTAATGCCTTCGACGGTGGTGACGAGGGTGGGCTCCTGGGCTCGTGCAGTGCCGGAGGCGATCAGCAGCAGGGACAGCCCCAGGAAAAGCGCGCGGCGCGCGGGGGCGAGATTCACGATTGTGCTCCAGTCAGGGTGAGGGTTCGAAGCCTCGCCAATGTAGCGGCTATCTCCTGTGTGCGCGGCATGGCGAGGTCGCCGGTGCGGGCCGGCTCGAGGGCATCCAGGCCTTCGTTCTCGAGCAGGGTACGCATTGCCTCCAGAATGTCTTCCATGGCCATGCCCGCTCCCATGAACTGCTGCAGATGGGCGAGGGACAGCGCGATCGCGCGCGCCTGTGCCCGGAGCGCAATCTGCCGAATCCCGGTCAGATCGATCCGATCGTTGCCGAACTCGACCACCGCGCGGCTGGGAGCCTTGATGTGGCTCTGTTTCCGGCCGCGCCAGGGGCGGATCGAACGGGGGTCGGGGCACCTGTGCCGCCACGGCCATGTCGCCGGCGCACCATGGACCGCCCGGCCGGTCGGGTGAGCGGCAGCGACCGAGCGTGCCTCTGTGGTCAGGTCGTGCGCCTCGTAGCGGACCATGCCCAGCACGAGATCCGCTACGTCCAGGTAGTCACCCGAGCCGCCGATGACGAGGATGGTGCTGGCGCCGGCGTCCCTGTAGAGGCTCTGCACGCGATCGATGAAGGGAGTGATGGGTTCGTCGTCTCCCTTGATCAGCGCCTGCATGCGCCGGTCGCGGATCATGAAGTTGGTCGCGGACGTGTCCTCGTCGATCAGGAGCAGCCGCGATCCCGCCTCGAGCGCCTCGATGATGCCCGCGGCCTGACTGGTGGAGCCGGAGGCGTTGGTGGTCGTGAAGCAGGTGGTGTCCTGCCCACCCGGCAGCGTGCTGATGAAGGGCGAGATGTCGACGCCGGCGACGGAACGTCCGTCCTCGGCCTGGATCTTCGTCGCGGTCGGATCGGTCACGACCCACTCGCGCCCGTCACCGGGACGGTGGTTGTAGACGCCCTGCGCGACTGCATCGAGCACGGTGGATTTGCCGTGGTAGCCACCGCCGACGAGCAGGCTTACTCCCCGGGGGATCCCCATTCCGGCCAACGGGGGGGAGTTGAGGCGCTCCAGCGTGACTTCCAGGCTGGGAGGCGAGTTGAACTGAACGGCCCGGTTATCCATGAGGGGGCGGTCGTCGATCCCGCTCCGGCGGGGCAGCAGGGAGCCGTTGGCGATGAATGCCACCAGGCCGAGCTTGCCCAACTGCGCACGCATGTGGTCGGCGTCCTCGTTCACCTCCGCATGACGATTGAGCTGCACGGGCGAGTGGGCGCCGCACACCAGCGTCCTGGCGACCAGCGCGGGCAGCGTCTCCAGCAGGAGCGTGGTCGCCTGGCGTCCCAGAATCCTCCTTCCCGCGGCGGGAAGCCCGATTGTGAACCGCGCCTCGATAGTGCCGTCCGGCCCGATCAATACGGCGGTGTTGGGCAGGACGACCTGACCCGGTTCCAGCATGGTAACCTCGCCGCTTCTGCCGCTGCCGGTACGCCGGGCCCTGGTGGCGCGTGCCCGGTGCGCGAACTTGCGGGCCAAAAGGCAGGAGATGGCCGTGCGGCGAGAGGCGTTGGAAAGGGTCTTCGGGTCGAAGCCGGCACGATCCGGATCCAGGATCACCGCCACCCGGCTGGGCGCCGCAAATGGATCGCCTTGCACGTGGCGAACTTCCAGTGTGAATTGCGGTAGAATCCAGGAGCCCCGAAGATCCTTGTACGCGGGGTAGCCTCGCCCGTCGATGCGGCTCAGGGTCCTTCGGAGATCCTCTTCGGTCCTGCGCATTTGCCTCGGCTGTCAGGAGTGTTTGACCGTCATGTACAAAAGACACACCGCTGGACCCGGATGGGTCCTTGTTCTATCGGGTTCCCTCGCGACCTGCTCCACCGACCAACCCGTCGGCTTGGGGCCGGACTTGAGTTGTGGAGCGCTCGACCCTGTCTTCCTCGCTGATGGTGGAGTTGGGCGCGACGGCATTCCGGCACTGACCGATCCCACGTTCGTCTCGAACGAACAGGAGGCGGAGACCGCGTACCTGACCGGTGTCGACCGTGTGATCGGGGTCCGGGTCGGCGACGAGTGGCTGGCGATTCCTCATAACATTATGTATCGGCATGAGATAGTCAATCTCAACCGGGGAGACCAGCGGATCGTCGTCACCTACTGCCCCCTCACGGGATCCGCGCTTGCCTTCGACAGGGAGTCCGTCGACGGCGCCGAGTTCGGGGTTTCCGGACTGCTGTTTCAGGCCAATCTGATCATGTACGACCGGCGCTCGGACGACTCGCTCTGGCCCCAGATGAGGGGTGCGGCGGCCTGCGGTCCCAGCGAAGGACAGTCCCTCACGCGATACCCCCTCGTGGAGATGAACTGGGCTGGCTGGCAGACGCTGTTCCCGGCTGCCTCGGTCATCGGCCTTTCCCTCTTCGACCAGGAGATCTACCGCGTCAATCCCTACGGAAACGCCTACGAGCATCCCAACAATCCCGACTATCTCGGCTTCCCGATCCCGCGGGACGACAACCGGCGTCAGCCGAAGGAGAGGGTTCTGGGGCTCCCGGCAGCAGGGGGCGGACCTCCGCTGGCGTTCCCCTTCCATGCGATGGAGGCGCGCGGGGAGAAATGGGTCTCCGAGTTCGAGTACAGGGGTGACGCTGCGGCCGTCTTCTGGGACCGGACGCGGTTCGCGGCCGTCGCCGTCCGGCCCGTTGCCCGTGGACAGCGGCTGACCTTCGGGGTGGACGACGAAGCGATTGTGGACAACGAGACCGGATCGCGCTGGTCGGTGACCGGTGTGGCGACGGCGGGAGATCTCGCCGGGGAGCGGCTGGAGATCATCCCGGAGGCCTACGTCGCGTTCTGGCAGGCCTGGGCCGCCTTCCATCCGGGGACGGAACTTCCGGTTGAGTGAGCGTTGCGCGCGCGCCAGCGCGATGCTGGGCGCGTTGGTCCTGCTCTGCATGGCCACGAGGGGCGAGTCCGCCGGGCAGTGGGTGGAGCGCCCCGGAAAGGGGTGGGTTGCTCTGGCGGTCTACCACCAGGATACCCGCTCGCACTTCGGCACAGGCGGAGAGAGCCGGATGTTCTTCGCCGAGGGACACGCGGTAACGACCTCGTCGTTCCTCACGGCCGCCCTTGGGCTGGCTCCCGGCGTCGACCTGTGGACCCAGTTTTCCTTCAACCGCCTGCGGTACGATGACATCGCGGGCGAGCGCGCCTCGACCGGATTCGGCGATACGCGCGCCTGGCTTCGGTTCGCGCCGCTCTCGTGGGTGGGTTCCGCGCTGCCGCTTGCCATCCGTGCCGGCACCAAGGTTCCCGTGGGAGACTTCGACGTGGATGCGGAGGTCATCCCTCTGGGGGACGGACAGCAGGACTGGGAGGTCATGGCCGAGATCGGTCATTCCTTCTGGCCGCGCTCGCTGTACCTGTCGGGATGGGCCGGCTACCGGTGGCGGGAGGAGAACGTCGAATCGCGGAAGGATTTCGGCAACGAGTTCTTCTACTACGTCCAGTTCGGCGGGCGCGTCGGGCCGTTGGGATACCGCTTGGCGATGGATGGGTGGGATGGGGCGGCCGGCGTGACCGAGGGGATCCGCATCCCCGGTTTTCAGCGCGAACTGGTGCAATTGCAGCCCTCCGTGCTCTATGATGTCGGTCCCGGGCAGTTCGAGGTGGGAGCTCGGTTCGCGTTGAGTGGCAGGAATCTGCCGGCGGGGACCGCGTTCATGGCACAGTACTTCACCAGATGGGAGCCATTCTGATGCGTCAGCGCGCGTGTTGGTACTACTGCGGCGTGATTGCGCTGCTGGGAACTTGGGGTTGCGGCCCGGCGGTCCAGGAGGAGCCCCAGGCGCCGCCGCAGGTGGCGTCGTCGGCGGATGGGGTGGTGGCGGCGGCGCAACCGCTGGCGGCGGAGGCCGGGGCGAAGATGCTCCAGGCAGGGGGGAACGCGGCCGATGCGGCGGTGGCGGCGGCCTTTGCCGTTTCCGTGGTCGAACCGTCGATGAACAGCATCGGCGGCCGCACCCAGATCCTGATCCGGCTGCCGGACGGGACCGTCGCGGGGATCGACGCGACGACGCAGGCGCCCGCGACCTACGATCCCGAGACCGCGCCGCAGGCTTCCTACGGATACCCGACCGTCGGGGTGCCGGGGGCGGTGGCGGGGCTCACGCGGCTCCTGGAGGAACACGGCACCATGTCGCTGGAAGGCGTCATGGCGCCGGCGATCGAACTCGCCGAGAACGGATTCGCGCTGTTGCCGGGTGAGGCGGCCCGTCACGCGGCCGGAGTGGAGCAACTCGCCGAATTCGAGGGCTCGCGCGCGCACTTCCTCACTTCTGAAGGGGATACGCGCCAGGCTGGCACGATCTTCATGCAGCCCGATCTTGCCGCGACGCTGCGCGCCGTCGCCGCGGGGGGTGCCGACGCGTTCTATCGCGGTCCCATCGCCGAGCGCATCGCTGCCGACATGGAGGTGCACGGGGCGGCGGTGACGCTCGAGGCGCTGGCCGACTATCGGGCCGAGGACTCCCGCATCGTCCGGGGAAGCTATCGCGGCTTCGACCTCGTCGGGACGGACATCCCGGCGTCCGGCGCCGTGAGCATCGGGATCCTCCACATCCTGGAGCACTTCGACATGGCGTCGCTGGATCGCGACAGCTGGGCCGCGCTGGTCGGCACGGTGGTGGCGCGGGCCTTCGAGGCGCGGGCCGCGGTGCGTGGCGAGGACGGAGGGGATCTCTCGTTCATGACCGACAAGGGCTGGGCTGCCGAGGTCGCGGCCGGCATCGAGGTGCCGGGTGCGGTGGAGCAGGTGGCGTTCGCCGAATGGGACGACGACGCCTGGGGGCCGTCGCACGGACACACCACGCACCTTTCGGCCGCGGACGGCGGGGGGATGTATGTATCGCTCACCCAGACCATCGGGCCGAACCTGGGCTCGAAGGTGATGACGCCGGGGCTCGGATTCCTGTACGCGGCGACGCTGGGCGGCTACCTGGGACACATGGAACCAGGGGAACGCGCCCGCTCGAGCATCTCGCCGCTCATGGTGCTCCGGGACGGCGAGCCGGTGCTGGTGCTGGGCGCGGCCGGGGGCGCGAGGATCATTTCGGCGGTGGTTCAGGCGGTCCTGCGCGTGGTCGACCACGAGATGACTCTGCCTGACGCGCTCGCGGCGGCGCGGGTGCACCCGATCGACGGGGGAATCGCGATGGAGACCTCGCCCGGGATCGGATGGACGCCCGCGGAGGTGGCCGCGGTGGAGTCGTGGGGGATGGAGGTGCAGGCGGTGGAGCGCGACGGGGCCTTCGGCCGGATCCACGGGATCTGGGTGAACGGCGCGACGGGCGAGATCACGGGCGTGGCGGATCCCGACTGGGAAGGGGCGGTGGCGGTGCCGGGGCGGTAGGGCGGTAGACCGGTGCGCCTCAGCCTATGGGGAAGCCGATGCCGGCCTGCAGTTCGATGGCCCGGTTCCGGGCCGTGTAGTCCTGATCCGGTTCGAGGAAGGATCCGATCCCGTGGCTGTAGAGCACGTCCACCGACAGCACGATCCGCCCCGCCGGCGTGAAGCGAAGGCCGGCACCTCCCATGAGCCCGAAGTCGAAGGGGCCCGTTACCGCGTTGCCGGCCGGGTCGTCGCATTCGATGGAGATGACGATCGGCTGCAGCGCCAATGTCGTGTCGCGTTCGCACGAGGTCTCCAGCGCGATCGCGGGGCCGCCGAGTACGTGCATGGAGAGCGGGCCAGGTAGGGGCGCGGTCGCTCTGACCAGCCCGGTCAATCTCAGGTACTGGATCCTCAGATCGACGTCACCCAGCTGCAACAGGGTCGATGTGGACCCGCGCTGGATGTAGGATCCGCCGAACTCGAGCCCTAGGCGCGGGGAGAGCGGCACGCCCACCGAGGCGCCCAGCATGTACTCCTTGCGCGGCGCCTGGTCGTCGATGTGCAACCCGGTCACCACGACTTCGGACATGCTCGCGCCCGCCCGGATCCCGACGGTGATCTGTCCGGCCACGGGGGTGCCGGCCAGCAGGAAAAGCAGGACCGGTTGCGCAACGAGCCGGAAGCGGGTCATGGTTGCTGCTCTGGTCGAGAGGCGAAAGTTCGTCGACGGCCCGGTGTCCTGTCCCGGAAGCTCGCGAGCCGCCGACACCAAGGACGATAACCAATTCCGGCATATCTGGAGACCCGCATGAACGCCAAGCACCGCCGGTCCGGTCCGCGGCCCGTGATTCTCGCAACCCTGTGCGCCACGCTCGCCGCATGTTCGCCACCGTCCTACGACACGATCCTCGTGGGCGGACGTGTTGTGGACGGGACCGGGGCCGCGGCGCGTCAGGCCGATGTCGCGATCAGCGACGGCCGGATCGCGGCCGTGGGCGACCTGACCGGTGCGTCCGCCGCCACTACCCTGGATGTGACCGGCCTCTACGTCGCGCCGGGGTTCATCGACACCCACTCCCATGCGGGTCCGGGGCTGGCCACCGAGGGACTCAGCCACGCCGAGCCACTGCTGGCGCAGGGACTCACCACGGTGGTGGTCAACCCGGACGGGGGCGGTCCGATCGACCTCGCCGGGCAGCGCGCCGACCTGGAGGAAGAGGGTCTCGGCGTGAATGCGGCGCAGCTCATCGGTCACGGTTCGGTGCGCTCGAGGGTCATGGGGATGGACGACCGGGCGCCCACCGACGCCGAACTCGACCGGATGCGGGCCCTCGTGCGCGACGGGATGGAAGCGGGCGCCTGGGGTCTCTCGTCCGGCACCTTCTACACGCCCGGGAGCTACTCCGGGAACGCCGAGCTGATCGAGCTGGCGCGGGTGGCGGCCGAGTTCGGCGGCATCTACACGAGCCATATTCGCGACGAGTCCGACTACACGATCGGGGTCATCGCGGCCGTCGAGGAGGTGATCGACGTGAGCCGTCAGGCCGGGATTACCGGGGTCGTCACCCACGTCAAGGCGCTCGGTCCCCCTGTGTGGGGATCGTCGGCGGCGATCGTTGAGCGGATCGAGGCCGCACGCGGCGAGGGGTTGCCGGTCTACGCGGACCAGTATCCCTACCTGGCTTCGGCGACGGGGCTGTCGGCGGCGCTGCTGCCCCGCTGGTCACAGGCGGGCGGCAGCGAGGCGTTCGCCGAACGTGTGGCCGACCCGGAGACGAAGGCGCGGATCCGCGAAGCCATGGTCGAGAACCTGGCGCGGCGCGGCGGGGCGGACCGGATCCAGTTCCGGCGGTTCACCGAGGATGCGTCCATCGAGGGACGCCTGCTCTCGGAGGTGGCCGCCGAGCGGGGCGGCGACCCGATCGACGTCGCGCTCGATCTGATCCTGCAGGGCGGCCCGTCGATCGTCTCCTTCAACATGAGCGACGAGGACCTGCTGACCCTGATGACGCAGGATTGGACCATGACTTCATCTGACGGCGGGCTGCCCATGTTCGGCGTCGGCGTCCCCCACCCGCGCTCCTACGGCGCCTTCGCCCGCAAGATCGGGAAGTACGTCTTCGAGGACGGGGTGATGCCGCTGGAGGCCGCGGTGCGCACCATGACCGCGCTGCCTGCCGAGGTCATGGGCATGGAGGACCGGGGGCGGATCGCGGAGGGGCTGGTCGCGGATGTGGTGGTGTTTTCGGACTACTTCAGGGACAACGCGACATTTACCGAGCCGCACCAGCTGTCGTCCGGGGTGGTGCACGCCTTTGTGGCCGGCGAGGCGGCGATCCTGAACTCGGCGTTCACGGGCGCTCGGGCGGGGAAGGTGCTGGTCCGGGGCGGGGGGTCCGACTGAGGCAGCGCCGGGGCGGCCGGATCCGGGCCGGCATCAACCCCGGGTCAGCCCGGGTCGCCCTTCCTCCACCACAAACGGCTCAATCCGGCACCACCCCGTAGCGCCTCAGCACTTCCACCGTGGCTTCGATCGGAAGCGCTTCGCGCCTGCCCCAGCGGCTGCTCACGGTTACCGCCTTGAACATGGAGTTGTAGACCGCCTCCTCGGTGGCTTCCACCGTCGCCTGGAAGATCGCCGACACGTTGGAGTTGGAGAGGTCCTCGACGGCACGCACCACATCTCCGGGCTCCCGGCGCACGCTGGGCGCCGTCGAGAAGCTGATCACGTAGTCGCCCGAGCCGTTGCCCGCGTAGGAACCGGTGCGCGACAGCCCCATTACGGCCCGCATGGCCACTCGCTTCAGATTGCGTTCCGAGAGCGGTGCGTCGGTCGCCACGATCATCATGATCGACCCCTGGGAGTGGATGTCGGGTTGATCGGTGTCCGGGCTGTCCGCGTCGTCGTCGCCGCGCGGATCGACCTGGTTCCGGAAGGCGTAGCGGCCCAGTTCCTCGCCCACCGGCGCGCCGGCGATCTGAAGGATGCCGCCGAAGTTGGACTGGACCAGCACGCCGACCGCGTAGCCGCCGAGCGCCTCGGGCAACACGCGCGAACTGGTGCCGATGCCGCCCTTCCATCCGAACGCCGAGGTGCCGGTTCCCGCGCCCACGGCCCCTTCCTCGACCGGTCCGCCCGCCGCACCTTCCAGCGCCGCCCGCACCTGCCCGGCCGTGATCGGACGGTTGCGGATGTCGTTCAGGCCGCCGTCGTTCGTCTCGCCGACGACGGGATTGATCGAACGCACGCCCTCCATCCCGTCGCGTGCGAGGGCCCACTCGACCATCGCGTCCGCCGCCTTCCAGACGCACAGCGTACAGGTCAGCAGAATCGGGGTTTCGAGTTCGCCGAGTTCGCCGACCTGGGTCACGCCGAGGAGCTTGCCGAAGCCGTTGCCGACGTACATCGCCGCGGGGACCCGGTCGAAGTACAGGTTGCCGCCGTGCGGGCGGATCGCGGTAACGCCGGTGCGGACGTCGTCGCCCTCGATGATCGTGGTGTGGCCGACGAGGACGCCTGCGACATCGGTGATGGCGTTGTGGGCACCGGGCGTGAAGATGCCGACTTCGATGCCGAGGTCGCGGGCCCGGGGGCGGGGGGGTTCCTGGGCGGAGGCGGTGGTGGGCATGAGCGGGGCGTCGAGCGCGGGCAGGGTCAGCGATGGGAGGAGCGTGGCGAGCGTGACGAGCGCCAGCGAGGGGGCGGGGGTGGGTCGGGGGGTGGGGCGGGCGATGGGGCGGCGATGTGCGGGCATGGCGGTCCTGCCTGGGAGGGTGGGGCGGGGATGGGCGGCCGGTGGTGGAGGGTGCGGGGTTGGGGGGCGGTGGCGGCGTCGCGTGAAAGTGTCATCACAGGGCTCCCGCGACCATGAGGCCGAGGAGGAGGGGATGGTACAGGAGCGAGCCCGTGAACACCCGGTTGCACTTCTGGCGGGTGGGGTCGAACAGGAAGCCGAGGGTGGCGGCGATCATCGCGGTACCGAGCACGGCCGCGCCGATCAGGTAGAGGGTTCCGGCCATCCCGAGCGCGACCGGAACGGCGCTGAGCACGAGCAGTGCAACGGCATAACCCACCATCAGCCCGGAAATGAGTCCGGGTGATCCCGGGGGGATGAGTTGGAAGCCGGCGCGCTCGTAGTCGTCGCGCAGGTTCCATCCCAGTGCGAGCACGTGGATGAGTTGCCACAGGAAGAGGATCCCGAAGAGCGTGAGCGCGCGGGCGTCGATGCCGGCGGTGTGGGCCGCCCAGCCGATGAGGACCGGAAGCGCTCCGGGGACCGCGCCCACCGGGGTTGCGAGGGGGGAGCGGAGCTTGAGCGGCGTGTAGACGGCGTCGTACAGGAGTGCGGACAGGGCCGTGACGAGCGCCGGGGGCCATCCCAGCCGGAACCAGAGGTGCCCGATGCCCGCGATGAGGAGCAGCCAGCCGAAGAGCGCGGCCCGGCCGGGGGTGACGCGTCCCGAGGGCACCGGGCGTGTCTTCGTGCGGATCATGAGGCCGTCCGGGACGCGCTCGATGTACTGATTGAGCGCGAGGGCGCCAGCCGTGCTGAGCGCGACGCCGAGGGACAGGTGGAAGATGGCGGCGGTGGAGGCCGCGGGGAGGGCGGCCATGAGATATCCGGCGATTGCCGTCACCGTTACGAAGACCGTGATGCCGGGTTTGGTGAGTTCGACGTAGGCCGCGAGACCGCCGCGCCGATGTTCCCGGATACGGTCTTCCAGCGTCACAGCAATCCCTGCACGAGTCCGCCGTCGACCTGAATGGTGTGCCCGGTGATGTAGGAAGCCGCCTCCGATGCGAGAAAGGCGACCGCGTTGGCGAATTCGGCGGGCTCTCCGATCCGTCCCGCGGGAATGTCGGCCGTGATCCCCTTCAGGACCGCCTCGCGCGAGATGCCGCGTGCCTCCGCCTGGGACGCGAGGAGCGCTTCGACGCGGGCAGTGCGGATGAATCCGGGCGCGACCACGTTGCACAGAATCCCCTCGTCGGCAAGATCCTGGGAGATGGTCTTGATGAATCCCACGACACCCGGCCGCGCCGTGTTCGATAGGATCAGCCCCTTGACCGGCTGCTTCACCGACACTGAGGTGATCGCGATCACGCGTCCCCATCCCTGCCTGCGCATCGCCGGCAGCGCGGCGAGCGTGAGCTGGATGGTGGACATGAGATTCACTTCGAGTGCGCTTCGGTAGGCCGCCGCGTCGAAATCGTCTACCCCGCCCGGCGGGGGTCCGCCCGCATTCGCGACGAGGATGTCGAGCCGTCCCAGTTCACCCACGGCGCGGTCCACCAGCCCCTGGCAGAGCTCCGGATCGGAGACGTCCCCGGCGGCTGCCAGGACCGTCCGCCCGGTCGTGCGCGCGATTTCCCGTGCTGTCGCATCCAGGGGACCCGTGGAACGCGAGTTGATCAGCACGTCCGCCCCTTCCATCGCCAGGCGCTCGGCGACGGCGCGACCAAGTCCCTTCGACGCGCCCGCAACCAGTGCAACTCTATTTTGAAGCCCCAGGTCCAAGGCACACTCTCCTGTACGCAGATGGATGGTGCGGCGCGATCGCGAAGGGCTGCGCCGGGGGCCGGAAAAGTTGGCCGCCGCCCGATGGTCCGGCAAGGCGGCTGTGCAACCGGAACCCGCGCCATCGGCGCAGGGGTAGTAGTATCATTGAGGAACGATCGCGATAACCGGACGAGATGCGGCTTGGGGATGAACGATCTGGATGTCTACACCCGGCGCCGGACGGACCGGAAGATGTGGCGGAGGGCCTTCGTGGCTTCGCTGTTCCTCCACCTGGTCGTATTGATCGCGGGCAGTGACGGTCCCATTCCCGTTTCGCCGTTCGCGGCGGCCGGGCCGAAGGCCGACGACGACCGGGCGGCAGCCGGAGGGATGCAGACGGTCAACCTCGCCGCCCCGCCGCCCCGACCGATCGTCCGGCCGCGGACGCCGCTCCCGGTCGAGATCGAAATCGAGCCTGTCGAGCTGGAAGACGAAGTCATGTTCGATGTCGCGACCCTGCTCGGAGAGCGACCCGGACTGGAAATCCCGGGTATCGGCGAGGGCGAGGGCGAGGGAGACGGCGGGACCGCCACGGATGGGCTCCGCCGCCTGCTCCCCCCGACGCCGCGGGGGATGATCATCCCGCCCGCCAACAGGGATCTGCGCGGCGTGGAGGTCCAGGTCTGGGTCTTCGTGGACGCGACCGGGAAGGTGGTGGCCGACTCCACGCGTCTCGACCCGCCCACCCGGGATCGCGGCTTCAACCGCCAGCTCATTCGGGAGGCCGCCGAATGGGTCTTCCGGCCCGGAACGGAGGACGGCCAGCCGGTCGCCGCCTGGTTCCCCTACAGGATCAGCATGTAACGGGGCGCCTCGCCGCTGTCGGTGCCTGCGCGGATTCACCCGTGGACTGCGGGCAGCCCGCGGACAAACCCGCCGCGGCATTCCCTGGACGAAGAGCGGAGGCACGCGGGGCACGCGCGCGGCCCACCCCAACCTGCTAACTTCCCGCCATGCGAAGAGCGAGCAAGCGAATCCTCTGGGTGGACGACGAAATCGACCTGCTGCGTCCCCACCTCCTCTTCCTCCGCCAGAGGGGCTACGACGTCGACGGCATCAGCAACGGCGACGACGCGCTCGCCCTGCTCCGCGGCCAGTCCTACGACCTGATCCTGCTGGATGAACACATGCCCGGCCGCCGGGGCCTCGAGGTGCTGCAGCTCATCCGGCGGGACGACCCGCACGCCCGCGTGGTCATGGTCACGAAGTCGGAGGAGGACGGCACGATGACCGAGGCGATCGGCCGCCAGGTGGAGGACTACCTGGTCAAGCCGACCAGCCCCCGCCAGGTGCTCTCCGTGGTCACCCGCATCCTGGAGGGGTCGTCGATACAGCAGCAGCGGGCCGCCCAGGACTTTGCGACCCAGTGGCCGGCACTGGTCAGTCTGCGGGAGCAGGCGACCACCGCGCGCGACTTCGCGAGGCTCCACCGGGAGCTGGTCGACTGGCACATCCGCCTTGAAACCTCGGGCGAGACCGGGCTCATGGGCACGGTGGAGGCGCTGCAGGACGACCTCCGCCACGATTTCGGCCGCTGGGTCACGGTCAACTACCCACGGTGGATGCGCGGCCAGGGAATGCGCCCGGAACTGTCCGTGGACGTCGTGGAACGCCGGCTGCTCCCGCTCCTGGGCAGCGATCCCGTCTTCTTCGTCGTCCTCGACTGCATGCGCCTCGACCAGTGGCGCGTGATCTCGCCGCTTCTGGGCGAGTTCTTCGACGTGCACGAGAGCTACCACTATTCGATCCTGCCCACGGCCACGCCGTACGCGCGCAACGCCATCTTCTCGGGACTGTTCCCGGACCACATCGCGAGGGCGCGGCCGGAGTGGTGGGACTCGTCGGACGACGAGGGTTCGCTCAACGCCCACGAGGCAGAAATGCTGCGCGAGCAGTTGCGGCGGCTCACCGGAAAGGACCGTCCCGTCCATTACGAGAAGGTCCTGAGCGACATGAGGTCGGATCAGGTGCGCGCACGCGTGAGGACGGCGGCCCGGAGGCGGGGCGCGGTGATTGCGATGGTGTTCAACTTCGTCGACCTCATGACCCACGGCCGCTCGGAGTCACCGATCCTCATGGAGGTGGCCAAGGACGCGGCGGCGCTCAGGCAGCTGACCCGTTCCTGGTTCGAGCGCTCCACGGCGTTTGCCGTGCTGAAGGAGGCGGCCGCCGACGGGTATCGAGTCGTCTTCACCACCGATCACGGCAGCATCCACTGCCAGCATCCCGCGACCGTCTACGCGCGCCGTGGAGCAAGCGCCAATCTGCGCTACAAGTTCGGCGCCAACCTGAGGGCGCGAAATCCCGAGTCCGCCTTTGCAACAAGCCGGGCAGGAGACCTTCGCCTCCCCGCGGCGAGACCCGGAATGACCTACCTCGTCGCTCTTGACGACAACTTCTTCGTCTACCCGACCAAGCTGCGCGAGTACCAGCGCCGGTACAGGAATTCCTTCCTGCACGGCGGAATCTCGCCGGAGGAGATGATCGTGCCGGTCGCGGTCCTGCGGCCCCGGCCACGGTGACCTTGCACCCGCGGCGCCCCGCCGATCCGGGTGCTCACGCGGACTGCTGAGCGTGTTTCTCTGGCGCCGCATCCTGTCGTACCTCCGCCCGCACCGGGGGGCGCTGGCGCTTGCGGCGGTTGCGAGCGCGCTCTACGCCGCCCTCGATGCCCTCTCCATCGTGGTATTCATTCCGTTCCTCGGGACGGTCTTCGGGGTGGACGGGGACGCTGCCGGGGGTGCCGGGTCGGCGGCCGGGGGAATCGATCGTGCCCTCGACAACACGGTCGGCAGGTTCGTGGATCTCGATGGTGAGCCGCAGGCGGTAGTGGGCGGCATCATCGTCTTCATACTTGTGCTCATCGTAATCAAGAGCGCTGTCGACTTCGCGCGGACCTGGCTCTCGGCACGGGTCGAGCAGGGCGTGACGCGCGATCTCCGCAACGAGGTGTACGGGCACCTCCTGCACCTGGACCTTTCCTTTTTCGCCCGGGTGCGGACGGGCCAGATCGTCTCCCGCCTGACGCACGACGTGGAACAGCTGCGTACGCTGGTCGCCGCCGAGCTGATCAAGGCGGTGTCATCCGTGCTGTTCTTCGCGGCGACGCTCTACTGGATGCTCGTGATATCCGTCTCGCTCACGGTCGCCGCGTTCGTCGTCGTCCCGGTGACGATGCTGATCTGGGGCCCGCTCGTCCGCCGGCTGCGGCGCGGTGACAGGGCGGTGCTCGACATGGCGGGCGAGGTCGGCGCCCACATCCAGGAAACGGTGTCCGGCATCCGGATGGTGAA
Source organism: Gemmatimonadota bacterium (assembly GCA_022827345.1). Taxonomy (GTDB): domain Bacteria; phylum Gemmatimonadota; class Gemmatimonadetes; order Longimicrobiales; family Gaopeijiaceae; genus Bin94. The sequence goes on along the minus strand of JAJDTB010000038.1, from coordinate 35,965 downwards.
GGCCGCATCGGCGGAACCGCAGGCGAGAAAGCGCTTCGTAAGCCTGACGGGCGACTACTTCGACACATTCCTGCGGACGGCGCGCCTGCGGGCCCTGGCCGGCCCGATGACCGAGGTGTTCGTCGCGGTGGGTACGGCGATCCTGCTCTGGTACGGCGCGCGGATGGTCGTAGTGGAAGGCTCGCTCACCGGCGAAGCGCTCATCGGCTTCATCATCCTCAGCACCCGGCTCTATGTTCCGGTGAAGTATCTCAGCAAGCTTCCAGCGCTGGTGCAGCCGGGTCTGGTGGGCGCCGAACGGGTCTTCGAGTTTCTCGATGCGCCGACCGAGGGTCGCGACCGCGATGGGGCGATTCGCTTCGCGGGAGTGCGGGCCGGGATCCGCTACCGGGACGTCCGCCTGGAGTACCGCGAGGGCGAACCGGTGCTCTCGCAGCTTGGCTTCTTCGCGCCCGCGGGTGCGGTGGTCGCCCTGGTGGGACCGAGCGGCGCGGGCAAGACCAGCATCGTGGACCTGCTGGGGCGCTTTCACGAGCCCACCGCGGGATCGGTCGAGATCGACGGCACCGACATCCGCGACCTTCAGCTGGCGTCGCTGCGGGGTGCCCTCGGGGTGGTGTCCCAGGACACGGTTCTCTTCCACGACACCGTGCGCGCCAACATCGCCTACGGGTCGGAGCAGGCTCCGCGTGCACGAATCGAAGCGGCGGCGAGGGCCGCGCACGCCCACGACTTCGTAATGAGGCTCCCCGACGGGTACGACACGGTTGTGGGCGAGCGGGGGACCACGCTCTCCGGCGGACAGCGGCAGAGGATAGCCATCGCCAGGGCCGTCTTCCGCGATCCCCCGATCCTCATCCTCGACGAGGCGACGAGCGCGCTCGACAGCGAATCGGAGCGGATGGTGCAGGCGGCTCTGGAGGAACTGCTCGAGGGGCGCACCGTCTTCGTGATCGCCCATCGCCTGTCGACGATCCGGCGTGCCGACCTGATTCTCGTGGTGGATGATGGGCGCATCGTGCAGCAAGGGAGCCACGCCGAGCTCATGGACCAGGGAGGGCTCTACGCGCGGCTCAGGGAGATGCAGTTCCGGTGAGCGGCAGGGCCGGGCTGCGGCGCGCGCTCAGGCATCGCGTGGAGTACGTGTTCCTCAGGATCGTTGCCGCCGTCTGCGCGCTGCTTCCGGCAGCGTGGGCGGACCGGGCCGGAGCGGCGCTGGGGTGGGTTGCGGCGCGGGTGGGGCGTCCTCGCTGGCAGGTCGTCAGCGAACACCTGCGCCAGGCCTTTCCGGAGAAGGACGACCGCTGGCGCCTCGCGGTGGCGCGCCGCTGCTACATGCACTTTGCAGCCGAAGCGGTGGCGGTCTTCCGCATGGCAGGGATGAGTGCCGGCGCGCTGCGGAAGTGCACGACCGTGGTCGGGATCGAGTTCCTGGAGGCGGCGGCCCGCGAGGGGCGCGGGGTCATCGTGGTGAGCGGTCACCTGGGCAACTGGGAGATCGGGGGCGCGGCGGTGGTGGCGCGAGGATGCCCGATGGACATCGTGGTGGCCAGGCAGCGCAACGAGCTCTTCGACAGGTACCTCACCCGCTCACGGCGGCGGCTCGGTTTCGGGATCATCCCCCGGGGCGAAGCGCGGCGCGGCGTGCTGAGGTCGCTGCGGGAGGGCCGCGCGGTGGGGATCATGGGCGACCAGGATGCGCGCGCCGCCGGAGTCTTCGCCGACTTCTTCGGACGCCCGGCTTCGACCGCCCGCGGCCCAGCGGTCCTGGCCATGAGATCCGGGGCCCAGGTCGTCACGCTGTTCTCGATTCGCCTGCCGGGCTGGAAGCCGCGCTACCGTGTGTACATCGAGCCGCTGCCGGCCGCGCGGCGCGACCGAGGCAGCGAGAGCATCGCCGGGCTGACCCAGGCGTTCACGACCCGCATCGAGGATCGCGTCAGGGAGTTTCCGGGCCAATACCTCTGGCTGCACCGACGCTGGAAGACCGAGCCTCCGCAGACGCCCGGGCGACGGCAGGCAACCGCACCGGCAACCCGCCCATCACATTCTGTGTAGCTTTAAAAGCTGGGCTCGGGCGCAAGAGTCCTTGATTCCGGCTGCCGCCAGGGGACGCCAACATGGTCTACATCTGCATTCCCACCAGGGACGAGGACCGCACCATCGGGGTCCTCCTCTGGAAGATCCGTGAGGTGATGACGGATCTGGGGCGGGACTTCGAGGTCGTGGTCCTCGACGACGGGTCCCGCGACGGCACGCGCGCGCTCCTCGACAGGTACAAGCGCGTCCTGCCGCTTTCCGTGCTCTCCGAGCAGACGCCGATCGGGTACGGACCCGCGGTGGAGGAGCTCCTGCGGGCGGCATGCGGCTACACCCGCTACCCCAAACGCGACGCGATCGTAGTCATGCAGGGCGACTTTACCGAGCATCCGGAGCACCTTGCCCCGCTGTTGAAGTCGTTCGAGGGCGGCGCCGACATCGTGGTCGGCGAACCCGGCTCCGATGTGGCGCGCCCGCCCCGCACCGTTCGCCTCGCGCGGTGGCTTGGGCGGATCGCACTCGGACGCCGGCACGCGGAATCGCAGCCGGGAGACCCCTTCCAGGGATTCCGTGCCTACCGCGCCGTGGTGGTCAGGAAAGCGCTGAGGGCCGCCGGGAACCGCCCGCTGGTCACCACCGACGGGTGGGCCGCGAACGCCGAACTCCTGCGGATCCTGGCACCGTACGCCCGCCGCATCGCCTCGGTGCCGATGGACCGCCGGTACGACATCCGCCAGCGCTCGACGCGGGTGCGGGTGCTGGCGACCGTCCGGCAGATCCTGCGCCTGCGCAGAGTCGTCCCCCTCGAACCGGAGGGCCACGGTGCCGTCTGAGGTGATTTCACGGGCCCGGCCCACGCCGTCACGCCGCTCGGCCGCGATGCTCCTTTGCGCCTTTTCCGCGGCCCTCCCGGCCGGGGGCACTGCCCAGGACACCTCACTGGTACTCGATTCCCTCGTCACCACGAGCCACAGGGTCGAACACATCCCCTTCGATCCCGGCGAGGAGCTTCGCTTCAACATGCGTGCAAGCGTATTCGGGGGCGGCGAGGCATTCATGACCGTCGGCCAGATCGACACGCTCCACGGCTTCACGGCCTATCCGGTAGCGCTGCGGATGAAGGGAAGTGCGCTCGGAATCGGCTTCGAGCAGACCCTCTCCAGCTGGATGGATACCGAAACGCTGGTCTCGAGACGCTTCATCAATGACCAGTTGAAGCCGCGCAAACGCTACCGGGAGCACGACTTCTACCCGGAAAAGCGCCTGGTGCAGCGGATCGACTACGACACGACCTGGGCCCTCCCCACCGCGCTTCCCCTCGACGACATCTCGTTCGTCTACTTCGCACGCACCATCCCCCTCGAGGTGGGCGAGACCTACACCTTCCACCGCTACTACAAGGACGACGGCAACCCGGTGATCCTGAAGGTGCTCCGCAGGGAGCGAACGGAGGTCCCGGCCGGCGTTTTCAATACGATCGTCGTGCAGCCGATCATCAGGACGAGCGGACTTTTTTCGGAGGGCGGAGAGGCCGAAATCCACTTCTCCGACGATGAGCGGCGTCTGGTGGTGTATTTGAGGGCGGACATGGGCACGCTGCTGCCCACGCTGGAACTGAAACTGGAAGAAATCGGCACCGTCGCGCCGGAGGATGCGGGCGTGGGAGGCACGGCGGGGGCCGCTGCCCATGAATTCCAGTCCGGAGCGCCGAACTGAGACGGCGGCCGGAGCGTCTCCGCTTCTGGAGCGCCTGGATTCTCGCCGCGCTGTTCTTCTGGCAGGCCCGCCCCGGCCGCCTCTCGATCCTGGCAGGCGCCGCCGTGGTGCTCGCGGGCCTCGGGATTCGCGCCTGGGCCGCCGGAGTCCTCGAGAAGGACCGGGAACTGGCCGTGTCCGGCCCCTACGCATTCACCCGCAACCCCCTCTACCTGGGCAGCTTCGTGATCGGCATCGGCGCCGTCATCGCCGGAGGGCGACCCTGGTTCGCCCTCCTCTTCCTCGCATTCTTCGCGCTCATGTACCGGGGCGCGATGATCCGCGAAGACGAACGGCTCACGAAGCGCTTCGGCACCGACTATCACCGCTATCGCGAAGCGGTCCCGATGTTCTTCCCGCTGGGCGCGCGATACGAACCCGGCGGCGCGTCCGGGACGGAATCCCGGGCGAGGTCCTTCTCCCTGGCGCGATACGTCCGCAACCGCGAGTACGAGGCGCTGCTCGGCGCCGCGGCGGCGTTCGCGCTGCTTGCCCTCAAGGCGGCGGGATGGCTGAGCTTCGGCTGAGCCCGGTCAGACAGTACGCGGATGAACCCCCGCGAGCCACGGGCGTGGACCCCGGCCAGCCTGCCCACGGCAACGCTCAGTCGGCATCCGCGGCGTTCAGGTAGAGCACCGGCCCGCGCATCGTGCGGCCCTTTGCCGTCACGCGAAAGTCGTACCTGCCCGGTTCCGGAAACACCACATCCTCGAGCGGCATGACCAGTCGGGTGCGGGGCGGCGGACGGCCCCTGGGGCGGGGAGTCACCTCCGAATGCCCTTCGACGGTCAGCGTGGGCTTCCCTCCCGGCCCCCGCACATCGACGCGGAAGGTGTAGCGGCCCGAGTCGATCCGGTCCCACTCCAGGACAAGCACCAGCGTCATCTTGTCCTGGCGGGCCGGGAAGCCGGAGGCGTACAGGTCGTGAAAGATCCCGTGGATGTCGAGTTTGCCGTCCGGGGAGGCGGCGGCGTGGTCGCACACTGCCGAGGCGAGGATCCTCACAGTGTCTCTCGGGTAGCTGATTGAGGAAAAACCGGGTTCTTTCTTGCCATTGTGGTCACAGTACGTAGTTTAGGGGCTTCGTCGGCGAGGCATCCGGCCATCCGGCAGTGTGTCGGGGACGATGCCCCCGGGTCAGACCCAATTACAAGGAGGAGTAGTGGCGAAGCAAGAGCCGATGGACCGTGCACGAGACGAGTTGTTCAGTCATATTCACCGTTGCGGCGTTCTGAGCGCCAACACGGATGATCAGGACGTCTGGATGAGCGAGACGGTCGAGTACCTTGGAGAGCGGTATCCGGATCTGGCCAACAGCGACCTGGTCCAGCTCAAGGCCGTTGGAATGCAGTTCTGCCAACCCGTCATTTCGAGGCTGAAGCGGAAAAGTCCCGCGCCGGAACCCGGCGACGCCAGCGAGTCTCTGCTGGGCGAACCGAGAGAAGCCTGATCAGACTCCGCACCCCGATCGGGGGTGGACAGGAGAATCCATCTTTGGAAGGGAGTTCGGACAGATGGCCAGCAGACGTGACTTCTTGAAGGCCACCGCAGGTGCAGGCGCGGCGGCCGCGGCGGGACTGGGGACGGCCAGACCACTTCTTGGCGCTCCGGCCGTGCTTCGCGGCACGGTAACTCCGGTATCCGTGGCCAGCGGCAACGGGCTTGAAGCCGTGGCTACGGCGATCCGGGTGGTCGACGGAGGGGGTGACACCCTCGAAGCGGTTGTCGAGGGCGTCAATATCGTCGAGCGCGACCCAGGCGATTCGTCGGTGGGATACGGGGGACTGCCCAATCTGGACGGGGTCGTCCAGCTTGATTCGTCGGTCATGCACGGACCCAGCCGCGGCGCGGGCGCCGTGGCGTGTCTCGAGGGGATCAAGACCCCTTCCCTGGTAGCGATGGACGTCATGCGCTACACCGATCACGTCCTTCTGGTCGGCAAGGGGGCCCAGCGGTTCGCCGTGTCCATGGGTCACGACATCGAGGACCTCCTCACCGAGCGCTCGCGCCGCCGCTGGATCGAATGGCGCGCGACCATGAGCGACCGGGACGACTACCTCACCCCGGAGGAGACGGGGCACGGCAACTCCGAGCCCTTCGAGGACGAAGACGACTACGGTCTCGGCATCCTCGATTCGCACGACGGCGTGCGCCCGCAGGGGACGATCAACTGCAACGTCATCGACCGGAACGGCGCCATCTCCGGAGTCACGACCACGTCGGGGCTGGCGTGGAAAGTGCCCGGAAGGGTCGGCGATTCCCCCATCGTGGGCGCGGGCCTCTACGTCGACAACGACGTCGGAGCGTGCGGCTCCACCGGCCGCGGCGAGGCCGTGATCAAGACCTGCGGTTCGCACAGCGTGGTGGAGTTGATGCGCGCCGGCATGTCGCCGACGGACGCCTGCCTGGAGGCGCTGCGCCGGATCGTCACCTTCACGGTCGAGCCCCGGCTGCAGAGGGACGACGGGCGACCGAGCTTCAACGTCAACTACTACGCCGTGAACAAGAACGGCGATTATGGCGGAGCGGCCATCTGGTCGGGAGCGAGGTTCGCGGTGTGCGACGGCGGAGACAGCCGCCACGAGGATTCGGCGTACCTCTTCGAGAGGAACGGTTGATCGGCTCGGCCGGACCGGCAGCCCCGGGTCGGAGCCCTCGCTCTTCGCTGCCGCCGGAGACACACCACGGTTACCGATACCGCCAAAGAGGGGATCCTTTGTGAACGAAAACGGCGATAAGCCCCAACGAATCGGCTTCGGCGTCGAAGAACTGGCCGAGGTCAAGAAGATGGAACGGCTTCACTGCAGCGGACGGCAGGTGCCGTCGCCGATGGGTGGATTCCTGATGGATCTCGGCGTTCGTCAGGAAGCGGACGGCACCAGTACGATCCTCTTCGAGTGCAAGACGTCCGCCCTCCGCTATGAACTCCCTTTGCGCATCAGCACCTGGCGCGAGCGGCGCAAGGTCAGGCTGCAGGCCGAAGAGGGACTGGATCCGATGTGTCCGCGCGGGGAGCTCGGCCCGACGCTGGTCCGCCGCGGCAAGGACTACTTCTGCCCGCGCTGCAGCATCATGTTCGGGAGGGCCCCGTAGACGCACGCACCGGGCGGGCCGCAGCCCCGCCGCGCCCGGGGCCGCGCGAGAGCGGTGGGCCGCAATGGCACGGATAGCCGTAGTCGCCGGGGACGGCATCGGTCCCGAAGTCGTGGGGGCGGCGACGGCGGTGCTCGAGGCCGCGGCCGAATCGCACGGCGTCGCCCTCACCCTCCACCCCTGGGATCTCGGCGCGGACCGCTACCTGCGCGACGGCGTCGCGATCACCGACGAGGAACGCGGGCGGCTTATCGGCGACTACGACGCGGCGCTCTTCGGCGCGCTCGGCGACCCCCGCGTCCCCGACAACGCGCACACACGCGACATCCTGCTCGGGCTGCGCTTTGGCGCGGACCTCTATATCAATTTCCGCCCCTGCAAGCTGCTCGTTCCGGCCCTGTCCCCGCTGCGGGATCCCGATCCCGCCACCGACATCGTCTTTTTTCGCGAGAACACCGAGGGGCTGTATGCGGGACTGGGGGGAAGCTTCAAGGTGGGCACGCCCGACGAGGTGGCCACGGAGGAGAGCCTCAACACCTGGAAGGGGGTCGAGCGGATCGTGCGTGCGGCTTTCGAGTACGCGGCCGAGAACTCGCGGGGGCGCGTGACCCTGGTCGACAAGGCCAACGTGCTCGCGCGGGAAGGGGCGCTGTGGAGGCGCGTCTTCGCCGAGATCGGCAGCGGCTTCCCCGGCATCGCGCAGGACGCGATGTACGTGGACGCGATGGCGATGGACCTGGTTCGGCGTCCGCAGCGGTACGAAGTGGTTGTAACGTCGAACCTCTTCGGCGACATTCTGAGTGACCTGGCGGCGCAGGTGACCGGGGGGCTCGGTCTGGCCCCGTCGGGCAATGTCCACCCCGGTTCCTGGGCGCTCTTCGAGCCGGTGCACGGTTCGGCTCCCGACATTGCGGGCAAGGGGATCGCCAACCCCCTGGCCGCGGTGGGGTGCGCGGCGCTGATCCTGGGGTACCTGGGGGAGGATGCCGCGGCTGCGGAGATCGACGAGTGCATCGTCGCGTCGATCCGGGCGGGCGTCACCACTCCGGATCTGGGCGGTGCGGCCACGACCCGGGAGGTGGGAGAGTGGATGGTCGACCGGCTTCGGAGCGGCCGGGAATAGCACGGGGTTTTGTCCACAGGGGCCACCGACAACGGGCTGCCAACAACGGAGCGACTGGTAATGGGAACGCAGGGTTTTGACACGGAGGTCGTGTTTCTTTCCGGAAAGCGAACGCCCTTCGGCACCTTCGGCGGTTCGCTGAAGGACTTCACGGCAACCGATCTCGGCACGCTGTCGGCGACGGCCGCCGTAGAAGCGGCGGGCATCGATGCGGCGCAGATCGGTCATGTTTTCTACGGCAACGCGCTCCAGACCGCGGCCGACGCGATATACCTGGCGCGGCATGTCGGGCTGCGCGCCGGGGTCCCGGTCGAATCCGGCGCGCTGACCGTCAACCGTCTCTGCGGCTCCGGATTCCAGGCCATCGTGTCGGGCGCGCAGGAGATCCTGCTGGACGGCACCGAGGTGGCGCTCTGCGGCGGCTCCGAATCCATGAGCCAGGCGCCGCACGTGGTGCGCGGGGCCCGCTGGGGCGACCTGCGCCTGGGCCCGGCCGGAAAGGGCTTCGAGGACAGCCTCTGGGAAGCGTTGACGGACTCGAATTGCGGGCTGTCAATGGCGCAGACGGCCGAGGGTCTGGCCGAGCAGTACGCAGTGACGCGGGAGGAGGCGGACCAGGTCGCGGTCAACAGCCAGAGGCGGGCGAAGGCCGCGTGGGACGCGGGCCGCTACGATGCGGAGGTGTCGCCGGTGACGGTCAAAACCCGGAAGGGCGAGGTCCGGTTCGCGGTCGACGAGCACATGCGGCCGGGCACCACCCTCGAGGCGCTCGCAAGGCTGCGCCCGTACTTCAGGAAGGACGGTCTGGTCACGGCGGGGAACGCCAGCGGCATCGGCGACGGCGCCGCCTCGGTGGTGCTGGCAAGCCGTTCCTGGGCCGAGGCCAACGGGGCGACGCCGATCGCGCGGCTGGTGTCGTGGGGCTTCGCAGGGGTCGACCCGCGGATCATGGGGATCGGACCGGCGCCGGCGGCGCGTGCCGCGCTGGCCAGGGCGGGGCTGACTCTTGCCGACATGGACCTGGTCGAGATCAACGAGGCGTTCGCGGCGCAGTACAAGTCGGTCGAGAAGGAGCTGGGCCTCGATCCCGAGCGGACCAATGTGAACGGCGGCGCGATCGCGATCACGCACCCGCTTGCCGCGTCGGGGGCCCGGATTACGCTGCACCTGGTGCACGAACTGCGACGCCGCGGGGCGAGGTACGGCCTGGGTGCCGCGTGCATCGGTGGTGGGCAGGGAGGGGCGGTGGTCGTCGAGGCCTGCTGAGGCGCCGCACACGATCGTGCGAAAGGCGGGGCGGCGCACGAAAACACGGAAACACCGAGTCGCCTGGAAGGCGGAGGAGAAGCGAGTTGGAGATCAACAAGGTTGGGGTGGCCGGATGCGGCCTGATGGGCAGCGGGATCGCCGAGGTGTCGGCCAAGGCGGGATTGGATGTGGTGGTCCGGGAGATCGACGAGAGTGCGCTGGCCAGCGGACGGAAGCGCATTTGCGGATCCCTCGACCGGGCCGTGTCGAAGGGCAAGCTCGACGAGGGCGCACGCGACGAGGCGCTCGCCAGGATCACCTTCACGACTTCGCTGGACGACCTCGCCGACTGTGACCTGGTCGTCGAGGCGATCATCGAATCGCTGGACGCCAAGAAGGAACTCTTCGGGTACCTGGACGGGATATGCGGCGAGGAGACGATCTTCGCCTCCAACACCAGCTCTCTCACCGTGACCGACATGGCGGCCGCGACCTCACGCCCCGAGCGTTTCGTGGGGCTGCATTTCTTCAACCCGGTGCCGGTCATGAAGCTGGTCGAGGTCGTGAGGACGATCGTCACCGGCCAGGAGACGTTCGAGGCGGCGCATGACTTCGCGGTGCGCGTGGGCAAGACCCCGATCTCGGCGAAGGACAACTCGGGATTCGTCGTGAACCTGCTGCTGGTTCCCTACATGCTGGACGCGATCCGGCAGGTGGAACGCGGGGTTGCGACCATCGAAGACATCGACACCGCGATGACCCTGGGCTGCGGCTACCCGATGGGGCCCTTCGTGCTCGGCGACTTCGTCGGAATCGACACGCTGTACCGCGTGGCCGAAATCATGTACGAGGAATACCGCGAAGAGCGCTACGCTCCGCCCCCGCTCCTGAAGCGGCTGATGACCATGGGGCGCTACGGCCGAAAGACCGGCGCCGGGTTCTACGACTGGACTCCGGACGGACCGATCGCCCTGAAGCTGTGAGGCCCCGGGGTCGGGGAACCTCGTCTGGATGGGACGGCGGCGGTGCTCAGGGCACCGCGAGCACGTCGGTCCGGAGTGCCCCTACCGGCGAATCCGGCGCTGCCGCCTGCGTTCGCGGCGGATCGCTGCTTCTCTCTTGCGCTTCCGCTGCGCGCTCGGCTTCTCGTAGAACCGTCGCTTGCGCAGTTCGGAGTACAGCCCGGACCGCTGCACCTTCCGCTTGAATCTGCGAAGGGCCCTCTCCAGGCTTTCGTTCTCTTTGACGAATACTTCCAACCGGATCACCCCGCTTTGAGGTACCGCTGTTTCCGTTGAATTCGAGCGCGCCGAAGTGGGCCGTCCAACCGGTTGTCGACCCAGCTCCCGATCGCTCGTGGCTAGCCATTAACAATAGGCAAAATGCCCCAGCCACGGCAAGATGCCGGATCGGGCCCGTTCTGCCGACGAGCGGGGGTGGCCCGCGCCACCGGGTTTCGGCCGGAAAGTACCCCCGAGAAAATCCCTTGCCTCCCAGGTAAACATATGCTTATCATTCGAGCCCCTTGACCCACCTGTCGGCGGATACTCCCCGGCTGCACACTCCATCTCCAGCGTTGCGGCACCATGCGAAGCACCACGACCACGGAAAGTCGTCCGGATGCGATGGCCGACGTGCCGGGCATCTGTGAGCTGCCCCTGACGAGGGCCGTGGTGCAGTACCGGGACGTGCACGAGCTGTACCATCCCGGGGGCCGGATCAGCGACATCGGGCTGGCCGTGGTGGTCTCGGGACGTTTTGCCTCCTCCGTGAGGGCCGTGGATCTGGGCTCGGCGGATGTGAAGTACCTGAATCTCTCGTCGGAACTGGTCATCCTGGACTGGGTGTATGACCCTACCCTCGTCCACCTGCGTCGGCTGAGCGATGAAGCCGAGAAGTCCCCGGCCGCCGGCGACACCCTGCGCCGCTACTGTTTCGACGTGGGCCTCAGAGTCCTCAACAGGCGGGGATTCACGCCCCTAACGCGTCCTACCCTCCTCCGGATCGGCTTCCGCGACGTCTGCAGGGATCTGGATCTGCACGACAGCACGGTGGTGCGGATCGTTACCGGTCACGGCCGAATCACGCGCGTTCACCTGGACTACGACGCCAACGCGCTCGTCTTCCGCACCAACCGGCGGGGCTCCGACGACGGGCTCGAGGGTGCGCTTCGACATGCGTTCCCCGACCTCGAGTACGGCCAGGCGAGGGAAGCGGGCCGCGACGGCCACCGGGTGTACTACGTGCGTTTCGGCGTGCCGGTCACCTTCGGCGAGGTGCAGCGCGGCATCCGGACGATGCGCCGCGGACTGGGCCGCCTCGTAGCCCGCTTCGAGCCCGAGCGGTTTCAGGCCGTCCGCGGCCTGGTGTCGACCTTCGGGGAGCGAGCTACGCTGGATCGCCTGACATTCTCCGAGTCCGGCGCCGGCGACCTGACCCGAGGTCTCGAGGGCGCCGGCATGTCGGTTCACTGAACCCGCGCGAAGCCATGGGCAACGGAATGCACGATCAGGTCTGGTGGCAGGGGACCACCGGGCGCAACGATTCACCGCTCGAGACGCCTGAAATCCTCTGGGCGAGGTATCGGTCATACCGGCGCCGACAGGTAACCAAGCTTCTCCACCTGGTGCCCCGGGAATCGGTCCGGGAACTGTACGGGCGTGCTCGCCTCTGGGCCAATGAGCGCGGGATTCACGACACCCAGGATCCCATGGCCTCGCTGGCGAGCTTCGCCGAGCATCTGCTTCCGCTGCCACCCTTCGAGGTCTGGATGGCGGATCGGGCGCGGTATCCGCTCAGCCACATCGAAGACGGTGCGGAGGACCCGAGGGCGGCATCGATGGCCCATCCGCGGCGACTGGAAGACCGGCGTTTCGACTACGGCGGCCGCAAATGGGTCGCATCCCTGCACGTCTTCCGTGACGGCGCGGCCTGGCGGGGTTTCCTCCGTTTCCGGGAGGCAGGGCGCACCCGGCGCTATCACACGGCCAACATCTTTCTCGAAGAGACGGCCAGGAAAGTGCGCGGGAGGTTCCGTGAATTCGATCGGGGGACTTTGGGGGCGTTCCTCCGGTCGGTTCTCCCCTGAATCACCCCGATTCGGGGCTTCCCGGCAGCGCCAGTAGATCACTGCGTTTTTTTGCAAAAATGTGTTCACGGAATCGACCGCTGGCAGCGCCTTTCAGGTGGCGCAAACGCTTATCAGATTCATACTTAGCATGTATCGGAACGATGACGAAGTGTCGGCGCCCGGCTTCAGAAACAGGTGGATTACCGAATCCATGCAAGATTATAAGTAATTGTGGCATAACGACTTAGGAAATCAGCCAGCAATCCGTGCCAATCTTGCGGTCGTCTTTTTCGGGGTGTACTGTTCAAGCCCGATCGAAAACTTGGTGGTTTGCCCGCACGCCCGGTGAGTCGGCGGTGTCGCCTTCCGGCAATTCGACAGATTTCTCTCTCCAACAATGGGATGATATTGGCATGTGGCAAACCAGGTCCGTGCAGCTCAGCGTCCGCCTACCTCACGATGTCGCCTCGGAAGCCGAAGAGGTGCAGCGAACGGACCCGGATTCCCTTAGTCGCATGATCGAGTACGGCCTCACTCGCCGGGCTGTCTACCGCCGCCTGCGAGAGGACGACGGCCGCAGCACGGATTCGATTGCGGACGATTCCGCCGCGGGGTTCGCCCAGACCTGACGGCCGACTGCACCGGCGAGGGACCGATTCCGGGCATTGTCGTAATCACTTCGGAGTTGGTCGTATACTTGACAAGTGTGGCCGCCGTCAAGTAGTCCTTGGTTTCAGTTACCTTTAGTTCCGTGGCGCAGTCGCTGTCTCCTGTGTGACGCGACTGATCACGTTGTTTGACGGGGTGCCTGTTCGCGTAACGAGGACGGCTCAATGGACCGCCAGGACGAAGACCCGGTACTCAGGGCGAAATACAGAGACTATTGTTCGGCTCGTGTGGCTGACGCTCTTCTGGCGCTTTCCCCGGATGAGGTCTACACACTGGCCCGGTCCGAAGCACGCGCGACCGGGCAGGTGCCGCCGGAGAGGTTCAGCGACAGTATCAGCCTGGCCACGGGGAAGATTCGCGAGCGTTTGAACCTCCCGGAGTTCGACGAATGGGTTCGCCTGTACCGCATGGACCCCGAAGCATTCGAGCCCTTCCTGATGGGATTCTGGGAGTCGGAAGAGCCAGCGGACCCCGTGCATTCGCGCGAGTCCGGGCCCCCGGAAGCCGGCGGGGACGCCGAGGACTGAGGCGAGGAACGGGTAGCTGCGACTAGCGGGTAGCCGCGGCTACTTGTACCGGTACGTGACCCTGCCCCGCGTGAGGTCGTACGGTGACATCTCCACCTTGACCCGGTCCCCGGCGAGCACGCGGATGTAGAATTTCCTCATCTTGCCCGACAAGTAGGCCAATATCTCGTGGCCGTTCTCGAGCTTCACCCTGAAGTTCGCATTGGGAAGGACCTCGGTTACGGTCCCCTCCATCTCGATCGCGTCGTTCGCCAAGAATCACTTCCTCGTTGTACTGCCTGCAGTAAGCCGCTAGAACGGCAAGTCGTCGTCCGGTTCTGTAATCTGAGGTCTCGGCGCGGGCGGACGGTATCCGCCGCCGGACCCGGAACGGCCGCCCGGCCCCGGAGGCTCCGATGCCCCGCGACCGCCACTGGATCCGAGCATGATCATCTCATAGGCGATGATGTCGGTCCAGTACCGCGTGCCTCCGTGCTCGTCCTGGGTCTGTGAATACTCGATGCGCCCCTCGACGAAGAGCCTGTCACCCTTCTTCACCCACTGTTCGACGACATCCACGAGGCGGCCGAAGAATGTGATGCGGTGCCACTGGGTCCGTTCCTGCTGCTGTCCGGAGCGGTCCGCGAAGCTGCGGCTGGTCGCCAGGGACAGCTTGGCCACCCGGGTGCCGGACTGCGTCGTGCGAATGTCGGGATCGCCCCCGACATTGCCGATCAAGGTTGCTTTGTTCAGAGAACGCGCCATGATCCCTCGATGAAGCTGGGTCGTGTGTCCCTGGTTTGTGCAGCCGGGACGGTGGACACTGCCCGCCCGATGAACGCGGTGACGTTCAACACGGGCCGCACGCAAGGTAAGGCAGGGGTGCGATGACCGCCACGTCCGCCGTATCAGCGAGGCTCCCGGGCGGATTGCGAGCCGCTGCCACCTGGCCTGGCCAGCCGCCGGATCCTATCCCGTTCGGACCGGGGTCGTGTCCCGGAAACTGGTCGCGAACTCGGGGGACGCTAGCTTTCAGGGCTCGGGAGCCGCGCTCCTCGACGGCTCCACAAATGCGTACACCTCACCAATGAGCGGCAATGAGCGACAGCAACCACGTCAGGACCGAAATCGCGGACTCGGTGGCCACCGTCACGATCGACCGGCAGGCCAAGCTCAACGCGCTGAACCCCGATGTCATGGCGGAGATAGACGGCGCGTTCGCCGCCCTGCGCGACGATGCGGCGGTCCGTGCGGTCGTCCTGACCGGTGCGGGGGACAAGGCGTTCGTCGCGGGCGCCGACATCGGCACCCTGGCCCGGATGAACACGCTGACCGGCGCGAGGATAAGCGCGGAGGGGCAGGAGATCCTCCGGCGCATCGAGACCTTCCCCAAGCCGGTCATCGCGGCCGTGGGAGGGTATGCGCTCGGCGGCGGGTGCGAACTGGCGATCGCGTGCCACATCCGCGTGGCCAGTGAGCGGGCCCGCTTCGGCCTGCCCGAAGTGGGGCTGGGGATCATCCCGGGATATGGGGGGACGGTGCGCCTGACCCGTCTGGTCGGCCTGGGCCGCGCCGTCGAGATGATCCTGACGGGCAACATGATCGACGCCGACCGGGCGGCCGCGATCGGCCTTGCCAACATCGTCGTCCCCCACGAGGAGCTGATGGACCGTTCCACGGCACTGGCCCGGCGCATCATCCGCAACGCGCCCGTCGCGCTCGAGATGGCCCTCAAGTCGATCTACGAAGCGGTGGAGAGTCCGATGGACCACGCCCAGGCGCTCGAATCGACGCTGTTCGGGGTGCTGGCCTCGACCTCGGACATGAAGGAGGGGATGGCGGCCTTTCTGGAGAAGCGAAAGGCGAGCTTCACGGGTAGTTGAGAGCCACCGGAAGCGGCTTGCCCGCAGGCCCGGAATGCCGGCCGATCCTGTTACATTTAAAGGATGTACGGCACACCTCGCTTCCGTTCCATTTCGTGGTCTTGAGGGAACTCGAACTGCGCCACTTCCGCAACCTGGGCATCCAGGAACTCCACTTCCCGCCAGAGGGAGTGGCGGTCGTCGGCGACAACGCGCAAGGCAAGACGAACCTGCTGGAAGCGGTCTACTATCTGGAGAGCTTCCGGTCCTTCCGCGGGGCCGCCGACCGCGAGTTGGCCGCCTTCTCGGAAGACGTCTTCTACCTGCGGGGCAGCGTCGAAGGAAGTGCCCGGACAACGGTGGCGGCGGGGTTCGACTGCAGGAGAAAGAACAAGAAGGTGACGGTGGACGGAAACGACTCCCTGAGGATATCGGCCGCCCTCGGCAGGCTGGGCGCGGTCGTGTTTTCTCCCGCCGACGTGCGGCTGATCAACGATGGGCCGGGCGTGCGCCGGCGGTTCCTGGACATCGTGCTGTCACTGAACCGTCCGGGCTACGTGGACGCCCTCCTGGAGTACCGCAAGTCGCTCGCACAGCGGAACGCGGCACTGCGAACGGCTGGCGGCACGGCCGCCGGACGGCAGGACTGGATCCGGGCCTGGGACAGCGGCCTGGTGGATTCCGGGTCGTCGGTGACCTGCCTGCGCCAGGCGTGGGCGACCGAGTGGGCCGGGGCGTTCGCCGACTACTACGGCGCCATCTCGGACGGCGAGTCGGCGACGATGTCCTACCGGCCGAATCTGGGTGACGCGGGCGACGCCGGGGGTTCCTCCCCGTCGCCGTCCGACGAGGCGGCCGTGCGGGAGAGATTCCGGACTCGGCTCGACGAGTCCTGGGAGAACGATCTGAGGCGCGGCACCACCGGCGCGGGGCCCCATCGCGACGAACTTCTCTTCGCGGTCGGGGTAGGAGGGCGGACCGTGCCGCTGCGGGGCTTCGGGTCGGGAGGCCAGCGCCGCACAGCCGCCCTGGCCCTGCGCCTCACCGAGGCAGCCACCATCCGCAGGCAGCGCGGCGCGGAGCCGATCCTGCTGCTCGACGACGCCTTCGCCGAGCTGGACACCGGGCGTTCGGGCCGAGTAATGACGCTGCTCGAGGAAGAGGTGACGGGGCAGGTGATCATGACGGTCCCCAAGGAATCGGACGTCAGGCTGCCGGGGCGGCCTCTGGAGCGGTGGCGCATCCACGGCGGAGTGATCGAGGCGTGACCGGCGCATGGCCCCGCGATTCCGCGAACCGCCGGTTCACGCCGGTAGCGGATGCACTGCAGGGATACCTGGAGCGTACGGGGCTGGGGGAATCGCTGGAGCGGCTCGGAGCGGTGGAGGAGTGGGCCGGGGCGGTGGGGCGACAGGTGAGCCGCGTGACGCGGGCGGTGGAGGTCCGGGGCGACGAACTGGTGGTCGAGGTGCTGTCGAGTGCGTGGATTGCTGAGCTGTCGATGATGAGGCTGCTTATCCTCGAACGGCTCAACTCGGCGCGCCCGGGTCCGCCGATCGGCAGCATTCGCTTCCGCCTTGCGGAGAGTTCCAGCGGGATCGGGGCCGGGACCGGGAATAGCGACAAGTGAGATTCAAGGATATCGGGGTGAAGGAATGACGACGAAGAGCAAGGGCAGCGACTACACGTCAAGGCAAATCCAGGTCCTGAAGGGACTCGAGGCCGTGCGGAAGCGTCCCGGGATGTACATCGGGTCGACCTCGGCGCGGGGTCTGCACCACCTGGTCTATGAGGTGGTGGACAACAGCATCGACGAAGCGATGGCCGGTCACTGCACCTCGATCCGAGTAGTGATCCGCCCAGGCGACATCATCAGCGTCGACGACGACGGCCGCGGGATTCCGGTCGATATTCACCCGAGCGAGGGCGTCCCGGGCGTGGAGCTCGCGATGACGACCCTCCACGCCGGCGGAAAGTTCGACAAGAGCTCGTACAAGGTGTCGGGCGGACTGCACGGCGTCGGCGTCAGTGTGGTAAACGCGCTGTCGGAGTGGCTCGAGGTCGAGGTGCGGCGGGGTGGCAAGCGCCATCATCAGCGGTACGAGCGCGGCATCAAGGCCACCGATCTGAAGGTGCTGGGCGCGGCCAGGGGGAGCGGAACCCTCGTCACCTTCAAGCCGGACCCGGAGGTCTTCACCGAGCTTGCGTTCTCTTTCGACAAGCTCTCGGTTCGGCTGCGCGAGCTCGCCTTCCTCAACAAGGGGCTCGAGATCGTCCTGCGGGACGAGCGCACCGACGACGAGGTGGAGGATGTCTACAGGTACGACGGCGGGCTCGCGGAGTTCGTGGCCTACCTGCGCGGGACGCGCAAGGCGATCCACGAGAACGTGATCTACTTCGAGACCTCCAGGCCCGAAGCCGAGATCGAGCTGGCCATGCAGTACGACGAGGGCTTTTCGGAGAACACGCACACCTTCGTCAACAACATCAACACGCACGAAGGCGGCACCCACCTCACCGGCCTGAAGGCGGCGCTGACGCGCACGATCAACGATTACGCGCGCCGCAACAAGATCTTCAAGAAGGACGAAAACCTCTCCGGCGACGATGTGCGCGAGGGGCTGACCTGCGTGCTGAGCGTGAAGGTGATGGAGCCCCAGTTCGAGGGACAGACGAAGACGAAGCTGGGCAACTCGGAGGTGCGGGGCGCGGTCGAGGCGGCCGTGAACGAGCACCTGGCCGCATTCCTGGAGGAGAATCCCAAATCGGCCCGGGCGCTGATCGAGAAATCGCTGCAGGCTGCGCGGGCACGGATGGCGGCGCGCAAGGCGCGGGATCTGGCTCGCAAGAAGAGCGGTCTCGAAGGGGGCGTGCTGCCGGGCAAGCTGGCGGACTGCTCGATCGCCGATCCGGCGCTCAGCGAGATCTACCTGGTCGAGGGCGACAGCGCGGGCGGGTCCGCCAAGCAGGGACGCGACCGGTCCTTCCAGGCGATCCTGCCGCTCAAGGGCAAGATACTCAACGTCGAGAAGGCGCGGATCGACAAGATCCTCTCGAACGACGAGATCCGGGCGATGGTTACGGCGATCGGGGCGGGCATCCGCGACGACTTCGACATCGGCAAGGCGCGCTATCACAAGATCATCATCATGACGGACGCAGACGTCGACGGGGCGCACATCCGCACCCTGCTCCTCACCTTCTTCTTCCGCCAGATGCGCGACCTGATCGATCAGGGCTACGTGTACATCGCGCAGCCGCCGCTCTACCGGGTGCAGAAGGGCAAGGCGGAGCGCTACGCCTACAGCGACGCCGAACGGGACCAGGAAATCAGCAAATTTTCAAACGGCAACGACGGTAAGGGGATCTCGATCCAGCGGTACAAGGGGCTGGGCGAGATGAACCCCGACCAGCTGTGGAAGACCACGATGGATCCGGATACCCGCACCATCCTGCGGGTGACGGTCGAGAGCGCCACCGAGGCCGACCGGATATTCTCGAGGTTGATGGGCGACGAGGTGGAACCGCGCCGCCAGTTCATCGAGCAGAATGCCAGGTATGTCAGGAACCTGGATGTGTAGACCGCGGGCTGGCCGGATGTGCTGCAGGGAAGGCAGTGCACTATCTTGCACGTCCTCGATTCGAAGCTCTGTGCAGTAAGGAAGGGAGGCCGAAGACGAACCCATTATTGTCGACGGAGTAGCAGTATCAGCAGGCTTATCACGACTTCAATCACCTCGAGAAGGAAGGACTCCATGCAATTCAAACGACTTATCAAGGGCGCTGCCGGCCTGTTTGCGCTGGTGGCGCTGACGGTAGCCGCCGCGCCGGCCCAGGCGCAGTCGGGCGTGATCCAGGGACAGGTCCTGGACGGCGCCTCACAGCGCCCGCTCGCCAACGCCCAGGTCCTGGTAGAGGGTACCGGGATCGGGCAGATCTCCAATTCGTCCGGACGCTTCGTGCTTCTGAACGTGCCCGCCGGCGAGCACACCGTGCGGGTTACCCTGATCGGGTATACCGAGACGGAGCGGACCGTCACGGTGTCCGCGGGGGAAACGGCCAGCATCGACATCGAGATGTCCTCGACGGCTATTTCGCTGAACGAGATCGTGGTTACCGGTGTGGGTGCCGAGACCACCCGCCGCGCACTCGGCACCTCGGTCGAGGTACTGTCCGCGGACGACATCGAACTGGCACCGGTACAGTCCATCGACCAGCTGCTGCAGGGGCGCGTCTCCGGGGCCACCGTGAGCGCAACCTCCGCCCAGCCCGGCACGGGTGCCCTGATCAGTTTCCGGGGCGCGTCCTCGGTATTCGGCGCCCAGACACCGGTCATTTACGTGGACGGCGTGCGGGTGGACAACGACCATGCGACCGCAGCGGGGACGGGGGGGGAGCAGTCCTCGGCGCTGTCGGACCTGCTCACCAGCGATATCGAGCGGATCGAGGTGACAAAAGGGGGCGCCGCGTCGACGCTCTTCGGCTCGGACGCGGCCACAGGGGTCATTCAGATCTTCACCAAGAAGGGGACTCCGGGGGCGCCGCGGATAACTGCGCGGGTCGAGCAGGGCATCGAGGTGCCCGAACTCTGGAACATCTTCGACATGGGTCTGATTTTCCCGGAACGGGTCGAGTCCGGGGAGATCGAGGAGACCTTCATGAGGGACCTCTACTTCAAGCAGGGGACCACCGAGAACTACTACGTGGGCGTCACGGGGGGCACGGCCGACGTGACCTACAGCGTCAGCGGCCGGCTCGAAGACAGAACCGGCACCCAGCCCAACGACGGCAGCACCAACTACAACCTGCGCGGAGGTCTGCAGGCGTCGCTCACCGAGGACTTCACCCTGGAATTCTCGGGCAGCTACGTCCGCCACAACTTCGCCCGCCTCTACAACGGATCGGCGATCGCGGACCCGTTGACCACCTTCGAAGTCGGTGACGCCCTCTTCTTTTCCGGAGCGTCCACGCTGCATGAGGCGCTGGACATCTTCCTCCTGCCCGACATCAGCGAGTCGGTCAACCGGTTCATCTTTTCCACGGGCGCGCGCTGGAACATCCGGGACGACCTGACCGCCAAGCTGAACGTGGGTGCCGACAACCGCACCAATCAGCAGCGCCGTTACGAGCCCATCGGATTCACTCCGGGGGAGCCCACCGGCGAACTCAACCGCCGGGATCGGTCCTTCACCTCGGTTTCGATGGATGCCGGTGCGACCTACAGCTGGGAGAGTCCCGGTGGCACGCTCGGGTCCCAACTGACCGTTGGTGTGCAGGGCTTCCGCGAGGAGGAGAGCATCATCAACGCCCAGGGGCAGGAGTTTGCTCTCCCCGGCACCTTCGACTTCGACGATGCGGCGACGATCACGGCTTTTGAGGGGAATGTCGAAGTGTTCAACGGCGGCCTCTACGTGGACGAGCAGTTGAGCCTGTGGGACAAGCTCTACCTTGGCGGAGGGTTCCGCATCGACGCGGGATCGAGCTTCGGAGACAACATCGACACCGAACTCTACCCCAAGGCAACCGGGTCGTACATTCTCTCGGAGGATGTGGGAATCCCGTTTGTCGACGAGCTGAAGATACGAGGGGCGTTTGGCCAGACCGGGAAATTCCCCGGGGCCTTCCTGAAGGACCGGACATTCTCGGCCAGCTCGTTCAGGGGCCAGTCGGCGCCCCGCTTCGCGAATCCGGGCAACCTGGATCTGAAGCCCGAAAAGACCTCCACGGTCGAAGCCGGCATCGACGCGGCGCTTTGGGCCAACCGGATCGGGCTCAACCTGACCGTCTATGACGCCCGCACTACAGACGCGCTCTTCTCGGTGCCGCGCCAGCCCGTGACCGGGCAGGGAACGCAGCAGGAGAACGTGGGCGAGATCTGGAACCGGGGGATGGAGGTGGCCTTGCAGGTCCAGGTGCTCAATAGTCAGCAGCTGGCCTGGTCTGTCGGCGGCACCTTCAACTACAACGAGAATGAAGTGACCGACATGGGTGGTGTCGCCGATTTCTTTGTCGGGAGCGGGAAGCGTGTTTCCGAGGGACGGCCGATCGGTGCCTGGTGGCTGACCACTCCGGTGGATACCAACGGCGACGGGTTGACCGATGGCTCCGAGCGCGAATTCAACGGCACCGTCCCATCGCCCAACAAGAATGGCGGGATCAACACCACGATCTCGGTGGGGAACAACCTTACGATCAGTGGCCTGGCCGACTGGGCCGGCGGCCACCATGTCTTCGACTGGGGGTCGGTGTGGGCCACCTTCAACGGCATCTATCGCCGTGAACTCATCCGTTGCGGTACTGAAGAGGGTGCCAGTGCGGGTTGCGCCTACGCCTTCCCGGTTCAATACCGAACCGACGGGACCGAGCGCGGCAGATACAGCCAGAGTGCCGCCCGCAGCGCTTTCCTCTACGATGGCGACTACTTCAAGATCCGCGAAGTCGCGGTGCGGTACGCACTCCCCGAGAGCGTAGCCGGCCTCGTCAATGCCAGCCGTGCGACCGTCTACGCGACCGGCCGCAATCTCTGGATCTGGTCCCGCAACATGTTGATCGACGGCGAACTCAGCGGAACCAGCAACGGCGGCGGGCTGGAACTCGGTAGCGAGAGCAGCATAACTCTGTCCCCGAACCGGATCTTCAAGCTCGGTGTCGAGGTGGTGTTCTAATGAGATCAAGGAGAATGAAGAATATGATCAGCGAGAACATGCCGACCCCCGGAAAGAGCGGGAGAGGGATTGTCGGCGCCCTTCTGGCCGTTCTGGCGATGGCCGCCTGCGATGCCATCGATCCGACCCAGGTGAACAATCCGACTACAACCGACGAAGACCTGGCCGAGGCCACCAACCCCACGGCGGCGCTCCTGCCGGGGCTGCGGGCGCAGTTTGCCCGCATGATCAACGCCTATGTGGTTGCGGCGGAAGTCATCAGCGACAACTACTCGATCCACGGCACCGGCATCGTCGTGGACATGGACGAACCCCACGAGGTCACCCCCGACCTGGTCAATTCAACGGGGACGAGCGCCAGCGGAGCCTACTGGAATGTTCAGGAGCTACGTGCCCTGGCCGATTTCGTCATCGACGAGATTGCGCCCCAGGATGCCGGTGCACCGCCCCAGCTGGTCGGGGAGGCACACTACTACCGGGGAATGGCCTACCTGACCATGGGTGAGGTGTTCTCCCACGTTCCGCACGAGGAGGATGGAGCGCCGCAGGCTGCGTCGGTGGCGTTGGGCAAAGCGGTTACCGACCTACAGGCGGCGACGGGATTCGGACCCCAGGCGCATGCGGCCCTGGCGAGGGCTCACCGACTGCTGGGTGACGCGGGAGCCGCGGGCTCGGCCGCCAACGCCGCGCTGTCCGCGGACCCCATGCTCCTCTTCAGCCAGGGGTACGACGCCACCTCCATTTCCAATACGCCGGTGGCGTTCCTCGTGCTTCGGGCACTTCAGGAGATGCAGCCCCTTCCAAGGCTGGACTTTCTCGACCCCAAGTACACCGACAGGGAGGCGGCGATACCGGTCGCGAAGGCCGAGGAAATGCACCTGATCCTGGCGGAGATCGCGCTGGCGTCGGGCAATCTTCCAGACGCCCGCACCCAGTTGGCGAGCGCGATCACCCTGGCCGGCACGCGGGGGATGGTGTCGTTCGATGATATCGACGAGCGCCGCAACGCGGACCTGAGCCTTCGCCCGAGAAGCAAGGAAATCCTGATCCGTGCGGACGCCGACAGCCCCTACCGGGCCGGGTTGGTTCTGGACCGGCCCGCTGACGGCCTTGAGATTCCCAATATCTCGGGCACGTCGCTGGACGCGGACAGCATTGCCGGTCTTGCGAGCGCAGACGAACTCTGGCACTCACTCTGGCTGGCCCGTCAGGAGATCATGCTTCTGGAGGGCCGCCGGCTTGCCGATCTCGGCATCAAACTGCCGATGATGCTGCGCGAGATCGATCAGAACGACAACATCAACGAAGGGGATCCCGGTACAACCCCGGTTGTGCCCGGCTACATACCCCAGAATCCACGCTACGCCATGGACATCTACACGCCGCTCGCGCTGTACGACGGCGTCGACCCCGGGGTGCCCCTCATCGAGACGCAGGTGACCATCCATGTGGACATGAACAAGGTGCTCGTAGCGAACAACGCGTCGCCGTTCAACTAGGCGGCTGGCAGGCTGTCGTCGGCGTCAGGGCACTGGTCTTGTTGCGCGGCGGCGTGGAGAACTCCGGCCGGCGGGGCCTTCGGGCTCCGTCGGCCGGCTCTTGTTTGCATGGGAAGGTGACTGTCGCCGGCTTCACCATGCTAATGGCGCTGGCGGTCGGTTCGGCACCGGCACAGGCCCAGACCGGCGTCATTCAGGGGCGGGTCCTGGACGGTGTGTCCATGCGGCCGCTCGGCAACGCCGAGGTGGTGGTGGCAGGGAGCAGGATCGGCCAACTTACCAGCCCGTCCGGTCGTTTCGTGCTGCTGAATGTGCCTGCCGGCGAGCACACGGTGCAGGTCACGATGCTCGGTTACGACGCGGTGGAGCAGACCGTCCCGGTTACGGCCGGGCAGACGGCCACGCTTGAAATCGAGATGTCGCCGACGGCGATCGCCCTCGACGAGATCATCGTCACGGGTCTGGGCGCCGAAACGCGGCGGCGGGCGCTCGGCACTTCGGTCGAGGTGCTATCCGCGGATGACTTCGAATTCGCGCCGGTCCAATCCGTTGACCAGCTGCTGCAGGGCCGCGTGACAGGTGCTACGGTGAGCGCGACGTCGGCGAATCCGGGGACGGGATCGCTCATCAGTTTCCGGGGGGTCTCGTCGGTGTTCGGCGCCCAGACTCCGGTCATCTACGTCGATGGCGTGCGCGTGGACAACGATCAGGCCACGTCGGCGATCACGGGCGGTGAGCAGTCGTCGGCCCTGGCGGACCTGCTGACCACCGACATCGACCGGATCGAGATCACCAGGGGAGGCGCGGCATCGACACTGTTCGGATCGGACGCGGCTACGGGCGTGATTCAGATCTTCACGAAGAAGGGGGCCCCGGGGACGGCGAGAATCACGGCACGCGTCGAACAGGGGATCGAGATGGCCGAACTCAGGTACATCTTCGACACGGGTCTGGTCTTTCCCGAGCGCGTGGAGTCCGGCGAAGTGGCCGAGACCTTCCTGCGCGATCTCTACTTCAGGAACGGCCACACGCAGAACTACTACCTGGGAGTGTCCGGGGGAACGGCGGACGTGACCTACAGCGTCAGCGGCCGCCTGGAGGACCGCACCGGCACCCAGCCGAAGGACGGGAGCACCAACTACAGCCTCCGGGGAGGCCTGCAGGCGTCGCTTAGCGAAGACTTCACCCTGGATTTCTCGGGCAGCTACGTCCGCCACAACTTCCAGCGCCTCTACAACGGCGCTTCGATCGGGGATCCCCTGACCACCTTCGAGGTCGGCGACGCCCTCTTTTTCTCCGGCGCCTCCACCCTCCAGGAGGCACTGGACATCTTCCTCCTGCCGGACATCGACGAATGGGTCAACCGCTTCATCCTGTCGACGGGCATCCGCTGGAACGTCCGCGACCAACTGTCTGCCAAAGTCACGGTGGGGACCGACAACCGGACGAACCAGCAGCGGCTGCACGAGCCGATCGGATTCACCCCCGGCGAGGCCGCTGGTCAGCTCAACCGCCGCGATCGGTCATTCACGTCCGTGTCGCTGGACGCCGGGACGACCTACGCGTGGGCGGGTCCCGGCCGCGCGATCGCCTCCACGCTGACCGTGGGCGTGCAGGGATTCCGCCAGGAAGAGAGCATCATCAACGCGAACGGGCGGACCTTCGGCCTGCCGGGAAGCTACCATTTCCATACCGCGGCGGACATTATCGCCGGCGAGGCGAACCTCGAAGTGTTCAGTGGCGGGCTATACCTGGACGAGCAGCTGAGTCTGTGGGACAAGCTCTACCTCGGCGGCGGTTTCCGCGTCGACGCGGGATCGAGTTTCGGGGACAACATCGACACCGAGCTCTATCCGAAGGCGACGGCATCGTACATTCTGTCGGAAGATGTGAATGTGCCCCTGGTGGACGAGCTCAAGATCAGGACGGCGTACGGGGAGACCGGCAAGTTCCCGGGCGCCTTCCTGAAGGATCGGACCTTCTCGGCCAGTCCGTTCCGCGGCGAGTCGGCCCCCAGGTTCGCGAATCCCGGCAACCCCGACCTGCGCCCCGAGACCACCTCCACGGTCGAGGCCGGGATCGACGCGGCGCTCTGGGACAACCGGATCGGACTCGACCTGACCGTCTACGACGCCCGCACCACCGACGCCCTCTTCCTGGTGCCACGGGCTCCGGTCACCGGCCAGGGGACCCAGCAGGAGAACGTTGGCGAGATCCTCAACCGGGGCGTTGAAGCGGCGCTCAACCTGCAGTTGATCAACGCGCAGCGCCTGGCCTGGAGTCTCGGCGCGACGTTCCATTACAACCACAACGAAGTTACGGACATGGGCGGCGTGGCGGACTTCTCGGTCGACAGCGACCAGAAGCGCGTGACCGGGTGCTGGAGCGTCTCCGAGCCGGAAAACCTGGACACCTGCCGCGGCGGCCCCGTGGGCGCGTGGTGGGTCACCATGCCGGATGACTCGAACGGGGACGGTCTGCCCGACGCCGCGGTCCGCAACTTCACCGGCACGTTCCCGGTGCCCGACAAGAGCGGCGGCGCCAACACCACCCTTTCGATAGGCAGCCACCTGACCATCACCGCCCTCGCGGATTGGGCGGCCGGCCACCACGTCTTCGACTGGGGCTCCATCTGGGCGACCTTCAACGGCATCTACCGCCGTGAACTGGTGCGTTGCGGCACCGAAGCCGCGGCGGCCGAGGGGTGCCCCTACGCCTTCCCCACCCAGTACGGAACCGACGGCACCGTGCACGGCAGGTACAGCCAGAGCACCGCCCGCAGCGCCTTCCTCTACGACGGGGATTACCTCAAGCTTCGCGAGGTGGCCGTGCGCTACACCCTGCCCGACGACTGGGCCGACCCCCTGGGCGCCAGCCGGGCGACGCTCTACGTAAACGGCCGCAACCTGTGGATCTGGTCCCGCAACCGGATGATCGACGGAGAGCTCAGCGGGATTACCCTCGGCGGTCTCGAGCTGGGGGGTGAGAGCAGCATTACCCTGTCTCCGAACCGGGCCTTCAGGGTTGGTGCCGAGGTGGTGTTCTAGGGGGCTGGAGGGTGGTTCCCGCGTCCGTCGCATCGGGCCCCGGGCTTACCTTTAGGGTTGGGCGATTCCGGCGGTGGACGCCCGCGGTCAGAAACACAGGGAGGCCAGTCGTTTGACGGAACGCGCTCACGGGCCAGTCACCAGAAGCCGACTCCTCGCGACCCCCGTCGCGCACATCGACGTGACCGCCTTCGACGGCCGCGCGGTCATCGACACGTACCGCAACGCCGCATTCCAGGCCCGCAACCTGGCCGAAGCGGCCGACGTCTTCGCCGAGATGCTCGCCGACCGCGACTGCACGGTGATCCTCACGCTGGCGGGGTCGCTGGTGTCGGCGGGGCTGAAGGAGGCCCTCATCGCGCTGGTGGAGTGCGACATGGTCGACGCGATCGTGGCCACCGGCGCCATCGTGGTCGACCAGGACTTCTTCGAGGCGCTGGGCTTCCGCCACTACATGGCGCCTGGATCGCCCGACGCGCCGGTTGCGAGCGACGAGCAGCTCCGCGACCTGGGGATCGACCGCATCTACGACACCTACATCGACGAGGCCGAGCTGCAGCGCTGCGACGAGGTCGTGGCCGGGATCTTCGACGGGCTCGACGCGCGGCCGTATTCCAGCCGCGAGCTGGTGGGGGAGCTGGGCACGTACCTGGAGCGCCATCGCCCGGAGGCCCGGTCGATCGTGCTCGCCGCGCACCGCCGCGATGTGCCGGTCTTCGTGCCGGCGCTGAGCGACTCGTCGGCGGGTTTCGGTGTGGTCGCGCACCGGGTCCGGGCCGCCGCCCTGGGGCTGCCGCACATCGCCTTCGACTCGGGAAAGGACTTCCACGAACTCGCCCGGATCAAGCTGGCGGCGGCCGGGACCGGGCTGCTGATGGTGGGCGGGGGCGTGCCGAAGAACTTCGCGCAGGACGCGGTGGTGGCCGCGCGGATGCTGGCGGAGGCTGAGGGGGATGAGGGCGATGCGCCCCGCGCGGCCTCCGTCGCCATGCACAAGTACGCCGTGCAGCTCACGGTGGCCGATGCACGAGACGGCGGCCTCTCGGGCTCCACCCTGCGCGAGGCGACCACCTGGGGCAAGGTCGACCCGGCCCGCGAGCGGATGGTCTTCGGCGAGGCCACCGTGACGCTCTCCCTGCTGGCCAGCGACGCGTATCACCGGGGGATCTGGCGGGGTCGGGAAGGGCGGCGGCTCGGAGCGATGTTCGATGCGGCCACCCTCCGCGGAGCCGCCGCCCCGCAGGCCCAGTCACCGTGACCCAGCTCTACCTGGACCTCGAGGAGGGCCGCGGCCGCCCCGCTCCGCCCCCTCCCGCGGATCGCGCCGGGGCCGGCATCCTGGTCCGGGAACTCGAGCGCATCGCACGGGACGGCGGCCGCGCCCGCAAGGTCCTGATCGCCCGCACGCGCGGCGAGGGCAAGGAGCTGCTCAGGCAGGTGGCGTTGCGCGGCCAGTCCTGGGTGGGCTTTGAAATCAACACCTTACGTGCCCTCGCAACAAAAATCGTTGCGCGGGAACTGGCCCGGACCGGTCGCACGATCGTCGACACCTTCGACGAACACGCCCTCATGGAGCGGGCAATCGACGAGGTGATCGCCTCGCCGCGCTTCTCCCGTTTCGGAGAACTCGCCGAGAAGACCGGCTTCCGGGACGCGGTGCGCAAGTCGGCCTCCACGTTGCGCGGCGGCGGCATCCACCCCCCGGGCGACCCGCCCGCCGGCGCCCATCGCGGTTTCAACAAGAGGGCCCTGGTGACGCAGGTGCTGGCCCGCTACGAGACGCTGTTGCGGGACGGCGGCCGCACGGACATGGCGGGCATGCTGAAGAGGGCCATCGCGGTCCTCGGTCGCGACGAACACGACGCGCTGCCCCCGGACACCCGGTTCTTCCTCCTTCCGGGCCTTGCCGAGCGCGGCCTCGAAGGGCGCTTTCTGGCCGGGTTGCGGCGGCTCGGCGCCGTCCTGCTCAAGACCGATCCCGTTGTTGGCCTGAAGGTCCCGAAGGGGATCCTGTGGGACGTCGCGCCGCCCGAGGCTCCGGGAAGCTACCTGCACGCGGTGGATCGGTGCGGCGCGGAGATACCGCCGGAGCGCGTCCCGGAGCGCATCGAGCTCTTCACGGCTGCGTCCGTCCAGGACGAACTGCGAGGGGTGCTGCGCCGGGCGCTCGAGATGGGCGCGCGCTGGGACGAGGTCGAGATCGTCGCAGCGGATCCATGGTCGTACGGATCGGCGCTCCACGCGCTGGCCGAGCCGATGGGCGTGCCCGTGACCTTCGCGGTCGGGCTGCCGGTGGAACGCACCCGCCCCGGCAGGGTGGTCTCGACATACTTCCGCTGGATCGCGAGCGGCTTCCAGGAGTCGCTCTTCCGGGCCCTGGTCGAGGCCGGCGACGTGATTCCTCCGCGTCCGGGCGCCGGGGAGCGAGCTGGGCAGAGGCTGGGCGGCCCGCGCTCGGGCACCGGGAGCGAGGACAGGCCCCGGCCGGGCGGCCCCCGCCTCGCCCGTGCCCTGCGGCGGCTGCGGATCGGGTGGGGACGTGAGCGCCACCTCGACAAGATCGAACACGCGCTGCGGACCCTCGACTCGCTGCCGGCCGGACGCTTCGACGACGAGGAGCGGCTGCAGCGCCGCAAGGAGCGCCGGGGCGAGGAGTTGCGCGCGCTGCGCGGACTCCTCCGACCCGTGCTCCGGGCCACCCCGCCCACGGACGGACGCGTGTCCCCCTCACAGGTCGCTGCCGGCGTGAAGAGCCTGTTGGCGCGGGTGGCCCCCGGTACCGACACCGACGAGACTGCCCGGCAGCGGCTCCTCCGCCAGCTGGAGCGGATCGAGGCCACGGTGAAGCGGCCGACCGACTTCGCTTCGGCGGCGGCGATCGTCCAGTCATACCTGGAGATCCGCATCCCGGCGCCCCGAATGGAAGGGATCGCGCCGTGGAGTTCCGCCCCGGGCCATCTGTACATGACCGACCTCAGGCATGGAGGCGCCACCGGCCGGCGCGTCACCTTCATCGTCGGCCTCGACTCGGGATCCGTCCTCGGCTCGCTCCACGAAGATCCGCTGATCGGGGACCAGGAGCGCTTCCGGATAGGGGGCGGCGAACTGCCCCTGGCGGCGGACAGGGTCGTCGAGGCCCGATTCAACTTCGCCCGGCTCTTTGCCCGACTGAGGGGCACTGTCGTCCTCAGCTACGCCTGCTGGGACCCGGGAGACAGCCGGGAACTCACGCCCGCCCCCGAGCTGCTGCAGGCCCTCCGGCTGCGCCAGCGCGACTCGACCCTCACCTTCGAGGATCTGGACGGACATCTGGGCCTGACCGAGTCACGCCTCCCGCGGCCCGGGATCGCCGTCGATCTCGACGCGAGCGACGTGTGGCTGCGCGCGCTCACCACCGAAGCCGGCCGGCTCCGCGACGGACTGGCAGCCGTCGGGCGATCGTTTCCCCGCCTCGGAATGGGCCAGGCTCTCCTCGACGCCCTCGACCGGGACGAGCCGACGGTGCACTCAGGGTTCCTGGGCACGCATTCGCCGCCCTTATCCTACGAAAACTGGTCCGATAGACCCTTCTCGGCGAGCGGGCTCGAGACTCTCGGCGCCTGTCCCCGGCGGTTTCTCTTCAGCTACATCCTGAAGGCCCGTCCGCCCGACGATCCCGAATTCGACCCCGACCGCTGGCTCAACGCCCTGGAGCGGGGGAGCCTGCTCCACGCCGTCTACGAGGAGACGCTGAAGGAGGCGGCGGCCCGGGGAGTAAATCCCGCGGAGGAGCGATTCCTCGACATCGCGCTCCGGCTGGTCGACCGGAAGGGCGCCGAGCAACTCCTGAAGACGCCGTC
Source organism: Gemmatimonadota bacterium (assembly GCA_022827345.1). Classification (GTDB taxonomy): domain Bacteria; phylum Gemmatimonadota; class Gemmatimonadetes; order Longimicrobiales; family Gaopeijiaceae; genus Bin94. The sequence goes on along the minus strand of JAJDTB010000038.1, from coordinate 5,549 downwards.
GCCGAGTGACGCGCTCCATGCCTGGGAGATGGACGCGCTTCGCGACGATGCCCGGTCGTTCGTCGAGATGATCCGGGACAGGTCGCCCCGGTGGGCGCAGCTCGAATGGCGATTCGGGATGGACGACGAAATGAGAATCGGGGCCGGAGACGGGTCGGTCATGGTGCGCGGGGTCGTGGACCGTGTGGACGACCTCGGCGCGCACCTGCGCGTGGTCGACTACAAGACCGGCGGCGGGTACGGCTACAGCAGCCGGTCGCAGGTGTACAACGGCGGGCGCCGACTGCAGCATTTCGTGTACACCGCCGCCGTGGCGGCCTTGTACGGCAGGCCGGTCGACGCGATGGAGTACCACTTTCCCACGCGGCGAGGCGAGAACCGCGTCCGCAGGTACGGCACCGGGAAGCTGAAGCACGGCGGCGAGCTTGTCGAAGTCCTCCTCAAGGCGCTGGAGCGCGGCTGGTTCCCCGCCACCGACAGCGCCAAAGACGACTGCCGCTACTGCGACTACCAGGAGGTCTGCGGCGCGGAGGCCAGCGACCGGGGCCAGGTGAGCTGCGGCGTCGCCGAATGGACCAAACGCAACCTCGACAGCCTCGACGAGCTGTCCCTGCTGCGGCAGGTACGCAAGTGGGACGACGAGGGCCCGGTCCTTTGAGCGGCCCGGAGGTTGGAACCGCGCCGCGCCGCCCCGATATCGGCGTCGTGTACAGCCGGCCCGGGGAGCGCTTCAGCGACGATCCCCCGGACCAGGACGCGCGGCTCCGCATCCGCGAGGACCTGGAACGGAACTTCCTGGTCGAGGCCGGGGCAGGCTCGGGCAAGACGACCTCGCTGGTCGATCGCATGGTGGCCCTGGTGCGCAACCGGGCGTGCAAGGTCGAGCAGATCGCCGCGGTGACCTTTACGCGCATGGCCGCCGCCGAACTCCGGCAGCGCTTTCAGGTGGAACTCGAACGGGCGGCGGCGCGCCTCCAGCCGGGCGACCCCCAGCGCAAGCTCCTGGAAGAGGCGATCCAGGATATCGACCGGGCCTTCCTGGGCACAATCCACTCCTTCTGCGCCAGGCTCCTGCGCGAGCGCCCCCTGGAAGCGGGACTCGACCCCGGCTTCCGCGAAGTGCAGGAGACGGAGGAGTACCGGTCCCGGAAGAAGTCCTGGACCGACTTCCTGGAACGGCTCGCGGCGGATGCAGATCCCCGCCTGCTCGAGTTGACCCGCCTGGGAATCCCCCCCGCCGCGCTGGAGGAGGCCTTCGACCAGCTGGTCGAGAATCCGGATGTGGACTTCGTTCACGAACCCGCCGGACCGCCGGATCCGGGCGCCGTCGCGCGGCTGCGCGGCGACTTCGACGACCTCCTCGACCGCGCCTCGGCGCTGATGAAGGGCAGGGAGCCGCCGGACGGGTGGGACTCGCTGGGCAAGCGCATGCGCACGCTCCTCTATTGGCGCCGGTCGCTCGACTGGGACGACCCCGCGGTCTTCTTCGACGCGGTGGCCAAGTTCCACGGGATCAAAACCAGGCCCATCCAGAAGCGGTGGGCCGACACATCCGTCGGAAAGCGCGAAGCCAAGGCGCTCGGTGAGGACGTCAGGGAATTCGGCGAGGCCGGCGGAATGGCGGACCAGCTGCTGAAGAGGTGGTGGGCATACAGGTATCCGGTCGCGCTGGGGGTGGCCAAGGCCGCCGCCGACACCTATGCCGGCGAGCGGAAGGCCCAGGGCAAGGTCACCTTCCAGGACCTGCTCGTCCTGTCCGCGGACCTCCTGCGGAGCAACCCCCGGGCCCGCCGCGAGCTGGGGCAGCGCTACCGGCGCGTTCTCGTCGACGAATTCCAGGACACCGATCCGCTTCAGGCCGAGATCCTGCTGCTGCTTGCCAGCGATCCGGACACGAACGGCAACGAATGGCGCAGTGTCGTGCCCCGCCCCGGCGCGCTCTTCGTCGTCGGCGATCCCAAGCAGAGCATCTACCGGTTCAGGCGCGCCGACATCTCTCTGTACGAGCTTGTGAAGCGGCGTTTCGCCGATTTCGGCAAAGTGCTGCACCTCGAGGCCAACTTCCGTTCGCTGGGAGACTTCGGCGAACTGGTGCAGGGGGTCTTCGAGGGGGACGGGGGCTTCCCGGAGGAGGACTCCGACCGCCAGGCCTCGTTCGCCCCGCTGCTGGCCCGGATGAAGGGGCCCGGGCTGCTGGCGACCTACCGGGTTTCGGGCGCGAAGCAGGCCGACATCGCGCGCGACGACGCGGCCCGGATCGCGGGCGAGATCGCGCACCGGGTCGCGAGCGGCGACCGTCAGCCCGGCGACTTCATGATCCTCACCCGCACCCGCAGGTTCCTTTCGGTCTACGCGCGCGCCCTGGAGGACCGCAACCTGCCGGTCGAAGTGTCGGGCACGGGCGTGGGCTTCGAGGACGAACTGCGTGCCTTTCTGCTGCTGTTCAGGTGCCTCGCCGATCCCGAGCACAGGACGCGCGTGCTCGCTGCGCTGACAGGTCCGTTCTTTGGATTGAGTCTCGACCGCATCGTGCGGTACCGGGACAACGGTGGCAGCCTGTCCATCGACTTCAGGCCTGCGGGAGATTGCGAGGTTGCCGAAGCGATCGGAGTGCTGCACAGGTGGTGGCGCCTCGCGCGGCGCGAGCCCGCCGACGTGACCGCGGAGCGCCTGGTCGACGAGATCGGGCTCTTCCCCCTCGCCGCTGCGGGCGCCCTCGGCGAGATGCGCGCGGGCGCCCTGGTCTATCTCCTCGACGCGGTGCGCGCCCGGGCGCTCGAGGGCGACTCGTCCCTTGCCGGCGCCGTGGACGCCATGGAGACGGCGCTCGACTGGGACGACGCCGAGGCCCCCCTCATCCCCGGCAGGCCCAACTGCGTGCGCGTCATGAATCTGCACCGCGCCAAGGGGCTGGAGGCGGGTGTCGTCTTCCTCGCCGCGCCCTTCGGGGTGTATGACTGGCCGCCCAACATGCACGTCTCGCGGGAGGGGGGAGGTCGGGCGCGCGGAACCATTCCCATCGTGGTCAGCCGCGGGTTTTCCAGGGAGATCATCGCGCAGCCCCTCGACTGGGAGACGAGCCAGCAGACGGAAAGGGAATTCGAGGCGGCCGAACAGGTCCGGCTTCTCTACGTGGCGGCGACCCGCGCGAAGCACGAGCTCTGGATCGCGAGCGGATCGGGGCTGCCGAGGATCGTGAAGCCGTCGCCGTGGAAGACCGTCGAGGACTGGGTGGCGGCGGCGTCGCGCAGTGGCGGTGCGGGGTCGTCCTGCCGCTGCGCGGTGGTCGACGAGCTCCCGATCGATCTCCCGCCGCTGCCCGACCGCCTGGATCGTTCCACGGACCTTGCCGGGCCGATTGCGGACGCGACGGCGGCGGTGGCGCAGAACAGCGAAGCGACCTACCGGGTGGAGTCGGTCACGGGACGCGCGAAGGGCGGCGAGGGACCTGGCGACACCGGCGGCGCCGAGGACGACGTCCGCACGGTGGAATTCGCTCCAGCAACCGTCGGCCCGGAGACCGGCGGCTACGAATGGGGCAGCGTGGTTCACGAAGTGCTCGCCGTGGCGGGCGAGGGCATCCGCAGCGGCGCCCTCGAGCAGCTGGCTCGCGACCTCCTCATCGAATACGAGCGCCCTGTCGATGCGACCGGCGCACCCACCGAACTGGCCGCGCTCCTCGCCCTGGTCGAATCCGTCCGCAGATCCGACATCTGGGCCCGCGCCATGGCAAGCGCCGAGCGCCACAGCGAAATCCCGTTCGCGGTCAACCGAAACGACGGCGGCGACCACCCCGCGGTCATCGAAGGCGTGATCGACCTCGTCTTCAGGGACGGAGCCCACTGGGTCGTCGCCGACTACAAGACGGACACCGGCGACGATCCGGAGTTCGAGGAACGGGTGGGACGGTACCGCGCCCAGATCGACCTCTACGCCGAATGCTGGCACCAGCTGACGGGCGAAGAGGTCGGAGAGCGGGTGCTCGTCTTCACCGCGCAGGGAAGGACGGAGTCATGGTGATGAGAAGGCTGTCGGCAGGCGTGTTCGCCCTTTTGGTCCTTTGTCTGGCGTGCGGGGGCGATGGCTCCGACACGCCCGGGAGCGGGGACCGGGCATGGGTCACCGAACTGGAATACAGGTTCACCGGCACGGCCGAACAGGGTGTGCTCTTCAACTGGGCCTACCTCCGGGCCGACCCCAATCGGGACCGAATCTTCGTCCTCGATCCGATGGAGACCCGGATCAGCGTGTGGAGTCCTGATGGGTCTCTTCAGTTCGTGGTCGGCAGAAAGGGCGAGGGACCGGGCGAGTTCACCCAGCCGTCGCGCATCTATTTCAAGGACAATGGCGGGTTCTCGGTGCGGGAGGGCTGGGGATCGCGTTTCACCCACTACACGGCAGACGGAATGCTGGTGGACACCGAAATGGGTGTGACGACATCGCTGATCTACCAGGACACCCGTATCGGCATCGAAGCCCCCACGGCCGACGGTGGAGGGTACATCGCCAGGCCGCTGTTTGCTGCGTCCAGAATCGCGGGGTTGAGGGGAGACCCACCGATGGAGCGCGAGCCCATTCTGCTTGTGCAGCGCTCCGAGGCCGGACAGTGGCAGCAACCCGAGGAAATCTTCTGGCGGGACATCCGCAACGCGCAGCTCACGGTCGTAATGGACGACAGCCGGACATTTGGGGGCCAGTACTTCGGAGACTCCGATCAGACGGCGTTTGCGCATGGAAAAATCCTGGTCTTACGGCAAAACGATGGCCCACCGGGGTCTCTCGATCTAGTCGAGCTGAATGCGCAAGGAGATACGCTCTGGGAGCGGCGCCTGCAATTCGATCCGGTGCGACTCACTCCGGATCGGGTTCAGGAAGTCATCGATATCCAGAAGGGCCCGGAATTCCAGCGGCCCGGATGGTCACCCGCGCAGCAACTCGCGTATCTGCAGGCGTTCGAGGAAAGCCTCTACAAGCCCGAGCACCTGCCGGCCGCAGACGACATCTTCCTTTCGGCTTCGGACGACGTGTGGCTCAAGACATTCGAGCGATCCGACACGCTGAGGGTGTATTATGCGATTCCGCGGGGCGACGCGTCTGGAGAACCCCGCCGGATTCTCCTTCCCGAATCGATGCGGGCCGAGGACGCGACTTCCACGCACGTCTGGGGAACCCGCGACGATCCGCTCGGCGTCCCCTATGTTGTAGGGAGGCGATTGGTCCCTCCACAGTGAGTCCAGTCCCTGTGTGGACCTGCCCCGCTTTCACGGACGATTAGTTGTTGGGGTTGATAGTGTGTGATGTGGTTTGTGCATTCGCCCTTCCAGCGGTGGAGAGGGGCAACGGGCGACGCTGGAGAAGCGAGCGGGCACGAGAAGCCCGGAGAGCTTCCGTCGCCCCGGCGCTGCCGTTTCGCTTCAGGCCGCATGGTTGAGTTTCTCGAAGTTCACGGGCGACGTGTAGCCGAGCGCCGAGTGCAGGCGGCGGGTGTTGTAGAAGCCTTCGATGAAGCGGAAGACTTCGCGCCGCGCCTGGCTCATCGTCGCAAAGCT
>JAJDTB010000048.1 GCA_022827345.1 Gemmatimonadota bacterium | reverse complement strand
CATCGTTAAGATCCGAGCCGAGCCGAGCCGAGCCGAGCCGAGCCGAGCCGAGCCGAGCCGAGCCGAGCCGAGCCGAGCCGAGCCGAGCCGAGCCGAGCCGAGCCGAGCCGAGCCGAGCCGAGCCGAGCCGAGCCGGTGGCTTGGTCATGATGCGCGCGCGGCGTTGGTCCGGCGGGCGGCGACCCTCCCCTTCAGGACCTGACGCACGAGGCGGCCGCTCCCGCCTCTCCCTTCTCCTTCCGGCCTTCGCGCTGCTGCTCGGCGCGCTCTTTCCGTCGACTGCCGCCGCGCAGGCGCAGAACGCGGACACGGTCACTCTGGTGAGCAACCTCAATGTGTCGGCCACGGACTCTCGCTGGTCCTCTCTTGGCAATTACTCCGCGAGCACGGGGTTTCGCACGGGCACCGGCGCGTCCCATGGATACTACGTCACCAACGTCAAAGCCTCGCTGAGGATCTCCGAAGCCCTCACCAACGACGAGATTGCGAAGGTCAGGGCGGAGCTGTGGATCAACTCCGACAACAACACCCTGCGCCCGTACTCGAAATTCGCGGATTTGACGGTTCCGTCGGACTTGAGCGACGGCAATGTCTCATTCGGGGCGAATCGCGTTCTCCCGAACGGCACCTATCACCTGGTCGTCTACGCGGTCGACGGCCTGGAAAAGGTGCAGGCGCGGGTGATCAACGCGCACGATGAGGACGTGGGCGCGGCCAGCGGCTGGAACATCCTGAACCACTCCAACATCTTCACCAGGGTTGATCCGTACGACTCGCGCGGACGCTGGTCGAAGTTCGACACCCCCATGAGGATCGCCGTCGACGGGTGGGCGCGGACGCAACTGCGCACGCCGAGGAACGTGGTGCGCACGCCGGGCGACCGCCGGATCACGGTGAGCTGGATCCCGGTCGACAACGCGGACCGGTACGTCATCGAGTTTGGCGAGAGCGGGTCCGGGCAGGCGCAGAAGTTGACCGTCAACGGCGCGACGACCCACACCATCACGGGCCTCGACAACGGCACGAGCTACTCCGTGCGCGTGCTGGCGCAAAACAGCGCCGAGGCGCATGTGGACAGCGAGTGGAGCATTTGGAGAGGGGCGACGCCGATGGTCGTCGCCCCTTCCGCCCCCGCGGGTCTCGGGGTGACGCCGGGCCCGGCGATGCTGGATCTGACGTGGACGGCGCCGACGGGCGCGGCGAGCTACGACGTGCACTACACGTCGTCGACGACGGTGGCGCCCGACGCGGCGGTGCAGACGGGCGCGTCCCCCTCGGCCGCGGCCGGCTGGGTGGACACGGGCCACAGGGGCACCGACCCCTCGCTTCGGATCACGGGCCTGACGAACGGCACGGCGTATCGTGTGCGGGTGCGCGGCGTGAACTCTGCGGGCGACGGCGCGTGGGCGTGGGCCACGGGCACGCCGAAGACGACGACGAGCGGCTCGCCGGACGCGTCGCTGAGCGCGCTGGCGCTAGCGGACCTCGGCGGCTCGGTCTCCCTCGCCCCGTCGTTCTCTTCGACCACGTACGCGTACACGGCGAACAGCGATGCCTGGATCACCTCAGCCACGGTGACCCCGACGGTGAACCAGTCGAACGCGACGGTGAAGGTGAACGGCACGTCGGTGGCGAGCGGGTCGGCGAGCGGCGCGATCGACCTGTCCTACGGCGCGAACCGGATCATTGTCGAGGTGACGGCGCAGGCGGGCAATACGCTCAACTACGCGATCACGGTGACCCGCGCGCTGCCGACGGTGAGTTGGAGCTTGGCCAGCGGGTCAAAGCCAGAAGGCGAGACGTTCGAGCGGACCTTTGAAGTTGTAGCCAACGACATGGTCGGCACGCTGACGTATGCGGCCGGCACCGCCAGTTTGACGGACGACGTGGGCAGCGGACGCTCGACGGGGTTCACGATGTCCGTGGGGGACACGCACGCGTCGACGATCAGTGTCCCCTTCACGGACGACGCGTTGAACGAGGAGAATGAGACGTTCACGATCACGATCGAGCCGGGGACGGGCTACACGGTGGGCTCGCCCAACATGCTGACCGTCACGATCATCGATGACGACCCGCCGGCGGCGCCGGGCGGTTTGGCGGTGGTGCCGGGCGGTGAGCAGCTGACGGCGAGCTGGACGAAGCCCGGCGGTCCGGTGACTGGCTACCAGGCGCGGTGGAAGGAGACGGCGGCGCCGGACTCCGACGCGACGGGCGACGGGACGGACCCGTCGACGGGCTGGGTGGAGGGCGGCGCGGTGTCGTCCTCGTCGCTGTCGCAGACGATCACGGGCCTGACGAACGACACGGGCTACGACGTGCAGGTGCGTGCGACGGACGGCACGAGCGCGGGCGCGGACAGCGACGGCTACGGCCCGTGGACGGCGACGAAGGCGGGCACGCCGATTACGCCGACCTACGAGTTCCGGTTCGCTTCGCAGAACACCCATCCGGCGGCGGGCCCCCTCGACGTGGACGTCGTGCTTTCGGTGCCGGCGCCGGCGGGCGGGCTGGAGTTGACGCTGACGCAACTGCTGGGCGACGACCTGCCGGAGGACCTGTGCACGGGCACGCTGGCGGAATCGGACGACATCGGCGCGAACCCGCCCACGTCGGTCACCGTGCCGGAGGACTCGACGCGGGCGAGAGTCAAGTACCCGATCGCCGACAACGGCGACGACCTGAACGACGGGACCGGCGAGTGTTTCGCGCTGCGGGTGGGCACGAGCGCGGCGGGCTGGTCGGCCGGGGACAAGGATGTCCTCAAGTTGACGATCCTGGTGACCCTCGGGCGGATCGCGATGGGATCCAACGTGGCCTCGACGGCGAAGTACACGGCGACGGTGGAGGAGAACGTGAGCGGCGGGACGCTGAGCGTGCCGGTGACGGTGGACTACCTGCCGGCCTCGTCGACGACGTTCACCATCGCGGTGCTGAGCGGCGGCACGGCGACGGAGGGCACGGACTTCAGCATCGCGACGAAGACGGTGACGTTCACGTCGAGCGACGCGACCAAGACGCAGAACCTGACGGTGACGATCACCGACGACGCGCTGGCCGAGGACGACGAGACGATCGAACTGGGGATCGTCGCGGCGCCGCAGAACGACCCGACGAGCAACCGTTTCTACAACCGCAACGCGAACGGGCGGCTGGCGCAGATCACGATCCAGAGCGAGGACGCCGCGCCGGCGGCGGTGACGGGCCTGACCGTGGCGGCGGGCAACGCGAGGCTGGACCTGAGTTGGACCGCGCCGGCCGACACGGGCAGCGCGGCGCTGTCGGGCTACGACGTGCACTACACGTCGGCCCCGGCCACGGGCAGCGGCGCGGTGCTGGACGACGCGCCGGCGTCGGGCAACGACGCGTCGGCCGCGTGGGTGGCGGTCACGCGGACGGGCACGACGGCCACGCAGGCGATCACGAGCCTGACGAACGACACGGCCTACCGGGTGCGGGTGCGCGCGGTGAACGCCGCCGGCGGCGGTCCCTGGGAGCACAGCACGGGCACGCCGGCGGAGGGGCCGACCTACGGGTTTGATCCGGACAAATACACGGTGCAGGAGGGGGGGGGCGCCGAACTGCGTGTCGTACTTTCCGAGGCCGCCCCGGCCGGCGGGCTGGCGTTCACCCTGACGACGCTGCTCGGCGACGACGTGCCGAGCGACCGGTGCATCAACTACACCGGTGCGGCCCGTCGAGCCACGGCGGCGGACATCGGCTCGAACCCGCCCACCTCGCTGACGGTGGCCGGGGGGAATACAACGGCCAGAGTGCGGCTCGGGACCGTCGCCGACCTCGTGTCGCCGGAAAACGACGAGTGCTTAGCGGTCCGGCTCGCGCCCACGCAGGCCACCATCGACGCGGGCTGGACCCTCGCCGCCCCGGGCGCGCAGGACGATGTCCCCAACGTGGCCCAGATCATCATCTTCGACATCGTGCCGCCGTCGGCGCCGACGGGCCTGACGGTCACGGCGGGCGACGCGCGGCTCGACCTTGCCTGGACGGCGCCGACGGAGACGTTCGGCCACTACGACGTGCACTACACGTCGGCGGCGTCGTCGGCGGTTCCCAACGACCAGCCGGCGTCCGGCGGCGACCCGTCGGCCGCGTGGGTGGCGGTCTCCCGGAGCGGCACGGCGGCCACGCAGGCGATCACGGGCCTGACCAACGGGACGACCTACCGGGTGCGGGTGCGCGCCGTGCACACCTCCACCCTCGGCGCCTGGGAGTGGGGCTCGGGCACGCCGCAGGCTCCGCCGGGCGCGGTGACGAACCTGGACGTGTCGGCGGACTCGGCGAAGCTGGACCTGACGTGGACGGCGCCTTCGGGGACGATCACGGGCTACGACGTGCACTACACGTCGGCGTCGGCGGCGGATGTGCCGAACAACGATCCGGCGTCGGGCGGGGACCCGGCGGCGGCGTGGGTGGCGGTCACGCGCACGGGCACGACGGCCTCGCAGTCCATCACGGGCCTGACGAACGACACGTCCTACCGGGTGCGGGTGCGGGCCGTGAACGCCGTCGGCGGGGGCGCGTGGGAATTCGTCGTGGGCACGCCGTCGGCGGGCCCGTCGCCGAACGCGAACCTGGGCGCCCTGACGGCGACGTGGTCGTCGGGCTCGGGCTACGCGTCGCTGGCGCTCGCTCCGGCGTTCGACGCGGGTACGACGGCCTACACGGCGACGGCGCCGAACGCGGCGACGCACGTGAAGGTGCGGCCGACCGCGGCGCACGCGGCGGCGTCGGTGACGGTGAACGGGACGACGGTATCGAGCGGACAGGAGAGCGCGGCGATCCCGCTCGGCACGCCCGGGAGCAGGATCGCCATCGAAGTGACGGCGGAGGACGGGACGACGAAGGACTACTCGGTGGAGGTGTCGCGGCGGGCGGCGGTGACGCTCGATGCGTCTCCGAACCCGGCGCCAGAGGGTTCGAGCGTAACGGTGACGGCGACGCTGACGGCGGCGCTTGGGGCCGACGTGACGATCCCGCTCACGCTGACGCCGGGCACGGCGGAGGCGGGCGACCACGGCGCGCTCGCGTCCATCGCGATCACCGCGGGCGCGACGACGGGCACGGGCACCATCACGACGGCGCGGGACGACGACTCCGACGACGAGACGTTCACGGTGGAGCTGGGGACGACCCTGCCGTCGTCGGTCGAGGCGGGCACCCCGTCGTCGGTCGAGGTGCGGATCGCGGACGTGCCCTCGGTGACGCTGGAGGCGTCTCCGGTCGAGGTCGAGGAGGGCGAGCGCGTGACGGTGACGGCGCGGCTGTCGCGGGCGATCGCGAACACGGTGATGATCCCGGTCACGACGACGCGGGGCACGTCGGAGCCGGGCGACCACGGGACGCTGACGGGCATCCTGATCTCGTCGGGCGCGACCTCGGGCGAGGGCACGATCTCGACGCGGGAGGACGACGACATCGAGGACGAGACCTTCACGGTGGCGGTGCGGAACGAGGCGCTGCCGTCGCCGCTCGTGGCGGGCGACCCCACGTCGGTCGAGGTGTTCATCGTCGACATCGACACGCTCTCGATCACGCTCAGGTCGAACACGCTCAGGCCGTCCGAGGGCTCGACGGCGCGGCTGACGGCGACGCTCAGCCATCCGGCGCCGGAGGGCGGGGTGACGGTCCAGTTCACGGCGAACGGCTCGGGCGACAACCCGGCGGCGCCGGTGCTCGACTACACGCTCGATCCGCCGAGCGAGGCCCAGAACGCGACGGCGGCGATCACGATCGCGGAGGGGCAGCGGACGGCGCGGGCGACGCTCCGGGTGGTGAACGACACGGAGCCCGAGGACGACGAGGGCATCTCGGTCGGGATCGCGACGGAGACGGTGCTGGGCGACAAACTGCCGGAGCCCCTCGAACTGACGATCCCGGCCAACGACGGCGGGGGCGGCTCGACGGCGGTGGCGTGGCTGGACGCGGTGCCGAACCCGGTCGAGGAGGGCCGCGAGGTCGAGATCGACGTATGGCTGTCGCAGGCGCTGGAGGCCGACGCGCGGGTCCCGCTGACGGTGACGCGGGGCACGTCGGAGGAGGGCGACCACGGCACGCTCGACGAGGTCGTGGTCGCGGCGGGCTCGACGCGCGGGACGGGGACGATCTCGACGGCGCGGGACGACGACGCCGACGACGAGACCTTCACGGTGCGGCTGGGGAGCCCGCTGCCGGCGGGCGTGCGCGCGGGCACGCCGTCGAGGATCGAGGTCGAGATCGCCGACCTGGACCAGCCGCGGGTCGGGCTGGAAGTCGATCCGGACGTGGTCCCCGAGGGCGACCCGGTGACCGTCACCGCGGTCCTGACGGCGCCGCTCTCCCGCGCGGTGACGATCCCGCTTGAGACGGTGCGCGGCACGTCGGAGTCGGGCGACCACGGCACGCTCCGCTCGATCCGGATCGCGTCGGGCGACACGGAGGGCACGGGCCGGATCACGACGCGCGTGGACACCGACACCGACGACGAGACGTTCAGCGTGGTGCTGGGCGACAACCTGCCGGACGGCGTCGCGGCGGGCTTCCCGGACTCGGTCGAGGTCCTGATCACCGACGGGACGCCGACGGACGACGCGGCGGTGTCGCTCACGGCCGAGCCGCTGGAGGTGCCGGAGGGCGAGAGCGTGACGGTGACGGCGACGCTCGAGAAGCCGCTCGCGCGGACGGTGACCATCCCGGTCACGACCCGGCGCGGCACGTCGGAGTCTGGCGACCACGGGAGCCTGTCGGGCATCCGGATCGACTCGGGCGAGACGGAGGGCACGGGCACGGTCACGACGAGCGTGGACACCGACACCGACGACGAGACGTTCAGCGTGGTGCTCCGCGCGAACCAGCCCACCGGGGTCTCGGTGGGCTACCCGGACTCGGTCGAGATCACGATCGCCGACCGGGGCGGGGACGCGCCCGGGCGCGTGCGCAACCTCCGGGTGACGGCGGGCAACGAGCGCCTGGACCTGACGTGGTCGCCGCCGTCAAGTGGCACGGTCGACGTCTACCAGGGCGAGTACAAGGAGCGGAGCGCGACGGAGTGGACGGCGATCTACGAGTCCGGCGGCAACTACGCCGATACGGAGGCCACGCTCCAGGGCGCCAACGGCACGACCTACGACGTGCGGGTGCGCGCGTCGAACGAGTACGGCGTCGGCCCGTGGGCCACGGGCTCCGGCACGCCGACCGCCGGGGGCGGGTCGAGCGACCTCAGGAGCCTGAGCGTGCGCGTGAGCGCGACCACGGACGGGTCGTACCGCTCGGTGTCGCTCAGCCCGTCGTTCCGCTCGTCGGTGACGGCCTACAAGACGACCGCGCCGGTGGGCACCAAGTACGCGAAGTTCAGGCCGACCTCGCGCACGGCCGTCGACATGATCCTCGTGGGAGGCCACGAGGTCGCGAGCGGGGCGGAGAGCCCAGCGGTCGCCGTGCACCACGGCGTCCCCGTCTGGATCTCGGTCCTCCCGACCGGCGACGGCCCGGTGAAGGAGTACACGGTCACGTTCACGATCCCGGCGGCGTCGGCGGACGCGGGACGCAGCGTGACGTCGGCCGTGGACGCGGCACTCGCGGTGGTGGGGACCTTGAGCCCGGAGCATGCGGCGGAGGCGCTGCTGGGCGAACGCAGCCTCGCGGACGAGCGGCTCGAAGCGCTCGACCGGCTCGGCAACGCCAACGGCCGCTACGACGTGGGCGACCTGCTCGCGTGGATCGAGCGCTGCCGCGCGGGCGGAGCCAGATGCGGCGACGCGGCGGGCACGATGCCGCCCGCTTCGGACGCGGCGCTGCCCGGCGCCATCGGGGCAGCCGCGAAGCGGCCACGCAGGCGCGCGCCCGGAGGACGGGTGCGCAAGCGGCGCAGGTGGCGCGGGCTCGCAGTGCTGCTGGCCGCGGCGCTGTGGTCGTGCGAGGGCGGCGGCATCGTGGACCTGCCCGCGACCGCCGACGTGCCTGAGCCGGGAACCCTCGCCGTCGAGTGGACGGCCCCGGCGGGAAGCCCGGCGGCCGCAGGCGCGCTCGTCGAGATCGACGGGCCGCACGTCGGGGACGCGCGCGCCCACGGCGGCCTCGAACTGTACGCGGCCGAGCCGGGCAACGGGCCGAGGCGGTTCGTGCTCGCGGGCGCCATGCGCAACGGTGCCGTGCTGGAGTTCGAAGTGCCCGACAGGAGACAGGCCGGGCTCTACAGCGTCCGGGTCGTCGAGGTCGCCGGGGAGGACCACCGGCTGCTGGAACCGGACGGATACAGGGCGGGGATTGCGTCGAACTGAAGCCTTCGGGCTAGGGTGACCCCCCGGCGTGCGTGCTGCGGCTCGTGCGCGCCGGGGGGTCGGCAGTTGCGGCAACCCCGCCGAACGGCCCACTCCGCCATCCCCGCGCCCGCAATCGAAGGTCCGCAGCCGCCGTAGCGCGCTCGTCTCTGGGCGCCTTCCGTGACGCGCCCGCGCGGGCGCGTCGCGGATTCTCCCTCCCCGCCGGAATCCCGGCGACCCGCCTCCTAAAGACCGTCCCCGCCGGACCCGGCGGCCGGCTTCCCGGACGGCATCCGGCTCCCGCGGCGTTCGGGTTCCGCGCCCGGCCTTCCCGCCGCCCGCCATCCCCCCTTCGCGGGATCTTCCCGGACGCCCCCGGGGGCGCTCCGCCACCGCATTGGCGGCGGCCTTCGGCGCGTCCGGGACGACCTTGGATAACTATATACACCAGAGACACTTAGGGGATTCCCTAAGTGTTGACGTCCCCCCAAAGGTCCTTTCACCGTTACGGGCATGGACGCGGCTGGAACGGCAGTCGAATGCTGACGCTGGAGGAGCAATTCCACACACGGCTGGACGGTTTTCTCGACGACACGGGCATGGCGCCGACGACGCTCGGCATGCTGGCCGTGGGCGACCCGAACCTGCTGCGCGAGATCGAGCGGGGCCGCTCGCTGACGCTCAGGACGGCGGACCGGGTCACGGCGTTCATGGACCACTACGAGCGGGTCGCGGGCGGCGCCGAGGCTCCGCCCGCCCGGCCGCGCGGACGGAGGCCCGCCAGGTGGGCGGGGCGGACGCGAAGGAGCGAAGCGATGAGGGCGAAGCCGAGCGACGGGAGAACGGACCCGCCGGTCCGGTTGCTGCGGATCCGGGAGGTGCAGGCCCGGACGGGCCTTAGCCGGAGCACGATCTACCGGTGGGCGGCCGACGGACGCTTCCCCGCGCCGGTCCGGCTGGGCGGGCGCGTGGCGCGCTGGGTCGAGGCCGAGGTGGACGAGTGGCTCCAGAAGTGGGTGGAGAAGCGCCGGGGCGTGGAGGTCCCGGCTGCGACACGCAACTGAACTCCGAGGAGGAGGAGCAGAGCGATGACGGAACGACCGAGAAGCGAGAGAGCGAACCCGCCGATCCGGATCCTGCGGCTGCCCGAGGTGCAGGCCCGCACGGGGCTGTCGCGCAGCACGATCTACCTGCGGCTGGAGCAGGGGCGCTTCCCCCGGCCGGTCGCGCTGGGCGCGCGCGCCGTGGGCTGGATCGAGTCGGAGATCGACGCGTGGATCCGCGAGCGGATCGCCGAGAGCCGGGGCGAGGACGCGGAGGGCGGCGAGCGCCCGGAGGCCGGGGCGGCTCGGTGAGTCGGCCCGCTCGACGCGCCCGCGCCCGGGGGCTGGCTGACGGCCTTAAGGTCCGGAAGCCAGCCGACGCAATGTTTAACATTGCGGCCTGGCAAGGGGGATGCTGCGCCCCCCTAGTACCCCCAGCTTCCCGCGCCGCTGAGCGGTCAGCGGATGGGCGCGGGAGGCCGCGCCCCGAGCCCCGCCGCCGGTGCGCCCGTGCCTGAGCGCCGGACCGTGCTGATCGCCGCGCGCGTCACGCCCGCGGAACACGCCGCCTGGCGGGACAAGGCAGCCGCGGCGGGCGTGTCGCCGTCCGAGTTGTTGCGGCGGGCGATGGCGCAAACGCGGACGTGGACCGCCCCGGCGCGGGCCGTCGAGCGCGAGCGCACCCGCCAGATCGCGCGGATCGGGAACAACCTGAACCAGCTTGCGCGCTGGGCCAACACCCACGCCTCGGCTGCCGAGGCCGTCTCGGTGATCGCCCACCTCGTCTCCTTCGAGCGCTCGCTGCTCGCCGTGGCCGGCATCGGCGAGGAGTCCGGCGATGCTCGTTAAGTTCCTCTCCCACGGGAAGGGATCGGCCAAGGCGGCGGCCGATTATCTCGTCGGCGAGCGGGACGCCGAGGGACGGGAGCGCGAGGGCGTCGAGGTCGTCCGCGGGAACCCGGACATGGTGGCCGCCGTCGCCGACTCGCTCGACTTCGAGCGCAAGTACAGGTCCGCCGTGATCGCGTGGGCGCCGGAGGACCAGCCGACCGACAAGCAGATCGAAGCCGTCCTCGACGAGTTCGAGAAGACGGCGTGGGCGGGGCTGGAGCCGGACCGCTACGCGTGGACGGCGGTTCTTCACCGCGAGCGGGGCGGCGGCGTCCATGCTCACATCCTCGCGGCGCAATGCGACCTCCAGACGGGCCGCAGCCTGAACATCGCACCGCCCGGATGGCAGAAGACCTTCGATCCGCTGCGCGACGCCTTCAACCACGAACACGGCTGGAGCCGCCCCGACGACCCGGCGCGCGCGAGGGCGCAGCGGCCGGGCCACGTGGCCTACATCGAGGCGTCGAAGCTGCGGGCCGGGCTCGAACACGAGGCGGACCCGCGCACGCTGATCCGCGACTACCTCGTGCAGCGCGTCGAGCACGGCGCGCTCAAGGGCCGAGCCGACGTGGTCTCCGCGCTGGAGGATGTTGGCTTGGAGGTGCCGCGCCAGGGCAGGGACTACATCACCGCCCGCGATCTCGACAGCGGAAAGCGGTGGCGGCTGAAGGGAGAACTGTATGAGCGAGACTTCGAGCCCGGGCGACTTGACCTCCCGGCTGAGGAGCAGGCTGGAGGCAGACCGGAGGCAGATCGAGGACGCAGCCGCGCGAGAGCTCGCGCGGCTTGGAGAGAACTTGAACGCCGTCGCAAGCGGCGCGCTGCGTTCCATCGAGGCCGATACGGAGAAGGCGACCGCGCGGATGCGCGAGTTGCTGATGAGGGCTTGGCTCAGGCCCCTGATCGTCGGCATGAGCCTCTTCCTCGGTATCTCCGGCGGCAGCTGGGGGACGATGCACTGGCTGTCGAGGAGCATTCAGGACCGGATCGAGACTCTGGAGGAACTGGACGTGCGGACCGGGTGGGCGCGCGCGATGCTGGCCGAGATCGAGGAGACGACCTGGGGCGTCGAGTTGATGGAGAGCAGCGGGGAGCGGTGGGTGTCGCTGCCAGCCGGCACGCCGGTCCGTCCGGCGTTCACGATGGACGGGCGGCCCTACTTGAAGCTGTCGAGAGAGTGAGGAGGGAGCTACGTGACCGATTTGGAACGGCAGTTGACGGCGGCCTTGGAAGGGTTGTCCGCGCAGTACGAAATGGAACAGCGGCGGCACTCCGGACAGATCGAAGCCTTGCGGCAGCAGGTCGAAGCCTTGCAGCGGCAGGTCGAGCGGCTGAGCGCGCAGGTGACGGACTTGACCGGATACTCCGGGACGTACGACGCAGGGCGAGGCAGCAGGTGGAGATGACGAGACGGCTGTTGAACAAGACGAGGCCGCGCGGGCCGGACCGGGACTCCGGGCCGAGCCGCTGATCGAACCCGCTCGGCGGTCCTTACGCGCTCGCCATCGGTGGGAGACTCTCAAGGAAAGCCCACGCGATGCACTGCTCCACTTCCCCCAGCCATTCGACGGCATCCCCGTGGACGGCCAGCGCCATCAGCAAGGCCATGATCACCCACGGGCCGTCCGGAGGGGCGCGGAGGGGGGTCGGGTCGCATCCTTCCATCAACCCGGGGGCCTCCGCCACCGTCTCGTGCCATGCGCGCCGCGCGCCCGGGCCACCGCCTTCCGCCACCGCCAGCACCGCCACGGGCAACTCGTCCGGGGCAACGATCCGCGCCCGCAGGACGCGCGGGCCGTGCGGATGCGCGAGCACGTGCAGCCGCCACGGATCGTCCGGCCCCCGCAACGGCGCGGGGGTCTCGAACGCGGCCGCCCCCGCGATCAGCCGTCCGTATGCGCGCGTCAGGCTGTCGGTCATCCCGGAGTGATCCGACTGACGGTAGTACCCCGTGTTCGCGTTCCAATGTCCGAGCCTCATTCGAGAGATCCAGCGGTCACGGAGGAGCGGTGAGCCCGGTCCACACGGCTGCTGAAGTGCCTCGACGGCTGGAAGACCGGCACGCTGCGGGCCGGAACCTCGACCCGCTCCCCGGTCCTGGGGTTGCGGGCGATGCGGGCCTTGCGCCGCCGCACCTTGAACGTCCCGAAGCCCCGGATCTCGATGCCCTTGCCCTCCACGAGCGCGTCCTGCACGGCGGCGAGAAAGGCGTCCACCGCCAGCCCAGATTCCCTCTTGGTGACTCGTGGGCCGAGCGCGTCGGCGACCCGCTCAACGAGGTCTGCCTTGGTCATCCCTCTTCCTCGTCCAAAGTGTGGCCAAGTTTTGTCGTTGCATCGCAACAACTTACGTTCATGCCGGAGCCGTCCGTCAAGTCCGCGCCACGACCGGTCCCGTGAGAAGCGGGCAGTAGGCTAGTAGCCATGTCCAGAACGGCACTTCAACACCGATGGCCCTGGACCGTTAAGCACTCGATCGCCGAGTACCTCCGGGGCATAGAGCACCTCCAGCCCCGGCCGAGTTCAGGACAAACCTTCGCCGGCGAGCCAGGCGGATTGGCCTCCCTGACCCCGACGCGCAAGGACGACTAGACGGAGGACCGCTAGGATGCGGGGATGACCCGCACCTGAACTTGCTCCAACGAATCAGGAAGCGGCCTTCCATTGAGATGTTCATCGAACAAGTCTATGAGCGCACTTGTCAACGCGTGGGCGCGTGGCAGAGTTTCCAGTAAGTTGTAACGTCCAAAGAGGAACACCCTCAGGTCCGCCACCTTCACGAAGAAGATGGTGGATCCGTCCTGGGCCGGAAACCGCAACCATTCTTCGCCGTACTTGTGTTCATCTTTCCGATCGGCCGCGATTACGTCAACCATCGCTTGTTGTCGAATGGAAAGCAGATACCGATGCTTTGAAACATTCGCAGCATCACGGATCAACGCCGTCACCGATAACGTGTCAGGTTTGACGTGGTAAGGCTGGAGTAGCTCTATGAAGTTCCGCTCATCGTCCGTCAGGTATCTCAGGCCTTTCTTGGCAGCCCGACCGAAGGCGACCTTGCTGTCGGCGATCACGAACTTCGGGTCGCGCTCGTTTAGCGTAGGAAAGTTCTTCTTTGAGAGCGCGAACACAGCATAGTCCAGGGAAACCCGCATGTTCTCGATTATCTGAGAGACCAAGACCTTGGGTCGCCCGGTGATGACGTCTTCCTCGGGACTCGGCAGGCGGACGTGCGGGGTTTTGGGATCCTGGGGATCGCTCTTTTCAAACATGCGACCCAGGTATCCTTCGAGCCATACGACGATTTCACTGTCGAGTTCAGACAGTTGCGCTTTGGCTTCCTCAATCCGGCCACGGGCATCTTCCATGCTCATCGCTCATCTCACTCCTCTTGGAACAGTCAACCGCCCGTTGCAGCCCAGCAACGATCTCACTCCTGGTCCTCCAACCGGTCGACGATGAGTCGAACCGTGCCTACCCCCCTTGGGAAGTGGGTGGACCGGTTGCGCGGCGGTGGCCGGATGCTTGTCGGTCGTCAACTCGGACTCCTGATAGTGGTCATTCGGTTCCAGCCTTGGGATCGACGAACTTGCCTTGCGTTTCCAAGCGCAGCCAAGATTGTCTCGCAGAAGCCCTAGTCGTCCTTCACGTTCTCCATCCCGCCCATGCCCACTACCGACAAGTGAACTGCACGAGATGTTTGGAGCAGGACCTCGTTCGTTTCGCTGCTCGTCCCGTCCCTGTAGCCCATCCCCGCCTCGCGTTCCTCGGATGGGCTCGCCCGAAGTGTGGCCAAGTCCTAGCGTTCCATAAAGATAACCTGCCGGGACGCGCATCCCAACCGTCAAGCCCATGGACTACCAAGATGGCCGAATACGGGTGAACACGTCGCAGGGCGGGAACCGGAGCACTAACGGCGCTCATCCACCTTGGCGGGTCTCGACGTGGGGCTGGCCCGGAGGCGCGGAGGCTGCCGACCGAGCTTCGCCGACAACCCACGATCCGACCGTAGGCCCCCGCCGATTGCTCAACACTCGTCCGCGGCCTTCCAATACGGTCGCATGCATTCCCGCTCATATCTGCGTATCGTGAGTGATACATGAAACGGCGCCACATGTCGTAACATGTTGGTATCACGTTAGTTAGAAATATCAATACTAGTTCCGCCCGAACTCGGTAAGCTTTCAAGCCTGGTCTTCCTGCGCCTTGAAGGCAACGACCTGACGGGTCCGATCCCTCCCCAACTCGGCAACCTCGCGCAACTGTGGCAACTGGTACTGCCCGATAATGCGCTGACGGGTCCGATCCCTCCCCAACTCGGCAACCTCGCCAACCTCCGGTCCCTGCTTCTCAATGCCAACGACCTGACGGGTCCGATCCCTCCCGAGATTGGAAACCTGACCAATCTGGCATATTTGGATCTCGCGAGTAACAGCCTCACAGGTCCAGTTCCGCCAGAGTTCGGCGGCTTGGTGGGCCTTAAGGCACTCACCTTGGCCTGGAATACGGGGCTTTCGGGAGCCCTCCCGGCCAGCCTGACCAACCTCCGCCGTCTTGAGACGCTTCAGACGGGCGGTACGGCGTTGTGCGCAACAAGCGGGGACTTCCTGGAGTGGCTGAAGGGGGTCCCTGACGCGTGGGTGCCCGTGTGTGACGGTGCCGCCTCACAGGCATACATGGTGCAATCCGTACAGTCGCCGCGCTTTCCGGTCCCGCTGGTCGCGGGAAGGGAGGCGCTCCTGCGGGTCTTCGTTACCGCAACGGTCACGAATGAGGTCGACCTGCCTCCCGTGCGGGTATCGCTCTATCGGCAGGGCGAACTCGTCCACTCGGCCGAGATTCCCGGCAAGCCCGGCCCTATCCCGACTGAAATGGACGAGCGTTCGCTTGCCCGGTCATCCAACGCCGCGATACCCTCGGAAGTGGTCCAGCCCGGACTGGAGATGGTGCTCGAAATCGACCCTGAGGGGACGCTCGATTCCGGACTCGGCGTCGCGACGCGGATCCCGGCGAGCGGGCGGCTCGGGCTTGACGTTCGGACTCTGCCGGCGTTCGACCTGACGGTCGTCCCGGTTGTTCGTGCCGCATCGCCGGACTCGTCGATCCTAGCCATCGCGCGACAACTGACCGCACAAAGCGATCTGTTCCAGGAAACGCGCGCGCTTCTGCCAATCGGTGACCTGTTGGTCTCGATCCACGAACCGGTCACTACGACGACGTCCAGCAGTGGTCTTCTCTCGGAGATTGAGGCGATTCGAGTCATCGAGGGGGCCAGCGGCCACTATCTGGGCTTGTACTCGCGGGACGTGGACCATGGAGGAATCGCTATTTGGAGGGGCAGGTCCAGCCTTTCGGTGAACAGGGCGGTCACCATTGCCCACGAACTCGGGCACAACCTGAGTCTCGGACATGCCCCTTGCGGCAGCTCCCTGGGCGTGGACCCCTCGTATCCCCACTCCAACGGAACCACCGGCGCCTGGGGCTACGATCACGCGAGCGGAGATCCAGTGTCTCCCGACTGGCACGATTTGATGGCGTATTGCGGCCCTCGGTGGATCAGCGACTACAGTTTCACGAAAGCGCTCCGTTTCCGCCTCCGTGACGCATCGGCATCTGGCACGACCGCTGGCGGCCACATGTCGCAGTCGTTGCTGCTCTGGGGCGGAACCGGCATCGACGGGCAGCCGTATTTGGAGCCGGCCTTCGTCGTGAATGCTCCGCCCGCGCTTCCAGATTCCGCCGGCGATTACCGTGTTTTCGGACAAAACGCCAGGGGTGGCGAGCTCTTCGAGTTTAGTTTCACCATGCCCGTAGTCGCCGACGGCGATGGCAGTTCCGGCTTCGCCTTCGTGCTTCCAGCGCATCCGGAATGGGAGGGCGATCTGGCGAGCATCACGTTGACCGGACCCGGCGGATCGTTCACCCTCGATGGCACCGCCCATCCGCCCGTGGCGATCCTCCGCAATCCGCAGACCGGGCAGGTGCGCGGCATCCTGAGGGACCTGCTATCGCCAAACCAAGCCGCCATGGACGCGGTCGCGCAAACCGCCGCGCCGGGGATAGAGGTGCTGTTCAGCCGCGGAATCCCGGGTGCGTACGCCTGGAGGCGATGACGGAGCACGCGACAGTCACGCGAACCGTCCGCGGCTTCCCGCCATTCGACGCGGTTTTCTCGCGATTTCGGTACGGCGGAATCAGGTGCGGGCCAACGGCAGGAATGGCAGATCGTGCAGTCTCAGTTGAACTTAGGTTATGTCTTGCCGTGATCCGCACCCCAAGCAGTCTGACGTTACGTCAGGGTCAAGGGACCGGTGGCGGATGAATCGAGGCCGGGCACATATGGCAGCCCGGTGATTGCCGTAAAGGGTGTCAGCCGACCGGGTCTTCGGTGCCGGGCTCCGCGGCGCTCACCGCTTCTGTCTCTGCGACCCCTTCCCGCACCAACTGCGGCCCCGAAGAATCCCCGACGATCCTGAAGGGCACCTGGTGGTAGCCGCGCCGTATCCGGTAGGTGGCGAAGTCCTTCCGGTCAACGGTAAAGACCTTCTCGGTTCTTGTACGCTCCGCGGCACTGACGATCGAGGCGTCCGCAAAATCCATCCGGATGTCCGCGTACCGAAGCATCAGTTCAAAGCAGCGGCTCAACAGCTCGGTGTCCATTGGAAGGACCGAGAGGCCTCCCTGACGGATGTAGTCCATTAGCCGGGGCGGACCGAAGCTCCCGGGGCGAAGCAGGTGAAACGCCTCCGCAAGTACCGGGCTCGTGGTGATGAGCTTCTCGTCGAGCTCCTTCAGGGTTCGGCGACAGTGTTCGTGGTGCTGATCATCCTCGTCGAACAGCGCCACGAGCGGCCCGGCATCGACCAGAATCATCGTCCATGCTTCTTTCGGATGATCTCGGCCACCGCCTCCTTGGCCTTCGCCGCAGGTGCGACCGCATGGCCCCCTTCACCGGGCAGCCCAAGGCTCTTGTACACCTCGTAGGGACGCCTCGTGATGTCCGAGTTCAATTCCCGCTCGTACGCGCGCAGGCCCCGTCTCATGACCTCCGAAATCGACAGCCCCGTCCGCCGCTGCAGGTCGGCCAGCGTGGCGTCGGACGCGGCGTCCATTCGTACCGTTCGTGTGCTCATTCCATCCCCCCTTTCGTGTGGTCCATCATAGTGTATTGCATATGTCATACACAAGTGACAACGGCCATCGGGTCGCTGGCGGAGTTGCGTCAGTCGCCCGCACTGCGCACGATGCCATCCATGAAATCCTTCTTCCCCATGCGGCCGCGGGAGGGCGCGACGCTCGTCTTCCTCGTCGCGTTTGCCGCGTTCGCGTTCATCCCCGCCTGGCGCACGGTCGAGTTCGGCGGGATGGCTGTTTTCGGGTGGCTCATCGCCGCGCTGATGCTGGTTTCGCCTGCGGTGACCCTCTTCGCATTCCGGCGGCGCGGCCCCAACGCGGCCGCCGGGTCCGAGGCGGGTGGCGACGGTGCCGGGGCCAACGCGGAAGCGGACGGAAGGGAGCCCTGATGCTCCTCGAGCGCATCCTCGTCGGACTCTACCTGGCCGCCTGCATCGGCATCGGGATCTGGGCGTCGAAGCGGGTCCTGGGCTCGGGCAGCGAGTACTGGGTGGCGGGCCGCCGCATCGGCACGGTGGTCAACTCGATGGCGATCATGGCGGCGCTGGCGAGCGGGGGCTCGATCATCGGCGTCATGGGGCTGGCCTACGCGCAGGGCATTCCCGCGACGCTGGCGCTGTTCGGGGGCGCGGTGGTCGGCTTTCCGCTCGCGTCGATTCTCGTCGCCCGCCCGCTGCGCAACTTCGGCAGGTTCACCATCACGGACTTCCTGGGCTTTCGCTATCCGCACGCGCTGGTGCGGTACCTGGTCCCGATCCTCATCGTCGCCGCCTTCACGATCTACATCGTGGCGCAGCTCAAGGCGGCCGGCATTGCCGCCGAGGCACTGCTCGGCATCCCCTACAACACGGCGCTGGCGATCGCCACGGTCGTCTTCATCGTCTACGTCTCGTTCGGGGGCATGGTCGCGATCACCTGGACGGATGTCATACAGGGCTTCCTCATGGTGCTGGTCGTGTTGGGCACGGCGCTCGTGCTGATCTGGCGCGTCGGGTCGCCCTTCGAGATCATGACCCAGGCCACGGCCGTCGCGCCCGAACTCGGACAGGTCGCCCACCGCCCCGTCTCCAGCTACCTCGGCTACTTCGTCATCTGGGCCACGGCGATCCCGGTCATCCCGCATATCGTCATGCGGGTGTTCACCGCCAGGGACGCCCACAGCGCGCGCATGTCGCTCAACCTGTCGATGCTCGTCTACAGCGTGATGATCCTCGCGGCGGTGCTCGCCATCGTTCCGGTCGGCAGAATCGACTTTCCGGGGCTCCAGGACCCGGACCAGCTCTTCCTGCGTGTGATGGAAACCCGGTTTCCGCCGCTGATCCGCGGGATCGCCGTCGCGGCCGTACTCGCCGCGGTCATGTCCACCACCGACGCGCTCCTGCTCGCCTGCAGTTCGGCCATCGCGCACGACATCATCGGCAGCGCGACGACAGGCCGCGCCAGCGAACGCACCCTCAGCCTCGTGCGCATCGGCTCTACCTGGGTGATCGGGGTGGCCGCGCTCCTGTGGGCGTTTTCGCCCCCCGAGCTGATCACCGAGTTCTATACGGCGGGCGTCGGCGTGCTCAGCGCCAGCCTGTTCGTGCCCACGATTGCGGGCCTGTGGTGGAAGCGGGCCAACCTGGCCGGCGGCGTCGGCTCCGTCGTTTCGGGCGCCGGCGTCTATGTCGTGGTGCACCTGGGCATCGTCGACGTGGGCGTGGCTCCGGTGGTCGTCGCGCTTGCGGCCAGCGCTTTGGCCATGATCCTGGGTGGCCTCTGCGGGCCGCGGGAATCCCGGGAGATGGTCGAGCGGGTCGAAGCGTTGCACGGGTAGGGCTGACGCGCGGAAATCCTGGTCTTCGGTCCGGCAGCATTCTCTTGGGTCGTGAAGAGCAGAGCGAAAATGACAACTCCAATTGACATCCTGTAAAGGGAAGTGTATATGTCAGCGCTTTGACGAGGGGATCGACGACGCCCAGCGACTGTAAGGGCCCACACATGTTCACCAAGTGGTTGCGGGACGGAAGCTGGTGGGCGGCGGTGGCGGGCGGCGCGATCTCCTTTCCTATCGCGGTGTTGCTTCACGAACTCGGGCACTTCATGGGCTACACCGCGTTCGGCTTCCCCGACCCGGTATTGCATTACGGCTCTGCCGGCTGGGCTGACGAAGAGCACATTGCGCTGCTGAAGGCGGGAGACCTGGAGGCCGCGGCGGCGATTGCCAAACCGTGGCAGGAGGCGGTCGCGGGAGCCCTGGGGATTACCGTCTCCTACGTCCTGCTCATCGGGTGCGTGCTGTGGTTGGGACCGTTACTGCTGCCGTAGTGTATTATTCTGTCGCGCTTGTCCTGTTTGTGCCCCGTCGGTCGAATCCCTCCACCGGAGGCACGATGCCCGGTCCGCGAGACACGCCGCCAGGCTCGCTTTTCCGCCGAGTCCTTCTCGCCGTCTGTACCCTGGTGGCTGCGACCCTCCTTCCCGCGGCGACCCAGGCGCAGACGCCGCCGGATATCCCCGAACCGGGTGACACCGTTCACGTGATCCAGCTGGAGGACCCGGGAAGGACGCAGCTGTTCTTGACCTCGACGGGACGTACGCTCCGCCGTGGTGAGTTGCAGGTTGGCGTTCACACGATCCCCATCCATTGGAGCGTCATGCCGTCCGCTGCGGTCGGACTCACCGACCGCGTCACCATAACGCTGGGGGCGCCCGTCATCCTCGGCACACCCGCCGCGTTCTTTGTTGCTCCACAGGTGCAGATCATCCGGAGACCTGCGGTACAGGCCTCGCTCGGGGCGCTCGCTTTCTACCGCGATGACGATCTAATCGGCGTCGCGTACGGTGTAGGCACGTTCGGCAACGACGACAGGGCGTTGTCCGCAGGACTCGGCTACCTGTATACCGGCAGCGGTGACGACTTGAACGAGCCGACGCTGTCGCTGGGCGGTGAATGGCGGGTCGGTCGCCGGATCAAGTTGATCACGGAGAACCATGTCGCGCCCTACCTCGCGGAAGCGTGGCTCCTGGGAGGAATGCGCCTCATGGGCGATCGCCTGCACGGCGAGCTTGCACTCTTTGGCACGCTGGGCGACTCGTACTGCTGTGTGCCGATCGTCAACCTCTCGTACTCGTTCGGCCGGTAGGTTGACAAAACCCGCCGTCCTCCGGGCCAGCCCGGATCCGGATTCCATCAGCCGCCGCGACTTCGTTCGCCGTGCCGGAGGCGGGCTGGCGGGAGCCGGGCTCGCAGGACCCGGGCTGGCGGGCCTCGGCCTGACCTCCTGCTCAAGCCCCCTCGAACCCGAGGACTCGCCCGGGGCACTGACCCAAGCCAGCAGGCCGCTGCAGGTTGTCGTGGTCGGCGCAGGAGTGTCCGGGCTGGTCGCAGCCTACGAACTGTCCAGGGCCGGACACGATGTGACCGTGCTGGAGGCCCGCGAGCGCGTGGGCGGGCGCGTGCTGACCCTGCGCTCCCCGTTTGCAACCGGGCATTCCGCCGAAGCGGGAGCAGCGCGCATACCCCCGGAGCACGACCTGACCCTGGGGTACGCCCGCCACTTCGGCTTGCAACTCGACCGTTTCTACCCGGAAGACGGGCTGTTCCTGCGCGTCCGGAACGGAGAGCGGGCCACCGTTCCACCGAGTTCCTTTCTCTCCGATTGGCCCGACTTCGTGAAGATCCGGGGCGGTACCGACCGCCTGCCCGCCGCCTTCGCAAACGCGTTGGCCCGCCGCGTGATCACGGCCGCGCCCGTGACCGAAATCGCCGCCGGGGCCGGGAACACGGCGCGCACCACCACCGGCGACGGCCGCAACTTCCTGTCGGACAGGGTCCTGGTGACCGTGCCGGTGCCCCTGCTCTCCACCATCCGCTTTTCGCCGCCCCTCCCGGCCGCCAAGACCGAGGCGATGAACGGAGGTTTCCACTACCAGAGCGCCACGCGCGTGTTCGTCCGTTTTCGCACGCGGTTCTGGGAAACTGACGACCTGAACGGCTGGGGGACGACCGACTGGCCCGAAGAACTCTGGCATCCCACCTGGGATGCGCCGGGTCCCGAAGGTGTCCTGCTCACATATGTGCGCGGCACGCGCGCACACGAGCTCGACGCGCTCGATGAAGAGGCCCGCGTGGCCCGCGTCCTGGCCCACTGGGAGGAGTTCCTGCCGGGTGCCGCCGGCCATGTCGCAACCGGTACCTCGCATTCCTGGCAGCGCGACCCCTGGAGCCGCGCCGCCTGGGCCGAACCCACGCCGACGCAGGACAGCGAACTCGGCCCCGCGCTCGCCAGGCCCGAAGGACCGGTCCATTTCGCCGGCGAGCACATCTCGGGGGCCCGTGGATGGATGAACGGCGCGCTCGAATCGGGTCTCCGGGCCGCGCGCGAGATTAACGAGAGCTGAGCGCAACACGGGCGCCCCGCACGCTTTCTGCACACCGCGTCGGATCGGCCCGGGCCGGCGGGGTTCTGGCCCTCGCGCCGCGGGGAAGGTACGATGCGTTCAGTTCCCGTCAGTCGACATCCCGGAGGAAGAACCGTGAAGACCGCCCTGCTCGTCGGAGCCCTGATCCTTGCCGCGACCCCCGCCACCGCCCAGCAGCGCCCGGAGCGCGACCCGAACAGCATGGGCGGCGGCAACTGCGCAGCCAACGTCTACAACTGCGCGGACACGCCGAACCCGCTTCCCGCACCGAATACGGTCTGGATCGAGGAGATGACGTGGATGGACGTGCGCGACGCGCTCGCCGACGGGAAGACCACGGCCATCATCCCCACGGGCGGGGTCGAGCCCAACGGCCCCTGGCTCGCAACCGGCAAGCACAACTTCGTATTGCGCGCCAACTGCGACGCCATCGCGCGGGAACTGGGCGACGCGCTCTGCGCCCCGATCATCAAGCTCGTGCCCGAGGGCAACATCGACCCGCCGAGCGGCCACATGACCAGCCCCGGCACCCTCAGCCTGCAGCAGGAGACCTTCGAGGCGCTGCTCACCGACGTCGCGCACAGCCTGAAGATGCACGGCTTTCGCAACATCATCTTCATCGGCGACAGCGGCGGGAACCAGGGCGGCCAGCGCGCCGTGGCCGAGCGGCTCAACGAGAAGTTCGCGGGGGCGGCGATCGTGGCGCATGTGCAGGAGTACTACGACTACAACTCGGTCACCCGCTACATGGCTTTCCGCGGGCTCGAGGCCGGCGAAAACGAGGGCATGCACGACGACCCGATCATCGCCCTCAACATGTTCTACGACGATCCGTTCTCGGTGCGCTACGACGAGCGGGTCGCGGCGGGCAGGGCGACCATCAACGGCGTCTCGCTCGAGGACCGGGTCAAGTCGCTGGAGTGGGCGCGCGAGATCGTGGAGTTCCGCGCCGAGCACACGGCCGGCGCGATCCGCAAGGCGATCGCAAACCGGGGCACGCTTCCGGCGCCAGACCGATCCGCACAGTTCGCGGCCATGCGGCGCGCGGCCGGCGGGCAGGCGCAGCGTCCCGGCGGCCGTCAGCGTCCGCCCCCCGATCCCCGCTCGATGGGAGGCGGCGAGTGCAGCGCCAACATCCTCAACTGCGCGGACACGCCCAATCCCCTGCCCCCGGTCGAAACCGTCTGGATCGAGGAGATGACCTGGATGGACGTCCGCGACGCGCTCGCAGGCGGCAAGACCACGGCCATCGTCTCCACCGGCGGCGTCGAACCCAACGGCCCCTGGCTGGTGACGGGCAAGCACAACTACGTGCTCCGCGCCAACTGTCCCGCGATCGCGCGCAAGCTCGGCAACGCCCTGTGCGCGCCCGTGATCGAGACCGTTCCCGAGGGCAACATCGACCCGCCCAGCGGCCACATGACCAGCCCGGGCACCATCAGCCTCCGCCAGGAGACCTTCGAGGCCGTGCTCACCGACGTCGCCCACAGCCTGAAGATGCACGGCTTCGAGAACATCGTCTTCATCGGCGACAGCGGCGGCAATCAGCGCGGCATGGACAACGTCGCCACCGCGCTGACCGAGGCGTGGGGCGGCGAGGCGGCCGTCATCTTCATCCCGGAGTACTACCGGACGCCGCCCGGCACGCCCAACGTGCTGCGCGACCTCGGCGTCGTCACCGACGGCATGCCCAACGACGCGATCCACGACAGCCCCGGCATCACGCTGAACATGATGCTCGACGACCCCGCGTCGGTGCGCTGGGCGGAACGGGTGAAGACGGGCCAGGCGGTCATCAACGGAGTGTCGATCGCGGATCTGGGCAGGTCGCTGGAGCTCGCGAAGCAGGTTGCCGACGCGCGGACGGAGCGCACTGCACGGCTCATCGAGGAGAGGATCGCGAACCGGTAGGCGGTACGGCGCGGACGGGACGAGCGCCGGCGGGCCCATCGGCCGGAGTGTCCTGGTCATAACGAATTGACAGCGTTGCCATGATGTCATAGCCTATGCTGTCATTGCCATCACTCCAACGACAGCACCCACCATGGCTCGACTCACTGTTCGCAAGCTTTCCCGTCAGGTCATCGACAGCCTGAAGCAGCGCGCGGCAGCCAACGGCAGTTCCGCCGAAGCGGAACACCGCGCGATCCTGCGAAAGGCCCTGCTTCCGGACGAAGGTGCCTTCGCCGACCGGGCGCGGGCGATGCGGCAGCGTCTGGCATCGTCGATCGACAGCACCGACACCATTCGGGCCGACCGTGAGCGGGGCTTGCTTTCGTGACCGGCTACGTGGTCGACGCGAGCGTGGCCGTGAAGTGGCTGATCTCCGAACCGCTCTCGGAAGAATCGGCAAAGCTGCTCGATCTGGACGTCACGCTTCTGGCACCCGATCTGCTCTTTGCCGAGGCGGCAAGTGCCCTGGCCGCGAAGCACCACCGCGGTGAGCTGGACGCCGAGCAGCTCGCGGACGCAGTGGACCTGCTGCGAACCGCACCCGTGAGCACGCCGCTTTCAATGCGCCGCCTGGCAGCTTCAAGTGCACGCCTAGCACGGGACCTGACGCATCCCGTCTACGACTGCTTCTACCTCGCACTGGCAATTCACGAAAACTATCCGGTGGTAACCGCGGACACCCGCTTCTTCGACAAGGTGCGCAAGCATCCTTATCTGGCCGACCGCGTGGTTCATGTCGCCGAACTCTGACTTCGGGCAGGCTGGTTACACATGGCATGACCAAATGACAAATGCGATTGCGTATAGCCCCGAGGGACGCCTGCTGTCGGTCGACACCGGACCCCTGCTTTAAACCAGGCCGGGCGGAGGGCCCCGCCCCCCGCCCTACCGCCCCAGACTCTCCCGTATCGCCCGCACCGTGATCCCGGTGCGGTACGCGATCAGCGCCCGGCCGATCTCCAGCGTCCGCTCCAGCGGCCCCAGCTCGACCTCGTTGATCGAGTAGAGCCCCGCCTCGATCCGCTGGCGGGCGCGGATGCGCTCCGGGTCGGTGGTCGCCACGATCGACGAGTAGTGCACGTCGTCGTGATAGAGATCGCGCGTCGCGGTGCAGATGTCCGGCTGCTGGAAGATCCCCAGCTCGTCCTTCAGGAACTCGCAGCTCCAGATGTCCTCGCGGTAGTACTCTTCGATGTAGTGGGCCCGCGCCGCGCCGCCCCAGTACTCGTTGAGCCTGTCCGCGGTCTCCGACATCCCGTTCTGGTTGCCCCCGCTGTCGCCGATGAACACCACATCGGTGAACCCCTGGCTCTTCAGGCTGTTGGCCACGTCCTCGAGCACCAGGCGGAAGGTCTCCTGGCGGACGCTCAGGGTGCCGGGGTAGCGGATGTTCTCGGGGTCGCCCTCGGGCACGTACTTCATGACCGGCGCGCACAGCGCGTTGCCGAGTTCACGCGCGATCGCGTCGCACATCGCCTCGAGCACATAGTTGTGCTTGCCGCCGGCCATGTACGGACCGTTCTGCTCGACCCCGCCGGTCGCGATGATCCCGACCGTCTTGCCCGACGCGATCTCGTCGCGCACTTCCATCCAGGTCAGCTCGTCGATCCAGATCGAGTTGATGCCCTCGATGGGCCGGGGCGCGCTCATCATCGCGTCCTGGCGAGCCTGCAACTCGGCGCGCTGCTCGGCGGTGAGGGTGCGGCGGTCCTGGGCGTCGGCCGGGGAGAAGGGAAGCAGCGTGAGCGCCACCGCTGCGAGGATCCATTTCGTCGTCTTCATCTCGCGTCCTTCCTGGGGGTTTTGGCTAGGGCCTCGGGGTCTGCCCCGCTCGAATCCCCGTCAACTCCTCGCTCAGCTGCTTCAGCCTGGCCCGCGCCTCGACGTCGTATGCCTGCGCATTCGCCCGGCGCGGCGTCAGCCCGCTGAAGTACTGCCCGCTCTCGAAGTCGTTCGAGTCGACCACCTGCATCGTCGCGTCGGCCCCTTCGGCGATCGTCGAACGCGGCGCCCGCCCCGCCCGCCGAACCATCTCGGTCGGCATGTACGTCGCCGGATGAAGCGAGCCGACCACGATGCCCGTCCCCTCCAGCTCCTCGGCGAGATCGTGCGTGAACATGATCTGGGCGAGTTTGCTCTGCGCGTAGGCGCGGCCCCCGCTGAAGTCGTTCTCGATCATCACGTCGTCGAAGTCGATCGGCGTCTGCGCACCCGACGACACGTTCACGATGCGCGCCGGCGCGCTCGCCAGCAGCCTCGGCATCAGCATGTGCGTGAGCAGGAAGGTCGACAGGTAGTTCACCTGGAAGCGGTACTCGTGCCCGTCCTCGGTAACCCACCGTTCGTTCGGCGCCGAGCCGAATCCGGCATTGTTGATGAGGATGTCCAGCCGCTCGTAGTCCGCCAGCAGCGCCTCGGCGAAGGCGCGCACCTCGGCGAAGGAGGCGAAGTCGGCGCGGTAGAAGCGGGCGCTCCCGGGCCCGGCACCGTTGATCGCGTCCACCACCTCCGCGCCCCGCTCCTCGTTGCGGCCGTGCACGATGACGTGGTCGCCGCGCGCGCCGAGCCGAATCGCGAGTTCCCGGCCGAGCCCGGAAGTGGCGCCGGTGACGAGCGCGACCTGCTGGCCGGGGGCCGGAGCGACGCCTGCCTGGGCGAAGGACTCGGCCGGCGTCACAAGGATCGAAGACAGGAAAACGGCGGCCGCGAGTATTTCGGCAGCGCTGTTGCGGCGGTCGGTGCGGTTCATGGTTACCTCAGTTCCCCGGCAGATACTTCGCCGGAATCGGATGT
Organism: Gemmatimonadota bacterium; assembly: GCA_022827345.1. Taxonomy (GTDB): domain Bacteria; phylum Gemmatimonadota; class Gemmatimonadetes; order Longimicrobiales; family Gaopeijiaceae; genus Bin94. The sequence continues at coordinate 16,739 of JAJDTB010000048.1, read as the reverse complement.
TCCTCGCTCTCCTGCAGCCAGTAGATCGACACGATCCACCAGCGCGAGCCGTCCCAGAGAAGCTGGAACGAATTGATGCCGCGCGCGAACGGCTCCGGGTCGCTCGCCAGCCGCCGCGACTCGTAGGTGCTGAAGGCGTGCGCGATCACACCGTACTGCTCGGTCACGCGATGGATCTCGACCTCGTGGAACCCGGTCTCCTCGAGGTAGCTGCCCGAGCTCGCGGCGTACTGGTCGGGCGTGATCGCGCGCCGCACGTAGGTGGTGCCGTCGGGCCGGCCAACCGGGCTGAGTGTGGCCCCGGGCGCAAAGAGCGAGCGGAACCGGTCCCAGTCGCGCGCCTCGCCCGCGTCGCCCGAAATGATGTCGTAGGCGGCGATCACGATGGCGTCGATGGACTCCACATCGGCGGGGTTGGCGGCGGGTGCGCCGGTTTGTTGGGCTGATGAGGGCGTCGGCACCGTTGCCGCGGCCAGAGCGATGAGGAGGGCGAGGGTGAGGGCGGCGGGGCGGGGGGAGGATGGGAGGCGATCGTGCGGCGCGGGATTCGGTATCATGGCTGGCTCGGTGCAGCGGGATTGGTGCCTGGTAAGGGATGTAAGGTAATGCGCTCGACAGCACGGCGCGTGGCTCCGGGGTGTGCCCCTCCCGACCCCATCCCCGCTAACTTTCGCTGTGATTCGCCCTCCCCTTCGCACCCGCGAATTCGTTTGTCTCGTCGCGCTCCTGATGTCGCTCGTTGCGCTTTCGATCGACGCGATGCTGCCGGCGCTGGCCCGGATCGGCCAGGACCTCGGAGCGGAGCGGCCAAATGACGCCCAGTTCGTCATCACGGCCGTGTTTCTGGGGCTTGGGGTGGGGCAGATCCTCTTTGGTCCGCTCTCCGACCGCATCGGGCGCAGGGCCGCCATACAGACCGGGCTCGTCCTGTTCATGGCCGGATGCCTGGTGAGTGTCTTCGCGTCCACCTTCGAGGCGATGATCGCGGGGCGCGTGGTGCAGGGCGCGGGGGTCGCGTCGGCGCGCATCGTGACCATCGCCATGGTGCGCGATCAGTACGAGGGCCGCGGGATGGCCCGCCTCATGTCGTTCGCCATGGCCGTGTTCATCCTCGTGCCGACCATCGCCCCGGCGCTCGGCCAGGGGATCCTGTGGCTCGCCGGCTGGCGTGCGATCTTCGCCACGATCCTCGCCATCGGCGCGATCGCCCTCATCTGGTTCTCGCTGCGCCAGCCCGAGACCCTGCCCCCCGACCGCCGCCGCCCCTTCTCCCCGCGCGACATCGGCCGGGCTGCCCTGGAAGTCTTGAGAACCCGGCCCGCACTCGGGTACACCCTGGCCACCGGATGCGTGTTCGCCCCGTTCCTCGCATACCTGAGTTCGGCCCGGCAGATCTTCCAGGAAGCCTATCGGACCGGGGCGCTCTTCGCGTTCTGGTTCGGCGTCCTTTCGCTCGCCTTCGGGTGCGCCTCGCTCCTGAACAGCCGACTGGTGGTGAAGCACGGGATGCACCGGCTCGCGCGTGCCGCGGCGATGTCGGTGACCCTGGTCTCCGCCGTGACGTTCGCCGTGTCCTTCGCCTTCGCGGGCTTGCCCCCATTCTGGCTCTTCATGGCGTACCTGCTCGTCGTCTTCTTCTCCATCGGCCTGCTTTTCGGGAATCTCAACGCGCTCGCGATGCAGCCGCTGGGCCATATCGCGGGGGTGGGCGCGGCGGTGGTCGCCTCCCTCACCACGTTTATCGGGGTGCCGCTCGGCGGGATGGTCGGCCAGAGCTTCGACGGCACCATGTACGCCCAGATTGCAGCGTTTGCCTTGTCCGGAGCAGGGACGCTCGCTGCAATGTGGTGGGCCGGGAACAGGGCGGCCTGAACGGGCGGGACTCCGTTGGCGAGACTCCCGGATCAGCCCCGGGCACCCGGCCCGCGCGAACGGCGCGGGAGAGTCCCGGGGTCCGGTCCCGGATCCCGCGCGGCTCGGGGCAGCGTGTCCGGTTTCACGTCGTCCGCCGACGCCGAGCGCGGCAGCGAAGCCCGGGCCTCGAGCGTCCGGATCGCGACCGCTACGGCATCGCCCGTGGGATTGTGCGCGCCGATTCTCCTGAGGAGCCCACGGAGGCGGGGCAGCGCTTCAACGGCGTGGAACTCCGCAAGCGCCGGGGCGGCGTACATGCCCTCACGCCAGGTGACCGCGCTCAGGAGGGCCTCGATGATCTCTGCCCTGCATGGGCCCTCGTAGCTCTGCAGGCGCCTGAAATCACCGCCGAATACCGCGAGCACCGCGTCGGCCAGCAGCCCATGGCCCATCACCCGGAGGGCCTCGGCGGCCCGCTGCCGGACGGGCTGCCCGTCGGCCGTCCTGGTGTCGCCGAGCCGGCGCACGAGGGGGCCGATCGCGTCCTGATACCCGATCTCGGTGAGGGCCTCGATCGCCCGGGCAACGAGCACCGTGTCCTTGTCCTCCAGAACCGCCGTGAGAGGCGGGACCGCCAGGGGATCGCGGAGTCGCCCGAGTGCGGCGGCCGCGTCGCGCCTCGGCTGGTCACCCTCCCACAGTATGTACTTGTCCTTGATCCGACCCCCGGGTGCGCGCAGCCGCCGGATGTGGATCCGGACATCGTCCTCGTAGGCCTTGCCTTCATGGCACAGCTGCTGCAGGACCTCGGCGAAGAGTTCGAACAGCGTGCGCAGCTGGGACAGGTCCTTCAGCTGGCCGGCCGTCTGGAAGTGGAGTGCGTCCATCCCGGCCGGGAACTTGCTCAGCCATCCCTCGTGCCCCTTGACGGACAGGTGAATCTTGGGCAGCGCGTCGATCAGGCGGCGGATCTCCTCGTTGTCGAAAAGCCGCCGGACGCGCCGCGGCGCATTGCTCTTGATGACGAAGTCGCGGTCGAAGCGGCGATGGCCGACCTTGATATCCTGCATGCCCAGCGCCACCGCCACATCGCTGAAGATGCCCGCCCGGTAGATCTCGAACCTGAACCTTTCGGGATTGAAATAGGGGGCGCGCAGTCTCGTGAAGCTGGCGTGGTTGGTCGTGAGCGTATCGAGAGTGATGATCCAGTCGTCGGTGCGTGCCTGGACTGCGGAAGAGGTAAAGAGGCCCCCGTCGTGGAATTGCCCGCCGACCTCCCGGGACAGCTGCCGCCAGATCTCCTCCCGGCTCGGCCCGAAGAGAGACTTCAGCGCGCTCATTCTCTCGAATCCCCAATGCTGATCATGGGCTCATTTGCAGCCTTCGGCGGCTGTCGCAATTTGGCAACGTCAAACTCGTGTCGTGTTCCGGCAAACGACGCTATCGCAATCGTACTACAGGGTGCCTGACCTTCAGATCGGTCTTTCGGTGCAGGTCATGTACGGTTACGCAGAGCCAGCGGTTCTCGTCAACCGAGTAGGTGACGCGCAGGCGGGGTGCCGTGCCGCTTCCGGGCGGGCTGAGCGGGAGCGCCGGGTCCGCCTCGTTGAGGCACAGGCAGAACGCGCGTTCCCCAGCGGTCGTCGGCACGAAATAGCGGGAGCCGCCTGGCCGCTCGGTCCATTCGACCGGCCGGCCGGCCACGCGCCCGACCTCGCAGATGAAGAGGTTGATGTGCTGCTGTCCGTCGAAGCCGGGGGCGTAGTAGCGCGTCACGAAGTCGTCGACCGTGGGAAAGCGCGTGCCGCCGGGGATGAGGAGTTCGTACTCAGCGTCGCGGCCGTCGTCGGGCAGCACGCGGAGCGCATAGTCGTGGTAGATGAAGTCCTCGACGTGCGCGCCGCCCGCGAAGATGCACGCGCCTCGGGCGACGGCCTCGAAGGGCAGCCATTCGCGCACCTTGTCGCGGCCGAGCACGTCGCCCACGACGTTTCGCACTTCCGGGAGGAGGGTGGACCCGCCCTCGAGGATCACGTCGTCGATGTCGGCGGCGGGCATGCCGTGCCGGGTGCCGAGTTCGGCGAGCAGGGCATCCAGGAGCTCGCGCATCCGCTCGTACAGGCCGTTCGCGGCGAGGATATCGCGCAGGACTTCGTAGTCCAGCGTCCCGAACGACTCGTTGCGGAAAGTGAAGTTGCCCTCGCTACCCGCGCTCGCGAGGAGCTTCACGCGCTCGGCCTCCCAGCGGAGCGCAACCTCCCACTCGGGCCAGTCGTGCAGCGCCCTGGGGACGAACCGCTCCAGGATCCAGCGGTCGATGTCGTCCCCGCCGAGCTCCACCGCCTGCTTCGCCAGCACCTCGGCCTGGCCGGTCTCGACCGTGCGCGCACCGTGGGTCCTCACCACGGCCGCCTCCATCGAACCGCCGCCGAAGTCGAAGGCCACGAGCGTGGTGGGGCGGCCGACGTCCACGCCGTAGCCGAGCGCGGCCGCGACGGGCTCGTCGAGGGTGCGGAATGCGATCCCGGCCGGCTTCCCCCGGAGCCGCGCCCACGTGCGCGCCCACCAGCCGCGCCGCTGCACGCGCCGGACGATCGACTGCAGTTCGGCCCGGTACGTCTCGTAGAACCCGCTCGGCGTGGCGACGGTGACGTTGGTCACCTCGTCGCCGAAGTGCGCCTCGAGGGTGCGGATCACCTCGCGGAGGAAGAGGGATGCGGCGTCCTGCGCGGTGAAGGTCCTCCCGCCCACCCGCGCCATGGCCCGGCCGCTCTCGGTGCCCAGATACCGCTTGAACCCGCGCACGAATCCCGCGGCCCGCCCGTCCCAGTTGTAGGTGACGGCCTGCTGTCCGATCAGCACGTCGTCGCCGCCCGAGTCCATGACGCACACGCACGTCGGCATGACCGGCGTCTGCGTGACCGGCTCGATCTTGGCCAGATCCGGCAGGTTGACGACGTGCGGCCGCCCCGACCGGTCTTCGCAGATGGTCGTGTTGGAAGTGCCGAGGTCGATTGCCCAATGGGTTGGCATGCGCAAATCTAGTCGTTTACATGATTTGTGCGCAGCCGCTTCCTCAACGAAAGATCACGAGCCATGGATGACAGCAACGCCAGCCGCAAGACCCCGGACAATTCGGCCCCCGGTGCCACCTCGGGACTTCCGGCTGGACTCGCAGCCGGGCTGATCGTCGCGCTCCTGACCGTGCTCGGGATCGGTGCCCGCTGGCACCTGCACGGGGATTTCAATGTCGTCCACGGGATCTTCAGCCTGTTCTTCTCGCTCAATCTGCTGATCTGCTACTGGGAGGCGTCTCTGTTCTTCCGGCGAGACTACATCGAGACTCGCACCGAGTATTGGCGAGAGCGGCGCCGCGAAACCGGACGTGTGCCAGCCGCGGAGTTCCTGACCGGCAGGATACCGCTGACGCGGGTCTTTTCCCCCACCGTATGGGCGGACGCCTGGGCCACCTACGCCATGTACGACGGCTGCTACGCGGACCGCAAAACGTTCGGTTTCACCGCCGACGTCGGCAACGGCTTCGTCACCCCCTTGCCGACGCTGTTCCTCTATGTGGCTTTTACGGTCGGCCTGGTGCCGGCGGTCGTGGCCGGCATCGTCGGGGCCATGCTGTTCTGGCAGTGGGCCTATGTGACGTCGCTGTACTGGGTGAGTTACCTCGTGGCCCGGAGACGGCATCTCATCACACGCGGCGAGCTGGGCCTCTTTATCATCTTCCCCAATTCGATCTGGGTGGGCTTCGGCGTGTGGGGAATGTACGTCGCCACCCGCCTGATTCTGGACGGGCACTACGGCGTTCTCGGCTATTGACCGGTGGTGGCCGATTGTCACTCCGGACAGCGTCCAATCGTTATTCCGGCACCCTCACAACCGGATACGTCCCGCCGCCCTCCAGCCGGTCCGCCAGGAACCCCCAGTTCGCAAACCCGTCGTCGGACCGGGGCTCCAGGAGCGTGAACAGCAGACGTCCCAGCGGCTGGTCGGCACGCGCCCACATGTCTCCGGGGGCCGGAGTGACCCGGGCCGGCTCGTAGCGCCCGAAGAGGGTCTGCTCGTTGTGCCCCTGGAACGGGCGCTCGGATGTCCGGACGGAGTCGATGCGGAAGGTCTCGACATCCACCGGCGTCGCCTCGGCCGGCTCGAGCGCGATGCCGTGCGCCGCCAGCCGCGTCAGGACCTCCTGCAGCCCGCCGGGGATCAGGTAGGCCTCGGGCACGCGCTCCCGCAGCGTGGGCGTGAAGGTGCCGTATTCGTACATCGTCTCGACGTATTGCGTGTCGGCGCGCAGGAGCATGGGAAGGCCGGTGAGCGGGTGCTGCTCCTCGACGACCGCGCCCATGAGGATGTCGACCCGTTCAGCCGAGCGCTCGGGCACGGCCCGGAGCGCCAGCGAGTCGCCCACCACGCCGGCGGCATCGGCATCGGCGACGATTTGCCGAACCTCGTCCGCGTGCTCGTGCACGTAGCCCAGGATCTCCTCCACGAAGTACAGCGTGGCGAGCACGCGCTCCTCGAAGGTGGCGTAGGAGTAGGCCTCGCTGAGGATCGCGATCCGGTTGCGCAGGCCGACGTAGTTGTTGTTGAAGCGGGGGCGGTGGTCGAAGGTGTACCAGCCGGGCTCGGCCCCGCCCCGCGCGAACGCATTGCCGTAGTAGTAGTACTCCCAGCCGTGCTTGGCGCGGACCTGGTCGGTGACGTGGGGGAGGAGGCCCTGCCGGAGAAAATCGTCGATTCCCGCAGGCGTGTTTGGGTGGAGTGGCGGCGAGTATGTGAGATGATAGGCGTGCCGCGTCCCGTTGGTCGTATGTAAATCAACTGCTACATGCGGATCGTACTCGCTGAACAGCCGCGCAACGGACCGCGCCTCGGGCGAGTCGAGCTTCATGTGATCGCGGTTGAGATCGTAGCCCTGGGCGTTCGGGCGCTGGCCCATCCCGCCGATCGGACCGTGCTGGCGCCCGCGGTTGGTGAGGGTGACGCGCTCGTTGCCGTCGGCGTTGTAGATGGGCGCGATGAGCAGGACCATCGATTCGCGCCAATCGCCGTGGCGGCCGGCCAGCAGGTCGCGGAGCAGCATCTGGAGCGCTTCCTTCCCGCACACCTCGCCGGCGTGGATGTTGCCCTGGAGGTAGACGACCGTCTTGCCGGATGCCCTTACGGACGCCGGACTCGCGTCCGCGACGTCGCCCACGACGGCCAGCGGCAGCTCCCGGCCCTCGTTCGTGTAGCCGTAGGTGGTGTAGTGGACCGAGGGATCGGCGGCCGCCGCACGCTGCAGGAAGTCGACGACCTCGGCGTGCGAGCTGGTCTCGCGGTAGCCCGTGCGTTCGGCGCGGGTGAGGAAGGCGTCGCCCGCGGGTGGGGACGCCTCGCACGCGGTGAGGACGGCCGCCGCCGCGATGCATGCCGACAGCCGTTGTCCGGTCAACATGTGTTCACCTCCGCTTTTCCAGTTGGCTGACTTCCCTTGTCGCACCAACCCTAACCGATCGTCCGCGAACCTGCACTCGGCGCCGGTCCGTCCTATTGCAACACGGCCCGCGGCGTGGCACCATACCACATTCGCAACACGGGGCCCGGAGGAGGACAGCATGACCAAGTACATGTTCCGCACCAGCTACACCCAGTCCGGCCTGAAGGGGCTGCTCGCCGAGGGCGGGACCAGCCGCGAGGCCGCGCTGCGCGACACCATCGAGGGCTCCGGCGGCACGCTCGAGGGCTTCTACTACGCCTTCGGCGATTGCGACCTGTACCTGATCGCCGACCTTCCCGACGAAGCCACGGCCACCTCGCTGGCGCTGAACATTGCCGCGGCGGGCGCGCTGACGGTGTCGGTGACCGTGCTGATTTCACCCGGGACGGTGGACGAGGCGGTGGCCATGGACGTGGGGTACCGGTTGCCGGGGGCCTAGAGTCCATGATCGAGTGGCTGGGGATCGGCCACCTCTTCGAGCTCTCGCGCACGGAGGCGATCGCCGGGTTCTTCACTCCGCTCGTAATCTGTGTCGTGTTCTTTGCGGTGCAGATGGTTCTGCCGGGGAGGCGGGTGACCGGCTACGTCGTCAATCCCGTGACCGGCGAGCGCCGAGATTATCGGCTGAACGGTCTGCTGGTGTTTGTGATCGCACAGGCCGTGTGGGCCTTCGGGCTCACCGGGATGCCGCATGACTGGTTCTACCGGTCGTCGGTCTACGCTGTGGCCGGAGGGACGGTTCTGACCGCGATCCTTGCGGTCGTGGCGGTGTACAGTCAGCCGCCCAGGGAGGGGCAGCACGCGCTCCATGCGCTGTGGGACGGACGGGCCCGGGAGTTTTCGTTCTTCAACAGCCGCTTCGACGTGAAGATGTATCTGTATGTCGTCGGCGGGACGATGTTGTCGCTGAACGCGCTGTCCGGCGCTGCGTACCATCACGGATTGTTCGGCGACGCTTCCAACCCGGGCGTTTTTCTGTTTGCAGGATTTCTGACTTTTTATGTCCTCGACTATTTCATCTTTGAACGTGTGCAGTTGTACACATACGATGTGATACATGAGAACCTCGGCTTCAAGCTGATCTGGGGCGGGTTGATCGTATATGGATGGTTGTACATCCTGCCGTTGTGGGGCATGGCGGTGTATCCGGATCCCGGGTTTTCGTCTCCGTGGAGGCTGGTCTGGCTGATCGGCACGCCGGCGCTGTTCCTGATCGGGTGGGGCATCGCCCGCGGCGCCAACATGCAGAAGTACACCTTCAAGCGATGGCCGGAGCGCAAGTTTCTGGGGCTCATCGAGCCCGAATTCATACAAGCCGGCGACCGCAAGATCCTGTGCAGCGGCCTTTGGGGCGCCGCCCGCCACCTCAACTACCTGGGCGAGGGGTTCTTTGCCCTGGCAATCGCTCTGGCTTTCGGCTACTTCGCCAATCTCTGGGCCTGGACCTACCTGATCTTCATCGTCGGGCTGTTCATCAGCCGGCAGCGTTTCGACGAGCGGTACTGCGCCGAGAAGTACGGCGAAGAGAAGTGGGCGGAGTACCGGGCGCGCGTGAAGTGGCGGATCATTCCCGGGGTGTATTGAGGGGCGCGCGAGCCGGCCATGTTTCCCAGAGCGAGGCACGGGTGGGTGGAGGTTGTCGCCGGCGTCATGTTCAGCGGCAAGTCCGAGGAGCTGATCCGGCGCGTGCGGCGCGCTCTGATCGCGGGGCGGCGGGTCCAGCTCTTCAAGTCGCACCTCGACGACCGCTACGGGGGGCAGTTCCGCATCTCATCGCACGACGGGCGCCAGATCGACGCCGAGCCCGTGTCCAACTCGGTGCAGGTTGCCGAGAAGGTGCGCGCTGACACGCAGGTCGTCGCCATCGACGAGGCCCAGTTCCTCGATGACGGCATCTGCAAGGTCGTGGACGCGCTGGCCGATACCGGGATGCGGATCATCGTCGCCGGCACCGACATGGACTTCCGCGGCGAGCCCTTCGGGCCAATGGGGCTGCTGCTGGCGCGCGCGGAACGGATCGACAAGCTGAGCGCGATCTGCGTGGTGTGCGGCGACCCGGCGACCCGGAACCAGCGGCTGATCGACGGGGAGGCGGCGCCGGCGGAGGGGCCGACGATCCAGGTGGGCGGGGCCGAGAGCTATGAGGCGCGGTGCCGGCGGTGTCATGAAGTGCCGAAGCGGGACCGGGCGCAGAGGGAGCTGTTGCTGGGGCGCCGGGAGGATGCGGCAGATGATCGAGTGAGCGGGCCCATTCCGGACCCGGGCACTATCCCGTCCTAAAACAGTGCTTCCAGGGCCTCCTGCGGTGTGACCGCGGGGATCGGAGAGCGCCTGAAGTCCCGGGTTTTCCTGGTGACGACAAAGCGGGCACCGCAGGCACGGGCCGCCGCGACCTGCATTGCGTCCTCGAAGTCGGCCATCTCCAGGCGGGTGGCAAAGCTCATCGCTCTCGTGCCGCAGTCCGCAACAGCTACGAAGCGAATCAGATCGGTGATGAAGGCACGCGCACTCGAGCCGCCGCGCGCTGGCGCGACCAGGTGGTAGAAGTTCGACAAGGTGTGCCATGCGACAAACGCACGCTTGGGCCCTGTCTGCAGGCGATCGAGCAGTTCGGAAGCCGCATCGGAGAACGGCTGACGGTCGAGGGCCACGTCGATGAGCACATCCGTATCGACCAGGATCAAAGGTACTTCCGGGCCAACGCTTCATAGCGGGGATCGTCACGTTCGGCAGCCCGGAACCGGCCTCTCCACCTCGAAGCGAACGACGGCTCGCCCACGACCGTCTCATCCCGCAACGATTGTTCGATCATCGCCGACAACGACACGCCTCGCGATCGCGCATGTCGCTTCGCGGCAATGAGGACCTCGGGATCCACGGTGATTGTGAGCTTCTGTTTCATGTTGTCCGATCAGGTAACACGAATACGTAGTTGATATGATAGTATACGTGTTTGTCAATGTGGAGCGCAAATGGGGTCCGCGGGCCAGTGGGAGCGAGGAGGTCCCGCCTGTACGACTGTGGGAGGGACGGCAAGCCCGTGTCACCCCACTGGATGACGAAGTCTCGCCGGTCGCGGTACGGGAGCGTAATGTTGGGAACACACCTTGAGGGCCAGGGATAGCAGCCGAACCGCCGCGAGAGGGACCAACCGTGCCAATCCGCCCCCAACTCCTCGTCGCCCTCCTGGTCCCCCTCGCCGCCTGCGCTCCAGACACTTCGACGACCATCGACATCGCGCCGCTCGTCACCGACAGCGCCGGCATTCGCATCGTCACCTACGACCACACCCCGGCCACCGCCGCCCCCTTCCAGCTCGCCCCCCAACCCCGCTACCGCCACGGCGCCCGCCCCGGCGACTTCACCTTCCAGGAGGTCACCGTCGGGCGGCTGCTCCCGGACAGCCGCGCGGTCGTGTATGACCCGTGGATCGTGGAAGCGGTCGTGTTCAGCCGGGACGGTTCGGCGCACCGGGTTCTTGCGGCGGAAGGAGAGGGACCGGGGGAAGTGCAATTCGTCGACGACATGTTCACGCTGGGTCAGGACAGCATCCTGATGGCCGACCCGAGCCTCGGCCGCGCGACTCTGTTTGTCGGCGACTCGATGGCGCGCATGTGGAGCCTCCCGCGCGGCACTCGCATGGATGTGGTGGGAACAGCCCAAGCCGGTGAGCTGCTGATGGCCACTTCAAGCGGCCAGTGGGAATTCGAAGGGCCGTGGCTGGCCGGGCACATGGCCACCCTCGACATCGAGACCGGCGTCCTCGACACGGTCGCGTCGTTCGATTTCTTCCCGCGCATCCCGCCGGGCATGCAAGTGGATCCGATCGCCGCTATCGGCGAGGTCACGGTCGCCCCCGGGCACTTCGTCCAGACCAGGTCCGACACGCCGGAAGTCACCTGGCGCCTACCCGACGGCACCGTCACGCAGATCGTCCGCTGGCGGGCCGAGGCGACCCTCCTGACCGACGAGTGGCTGGCACCCATCGCGGCCGAGAACCGGAGGGGCGTTCGCATGCACCAGCCCGACCTTTCCGACGCCCGGATCGAGCGGGCCACCAGGGCCATCATGGCCGTCTACGACGCCAGCATCGGCCGCCCGATGCCGCTCTTCGCCTCCCCATTCGCCGACGACGAAGGACGGATCTGGCTGCCTTCCTACAAGCCCGGCGGCGAGCTCAAGAGCGTGCCGCCCTATATCGTGATCGCGCCCGACGGCCAGTGGCTGGGCACGGTGGAGGCTCCGCCCGGATTCCGCATTCTCGATGTGGCCGGCGGGCTCGTCCTCGGCGTGGCACGGGACGAGATGGATGTGGAGAGCGTGGTGGTCTGGGAGCTGGTTGGGGGGTAGGAGACCTCCGGATCGTTCGAGCGGGAAAGAAGCCGCCGACTTGCAGCTCTGCAGCGGCCGGCGCCCTGGAGACCTCCGCGAAGGCCCCCCGAACGCGGTAGCCATGCATCATATAGATCCCTAGCTGATGCACTTGGTACTTGCCGTGTCCACGCTCGTATTGCATTCTCTTCACTATGGATCTACTGAGTCACACTAGGGCTGTTGACTGGCGACACTGAATGCACTTTCCGATTCTGACCGTACCGAGGCACACCGAAGAGCCTCACACCCCTACCCGCGAATAGCCGCGCGACACGTACAATGTCGTATGCTGACGCCATCTTATTGGCGACGATGCGACAAGCAACGACGGAGCTACCAGATGACACTGCTTCGGGGACTGAAGCCACCCAAAAAAAGACCACCGGGCCACCGAAACACCGGCCAACCCACCGCCCAGCGCCGCTCCACTCACTACGATACACCGGTATCCCTGCGTCCCGATGAGCCGATTCGTAGTAGCGAACGGGACCTGTTGGACCGCGCGGCATTGGTCGACACCATAGCCGAGCAGATCCTCGCCATTGACCATCAGGAGCCCATCACAATCGCACTGACGGCGCAGTGGGGTGCCGGCAAGACCTCATTTCTCCATCTCCTCCAAAACCGCCTCCGGCGTGACGTTGCCGAGGGTGCAAGATCCACGCCCTGCGATGGAGACGCCGCAGACGATGGTATTGCCGCGCCTACGGACGGACATACCGCGGCCACTGGCCCGATAGTGGTCAGCTTCAACCCGTGGCTTTACGGGAACGTGGACGACCTTGTTCGGGAGTTCTTTACTGAAATCGGTCACAAGCTCCATCGCAACGCCAACGAGAGTATACGGAATCTTGCTGGCGACTTCTTGACCGCGGCGGGTCCAATTGTGAAAACGCTTGCCCCATGGATTCCGCCGGCCGCATACGACTGGGCAGCAGACCAGCTCCTCGAGAAAGACACTATACAAGAGCGGAAGAATGCGATTAACACACAACTGTCGCGTTTGTCAACGCGGATAGTTGTATTCATCGACGACATCGACCGCCTTGAGCCCGATGTGACCAAGTTGCTGTTTCGTATGGTGCGCTTGGTCGCCAACTTCAAGAACACCACATACGTGCTCGCCTTTGACCGTGCTGTGGTCGAGAGCCACTTGGCACACGGCGACTACGAGGCCGGTAGGGAATACCTGGCGAAGATCATTCAAGTCAACTACAGGATTCCGAAACCTCAACCTGATGTGATCCGCCACATACTGCGACATGAGCTGGATGACGTACGTGTCTCAATCGAGCAGCAGCTCCGACGACAGCACGACAACGGTGCAGGTCGCACCGGTCAGCACACCCAGCATCTCCGTCGTGACACCGATCGATACGAGCGACTCGTCCACAGGCATTTTGAGGTTCACTTTGCCACACTTCGCAACATCAAGGGCTATGTGAACGCATTGCGGCTGGCTTTGCCACCGGTAGCAGGTAAGGTCGACCTCGTTGACTTCTATGTCATTGAGCTCATTCGTCTGTTCTACCCGGAACTGTATGGGAACATTGCACGTGCAGCAAACCCGCTCGTCGTCGATGACATGGGTTCGAACGATTTCGACACCCCTGAGCGTGGCAAGAAGCTGGCAGAGCAACTCTCGACATTGATTCCCGAGTGCCGGGACAAATCGACTATGTCGCCAACCTCCGAGTCTCTTTTGTCGCTGCTATACGAGCTGTTTCCCGACCTGAAGCAGATTGAGCGGCGTCCGGCGGTCCGAGCTCGGTGGGCGAGAGATGCACGCGTGTGTTCATACGCGAGTTTTGATCGGTATTTTATTCTCTCGGCGCCTACTGGTGACTTGCCCAAGGGAATTGAGGACAGACTCCGAAAGGCGCTGGCTAGTAGCGAGTTGATCGAAGGGGACGGCATCCGCGGGTGCATTAGAAGTGCCCGCAAGAGAGGAATAGTACCGAGTCTGCTTGACGCAATGGCAGCGCGGACAAGTGATCTCGATGCCGGCGAAGCGGAGCGCCTGGCAAAGGTCGTATGCTCTCTTGACGTCAGGGACGATTTGCAGTTGTCGGATCGCCACGACGACCACCGTTCGTTAAGTGGCCTGGTACGAAGGTGTATCGCGAAACAAGCAAACGAGAACGTGGAAGACGTCATATCCCGTGTCATCAGAGACGGCAAGTCGCTTTTTACTGTTGCGAACGTCTTTGAGGACATTTTTGCGGCAGGCCTGGCGATTCAAGGTGAGGAGCAAGCCGTTGGCAGGTTGAAAGCTGCTGTAAGAGAGAAGATCGTCGCTGCTACGGTAGATGAGGGGTTCTGGGAAGGGAGGCGTTGGTGGTATCTCCTGCGCGTGGCGTCGACATTTGTTGGCGAAGCCATCGGCGATACAATGACTCGATGCGCCGAGGACGAGGGGAGCCTGCTCGCATTCTATGAGTCATTTACAGAGTCGCTCGAGGCAGAGGAGCCGGGGTCGGACAGCACGGTGTTGAAAAGAGACATCCTGGATTGGGTCGAGAGCGCAGGGTGGGTGCGTCTGACTCAGGTTGGCCAAGGCGATGGGGAATACGCCGAGAGAGCGAACGCCGTGTTGGGCCGCCTGGAATCTGTCCGCGATAGCACGTCTGAAAATGCAGAGGTCGGGTAACCGCCGATTGGGTGCTGACATTCAACCACCCACCACCACCCGACTCACCACCACCGTCAGCACATCCAGCTCGTCGCGCTCCAGGTGCGCCACGAGCCCACCAGGCCCGAACGCCACCGGCATTCCCGGAGCGCCCGCCGGCAGTGTCCCAACGTACTGACGGTCCGCGCTGAACACATCGATCGGCCCTTCGTCCTCCCACGCAACCTCGCCGCGACGATGCACCCACAGCCCGCCATCCCAGGTGGCCCGGATCCCCTGCACCACGGGGATTTCGTGGTAGAAGACGCGTTCGCGGATCCTGCGGCGGCTCTCCTCGGGATCCCGGGGCGGCAGGGGACCAGTTGAAGACGAACCCATCGCCAACCACGCCTCAAGGCGTTGAAGACGCCAGTCGATCATTCCCTGGCGGATCCGTTCGGATACCGGTTGCGCCGAGAACGGCCGCGTCAGCACGTCGATCACCGATCCGTCGGGACGGGCAAGCTTGATGGCGTAGGCCGAGGAGGCATAGATAAGCGGATTCACATGTGGTTGGTGGGCTTGAGGTTACGGGATTCCGGGCTCGGATTCCCGGCGAATCGTTCCCGCCGAATGCAAGATCAGGCGCGAACCCCGCGGCGGCCTTCCAGTGCCGTCCTGAGTTGTCCAGCGTCGGGCCTCTGGTAGCACCTGAGCACCGTTTGTGCATCCTTCCAGCCGCCAAGCTCACAGAGCACCTTGAGCGGAAGGTCCATCAGGTCGCTGGCAAACTTGCGTCTCAGGGAGTGCCAGCCCCTCCCGCGCTTCGGCTCGAATCCGGCGAGCCTCTCGGCCCGGCACCACCAGCTACGCACCAGACAGGCGCCCGCGCATCTCGCCGGATCTTTCGGCGAGGGCAGCACGAGAACGCCCTTTGGCCGGGGGTTGCGCTCTCTCGCCTCTTCAAGCGCGGCGACCGCCTCGGCGGTGACCGGCGTGTAGTGTTCGTAGCCGGTCTTCTCGTTCTCGGCGCGCCAGCGGATGGTCCTGTCGTCGAAGTCGATGTCGGGCCACCTGAGCTTGCGGATGGCCCCGATACGGTGTCCCGTCTCGTGCGCGAGCACGAGCGCGACGCGGAACCGCCAGCCAATCCGACCCGACACCCGCAGCAGCGACCTGTACTCTTCCTCTGTAAGGACGACCCGCGCCGGGTTCTTCTGCTTGGGCGCTTGCAGGCCTCGCAGCGGATTTGCCTGCAACAGCAAGCGGCCCTGCTCGTCCCTCGACCTTGCCGCCCAGTTGAGCACGGCAAGTAGGAACTTGAGATCCTTCTGGACCATCCGGTCCGACACGGGCCTGCCGCTGGGACCGATCCTGCCCGTCCTGCGCTCCCGGATGAACCGATCCCAATCGCGTTGCGAGAGCGTTTCGGGTCTCCGGTCCCGTCCGAGGAACCCGAGGAACATCTGCATCGCGGCCCTGTCATGCATCCGCGACCGTTCATGCTTGGCGGGCGTCACCTCTTCCCGGTAGATGTCAAAAAGCCGTTCCAGGGTGAGCGGCTCGGGTTCGGACTCGGCGTTGGGCTCGTGGACCGCGAAGCCAGCGGCAACTTCGTCCGCCTGCTTCTTGGCTCGCGACCAGTTGCGGTGCTTCAGTGACCTTGTGAGCCTGCGCCCGTTCGCGCGCCACTCGATCTGGTACATGCCGGTCTTGGGATCGGCGAACACCCTCACCCGGTTCCGGCCCCATTCGCCGGCGCTGTAGCTGCGCCGGCTTCGTTTCGTGCGTGCCATCATTCGATTCCTCTCCTGATGGACTGCACGATCTGCGCGGTTGAAACCTCGCTCAGGGAGGGCTTCTCCGCCAGACGGGAGGTTGACGGCGCGCCGGGCCTTGTGGCGTTCGGGTGGCAACCGACTTGACCCCATCGTCAACGGCTCCACCCATGATCGCGGTCGCGGTCCGGTCCGCGCCCCTGCATCGCCGCGATCATCATCACAAGGTTGCGGCGAGCGTGCCGTACGACTCGGCCAAGCGTTCCACTTGCCCGTCCAGCCACTCGATCCGCGTCCGCAAGGCTTCGCTCTCCCCGCTCTGCCGCTCGGCGTGCTGCCTCAAGGCTTCGACGTATTCTCGCAAGACTTCGACGTATTCTTGCAAAGCTTCGATCTGCCCGGAGAGCCGCCGCTGTGCCCGCTCGTACTGCTCGGACAACGTCGTCAAGGCCTCCGTCAACTGCCTCTCCAGTTCGGTCATTCCGCTTCCTCCTCACTCTCTCGACAGCTTCAAGTAGGGCCGCCCTTCCATGGTGAAGGCCGTCCGGACCGGCGTGCCGGCGGGCAGCGACACCCACCGCTCCCCGCTGCTCTCCATCAACTCGACGCCCCAGGTCGTCTCCTCGAT
>JAJDTB010000046.1 GCA_022827345.1 Gemmatimonadota bacterium | reverse complement strand
CGCCGATCCGGGGCCTTCGCGCACCCAGACCGCCGCCGCCGACCACAGGTTGGCCACCTCGGCGGTCTCGCCCAGCACCTGCTGCGTGTCGGGCGTCAGCGAGAGCAGGCCGTTCACCGCGTACTGCATCTCGGTGCCGGCAAGGAGGCCGCCCATGATCTCGCGCGCCCGCTCGAGCTGCGGGGCGAAGTCCGTGGGCGTGAAGGGCAGTTCGGTCGGAGAACGTTCGGAGTCTGCAACGGACGGAATGTCGTCGGGGCGCATCAGGATGGGACGATGCGCGTACGAGCCCACCTCCATCGCGCCGTCGCTCTGACGCTCGTACATGAACGAGTCCATGTCGCGCACGATGGGGTAGCCGATCTCGTTGCCGGTCCCGAGCAGGATCTCGACCGGGCCGAAGTCGGCCATCTGGTGGACCGCCGGGGTGAGCGGGATCGTGGCGCCGGCCATCGCGGCCACCCGCGGGCTCCAGACTCCGCAGGCGATGACCGCGTGGTCGACTTCGATCGTTCCGCGGCTGGTCCTGACCGCCCGGATGCGGGGGCGCCCGAAGGGAGTCGGTTCGACCTCCAGGCCCGTCACCTCGGTCTCGTCCAGAACCGTGAGCACGCCCCGCCCGAGCGCCCGCTCCCGCATGATCGTGCCCGCCCTGACCGAATCGACGACGGAGACGCTCGGCGTGTGGAAGCCGCCCAGGATCACGTCCGGGTTGACGAAAGGCACCTTCGCGACGACTTCCGCAGGCGTCAGCAGTTCGCTGTCGATGCCCCACACCCGCGCCGAGGTCATCCGCCGCCGCAATTCCTCCATGCGCTCCTCGGTGCGCGCGACTTCGATCCCCCCGCAAGTCGTGTTGACCCCGAGCGCCTCGTACTGGCGCTGGCTCTCGAGGGTCAGCAGCGCGATCTCGCGGCCGTGATCGGTGGGGAAGATGAAGTTGGACGCGTGACCGGTCGATCCGCCGGGGTCGGGCAGCGGGCCCTTGTCGATGAGCACCAGGTCATCCCACCCCAGCCTGGCCAGATGTTCGACCAGGCAATTGCCGACGATGCCGGCCCCGATGACGGCGACCTTCGCCCTGGTTGGCACGAGCCGTGGTTCTCTCATGCATGCAAGATAAGGCCGGCTGTTGCACTCGTCCCATGCTGCCTGGGCCGATGGCGGCCCAGACAGCAACGAGGCTCCGCACTATCGCATGATCATCGCTCTGTAGAGCGACGCATCCCTGAGGGAGTAGTCGTCGCCGGCAACTTGCAGAATCTGTACCCGGTACTGGCCGACGAGCGTCCTGTCCGGGACCCGGAGTTCCAGGACAGATCCGGTGGACAGCACTCCGGAAACCACGATCTGCAATGAAGACGAGTTGCCCGCTTCGAACACTTCGAACCCGGACGAACGCACTGCTTCGATGCCCGGGCCCTCCACCAGCAGCAGGGCGCCCTTGTCGCCGCCACCGCGCGGCGTGTCCAGCCAGACCGTCAGCGCACCGGGATCCGGCTCGACCGGAGGTTTGACGAGACCCTCGGAGCAGCCCCAGGTCATGGTTGCGACGAACAGGAGCACAAGACCATACCAGGCCCGGCCCGTCCGGCGGCGGGACCGGTGACGCGTCCTGGCACGCCGCCCCCCGGCCGACCGGCTTCGACCGAGCGCACCCAGCGCCGCGACAGGGCCGGGAAGCGGATTCGAGGCAGGCGAGGGAGACGCTCCGCACTTCGCTTCGCCACGCTCGCAGCGCGAGATCCACGAGAGCAGGTCGCCAAGGTCGTAGGTGCCGTTCGCGTTGCCCATGAGGTCGAGCGCGGCGAGCCGGGCTCTACTCAGCTCTTCCTCGCCGAACAGCGCCGCGGCAGCGGCTTCGGGCGTCAGGTTTTCCAGAACCTCCAGTGCAGCGGCCTCGTCGGCCATCTCTCCACCCCTGTCGGTGCCCGTTCCATCATTGTCCCTCACCGTGACCACCACGGTCGCGGTCTGCCCGTCATACCCGCCCCCGGACGCGGTCAGGGTCAGGGTCACGGTCTCGTCGGTAGCATTCACATCTTCACCTGCCGTGACCGTCACCCTCCGCGGGGTAGTCCGGGTCGTGAAGACGAGATTCCGTTGGCCGGTCGCCGTGACCGCCGTGCCTTCCGTTCCACTGACTGTCACAAACACCGTATCTGTGGGGTCGCTGGTCAGCAGGACCGAAAACGAGTCGCCGTCCTCGTCACCCTCGGTCACCGTCAGGGAGGTTCGCGACACGATCATGGTGTTCTCGGGCAGATCGACTGTGAGAGGCACGAACTTGCGCTCGCTCCGGGCGCCGGTGGCGATCGCGGTCGCGGCTCCCCGTTCCAGTTCCACCGACAGGCCCCCTGACTGCGTCGGCGTCATCCGGACCGTGTACTCGCGGCCCGCGCGCACTTCCGTGAAGTCGGCCAGAATCAGGCCGATGCCCGTACCGTCCTCCGTCGTTCCCGCGTCGGTGCCCCAGTCGATGTCCCCCGGCGTGAAGCCCTCGACCTCTTCGTCGAAGGTGAAGCGCGCGATGAACGGACCGGTCGCGATACCGGCATCCAGTTCCTCAAAGCCGATCTCCACCCCGACCAGATCGGCAGGGTCCACGACGGGCACCGTCCGGCTGCCGATCGCGGTGCCGTCCAGGGCCGCCGAGATCTCGATCTGTTCGCCGATATCCTCGACGCCGTCATCCACCGCAGTGACGGTCAGTTGCGCCGAGGTCGAACCGGCACGCAACCTGACCTGATGGCCGGGAGTACCGCCGTCCGCGTCGACCGGCGTCACCGTGAAGTCGCTGCCCGCCGCCGCAGTGCCGGAGAGTGTGAAGGTCACCATCCGGTGGGCTGCAAAGGTCTTGCCGTTCGTGATCGAAACGGTTGCGGTCGCCGAGGTCTCGTCCGCCTCCCGAATGTGCGGCGGATCCACCGACAGGGCGAACGCGGGGATGTCTTCGTCGTCGGTGATGTGGACGGGGTTGTAGCATGGATCACCGCAGGATGAGCCGTCCGCCCGCAAAAGGCGGATGACGCTCATGTCCTCGGCGCCCGTGTACAGCTCGAGGTCGAATCTCTCGTTGCCTTCGCGAACATTGTCGTCCCGGATCCTCACCGGGACCCGGGCGCGGAACACCCACCTGCCGTCCTCCAGTGCGTAGTTCCGGCGGCGCAGCGACACGAACTCGTTGACCGGTCGATAATCCCGGCCCACCTTCGCTCCTGACGGGACGGGCCTGTACAGGACGGCGATGGTGAAGGTTGCCCCGAACGGCATTCCGGGCGCCATGCGGGCGACCACAACGACGGACGTGTCCCTCGTGGGTTCGGGAAACATGTGGGGCGTTGTCTCGAGGGAAAGGTCGACTGTAGGCGTGGCCCGGGAGATGACGTACATGGTGGCCGACGCCTCGCTCATATCGTATCCCGCGACCGCGTCGGCGGTGGCCGTGATGGTGCCGCTGGTCGTCACGGCTCCGTTGAAGTCGTCGGGTGAATAGGCTCGGCTCCAGGTCCTGCGTCCCCTGGGTATGGTCATCACGATGGACGTCCGGGAGATCCAGTCCTGCTCCTTTTCGAGGCGTAGCGTCACCGTGAGGGAGTCGGTCAGCGACCCCTCCCGGGTGACCCGGAAACCGTACGTCTCCACGCCGCCGAAGATGGTGTCGCTTCGGGCGGTGACCGTGATCTTCGGCAGGGACTGCCGAGCGACTGCGGCCTCGTTCGGCGTTGGAGCAGCCGCGTTCGCCGCCGGCGCTTCGTGGACCGGCGCGCCATTGGAAAGGGAAGGTGACGCCCGCAGCCCCCCTGCGGAAGCAGTGATCGTTGCGCCGATGGCGAGCAGTCTGGCCAGTCGACCTGGGGAACGTCGCGTCAGACGCATTGTAACCAGAGGGGTCCCGACGATTGCACAGTGCTTCTGTCTCATCTTGGTGTACCCGATCGAGAGATTGCGTTGACCAGGAATCCACGTTCGGTCAGCCGACTGGACGCGGGGTCGATCCCGGATAGTGAGATAGTATTTAACATTGATATATTATGATTGTCAAGACATTATCATGGATATCCGAGACCATTACAGTGATATATAATGAATATATAGATATTCTGAACCATGATAAGCAAATAGAAGCCCCGGCCAAACCCTCACGTTACGTCAGGGTTGGCCGGGGCCGGTGAGGTGTGAGCCGACACCCGCGACAGGTGGGCCCAACAGGCCGCACCCCGCGGGGTTGGATTCAGAGCGGGCCGATCACGGCCTCAGTTGACGCAGCCGCCTGCCCGCCCGCCAGATCTCCTGGTCGGCCATCTCGCCGAGTTCCGCCTGCAGGCGCGCGCAGTAGTCGTCCCGGCCGCAGTCCTCGATGACGATCCGGGCCTCCTCGCCCGCCTTCACGCTCTCGTAGAGTTCGTCGAAGAGGGGGGCCACGGCGTCGCGGAACCTGTGCCGCCAATCGAGCGCGCCCCTCTGCGCCGTGGTCGAGCAGTTTCCGTACATCCAGTCCATGCCCTTTTCGGCCACCAGGGGCATGAGGCTCTGCGTCAGCTCCTCGACCGTCTCGTTGAAGGCTTCGGACGGCGAATGGCCGTTCTTGCGCAGCACCGCGAACTGGGCCTCGAACACACCCGCGAGCGCGCCCATGAGGATGCCGCGTTCGCCGGTCAGGTCCGACCACACCTCGCGCTGGAAATCCGTCTCGAACAGATAGGCGGACCCCACTCCGATCCCCAGCGACACGACCCTGTCCAGCGCGCGGCCGGTGGCGTCCTGGGAGATGGCGTAGCTCGAGTTCAACCCCTTGCCCTGCACGAAAAGCCGACGGAGTGACAACCCGGACCCCTTCGGTGCCACCAGAACGACATCGACATCGCCGGGAGGGACGATCCCGGTCTGCTCGCAGTAGGTGATGCCGAAGCCGTGGGAGAAGTAGAGGCACTTTCCTGGCGTCAGGTGCGAACTTGACCTCGTTCCAGCAGGCGATCTGGCCCGCGTCGGAGAGGAGGTACTGCCCAGCAGCCCGACGTAGAGGGGGTGCCGGGTGGGCAGCGCGCCCAGCCCCAGGAGCGTGCAGGCGAAGGGCAGGCCCGCCCTCTCGGCGAACCGCTTCAGCTCATCCCGGGCATCCGACAGCAATACGCCCTGGCCAACCAGCACGAGCGGCTTGCGGGCCCGGTCGATCAGGCGGCAGGCAGCCTCGACCGCATCCATGTCCAGCGCCGGAAGCGGCTCATAGCCGGGGATTTCCCGCATCTGCGCCGCCCCCCCGGGCCGGTACTCGAAGCTTTCGAACTGGGCATCCTTGGTGATGTCGACCAGCACCGGCCCCGGACGCCCGCTGCGGGCGATGAAGAGCGCCTTCGCCCGGCAGGTACGCCATCAGCAGGTACTTGCCCACCGAAGGCCCCATCCCGGCCGATGTCACGCGCGACTCCCTTCCCAGCGTGTCCACGATGCGCTCCCCGGCCGGCGTCAGGATCGGCTCGCTGCCGCCCGTTGGGAAGCGCGCGACGCCGGACGCGCTCGTGTGGTCGTCCATCACCAGCGTGCAGATCCTCGCCGCGGGACCCCGTTCGCGGGCCCTCACGCAGGCGGCCTTGCCGACGAAGTCCGCCCGCTTCACCCGGCGCCGCGCCAGCCCGGCCTCGACCGGCGAGTACTCGGAAGTAAGCTCGGAGCCCATCAGCAGGTAGCCCTTCTCCATCCGCCCCGTGGTGCCGTAGACGCCAACACCGACCGGCCGCGCGTCGTATTCCCGACCCGCTGCCATGACCGCGTCCCACAGCGCCAGGCCGTGCTCCGTCCGAGTGTAGATCTCCCAGCCGCTTTCGCCCACGTACGAAATGCGCAGCATCGTGACGGGAATTCCGTCGATCAGAGCGCGGCGGGTCGTGCCGTACGGGAACTCCGCCTGGCCCAGCCCGCGGTCGGTGATCCCGGCGAGCATGGCCTGCGCGCGCGGCCCCCACACCCCGAGGGTGGTGATCGCGGACGACCGGTCCTGGAACCGGACCGATCCGTCAGAAGGCAGGTGCTTGCGGAACCAGTAGGCGTCGCGGGCGCCGTCGAAGACGCCGGTGACGACGCGGAAGCGGTCGCGGGCGAGCCTCTGGATGGTGAGGTCGGCGCGGAAACCGCCGTCCGGCGTCAGCAGGGGGGTGTAGATCGAGCTGCCGACCGGACGGTCGCACGGGTTGACGGTCATCCTCTCCAGGAACGGCACCACGCCGGGCCCGGACAGGTCGAAGATCTGGAACGCGCCCAGGTCCACGACGCCGACCTTCTCGCGCAGGTGCAGGTGCTCCGCGTTGATGATCGGCGACCACCAGCGGCGGTCCCACTCGTGCGGGCGGTCCGGGACGCCGTAGCGGGCCACCAGATCCTCGTTCGAGGCGTACCACTGCGGGCGCTCCCAGCCGCGCGCCTCGTAGTACTCGGCCCCGAGCGCCTCGGTCCTGGGGTGGAAGGGCGACCGGTTGACGCCGCGCTCGGACTCCCACTGCTCGCGCGGATGCACGATCCCGTAGGTCTTGCGGAAGTGCTCGCGGCAGCGCGCCCGGATGTGATGCCCCGTGCGCTCGTGCGGCTGAAAGCGCGTCACGTCCGAGCCGTGCGGGTCGAGGAGGCGCGGGTAGCCGTGGGTCATCCATTCGGCGATCAGGCGCGCCGATCCGGGGCCTTCG
>JAJDTB010000041.1 GCA_022827345.1 Gemmatimonadota bacterium | reverse complement strand
CGCCGATCCGGGGCCTTCGCGCACCCAGACCGCCGCCGCCGACCACAGGTTGGCCACCTCGGCGGTCTCGCCCAGCACCTGCTGCGTGTCGGGCGTCAGCGAGAGCAGGCCGTTCACCGCGTACTGCATCTCGGTGCCGGCCAGGAGGCCGCCCATGATCTCTCGCGCCCGCTCGAGTTGCGGCGCGAACTCCGCGGGAGTGAAGGGCAGTTCGGTCGGGGAACGCTCCGTATCCTCCACCGAGGGAATGTCGTCGGGGTTCATCAGGATGGGACGGTGCGCGTACGAGCCCACCTCCATCGCGCCGTCGCTCTGCCGCTAGTACATGAACGAGTCCATGTCGCGCACGATGGGGTAGCCGATCTCGTTGCCGGTCCCGAGCAGGATCTCGACCGGGCCGAAGTCGGCCATCTGGTGGACTGCCGGGGTGAGGGGGATCGTGGCGCCGGCCATCGCGGCCACGCGCGGGCTCCAGACGCCGCAGGCGATGACCGCGTGGTCGACTTCGATGGTTCCGCGGGTCGTCTTCACGGCGCGGATGTGCGGGCGCCCGAAGGGAGTCGGTTCGACCTCCAGGCCGGTCACCTCGGTCTCGTCCAGCACCGTCAGCACGCCCCGCGCGAGCGCCCGCTCCCGCATGATCGTGCCCGCCCTGACCGAATCGACGACGGAGACGCCCGGCGTATGGAAGCCGCCGAGGATCACGTCCGGGTTGACGAAGGGCACCTTCGCGACCACCTGCGCAGGCGTCAGCAACTCGCTCTCGATGCCCCACACCCGCGCCGAAGTCATCCGCCGCCGCAGTTCCTCCATTCGCTCTTCGGTCCGCGCGACCTCGATCCCGCCGCAGGTCGTATTGACCCCGAGCGCCTCGTACTGGCGCTGGCTCTCGAGGGTCAGCAGCGCGATCTCGCGGCCGTGATCGGTGGGGAAGATGAAGTTGGACGCGTGGCCGGTCGACCCGCCGGGGTCGGGAAGCGGGCCCTTGTCGATGAGCACCAGGTCGTCCCAACCGAGCCTGGCCAGATGCTCGACCAGGCAATTGCCGACGATGCCGGCTCCGATGACGGCGACTTTGGCGCGGGTCGGCGCACGCAGTGATTCTCTCATGCCTGCAACATAAGACCGGCCGTGGCAGGCGTCCCGCCCGGAGCCGACATCCCGTGGCCCCCTGCGCATGTCCCGGGACACCTGCAGGGAGCCACGGTGAGTTGCCGGTCAGCGGTTGATCGTGATTCCGTACTCGGACAGGTCCCTGAGCGAGTAGCCCTCTCCGGTAACTTCGAGCAGCCTGGCCCGATACTGCAACTGGAGTTTCCGATCGCGCACCAGGAACTCTGCCATGGGGCCTGTCGCAAGCGTGCCGGCAACGACGATCTGTCGCGGGGAAGAGGTCGCGGACTGGAAGAGTTCCATGCCCGGAGCGCGCACCGAATCGATGCCGGGACCGTCCAGCACCAGCATGGCGCCGATGTCGCGGGTCGCGGGCGGCGCAGTGAGCCAAACCGTCAGGTAGCCGGGATCCGGGTCCGCGGTGCCGGGATCGACGAGGCCGTCGCCGTCGCTGCAACTCCAGAGGGTGACGATGGCCAGGAGAAGTATGACCACGTGCCACAGCGGGGATCCGTTTCCGGAACCCCGCCGGATCCGCGAGCGCGCCCTTCCCTGCCGGCGTTGGCCGTTCCGCCCGATTCGACCGGCGGCGGCCAACGCCGCGGCAGCGACGGAAGCCGGAGTCGAGCTTGACGATCGAGGCGCGCCGCATCTTGCCTCGCCTCGTTCGCAGCGTGCGATCCACGAGAGCAGGTCTCCGAGATCGTAGCGTCCGTTCCGGTTGCCCAGGAGGTCGAGCGCAGCAAGCTGTGCCTCGCTCAGGTCGTGCTCGCCGAACAGGGCGGCGGCGGCCTGTTGCCGCGTCAACTCCTCGAGCAGGCTCAGGGCTCCCTCGTCCGAAGCATCCGCCGAAGCGCTCCCGTCGTCATCGCGAACGTTGATGACGAGATCCGCGCGGTGTCCGTCGTAGCCCCCGCCCGTGGCTTTCACCCCGAGTCCCAGACGTTCGTTCGCCGTGTTGGCATCGTCAGCGGCCGTGACCCTTATCGCCCATCCTCCGTTCCAGTAGGGCAGCGTGAACTCGACGGTTGGCCAGTCGACCGCGAGGGCCGTACCGTCCGTTCCGGTCACCGACACCGTCACGGGCCCCGATGGCGCGCTGGTCAGCAGGACCAGAAACTCCGCGCCATCCGGATCCCCTTCGTCCACTGTCAGCGTCCTGGGCTCCACCAGCATGCGGTTCGCAGGAAACTCGACCCACAGGCTGTTGGCCCCGAACTGGTTCCCATCGCCCGTCGCCACCGATATCGCGGACCACTGATCGACTTCGATCCACAGCTCTCCGTCCTGGTCCGGCATCATCCTGGCCGTGTACTCCAGACCCTCGCGCACGACCGCGTAGTCCCAGACGAGCACGCCGATGTTCGTGGTGTCGATCGTCGTGAGCGAGTGCGTCGCCCAACTGATGTCCTCCTGCGTGAAGCCCTCGACCGGCTCGCTGAAGGTGATGCGCGTGGTGAAGGGCCCCGTCGCGACGCCGGCGGTGTAATCGTCTCGGGGCGCCTGGACATCCTCGAAGGTGATCTCCACCCTCGGCCCCGGGAACCGGTCGACGATGCGGATGGTCCCGGTGCCGATCGTGTTGCCGTCGAGCGTGGCCCGGATGCCGATTCTCTCGGTTGGTTCCTCGCGCTCGTCGTCGATCGCCGTGAAGGTCGCTTCGACCGAACTGGAGCCGGCCGACAGAATCACCTGGTGGCCGGCGCCCTCGTCGGCGTCGGCCGGCGTCACGCTGTAGTCGTGTCCCGGGATGGCGTCCCCGCCAAGGTCGAGCGTCACCATCCGATCCTCGGCAAGGGTTACCCCGTTGGTGATCGAGATCGTCGCGGTGGCGGATGTCTCGCCTTCTTCGCGGATCTCTTGCTCGCTCAGCGAAAACTCGAATTCGGGGACATCGTTGTCGGCAATCTCCACGACCGCGCCGCCGCTCGACAGGTGAAGGTCGGCGGGCTTGCCCAGGGGTGCCTCGAAGACCAGAGTGAAGTGCTCGGTGCCCTCTGGGATCTCGTCGTCGACAAGGGTGAACCGGACTTCCGCCTGGGCCCGCAGGCGCGAGGCTTGAGGTATGAAGCCTGCTTCAAACAGCGTCACCCCAGCATCGCCGCCACTGAAATCCTCCCCGCGCTCGGCGGTCCCGTCCCGGAAGCCCACGCGGAACCGGATCTGTGTTCCGCGCGGCATCCCTGGAGCCGCCTCCGCAATCACGAGCACGGAAACGGCCCCGTCGTCCTCCTGGAACCGGTACGTTTCCTGATCGAAGGAGACCTCGATCGCCGGCCCCTCCTGCGAAACGACATGTACGCGGGCGGTCGCATTGCTTGCGTCGTAACCTCCGACCGCGGCGACGGCCGCCGTCAGGTTACCGCTCTCGACGACCGCGGTGGAGAATTCCGAGTGACGGATCGTCAGGTTGGCGACGGGCTGGTTCGCGGCAAAGGTGACCGCGCGCGAAGTGTCGGACAGCCAGCTCTGATCCTGGGCCAGGTTGACCGTGACGGTCAGGCTCTCATCGAGAGGCGCCTCGCGCGTGACCGTCAGCACCAGATCCTCCATGCTCCCTATGATCGTGTCGCGGCTGGCAGCCAGGGTGATCGCCGGGATCGCTTCCTGGTTCAGGATACGGATGGTCTGCGTGCTGCCGATGGTCGAGCCGTCGTGTGCCTCCGTGATCTCGATCGTCTCCTTCGAGTCTTCGATGTCGTCGTCCCTTGCCGTCAACGTCAGGTCTACCGTGGTCGAACCCGACGGCAGCGGCACCTGATGGCCCGGGGTTGCGCCGTCGGCATCCGCCGGCGCGACGGTATAGTCGGCGCCTTCCGTCGCCGTCCCCGCGAACGCAAACGTAACCGACTGATCGGCGGCGAAGGTCTTGCCGTTGGTGATCGCCAGGGTCGCGGTGGAGGATGCCTCGTCTTCTTCCCGGATCTCCGGGGGACTCACCGACAGCCCCCACTCGGGTATGTCCTCGTCGTCGGTGATTTCGACCCTCGCCTCACAACCGGAGCACGGGGCACCGGTCGAGTCGCCGACTACCACCCCGTGGGAATCACCCGAGGAAAGACCCGTGAAGAAGCGAAGGTACTCGGTACCCTCTCGGATATCGTCGTCGATCAGAGGGATGCGGATTTGCCGGCGGGCCTGCCAGCGTCCGATCGACACGGCGAACTCCTCCTCCCGAAGAGTGATCGACCGGAGAATCTGCTCGAAGTCCTGCACTGCCAAGGCGCTCCCGTCGAAAGCGGCGATCGTGAAGCGCACATCCGCGCCGCGCGGCATTCCGGGAGCCATGCGCGCGACCACCGTTACACCCGGGTTGGCGGCGTCTTCCGCAATGGTGTAGCTGGCCTGTTCGACGAAGGCGACCGCCGCCGGCCCCCCCAGTGCGATCACGCGCACCGTCGCCGACGCTTCGCCGGTGTCGTAGCCGGCCACCGAGTCTACCGTTGCCACGAGATCGCCGCTCTGGAGATTCGCGGCATCCATCCCCCTGGGCGTGGTGCTGATGCGTGCGGTTGCCTGGCCCGTGGCAAAGGTGGCCGTGTACGGCTGCGGTTGGATCCACTCCTGTTCCTGCTCCAGATTCAACGCCACCCTCTGATTGTCCTGGACCGCTCCTTCGCGCGTCAGGGTCAGGACAAGGTTCTCGAGGCCGGCGATGATCGTGTCGCGCGCCGCGGCGATTGTGATCTTCGGCGCTTGTCGGTCCATGGTTGGGCCGAGGGCGGCGGCGTGGCCTCCCCCGGCCAAGCCGGGTAGGGTCCAAGCCTGGGCGGGGGCTGTGGCGATGAGCGCCATCGTGGCAATGATCGTCTTTGCCACGCGGCGCACAGTGGTG
Organism: Gemmatimonadota bacterium; assembly: GCA_022827345.1. Taxonomy (GTDB): domain Bacteria; phylum Gemmatimonadota; class Gemmatimonadetes; order Longimicrobiales; family Gaopeijiaceae; genus Bin94. The sequence continues at coordinate 3,928 of JAJDTB010000041.1, read as the reverse complement.
CCGGTCGGGATTGTCGATGCCATTGAACTTCTACCTCCTCTGACGCATGGTCGCGTTTGAGTCATCTCATTTCGTTGAGAAGACCAGGGCCCGGTTCGGGTCCGCCTCGGGGTTCCGAGTGGAGGATTAGACCATTCGTTTGCGATCTGGTTCCCGGTGTTCCCGGGTTCCATTGCGCCCGCCGCTGTTGCGGAGTAAACCGGCGCTGCCGACCAACCGCGACATGCGGATCGAGTACGCGCCAGGCCTCTCAGGCTCCGCAGATCTGCGAGCCCTGGGCAACCGGGCTGGCGCCGCCCGGCAGAGGCTGGATCTACTGCGGCGCGATCACGGCCTCAGTTGACGCAGCCGCTTGCCGGCCCGCCAGATTTCCTGGTCGGCCATTTCGCCGAGTTCCGCCTCGAGGCGCTCGCGGTAGTCGTCCCGGCCGCACGCCTCGATGACGATTCGCGCTTCTTCGCCAGTCCTGACGCTCTCGTACAGCTCGTCGAAGAGGGGGGCCACGGCGTCGGCGGCGTGCGGTCGCTGATCCGCTGGAAGTCGTCGACCGTCAGATCGATTTCGAGCGCCCGCGCGATCGCCAGCAGGTGAAGGACGACATTGGTGGAGCCCCCGATCGCAATTGCCAGCGTAATCGCGTTCTCGAACGCCTCGCGCGTCAGGATGTGCGAAGGACGCAGGTCCCGCTCGAGCAGCACCCGGATCGCCGCGCCGGCCCGCCGGCATTCGGCGACCTTGTCCGCGCTCGTCGCCGGATTGGACGAACTGCAGGGCAGGCTCATCCCCATGACCTCGATGACGGACGCCATCGTGTTCGCCGTGAACATCCCGCCGCAGGCTCCCGCCCCGGGCAGCTCAGCCGCACGATACGGTCGAATTCGTCAGAGCTGGCCGTCGTAGTGCTGCGCCGATGCGATCGTCTCGATCGAGTCCGCGATCAGGTCGCGCGAGGGGAGCGAGTAGCGCATTCCCGCCGTCCCCATCGAGATCCCGTCGCTCACCCCGATCGTGTTCGACACGAATCCGACCATCTCGGCCGCCTGCACGCTCTCCTTCACCGCGGCCGCGAGCCCATTGAGGTGCATGTTGCACGGGTTGCCCTCGTAGCCGGAGCTGACGACGCCCACCTGCGGACGATCGAGGTCGGCCTCGGTCAGCCCCGCGGCGAACAGCATCGCACGGGCAGCCGGCCGGTCCCGGCGCTGCGTCAGCTCCCTGCTGATGCGGTTCAGCATGGCTGCAAGACCCTGCGAATGGGATGCACGGATCCCGAAACTCCAGTCGGGGGGATGGCGGAAGGGCGCAGAAAAGGGACGGAATTATATGTTTACAGCGCCTTGCCAGCAAGGAATCGTGCCAGCCGGTGTGGAGCGATTCTCGGCCCGGCCGTGGAGCAAGGCCTCGGGGACCTGGCCGCCCTATCGCGAATTCCGCGCCACGAACGCCGCCAGCAGGATGACGACGATCGGCACCGCGACCTGTCCCGTCTGTCCCGCCCGGAAGAGTGTGAAGATCGCGCCGAGCATGACGACGATCATGGCCGCGGCGGCATGGAAGCGCGTCTTCTTCACCAGGAAGCCGACGCCGCCGGCCGTTTCGGCCACGCCGATCAGGTACTGGAACCAGGCGGGATAGCCCCACGCTCCGAACTGCTCGACCATCATCCCGGCAAGCTTGGTCACGCCCTGGAACAGGAAGAGCAAAGCCAGCACGATCGATACCACGGCCGTCAACTTTCCTGCCTTTTCACTGCCAGCCATTCTTCTCTCCTTGTGAGTTTCGTGAGCCTGTCCGGACAACCTCGACGAAGGTACGGCGTGAGCGGAGTCCGGAACACTCCGGCCGACCCTAACGTTACGTCAGGGTCGGCCGGAGCCGGTGAGGCGTGGCCCGACTACCGCGATATGCGGGCCGGGTACGTCGCCGGATCTCGCAGCGTGTAGTCCTCGGCCGCCACCTCCAGCAGACGCGCCCGGTACTCGGCGTGGCGGTGCCGATCAGGTACGTGGAATTCCAGGACGGGCCCGGTCTTGAGTGCTCCCGAAACGATAACTTCCCTGCGTGTCGGGGACGATGCCTCCGATTCGAAGAGATCGAAGCCGGACGCCCGCACTGCCTCGATGCCGGGACCTTCGACCACCAGCCTGGCGCCGATGTTGCGCGCGTCGGGAGGCGACGCCAGTCGCACCGCGAGATAGCCCGGATCCGCCTCGGCCGGGGGCTGCAGGACATCGTCGGTGCACGCCCAGGCGAGGGCGGCGGCAAGCAGGAGGGCGCGCCCGGACCAGGCCGCACGGGAGCGGGTGCGTCGGCGGCGGGCCGCGAGGCGGCGACGGACGCGACCCATGAGGCGGTGCATGCAGCCGCCCGGCGAGCCGCGGTGTCCGCTCCGCCCGTACCGCCTGCCCGCAACCAGTCCCAGGGCCGCACCTGCAATGGGATTCGAGGCAGGTGACGGATCGTCTCCGCACACCTCCCCCCGCTTGCAGCGCGCGGTCCACGATAGCAGGTCGCCGAGGTCGTACTTCCCGTTCCTGTTGCCCAGCAGATCGAGCGCGGCGAGTTGTGCCGCACTGAGGTCCCCCTCTCCGAACAGCGCAGCCGCAGCGGCTTCGGCGGTCACGCCTTCGAGCAGGCTCAGGGCCGCGGCCTCGTCGTCGACCTCTCCGTCGCCCAGATCCCCGCCGCTGCCGCCGGCGTCCCGGATGTTGACAACGATATCCGCGCCCCGCCCCTCGTAACCGCCGCCGGAAGCCCTCACCGAGAGCCGCACCTGTTCGTTCGCCGTGTCGGCGTCGTGGGCGGCAGTCACCCCTACGCCCCGGCCTCCGTTCCAGTAGGGCAGCGTGAACTTGACGGTTGGCCGGTCGACCTTGAGTACCGTGCCGTCCATCCCACTGACCGTCACCGTCACGGTGCCCGTCGGTTTGCTGGTCAGCAGCACGAGAAACCACGCTCCGTCCGCGTCTCCTTCGTCCACAGTCAACGTCCTCGGCTCCACCATCAGGCGATTTGGCGGCAGTTCGACCCACAGGCTATTGAGCCCGAGCCGGTTTCCCTCGCCTGTTCCCACGGATCTCGCCGCTCCCGGATCGACGCCGACCCACAGGCGTCCGTTCTGGTCCGGCATCATCCTGGCCGTGTACTCCAGGCCCTCGCGAACGACCGTGTAGTCCCAGAGCTTCACGCCGATACTCGTGCTGTCTATCGTGGTGAGCGCGTGCGTATCCCATTCGATGTCGTCCTCGGTGAAGCCCTCGACCCGCTCGCTGAAGGTGAAGCGCGCGGTGAACGGGCCTGTCGCGACGCCGGCGGTATGGTCGTCGCGTGGCGCCTGGACATCCTCGAAGGTGATCTCCACCCTGGGGCCCAGGGTTCGGTCGACGAGACGGATGGTTCCGGTGCCGATCTCGTCGCCGTCGTGGGTCGCCCGGAGCCTGATCTCCTCGTCCCCTTCCTCGCGATTGTCGTCGATGGCGGTGAAGGTCACTTCCGCGGAACCGGCGCCAGCCGCCAGCGTCACCTCGTGGCGCCGGGTCTCATGGTTCGTTTCACCCGGCGTCACGCCGTAGTCGCGGCTCGGGGTTGCGGCGCCGCCGAGCTCGAAGGTGACGGTCTGATCCTCCGCGAATGTCTTGCCGTTGGTGATCGAGACGGTCGCGGTGGAGGAGGTCTCGCCCTTTTCGTGGATCTCGTCCTCGCTCAGCGACAGCGCGAAGGCGGGAATGTCCTCGTCGTCGGCAATTTCCACCGTGGCCGCGCAGGAACCGGTGCAGTCGGCGCCCTCGGGATCCGTGAACTCCAGGTCGGCCTGGATACCCGGGCGGCCTTCAAGGACCAGCTGGAAGCGCTCGGCACCCTCGCGAACATCGTCGTTCTGCAAAGTCAGCGGCAGTCGATACCGGGCCGTCCATGAGCCGTCCTCGAG
>JAJDTB010000042.1 GCA_022827345.1 Gemmatimonadota bacterium | reverse complement strand
ATACTGCATCCCACCCCCCGCGGGGTCGCTACGGACCAGCGGTCCCATGCGGGAAGGCTACAGGCGAGGCGGAACGGGGCCGTCCCGAGCGCTTGCTCGACCATGCCTGACCGCCCCACGGCCAGCCGGTCGGCGAACGGGTGATCCGCCGCCTCGGAGCGGCGCGGAACGGCCTTCCTGCAAGGATGATTCGAGGGGGAGCGACCCCAGCAGGGGGCGGGGACGAGCGTGCGAAAACGCGCACGGCCCCGCGCCCGAACCGGGCACCTGTGCCCCTGGGGTCGCTCCCCACCACTCCCCAAGCGGCTCCCGCGCCCCGGCCGACCGCGCGGCGAAGCCGCAAGACGTTCCCGCGCCAGCGGATATGCAGGACAGCCGGTGCGCATCACCGGAGCGCCAAAATGTGCATCGACCCCCATTGTCTCTTGCACACCTCCGGTACGGCCCAGCACATCAGGACTCCCACCAGATTCGAGCCCCCGCCAGCCGGTTCGAACTCCAGGTCTTGACGCTTTCCGTCAACCCCCGGCCCGCACGCCTTCGCGCGCGGTTCTCAAGGGCCACGGCGCGCTTCAGGGCGGCGTTCAAACCACCGTATTCGTCGAGGGTGCGAACATCTCCCCCGAGGATGGCCTGCTCGATGCGGGCGATGTCGCGCCGGGTCTCCTCGTCGATTTCGGACGGGCGCGGATACCGCGACCAGTTGGCCAGCACCCTGCTCGTCCTCCCGTACTCCTTCGATCTCCGGACGACCGCCACCACCTCGATCTTGAGGCCGAGGTCCCAGAGCCGCTTCCAGAGATCGCCGTGCTTCGCGCCCCACGAGCGGATCGCCGTCGCGGTCTCGTAACCCGGCTCGGCGTAGACGAAGACGGCGCGCTCCGTGTCCAGCGCGATGGGCAGCCCGAGCGGGAAGAAGCGCCGGAGACCCCCGAGCGCGCCGCGGTAGACCCGTTGGGGAAGAAGCTCGCGCTCGATCCCGAGCGCCTCGAAGGCGGCCACCCGGTCGGCTTCGGTCGGCAGCCACGGCAGGCGGGGATGTTCGAGCACGTAGTCGAGCCCGAGCAGGCGCCGCATCGTCACTTCCGGCGACGTGATCCTCCGGCGGCGGCGGTCCCCCAAACCGAGCGCCTTGTAGATCGGGCGACCGTGGATCCGGCAGATCCGTCCGATGCCCTTGATGCCGGGCGGCTTCTCCTCGACGGCCACGCCCTGGGCGATGAGCTTGCGGACGGCGCGGCCGACCTTTTCGTGGTGGCACCCGAGGAAGCCCGTCCACTGCACGCGGGTGAACACGCCGCCGTGGCAGCAGGCGAGCGCGATCCACTCGGCGCGGCGTCCTTTCCAGCCGAAGGGCTTCAACCCTTCTGCGCGCTCCCTGAGACCGGGGACCGTTCTGCCCTCCGTCAGGTCGAACCGTTGCTTCGTCGTCTCCATGCCCGAAACGGTGAAGGGCCGCGTGGAGGGAAGTCAACCCACAGAGAATGCCTTGAAGTCCGTTGGCCTTCAGAGATGTTCGACAGCGTTCGCCGCTCGCAAGGGGGCTCCGCCAGCGATGTGGCAAACAACCCCGCAGTCGCGATGGCGGGCAGGTCGCCGTGGGATTGCGTTGCGGGCGACGCTGTCCCGGTTCCCTGAGAACCATCGGGCGACCGAAACGTGAAGCCGTGCTGACGGCGACCGCTTTCCGATTAACCCCCTACCAGGGGGGGAAGATTCCGCATTGAGCGGGGTGTCCAGCACTCTATTCGACTCCGCGAAAAAGCCCGAACGTTGTTGCGTCCATTGGCCGCAGTCCTTCGCGGCCATCACAACCAACCCTCAGAACAGGAGGATTCCGATGACGAGGGTGCTTTCCTTCCTTGCACTGGCCACGCTCTTCGCTACGGGTGTGGCCGTGGGCGGGACCGTTGGGCCTGCGCCCGTCTACGCGCAGACCGAGGAGACCTGCGAGCAGGACGAGTGCGATCCGGCTCCTTGGTGGAAGTTCTGGGCCAGTGACGAGTGCGTCATGAACCCGGGATACCTCACCGGTTGCGACTGGGTCGGCGACGACGAGTGCGCGACGTACGCGTGCGGTCAGAAGCTGCCGGGCGGCGGCAACGGCTCAGGAGACGACGACGAGTAGGATCCGCCCCGAAACGGGGGGTGGTGGGCGCGGGCTGGCCTGCCGCCCCCTGGTTCGACCGAACCAAGGTAGGAGACAGGGAAGAATGAAAGGAAAGAACAAATGATCAGCGTAGCAGCAACAGTGGTGGCGGTTGCCTTGCAGCAGGCGGTGGTGACCGGAGTGGTCCGGGACAGTACGGACCTGGAGCCGGTCGCATTCGCGCGAGTGACGGTCGAGATCCCCGAGGTTCCACCAAGGGAAACGGTCACTGACAGATTCGGCGCCTTTACGATGGCGGGACTCGATGCTGGCGATGCCATCGGCATCCTCACCGTGGATGCCTTCGGATACGCGCCTTGGCGCATGGAATTGACGCAGGCTTTGGACGGTGAACTCACGATCCTGCTTCGAGCGCAGCCGATCGCGCTTGAGGAGATACGCGTCAATGCACGACGGGCGGCCGACCCGTTGTCGTCGTCTCCGGGAGCCTTCGTGGTGGACCGGGAATTGGTGCGCGCACAGCCCGTGGTGCTGGAAACGGATGTACTCCGCGCCACGGCCCTTTCCCCCGCCGCGTCGCCGGCGTCCGACTGGGTGGCGGCACCGTTCATTCGGGGCGGGGCGAGCGAAGGCACGCCGGTCTTCCTGGACGGAGTGCGGATCTTCAACCCGTTCCACGTCGGGGGATTCGTGGCGGCGCTCAACGCCGAGGCCGTCAATCGGGTGACTCTGCTCACGGGATCGTCGAGCGAAGCGCTGGCGGTGGGGTCGCTCTCGGGTGCCATCGACGTGGCCACCCGGGATGGGGCGCGGGACAGCTTCCGCTCAAGCGGCTCATTGGGGATTGCCTCGCTCCGCATGTCCGCCGAGGGACCGGTGGGTCAGTCGGCGTCGTTCCTCGTGGACGCCAGACGCTCATACATCGACCTGCTTACGGCCGGACTGGGAACGATTCTGGACAACTCCACGGTGCCGTACTCCTTCGGCGACGTTCATGGAAAGTTCACGAAGGATCTCGGTGGGGTTCGCCGACTCTCGCTGACGGGCTACTGGAACGACGAGGGCCTCGATTCGAGGCCCGAAGAAGTCCCCGAGGGAGACGCAGCGCTTGGCCGGGCCTCAAGGGCGATTTGGGGAAACATGGCACTGGCCGCACACTACCGGGACCGGCTTGGCTCGGCCACCCTGGTCGATCTGAGCGTCGGGCACAGCCGGTTCTCGGGCGACTACACGGTGTTTCAGGGCAAGGCGATTGACGCCGACACCTCCTCGGTCGTGCGCGGCATGATGGGCGAGTACCGGGCCGAAATGCGGCTCCGGCGGCAGTCCGGCGACCTGACGCTAGACGGGGGAGTGCAGGCGACTCGTTTCGAGGCGTCACACAGCGCCGTCGGCAGTGAGTGGGACGGTAGCGACCCGCACGACCTCTTCGAGGCTTTCGATCTTGCGCCCGCGGCGACGAGGATCGCTGCGTTCGGCAGCGTGAAGGCAACCATGGGCGGCGGGTTCGCGGTTGGAGGGGGCCTTCGCGCCGACCACTTCTTCGGCGTCGAGGGGGCGCTGTCGCCCTTCGCGGAGCTGTCGTACCAACGGCCTCGTTGGAGAGCTTGGCTTTCCGCCAGCCGGTCACATCAAGCGCTGTCGTCGATCCGCAGCGAAGAACCGGTCTCGTCGAGCTATCTGGCCTACGACCTCTTGGCTCCGGTCCAAGAGGGTCCGCTTCTTAGGAACTCCGAAGTGTCCGGCGGCTGGGAGGGCGGCACCCAAGGCGTGCGCGTTCGGGTGGAAGCCTTCGCCCGGCGGATGGACAATCTTCGTCTTCCCGCCTTGAACAACAATCCCATCGAATCGCTCATGCTCGTCGAGCCGTCTAGGCGCGAGCTGGGAAGCGGCACGGCCAAGGGGCTGGAGTCCACTTGGAGTTGGGCTCCGGCTGGCGGTGGGGCAACCGTCATCGGCAGCTACCGCTGGGCCAAAGTGACCCGAACCGTCGGCGGCCGCACCTATACACCCCGATTCCACAGGGATCACGAAGGGGAGTTGAGTGCGAGCCTGCAACGTGGCGGCTCGACCTGGTCGGTGCGCTTTTCTGCACGCAGCGGACAGCCGACGACGCCCATCGTGGCCTTCTTGCCTTTCGTCGCCTACCAGTCCCCCGATGCGCGCGCGGGTGGTCTCTACGACGATGTCCTGAACTTCGCAGGAGACTACAACTCGGCGACGCTGCCGCCCTACCTGCGAATCGACGTGGGCTGGCGCGGCTCGAAGGACGTGGACTGGTTCGGCGGCGGAACGCTGACGCCTTTCGCCTCCATCGCCAATCTCTTCAGCCTACCCAACGTCGTTGGCGTCGCGCCGGAGCAGCGCAGGGACGGCGTGACCGAGCGCGTGTACGCGCCACAGCTTCCAATGCTCCCGTTCCTGGGTCTCGAATTCCGATTCTAGGGACCTACCAACCGATTGAGAGAGGATCTCGTCATGCATGACAATTCGATAGACAGGGCTACGGGCCGCGGGGCCAAGCGCCGTGGGCACGGCCCTGCGCACCTCATCGCCGCATATTTGACGGCACTTGGCGCCGCCGTGGCTGCGGGCGCGTGCGACTACACGCATCCGACGGAAGTCTTCGTCCCCGACGAAGACGTCATAGCGGTCGCCGCCGTGATCAGTGCGGGATTCGACACCGCCACCTTGCTTGCGACCTACCCGCACCGCGACACCCTGGCCGGTCCGCCGGTGGTCGGTGCCCAACTGTCCGGTCCGGGATGGACGGCCACCTTCTCGCAGGGTCTGGACTCGCATACGCCAGAGGGTCTTTGGGCGTGCAATCTGATATCCGGGTCGGTGGCCTGGAAGGGGCCTGTATCATGCTTGCGCGCCCAGCTTCCAGAGCCAATCGAGGTGGGCGGCCGCTACACCCTGTCGGGCACCACGGAACTCGGCGCCTTCTCGGGAGCCACCACCGTCCCTTCCGCTCCGGTGCTCGTCGAGCCATCGGTGCAGTTCGTTGCCACGCCAACCGGTGACACGTTCGGCGTCGATGTACGATACGAGACTCCTGCCGGGGTGGAGTTCATCGTAGCGGAAGCCGCCAATATCTTGCAGGTCGTCGTGGACAGCACAGGCGACTTGAGCGAGGAGCCCAGATGGATAAAGCGCCTCGCGCCCAGGGAGCTGAACCCGGAGGCTGATCGCGCTCGCATCACGGTCTGGGGCTATGGTTCCAGTTCGCCCCAGAACGCTTGGCGGCCTCCCGAATTCCGCCTCGACCTCCACCTCGTCGGCTTCGACGAGAACTTCGCCCGCTTCGCCCGGCTCCGCTACGACCGTCTTGTGATCCGCCCTTGGCCCAGCTTCGGGCTCAGCGGCGATGAAGGCATCTTCGGCTACTTCGGAGCCGCATCCCGTTCAAACCCAGTCCAAGTGATTGTGAGGCCAAAATGAAAACTCGATTCCTACCACCACCCCGACTCTTCCCAGTACTCCTGAGCGTCGCTGCGCTTGGGTTCGCGGCGGGCGCCTGTGACGGCCCAAGGAACAACGAAAGCGTGCATCCGCTGCCCGGTCGGATTCCCGGGAGCGAGGGGGCTACGTCGATCACGCGCGATAGCGTTCCGGGGGACATGGCACCCGCACGGCTGGCGAAGTGGACCGCCGCGCGCGACGCGATCCGAAACGCCCGCCTTGTCGTGGCAATCGGCAGCGCGGGGATGGATCATTCGGAACGTTCGGATCCCACGGTCTTCGGAAGTCTGGCCGATGTAGCGGTCGACACCGCCGGTCTTTTCTACGTTCTCGACGAGCAAGCTCAAGAGGTGCGCGCGTTCGATTTCGCCGGCCGCTTCCTCCACAGATTCGGCGGGTTCGGAGACGGACCGTCCGAACTTCGGCACGCGATCGGCATCGAACTGCTCGGTGACGGACGGATTCTGGTCGCGTCGCGTGATCTACGCGTCAAGGTGTTCGCGCCCACCGAGCAAGGATGGAGCGCGACCCAGACAATCGAGGCCCCGGTCGGCCCCCGCGCGATCTGCTCGATGCGCGACGGGCGGGTCTTTGTCAACGGCTATCGCCAGGACGCGAACACGCTCGTCCATCAACTGCCGATCTTCGGGACCGACTCGGTTGCCCCTGCCTTCGGAGGAGGCTATCAGGACGAAAACTGGCTCGTACAGATGGCGCTCGCCGAGGGTGCGCTGGCATGCGCGAATGCCAGACGCGGTCTGGTGGTGCTCGGCCATCGCGCCATCCCGCTGATTCGGGCCTTCGACTCGCTCGACGGCTCGCTCGTTTGGGCCTCGAAGCTCGAAACGTTTTCTGGAATGCCCGTCTATCAAGGGGTGAACCAGAGGGGACGAAACTACATTCGCAAGGGTCGCCCCGCTCAATGGGATGTTCTGGGCTCGGTCCACCCCGTTGCGGAAGGCCACCTGCTGGTTCAGGTGGGCCACGGAAGCATGGTTCGACGGACGGTTTCCATCGAGAGCTACCTGCTGGACTCCGAGTCCGGTGCCGGAGCCTTTCTCGGAGATGAGGTGCCGAGAGCCATTCCCTTCGAGGGAGGATATGTCGCGCTGTACGAGGATCCGTACCCCCGGATCGAGGTGCGGGCGTTCGGTGATTCCCGGTTGATCAGGATGGCCTCCGCGCTGAAGGGGGTGGCTGGACAATGACTCGCAAGACAAGGACATCATGGATCGCCGGTACGGTGTTCACGGTGGGATCGGTTGCGGGCATGACCCTTGCCACTGTGGGTCTGATCCCCACGGTGGACATCGAGCTTGCCGTGCCGGCGCGCGAGGCGCGGGAGTACCGGCCCGGCAGCGTAGCCGCTCCCGGAGCCGAAGACGAGATCGTGCTCGTCTATCTGGGTTCGTCGTCGTGCGGCTGGTCGAATCTGCCCGAGGTGGCGCGCGCGGTGAGGGACGCGAAGGTCCTCGTCGCGGCGCATGCTCGGAACGCCAGGATGCGCTTTTCCACTCTGGGAATCGCTCTGGACGTGGACGCCTCACGCGGCTGGGCGCATCTACGCAAGGCAGGCTTGTTCGATGAGATTGCGGCAGGCATGGGTTGGGCCAACAGCGGAGCCGACAAGTACGTCTTCGGCAACTTGGCTGGCCCGGCATCCACCCCGCAGCTGCTTGTCGTCCAACGCTCTCTGGGCACCGGCCCGGGCGGACGCCCGAAGGCGGAATCCGAGCGGGTATTGGTGAGGAAGACCGGCTCGAACGCAATCCTGAGTTGGGTGTCGGAGGGAGCTGCATACGAAGGCCGGACCGGCGAAGTGCGGGCCGCGGGCGGGATGTGATCCCATGGGCCTCATGAGATCGATTCTGAGGAGGTCCCGCGATCAGCGCCGGTCCTTGCAGCGTCCTCCGGCCGTCCTCCCGCTTCAAGCCCTCCGGTGTGGCACGCTGCCGATTGCGTTGCTACAATGCGTCATGCTCACGGACACCCTGCTCAGAGATGTTTTCGATGCGTCGCCGGACGCCATCTTGGTGGTGGATGACGGAGGCGT
>JAJDTB010000045.1 GCA_022827345.1 Gemmatimonadota bacterium | reverse complement strand
GGGTCCGGTTCGGCGGTGCGGCCGAACATCTCTCTTCCTCTCACGTCTTCAGCGGCTCGGTCCGAAGCCGCGCTCAGGCGTCGGGAGCTTCGCAGCGGGCACCTGGATCCGCTGGAGCCCGTGCGTGGGCGCGGGCGTGCGGACCGCGGCCACGGCGACGGGATCGCGCGTGGCCAGACGCTCGCGGTGCCGAACGAGCACGAAGTCGGAGATCTTCTGCGCGTCCGCGGCGGCGCGCCGGATCTCGCGGGGATCCTCTTCGAGCGCCTGAATCCAGCCCTCGACGTAGGCCGCGCCCCGGCTCGGGTCGTGCCCGACCCCGACGCGCTCGCCCGTCATCATGGCGCTGATCTCGGCCCGGAGCTCCTCCCGCGCGTACTGGGGCGAGCCGAAGCCGCCATCGATTCCCTGGATGAGGGTCTCGCGGTTCATCCGGTCCTCGTGGCCGGTGCTGTGGCCCAGCTCGTGGAGCGCGGTCTGGTAGTAGTGGTTGGCCGACGGGAACTGCCCGCGCTCGGGCAGCACGATCTCGTCGCGCTTCATGTGGTAGTAGGCGCGGTCGCCGGCGACGTGGCGGACCGGCACGCCGGCGTCCTCCATGACCCGCTCGGCCTCCTGGTGGACCTTCCAGAGCGGCTCGGGAGTGGGGTTCGCACGCTCGGGCAGCCCGTCGGCCTGCTCGGCGTTGAAGACGGTGTACTGGCGCACGAACGGCGCCTTGAGCTTCTCGTAGCGGTAGATCTTCTTGCCTTCGGCATCCCGCCGGGGCCGACCGCGCTCGTCGGTGACGGCGATCCGCTTCTTGTCCTGGAAGGAGAGGATGCGGGTGCCGCGCTCGCCCTTCCGGACCTGTCCGCCCCGGGCCTGGATCTGGCGGTAGGTGCCCCAGCGCACGTCGCCGTAGCCCTGCTCCTGCTGGACGGCGGCCAGGTGCAGGCTGTTGCCGCCCCGGTAGGAGCGGTCGGTGTCCACGTTCATGGGCATCACCCGCTCGCCCGGCGCCCAGGGCTTCTGCCAGGGCGCGGTGCCTTGGCGGATCTGCTCGATGATCGCGTCGGCGAACTTTCGGTGGTATTCGTCGTGGTTCATCGGTCGTCGTCCTCCTCCCCGGCGTCGCCGTGCGGGTCGTCCCAGGCGGCCGCGATCTCGTCTTCGGTCCCGACCTCCTCGGGGAAGAGGCCGTACTCCTCGGCCAGCTCGGCCTCGACTTCGAGCGTCTCGCCGCCGTCGCGGGCGAGCTCGCGGTCGAAGTCGTCGAGCGTGCGGACCCGGATGGTCCCGTCATCGCGTTTCATGCGTTCACCTCCTTCGGTGGGTGGGTGTGGGTTCTTCTCTCCGGTCGCGTCCCGGGCTCCTCTCCGGGCGGCGCGGTGATCCAGTGGCCGGTGGGCGCGTCGTAGCCGCAAACCTCGAGCGCGTCCTCGACGAACCGGCGGCCTCCGCGGCGGGCCACGTGCAGGACGAGCGCGATCCCGTCGACGACGCCCCGGCAGGTGACCTCCCAGGGCAGCGCGTCGCCGGCCTGCATGGCGCAGCTCGCGAGCCGCGAGAGCGCGGAGCGCGCGTTGTTGGCGTGGATGGTCGTGAGCGAGCCGCCGTGTCCGGTGTTCAGCGCCTGGAGCAGGTCGGCGGCCTCGCCGCCCCGGACCTCGCCGACGACGATGTGGTCGGGCCGGTGGCGGAGCGCGTGGCGCACCAGGTCGCGGATCTCGACGGGCGTCTCGGAGGTGGTGGCTCCGGCCTCGAAGCGGAGGCAGTTCGCGCGGTCGATCCTGAGTTCGAGCGTGTCCTCGATGGCGACGATCCGCTCGTCTTGGGGCAGGAGTTCGATGAGCGCGTTCAGCAGCGTGGTCTTGCCCGACCCCGTGCCGCCGGAGACCAGGATGTTCTGGCGGGCCGCAAGCGTGCTCCGGGCCGCTTCGAGGATGTCTTCGGGCAGCGAGCCTAGGCGCACCAGGTCCTCGGCCGAGAACGCGCGGCCGCCGAACCGGCGGATGGTGATCGCGACCTCGGGAGATGCGGGCGGCGTGCAGATCGCGACCCTCGACCCGTCTTCGAGCCGGGCGTCCAGGATCGGCCGTTGGGCGGGATCGAGTCCGAGCGGCCGGGCGATGTGGATGGCGGCGCGGTGGAGCCACGCGGTGGTCAGGGCCGGGGCCTCGTGGGGCTCCAGCTTCCCCGCCCGCTCGACCCAGACGTTCGCGGGTCCGTTGATCATGATCTCGGAGACCTCGGGGTCCCCGAGCAGTGTCTCCAGACCGGGAAGGAACGGGGTCAGGTGTCCGACGCCGCTGGCGCGCTTCATATCCGGCCCTCCTCGCGCTGCCGCCAGTAGCCGATCTCCCTCGGCAGGTAGTGGGGCTTGAGGTAGACGCGCCGTGCGGGCAGCGACTTGACGCCGTCGTAGGGCAGACAGATGGCCTGGTAGTTGGCGAGCAGCGAGAACTCGCGCGGCGTGAAGACCGGCTCCCTCGACCGCCGGAACGACTTGCTCGCGCCGATGGTGCCGCGGCCGCCGCCCGCGCGGCCGGAGAGCAGCGAGAACTCGGGCCTGCCCGTGGTCTCGGTGAAGGTGTAGGAGGCCTGCGTCTTCATGACGGAGCCGCACATCTCGGACGCGATCTTCGCGGAGCCCTCGTCGGAGAGCGACAGGAAGATCCGGGTGCGGAGCGTCTGGACGAGCGTGCGCCACGCTTCTCCGGATGGCAGCACCGAGCGGAGCGAGGAGATCGACTGCGTGGCGACGATCGGGATGCACCGGCACTGCCGCGTGAGCGCGAACGCCTTCTCGTCGCCGGACGGGTCGTCCTGCCCGACCGTGGCGAAGGCCTGGTATTCATCACAGATGAACACGGCGGGCCGCATGGTGCGGTCGGGGTGGCGCGCGGCCTCGGCGGGCCGGCGGAGTAGCGCCTGCATCCACGCGTTCTTGAGCAGCACGCCGATGGCGCGGGCAAGTGCGGGGTTCGCCCCGGCGGGCATGTTGAGCGCGAGCACCTTGCCCTCGTCGATCAGTTGGGCGAGCGGAGGCAGCCGCCGCCGAAGTCCGGGCATCGGCTGGACGTCCGGGGCGTCTTCGTCGCGTTCGGGATGCGCGTCGTCCGCGGGCGGGGGCGGACAGAACACGCTCGCCACCTCCGGCTGGTCGAAGAGCGACAGGAAGACGCTGATCCCCTCGACGATCGAGGTGCGGAGCTTGGCGTCGAGTTGAGACCAGTCCTTGTCGTACCACCGCTCGATGGCCTCGACGCGCTCGGCGAACTCCCTCCCGGCACCGCCGCCGGCCACCTCGATCTCGTACTCGACGCCGAGTTCCCCGAGCTTCGTCCGCAGCGCGGCATCGAGCCGGCAGGCCGCCTCCTCCGCGCCGGGCACGACCTCCCAGGCCCACGCGCCGAGGGGCTCGGTGTGCTTGGCGATATCCGCGTTGGAGAGAACGGCCCGGACCGGGCATCGCTCGTCGGCCATTTCCCGGGCCTCGGCGATCCTGCCGGCCAGGAGGTCGGCGTCGACGGTGCAGCGGTAGATGTCCCGGAGCGTGACCCAGCCCCCCGGCAGAAGCCGGTGCAGTTCAATGATCCAGCGCACGAGGTTCGTGTACGCCTGTTGCCAGAAGGGTTCGCGCGACTTGCCGAAGAGCTGGTTGATGAGCGACGCGACGCCGTAGGCGAGCGAGTAGGAGTCGAGCAGCGGATCGTCGAGCGGGTTCCACTGGAGCGACCCGCCGAGCCCGATCTCGAGGTAGTCGTCCGCTCGCCCGGCGTCCTCGAGGATGCTCCTCACCTGATGACAGAAGTCGCCCTTGACTTCGAGCACGAGCGCGCCCGCGCGGCGCTCGGGATCGCCGGCCCACCAGGTGAGGAGCTGGCGGGCGAACGGATACATGCACCCGCTGGTCTTGCCGGTGCCGACCGCTCCCACGATGAGCGTGCCGGTGTAGAGTCCCTTCTCGGGGATCACGAGCCAGGACGGCTCTTCGCTCTCTCTCGACACGGTCGGATGGTGCAGTTCGCCGATCACGAGCGAGGGCGTCGCGTCCGTCGGCGAGGTGGGCCAGGCGGGGAGCGTGCCGCGCCGCCGGACCCGGAAGAGCGGCTGCAACCAGACCCGCCAGACCGAGAGGCAGAGGCTCCCGGAGAGCACGACGGCGACGGCGGGCCATGCGTAGTGCCACAGGCGAAGCGCGGCCCAGAGGCGCGGATCGTGATGGGCGATCAGGTCGAGCACGGGGTTGTCGCCCGTGCCGGGGAACGGCGCCTTGAGCGCGTGGCCGCCCACGGCTCCGGCGGCCGCCCCGATGATGGCGAGGGCACCGGACTTCATCGGCCGAACCCCCTTCCCGGAGGGACTGCTGGCGCGGGAGCGACCCCTGGAAGGCGGGCGGCGAGTTGTGAAAACACACTCGGCGCCGTGCCGCACCAAGCCCTTTGGGCGGGGGGTCGCTCCCGGCACCGCCCGAGTGCCCGGAGCGGCACCGGGCGACCGTTCCGTTTGTCCGCAAGGCATTGCAGGTACTTCGGATACGCGTCTTCCGCCGTGTGAATCCCAGGGGCGTTTCCGTGTGAAACGACCCCCTGCGTCGTTTTCACATCGCGCTGCGGCACGGCACGCGGCCCGGTCATCGGTAGGTCGTCCCCGCGAGACGGGTGGCCCGCCAGGTGCCGCCCCGATGGATGGACCCGGGGCCGGGACGGCGGCGGGTCCGCTTCCCGAGGGCGACGGAGCGCTGCATCGCGCCCTGCAGCCCGCCGTACTGGTTGAGCACTTCGACCGCGCCCTTCAGGATCGCGCGCTCGATTCGGGCCAGTTCGGCGCGGACTTCCTCGGCCGGCTCGTCCGGACCGGAAGCCTCGGTCCACCGGCGCATGACCTTCTCGGCGCGCCCGGTCTCGGAGCGGGTGCGGCCGATGGCGACGACCTCGACGGACCGGCCCCGCTCGGCGACGGCCCGCCACAGTGGCCGGTGCGCCGCGCCCCACGAGCGGAGCGCGGTGGCGGTGTCGTGGCCGGGATCGGCGTACACGAACACGGCGCGGTCCGGCTCGACGGCGACGGGCAGCTTGACGGGGAAGTAGCGGCGGGTGTCGTCCATGGCGCCCCGGTAGAGGCGCGACGGCAGGATGGCCTTCTCGATCCCGAGCGCCTCGAACGCGGCGACCTTCTCGTCCTCGGTCGGAAGCCAGGGCAGGTCCCGATGCTCGATCACGTAGTCGAGCGAGAGAAGTCGGCGAAGGAGCACCTCGACCGACGCTTCGCGGCGGTGCCGGATGTGCTCGGCGCCGAGGGCGCGGTAGATCGCGCGGCCGAAGATCCGGCAGACGCGGCCGATGTCCGCGGCCCGGGGCTCGATCTCCTCGCGCGCGACGCCCTGCGCGACAAGCTCCTGAATGCCGCGGCGCACCTGTTCGGGGTGTGCGTCCAGGAACCTCGTCGCCTGCCCGCGCGTGAACACGCCGCTGTGCAGACACACCAGCGTGATCCACTCGGCCTGCCTGCCCGTCCAGCCGAACGCTACGAGCGCATTCTCGCGGCCCTTGAGATGCGCGATCACGGCGAGTTCCCGGTGACCAGCGCCCGGTCGGCGCGCATGTAGGTGACGAGGAGTCCCATCGGGTTGTGCACGACGAGCTCGTTCGGGAGCGAGTCCAGGAACTCGAACCGGAGCGTGAGCGACCAGCGCTCGCGCCGGATCTCCTGTTCGCCCCGCAGGTGCACGAGATCGAAGTCGGCCGTCGCGCCGTGCGGCGGCTCGGGCGCGGGATGGATGCGGAGCACGACGGCCTCGACCTCGCGCTCCGTCTCGGCGGTGCCGGCCGCCGTGGAAGCGACCTCCGCGCCGTCCCTCTGGAACGCGGCGTTGGCGAGCCCGGTCGAGAGGAACCGGAGGCTGCGGGTCCAGTGCTCCTCGACGGTGGCGCGGCGCCGCGAGTGGAAGTCGTGGACGAACCGGTTCAGGAAGTACTTGGTGGTCGGATCCAGCGGATCGGCCTGCGCGGTCGCGGCCTCGTAGGCCAGCGCCTCGGCCCGGCCCACCTCGTCCACCCGCACGACGATGGGCTTGGGCGGCTCCGCCCCCGCGATCCGAAGGAGCACGAAGACGCCGAGCACGATGCTGGCGGACAGGAACACCAGGACCGTCCGGAGCCTGCGGTTCGCCTGCACCGTCTCGCCCCAGATCTCGGCGTACTCGCGGCCCGCGTCACGGTCTCGTTTCATTGTGTCGTCTCCTTCGGTTCAGACGGGGGGCTTGGCGGCGGATGCGGCGGGCGCGGCCGCGCCGCGCATGACGAGCGCCATGAACCCGGACCCGGACGAGCCGGAGCCGGACACCAGCATCGAGGCGAGTTCGCCGACCTTGAGACCGGCCATGAGGCCGCAGACGACGAGCGGCATGAGGACGACGGCCCAGAGCCAGAGTTCGAAGGCGTCGGCGCCGCCGGTTCCGATCAGGGTTCCTGCGAAGGTCGTGATGTATCCGAGTCCGATGCCCATGAACACGCGCAGCACGGCGCCGGCGACGACGCCGTAGAGCGTGTAGACCATGATCGTGCGGAACCAGCCCCAGAAGAGGAACGCAAGCGGCTCGAAGAGCAGGAATGGGATGAAGACCGGCCCGAGGAGGATCGCGATGGCGATGGCGACCTGCGCCCAGATCACCTGCGCATAGGTGACGCAGAAGAGCGCGAT